>NZ_JANUEC010000005.1:0-371452 GCF_024810175.1 Pseudomonas sp. BIGb0176
CCCTCTCGCCAGCAAGCTGGCTCCTACACCGAGCGAATCTGGCTGGCCGCCCCCTGTAGGAGCTGGCTTGCCAGCGAAGGCGTGCGCCAGGCAGGTGCAGGCCTTGAGGGCCCTCTCGCCAGCAAGCTGGCTCCTACACCGAGCGAATCTGGCTGGCCGCCCCCTGTAGGAGCTGGCTTGCCAGCGAAGGCGTGCGCCAGGCAGGCGCAAGTCTTGAGGGCCCTTTCGCCAGCAAGCTGGCTCCTGCAAAAAGTGTCCGCCAATGAAAACGCCCGGCAGGTGCCGGGCGTTTTTTAGGGAGGCGCTTATTCGTGGTATTGCGCCGACAACTCGTGCACCGCTTCCAGGAAGGCTCCGGCGTGCTCCGGTTTCACTTCCGGAGTGATGCCGTGGCCCAGGTTGAACACGTGGCCGCTGCCCTTGCCGTAGCTGGCGAGGATGCGCGCAACTTCGCTGCGGATCGCCTGCGGGTTGGCGTAGAGCACGGTAGGGTCCATGTTGCCTTGCAGCGATACCTTGCTGCCGACCCGGCGGCGGGCTTCGCCGATGTCACAGGTCCAGTCCAGGCCCAGGCTGTCCGCGCCGGCATCGGCAATGCTTTCCAGCCACAGGCCGCCGCCCTTGGTGAAGAGGATCACCGGAACCTTGCGCCCGTCGTGTTCGCGGATCAGGCCACTGACGATCTTGCGCATGTAGGCCAGGGAGAACTCCTGGTAGGCCGCCGCCGAGAGGCTGCCGCCCCAGCTGTCGAAGATCTGCACCGCCTGCGCGCCGGCACGGATCTGCCCGTTCAGGTACGCGGTGACCGACTGGGCCAGCTTGTCCAGCAGCAGGTGCATGGCTTGCGGGTTGTCGTAGAGCATGGCCTTGGACTTGCGGAAGTCCTTGGAGGAGCCGCCTTCGACCATGTAGGTGGCCAGGGTCCAGGGGCTGCCGGAGAAACCGATCAACGGCACACGGCCGTTGAGTTCGCGACGAATGGTGCTGACAGCATCCATTACATAGCCCAGGTCCTTGTGCGGATCGGGGATCGGCAGGGCTTCGATGTCGGCCAGGGTGCTGACCACTTTCTTGAAGCGCGGGCCTTCGCCGGTTTCAAAGTACAGGCCTTGGCCCATGGCATCGGGGATGGTCAGGATGTCGGAGAAGAGGATCGCCGCATCCAGCTGTGGATAGCGGTCCAGAGGCTGCAGAGTGACTTCGCAAGCGAACGCCGGGTTCATGCACAGGCTCATGAAGTCACCGGCGTTGGCACGGCTGGCGCGGTATTCAGGCAAGTAGCGCCCAGCCTGACGCATCATCCACACCGGGGTGACGTCTACGGGTTGCTTGAGCAGGGCACGAAGGAAACGGTCGTTCTTCAGGGCAGTCATGTCGGCATCCGGAAAAAAAGTGGGGGCATTTTCTCAGAGCGCGACACAAAAGGCACGGCAAGAGCCGTTTCTTTATGTCTATGGGGTCAATTTGTCACGGGACGGGCACAGATCCCGTAGGAGCCAGCTTGCTGGCGAAGCGATCGACGCGGTGCATCAACAGCACCGCGTTATCGTTGTTCGCCGGCTAGCCGGCTCCTGCAAGGTGGGTCAGACGCCCAGGTAGTCGAGGATGCCTTCGGCGGCGTTACGCCCTTCGAAGATCGCCGTCACCACAAGATCAGAACCGCGCACCATGTCACCACCGGCAAAGATCTTCGGGTTGCTGGTCTGGTGCTTGAACTGGCCCTGTTCCGGGGCCACGACACGGCCCTGGCTGTCGGTCTGGATGCTGAACTGCTCGAACCATGGCGCCGGGCTTGGACGGAAACCGAAGGCGATGACCACGGCGTCGGCCGGGATGATCTCTTCAGAACCCGGGATCGGCTCGGGGCTGCGGCGGCCACGGGCGTCCGGCTCGCCGAGACGGGTCTCGACCACCTTCACGCCTTCGACGCGGTCTTCACCGACGATGGCGATCGGCTGGCGGTTGTAGAGGAATTTCACGCCTTCTTCCTTGGCGTTCTTCACCTCTTTGCGCGAGCCGGGCATGTTGGCTTCGTCACGACGATAGGCGCAGGTCACCGACTTGGCGCCCTGGCGGATCGAGGTGCGGTTGCAGTCCATCGCGGTGTCGCCACCGCCCAGCACCACCACCTTCTTGCCTTTCATGTCGACGAAGTCTTCCGGCGACTTTTCAAAGCCCAGGTTGCGGTTGACGTTGGCGATCAGGAAATCCAGCGCGTCATAGACGCCCGGCAGGTCCTCACCGGCAAAGCCGCCCTTCATGTAGGTGTAGGTGCCCATGCCCATGAACACCGCATCGTATTCGGCGAGCAGTTGCTCCATGGTCACGTCCTTGCCCACCTCGGTGTTCAGGCGGAACTCGATGCCCATGCCGCTGAAGACTTCGCGACGATTGCTCAGCACGGTCTTTTCCAGCTTGAACTCGGGGATACCGAAGGTCAGCAGACCGCCGATTTCCGGGTTCTTGTCGAACACCACCGGGGTCACGCCGCCACGCACCAGCACGTCGGCACAGCCCAGGCCCGCCGGGCCCGCACCAATGATCGCCACGCGTTTGCCGGTGGGCTTGACCTTGGACATGTCCGGGCGCCAGCCCATGGCGAAGGCGGTGTCGGTGATGTACTTCTCCACCGAACCGATGGTCACCGCGCCAAAGCCGTCGTTGAGGGTGCAGGCACCCTCGCACAGACGATCCTGCGGGCACACCCGGCCGCAGACTTCCGGCAGGGTGTTGGTCTGGTGCGACAGCTCGGCGGCGGCGAGGATGTTGCCCTCGGCCACCAGCTTGAGCCAGTTGGGAATGAAGTTGTGCACCGGGCACTTCCATTCACAGTATGGGTTACCGCAACCCAGGCAGCGGTGGGCCTGGTCGGCCGACTGCTGGGGTTTGAAGGGTTCGTAGATTTCCACGAACTCTTTCTTGCGTTGACGCAACAGTTTCTTCTTCGGATCCTTGCGCCCGACATCGATGAACTGGAAGTCGTTATTCAGACGTTCAGCCATTATCAAAACCTCATCACACTCTTCAGGCGCATATCACTGCGGGTTGGCACGGGTGCTGGAAAGCAACGACTTCAAGCTGGCAGCCTTGGGCTTGACCAGCCAGAAACGGCGCAGGTAGTCGTCGAGGTTCTCGGCGAGGTTACGGCCCCATTCGCTGTCGGTTTCCTCGACGTACTCGTTCAGCACGCGCTGCAGGTGGCTGCGATAGGCTTCCATCGCTTCGCCGCTGATCCGTTGGATTTCCACCAGTTCGTGGTTGACCCGGTCAACGAAGGTGTTGTCCTGGTCCAGCACATAGGCGAAACCGCCGGTCATGCCTGAGCCGAAGTTGTAACCGGTCTTGCCCAGGACGCAGACGAAACCACCGGTCATGTACTCGCAGCAGTGATCGCCAGTGCCTTCCACCACGGTGTGGGCACCGGAGTTGCGCACGGCGAAACGCTCACCCGCGGTGCCAGCGGCGAACAGCTTGCCGCCGGTGGCGCCGTACAGGCAGGTGTTGCCGATAATGGCGCTGTCCTGGGTCTTGTAGACGCTGCCCTTGGGCGGAACGATCACCAGCTTGCCGCCGGTCATGCCTTTGCCCACGTAGTCGTTGGCGTCGCCTTCCAGGTAGAGGTTCAGGCCGCCGGCGTTCCACACGCCGAAGCTCTGCCCCGCAGTGCCCTTGAAGCGGAACGTGATAGGCGCCTGGGCCATGCCCTGGTTGCCGTGGAGCCTGGCGATCTCGCCGGAGATCCGTGCGCCGATGGAGCGGTCGCAGTTGCAGATATCCAGGGCGAAATCGGCGCCGCTCTTGTCATTGATCGCAGAGCGGGCCATCTCGACCATTTTCTCGGCCAGCAGGCCCTTGTCGAACGGCGGGTTGCGGTCCACCTGGCAGAACTGCGGCTTGTCCGCCGGAATGTGGTCACTGCCCAGCAACGGGGTCAGGTCCAGGTGATGCTGCTTGGCGGTCTGGCCTTCCAGCACCTCCAGCAGGTCGGTCCGGCCGATCAGTTGCTCCAGGGAACGCACGCCAAGCTTGGCCAGCCACTCACGGGTTTCCTCGGCGACGTAGGTGAAGAAGTTCACCACCATGTCGACGGTGCCGATGTAGTGATCCTTGCGCAGTTTCTCGTTCTGGGTCGCCACACCGGTGGCGCAGTTGTTCAGGTGGCAGATGCGCAGGTACTTGCAGCCCAGGGCGATCATCGGCGCGGTGCCGAAGCCGAAGCTCTCGGCGCCGAGAATGGCGGCCTTGATCACGTCGAGGCCGGTTTTCAGGCCGCCGTCGGTCTGCACCCGGACCTTGCCGCGCAGGTCGTTGCCGCGCAGGGTCTGGTGGGTTTCCGCCAGGCCCAGTTCCCACGGCGCACCGGCGTACTTGATGGAGGTCAGCGGCGAAGCGCCGGTGCCGCCGTCGTAGCCGGAGATGGTGATCAGGTCGGCATAGGCCTTGGCCACACCGGCAGCGATGGTGCCAACACCGGCTTCGGCCACCAGCTTCACCGACACCAGCGCCTGAGGGTTGACCTGCTTGAGGTCGAAGATCAGCTGCGACAAGTCTTCGATCGAATAGATGTCGTGGTGCGGTGGAGGCGAAATCAGGGTCACGCCGGGGACTGCGTAGCGCAGCTTGGCGATCAGGCCGTTGACCTTGCCACCAGGCAGCTGGCCGCCCTCGCCGGGCTTGGCGCCCTGGGCCACCTTGATCTGCAGCACTTCGGCGTTGACCAGGTATTCCGGGGTCACGCCGAAACGTCCAGTGGCCACTTGCTTGATCTTCGAGCTCTTGATGGTGCCGTAGCGCGCCGGGTCTTCGCCGCCCTCACCGGAGTTGGAACGCGCGCCGAGGCGGTTCATGGCTTCGGCCAGGGCTTCGTGAGCCTCCGGCGACAGGGCACCCAGGGAGATACCGGCAGAGTCGAAGCGCTTGAGGATCGACTCCAGGGGCTCGACTTCGCTGATGTCCATCGGCGTGTCCAGGGTCTTCACCTGGAACAGGTCGCGGATCATCGACACCGGGCGGTTGTCCACCAGCGCGGTGTATTCCTTGAACTTGGCGTAGTCGCCCTGCTGCACAGCGGCTTGCAGGGTGTTGACCACGTCCGGGTTGTAGGCGTGGTATTCGCCGCCGTGGACGAACTTCAGCAGGCCGCCTTGCTGGATCGGCTTGCGCGGGCTCCAGGCCTCGGTCGCCAGGGCTTTCTGCTCGGCTTCGATGTCGACGAAACGTGCGCCCTTGATCCGGCTCGGCACGCCACGGAAGCTCAGGTTGCAGACCTCCTCGGACAGGCCGATGGCTTCGAACAGCTGCGCGCCACGGTAAGAGGCGATGGTGGAGATGCCCATCTTCGACAGGATCTTCAGCAGGCCCTTGGTGATGCCCTTGCGGTAGTTCTTGAACACCTCGTAGAGGTCGCCCAGCACTTCACCGGTACGGATCAGGTCGCCCAGCACTTCGTAGGCCAGGAACGGATAGACCGCCGAGGCGCCGAACCCGATCAGCACCGCGAAGTGGTGCGGATCGCGGGCGGTGGCGGTTTCCACGAGGATGTTGGAGTCGCAGCGCAGGCCCTTTTCAGTCAGGCGGTGGTGCACCGCGCCCGTGGCCAGGGAGGCGTGGATCGGCAACTTGCCCGGCGCGATATGACGGTCGCTGAGGACGATCTGGGTGCGGCCGGCGCGCGCGGCTTCTTCAGCCTGGTCGGCGACGTTGCGGATCGCCGCTTCCAGACCGACGCTCTCGTCGTAGTTGAGGTCGATGACCTGGCGCTCGAAGCCCGGGCGATCGAGGTTCATCAGCGAACGCCACTTGGCCGGGGAGATCACTGGCGAGCTGAGTATCACTCGCGAAGCGTGCTCGGGCGACTCCTGGAAGATGTTGCGCTCGGCACCGAGGCAGATCTCCAGGGACATGACGATGGCTTCGCGCAGCGGGTCGATCGGCGGGTTGGTGACCTGGGCGAACTGCTGGCGGAAATAGTCGTAGGGGGTACGCACGCGCTGGGACAGCACCGCCATCGGCGTGTCGTCGCCCATCGAACCCACCGCTTCGTAGCCCTGCTCGCCCAGCGGGCGCAGGACCTGGTCACGCTCTTCGAAGGTGACCTGGTACATCTTCATGTACTGCTTGAGCTGGTCGACGTCGTAGAAGGCCGAGCCGTGGTCGTTGTCTTCCATGGTGGCTTGGATGCGCAGAGCGTTCTTGCGCAGCCATTGCTTGTATGGATGACGGGACTTCAAGCGGTTGTCGATGGCGTCGGTGTCGAGGATCTGCCCGGTCTCGGTGTCCACGGCAAAGATCTGGCCCGGGCCGACCCGGCCCTTGGCGATCACGTCCTCGGGCTGGTAGTTCCACACGCCGATTTCCGAGGCCAGGGTGATGAAGCCGTTCTGGGTGGTGACCCAGCGCGCCGGGCGCAGGCCGTTGCGGTCCAGCAGGCAGACGGCGTAGCGGCCGTCGGTCATGACCACGCCGGCCGGGCCGTCCCACGGCTCCATGTGCATCGAGTTGTATTCGTAGAACGCGCGCAGGTCGGCGTCCATGGTCTCGACGTTCTGCCACGCTGGCGGAATGATCATGCGCACGCCGCGGAACAGGTCGATGCCGCCGGTGACCATCAGCTCCAGCATGTTGTCCATGCTCGAGGAGTCGGAACCCACGCGGTTGACCAGCGGGCCGAGCTCTTCCAGGTCCGGGATCAGGTCGTTGGCGAACTTGGTGCGCCGGGCCACGGCCCAGTTGCGGTTGCCGGTGATGGTGTTGATCTCGCCGTTGTGGGCGAGGAAGCGGAATGGCTGGGCCAGCGGCCATTTCGGCAGGGTGTTGGTAGAGAAACGCTGGTGGAACACGCAGATCGCGGTTTGCAGGCGCTCGTCACCCAGGTCCGGATAGAAGGCGGCGAGGTCCGCCGGCATCATCAGGCCCTTATAGATGATGGTCTTGTGGGAAAAGCTGCAGATGTAGTGGTCGGTGTCGGCGGCGTTGGCCACCGAGGAGCGGCGACGGGAACTGAACAGCTTGATGGCGAAATCCTGGTCGCTCAGGCCCTGGCCGCCGATGAATACTTGTTCGATCTGTGGCAGGCGCTCCAGGGCCAGACGCCCGAGCACACTGGTATCGATCGGCACTTTGCGCCAGCCCACCAGTTGCAGGCCGGCGGCGAGGATCTCGCGGTTCATGTTTTCGCGAGCGGCTTCGGCTTTCACCGGGTCCTGGTTGAAGAACACCATGCCCACCGCATATTGCTTGGGCAGCTCGATGCCGAAGTGCTCCGTGGCGACTGCGCGCAGGAACAGGTCGGGCTTTTGCATCAGCAGACCGCAACCGTCGCCGGTCTTGCCGTCCGCGTTGATCCCACCGCGGTGGGTCATGCAGGTCAGGGCCTCAATGGCCGTTTTCAACAGGGTATGACTGGGTTCGCCCTGCATATGGGCTATCAGGCCGAAACCACAGTTATCCTTAAATTCATCTGGTTGGTACAGACCTGCTTTCATAGACACTTTCTCACCAGGCTGCCTCTTTTAGAGGCAAATTTCTTTTCAATTCAACCACTTGCATTCCGCGCCGAACGTACGCCAGCTTTGCGGGGGCAAAAGGGAGGTCATTGTACACACCGACACAAAGCCCCACAAATTTAGCGACGATCTGTCGTAAATTCATGTCGCATTTATGAACGTTTTAAAGCGATATGCTGTGCTAGTCAAAAAGTTTTGCTTTTGACTGCCGCGACTCAAAAACTACTGTGACGCAGACACCACAAGGCACGCGGCCTGTAAGGCAGCATGCCGATGCGGAAATTTGAGGTTGCCGGGAGAGGCGGCCTGGGTAAGGCCGCCGAATCTTCAGCGAGTTGTTGCCAGTTCTTGTTGAACGCTAGCGACAGTGCGAGGCCAAGGTTTACCAGCCTGAACCTTCGCTGGCAAGGATTTGATGGCGCTGACCGCTGCATCGCGGCTTGCGAAGTTGCCGTAGGTGATCACATACAGCGGCTTGCCGTTGAGGACTTTCTTGAAGTAGCGGTATTCGCCGCCCTGTTCCTTGACGAAGTTCTGCGCGGTGGCTTCCGAGCTGGTGCCGAGGATCTGCACCACGTAGTTGCCTGGCGCCTGGCCAGCGTACCAGCTGCCACCGGCGGCCTTGGCCACGGTGACCGGCTTCTCGGCCGGCTTGGCCGGAGCAGGCTTGGCTGCCACTGGTTTCTCTGCCGGCTTGGCGGCAGGCGCAGGCTTGGCCGTGGCCACCTGGGTCGGTGCCGGGGTTGGACGCGCTGCCGGAGTCGGCGTCGGGCCAGCCGTAGCCCCAGCAGGCGGCGCGGTGGTGGTCACGGTCGGTGGAACGGCGCTGGAGCCTTCAACCGGTACCCCGTCGTCACCCTCACTGATACCCCCTGCGGCTTCGGCCAGAGGACCGCGCATCACGGGCTGCGACTGGCCGACCAACGGCAGCGGCATTGGCTGTGACGAACCGGCGAACTCTACTGACGGGCTGCCATTGGCATTGGGTGTCGGTGTTTGCCCCAAAGGCAGTTGCGCTTGCTCATTGGCCGGAGCGCCGGTGGTTGGAGCCTTGCTGCGGCCCGGCATCAACCAGGCCGCGGCCACGGCCACCACCACGACAGCGGAGATGGCCAATACGTGTTTCTTTGGCATGTTGAACCCCATACTTGGACGCTTGACCGCAGAGCGGCTGGCGATCATTGCTTCGATCATTGCATCCCTGGCGACCTGGTTGATGTTGCCCGGCCAGCCATCGGAGCCTTCGTGAATATCACTGATCTGATCTGCGGAGAAAAGTTCGATGCCCTGCCCCGCACCTTCAAGCCGCTGGGCCAGATATTCGCGGGTTTCCTCTTCGGTATAAGGCTGCAACTCGATGACGTGGAAGCGCTCTTCCTCGGTATTGAGCTGGTCCAGTGCGGCGATCAGCGACGACTCGCCGAACAGGAACACATGGGGACGACCTTCCGGTGCGCCGGCCGCCAGGGCCAGCAGGGCCTCGAGGGCGGACTCGTCGAGCTGCTCGGCGTCATCCACCAGCAGATAGACTTCCTGACCGGTCAGGGCCAGCTGCACTACCTGGGCGAGGATCGCGCCGATTTCAGCCTCGGCCACGTTCAGCGCCTGGGCCACCTGGCGCAGCACGCCGGCAGCGTCGCCGGCGCCGCGGGCCGACACCACCACGCTCTGCACCGATTGCTTGTTGGTACTGGCTACCAGCGCCTGGCGCAGCAGGGTCTTGCCGCTGCCCTGAGGCCCGGTGACCACCAGCAGCAACTGGCTGTAGCGGGCCAGGTGATGCAGTTGCCCCAGCACGGGCTTGCGCTGGGCAGGAAAGAACTTGAAGCCAGGGACCCGGGGAGCGAAAGGATCGTGGCTCAACTGGTAATGGCCGAGGAAAGCCTCGTCGGCGTGCAAACTAGTCATCGGGATCTTATTAACCTTTAAGCTGAGCCAGGGCGCGGTAGTCCGCTCCCAGCGTGGCCTGTAAAACCTCTTTCGGATAATCGTCGGTCACTACGGCTTCGCCCATGCGGCGCAACAGCACCAGACGCAAACGACCGTCGATCACTTTCTTGTCAATTGCCATGTGTTCGAGAAAATCCGCTTCGCTCATTTCCTCTGGCGGGATGACCGGCAAGCCCGCGCGCTGGAACAGGCGAATACCGCGGTCACGCTCCTGGCTGGTGATCCAGCCCAGGCGCGCGGACATTTCCAGGGCCATTACGGTGCCAGCAGCCACCGCCTCACCGTGCAGCCACACACCGTACCCCATGTGGGTTTCGATGGCGTGGCCGAAGGTATGCCCCAGGTTGAGGGTGGCCCGCACTCCCGATTCACGTTCGTCGGCACCCACTACCGCGGCCTTGGCCGCACAGGAGCGCTCGATGGCGTAAGTCAGGGCCTGCTGGTCCAGGGCCCGCAGGCGGTCGACGTTCTCTTCCAGCCAGGTGAGGAAGGGCTCGTCGCAGATCAGGCCGTACTTGATCACCTCCGCCAGACCTGCCGACAGCTCGCGGCTGGGCAGGGTGTTAAGGCTGGTGGTATCGATCAGCACCACGTTCGGCTGGTAGAAGGCGCCGACCATGTTCTTGCCCAGCGGGTGGTTGATACCGGTCTTGCCACCCACCGAAGAGTCCACCTGGGACAGGAGGGTGGTAGGAATCTGGATGAAATCCACGCCCCGCTGGTAGCAGGCCGCGGCAAAGCCGGCCATATCACCGATCACGCCGCCACCGAGGGCGATGATGGTAGTGCGTCTATCGTGGCGCGCAGTGAGCAGGCCATCGAAGATCAACTGCAGGGTTTCCCAGTTCTTGTAGGCCTCGCCATCGGGCAGGACCACCGAGATCACCGAGAACTGCCCCAGGCTGCGGGTCAGACGCTCAAGGTAAAGCGGCGCGACGGTCTCATTGGAAATGATCGCCACTTGCCGCCCGGCGATATGCGGCACCAGCAGCTCGGGCTGGTCCAACAGACCTTCACCAATGTGAATCGGGTAGCTGCGCTCGCCTAGATCGACCTTAAGTGTCTGCATGTGTCCCCACAGTGAAGATGGAAGCAGGCATTGTGCCCTGCATTGACGATGGGCCTCGCCTGGTCTTCTGACGCAGCCCGATAGCTCTGCGCCACACCTTGGCGGTCTGGCGCGACGCCGAGAATAGCGCATTTCGCTCGACGCATTAACGGGGTGGCAGCTGCTGCAGGCGCTCCAGTATGTCCAGCACCACCATTCGTGGCGGCCGCTCATCGGTTTCCACCACCAGATCGGCGATTTCCCGATAAAGCGGGTCGCGGATTTCCAGCAGGTCGCGCAGGGTCTTGGCCGGATCGGCGGTGCGCAGCAGGGGACGATTGCGGTCCCGGGCGGTGCGCCCCACCTGTTGCTCGACCGAGGCGTGCAGATAGACCACTCGTCCGCCAGCGTGCAGCGCCCGACGATTGGCCTCGCGCATCACTGCACCACCGCCAGTGGCCAGGACCACGCCGTCAGTGCCACAGAGCTCGGCGATCATCGCCTGTTCGCGATCACGAAAGCCCGGTTCGCCTTCCTTATCGAAGATCCACGGGATATTCGCGCCTGTACGCAGTTCAATTTCCTTATCGGAATCTTTGAATGGCAGGCGCAGCTCTTTGGCCAGTAAGCGACCGATGGTGCTTTTTCCAGCCCCCATCGGCCCAACAAGAATCAAATTTCGCACAGAATCAACGACTCACAGCAATCGCCTGGTTGTTCATGATACGCGGAGTGAGAAATACCAGCAGCTCGGATTTTTTCTCCGACACCACGTCACGCCGGAAAAGGCGGCCAAGATACGGCACATCGCCAAGAAATGGCACTTTATCTACAACCTTGCTCTGGGTATTCGAGAAAACCCCGCCGATGACGATGGTCGCCCCGTCGTTGACCAGGACCTTGGCATTGACCTCGTTCTTCTTGATCGGCGGTACATCCTGGACCTTGTTCAGGTAGTCCGGCTCATCCTTGGTGACCTTGACCTCCATGATGATGCGGTTGTCCGGGGTGATCTGCGGCGTCACTTCAAGCGACAGCGACGCCTCCTTGAAGGACACCGAGGTAGCGCCGCTGGAGCTGGCTTCCTGGTAGGGGATCTCGGTGCCCTTGAGGATCTTTGCGGTTTCCTTGTCGGAGGTGACCACCTTGGGCTGGGAAACGATCTCGCCGTTGCCGGTCTTCTCCATGGCGGTCAACTCCAGGTCCAGCAGCACGTTGTCGGTGATGTAGGCGATACCGATGCCCGAGGTATGGGCGCTAGCCCCCAGATCGACAAAGGGCGAGTTGCTGCCGCCGCTGCCCGGAGCGCCGATGCTGCTGGAACCGCTGGCAGCGTTCTGCACCCCGCTGGCGCTCCAGTTGCCCTGGTTCTGCACCGAGCCGCCCCAGCGCACGCCCAGGCTCTTGTCGTAGTCAACGTTGGCCTCGACGATGCGCGCTTCGATCATCACCTGGCGCACCGGAACATCCAGCTGGGCGACGATGCGCCGAAGTTCGTCGAGGCGCTCCTGGCTCTGGTAGGCAATGATGCTGTTGGTGCGTTCGTCCACGGTGATCGAGCCACGCTCATCGGCTTTTTCCTCGGCGCGGGTCACCGACTGGAACAGCTTGGCGATGTCCGCTGCCTTGGCGTAGTTGACCTGCAGCAGCTCCCGACGCAACGGCGCCAGGTCCTCCAGCTGCTTCTGTGACTCCAGCTCCTGACGCTCCCGGGCGGCAATCTCATCCGCCGGAGCCACCAGCAGCACATTGCCGATCTTGCGCGAATCAAGGCCTTTGGTCCGTAGCACCAGATCCAGGGCCTGATCCCAGGGCACGTTCTGCAGGCGCAGGGTGATGCCGCCCTGCACCGTGTCGCTGGCCACCAGGTTGAGGCCCGTGAAATCGGCGATCAGTTGCAGCACCGAGCGCACCTCGATGTCCTGAAAGTTCAGCGAGAGCTTTTCCCCCTTGTAGGCAGGTCGGGCCGCAGCCGCCCTGCTGCTGGTCTCGGCCAGGGGGCGGAAACTGACCGTCAGGCGGTTGTCGGTCTGGAAGGTGGAATAGTCGAAGGCGCCCTTGGGCTCCAGGGTGACGGTGGTACGCCCGGCAGCCGTATCCGCAGTGATGTACTGCACCGGGGTGGCGAAATCCTTGACGTCCAGGCGAACCCGCAGCGCCTCGGGCAATTGGGTACGGGCAAAATCGAGGACGATCCGGCCCTCGCGCCGCTGGACATCGACAGCGATGCGCGGGTCGGACAGGTCGATCAGCACATTGCCTTCGCCCTCCTCGCCGCGCTGAAAATCCACGCCGCGTATCGACCCGGCCACTGCCTGCGGCTTTGCAGGCGCCCGAGCTGCCGTCCCCGGAGCAGCGGGCTTGGGCTCGGCGGCGCCGACCAGCGGTGCCAGCAGCGCTATCCATAGCGCTACACCGAGGGCTGAAACAGTCCTGTTCATTTTCCATATTCCACTTAAGAGTGTTTTCTCAGCGCCAGTGTTCGCGGCCGCTCCAGCCAGGCTCCCGCTCCATCGGGAACAATTTCCACCACCTCGATCTGCGATTCGCTGATGGTCACAACCCGGCCTTCGTTGCGCCCCAGGTAGTCGCCCACCTGCAAGCGGTGGATGCCACCTGCGCCGCGCAACAGGGCAAAGCTCCCGGAGGCGTTGGACAGGGTCCCGACCATTTGCAACTGCTCGATATCGAACCCCTCCAGGTATTGCCGGGCTCGCTGCGGGTCGGGCCGGACCGCACTGGCCCCTTGCCGACGGGCCGCCAGGTCAAGCCTTTGCGGCGGCTGGAACGGACTACGCAATGCGCTGGCGTCATAGGTGAACGAGGGGTAAGACCGGATTACCGGGATTGGTTCAATCGGCCCGGGCGCTTGCAGGCGCATCTGGTTCATGTAGGCGTCCAGGTCGGCAAAGTCGTCATCGGCGCCACCACACCCCCACAGCCCGGCACAAAGGCAGCCAAGCACCGCCCAGCGCAGGCGCCTCATGAGTGCGGCTCCGGAGCGTCGTACCTGTAGGTGCGCGCCTCGATGCTCATGCGCAACAGCGCCGGATTGCCCGCCGCCACAGGCTGAATGCGAAAATCATGCAAGGTGACGATGCGCGGCAGGCCGGCGACGCCACTGACGAAGCTCGCCAGGTCGTGATAGGCCCCGGTGACAGTAATCTGGATCGGCAACTCGACGTAGAACTGCCTGGCCACCTCCGGTTGCAGCCTGATTTCCTCGAAGGCCAGGCCACTGCCCAGCCCCACGCGACTGATGTCCTCCAGCAGGCCGGGGACCTCGGTGTCGCTGGGCAACTGACGCAACAGCAGGTCGAAGCTGTTGCGTATGACGGCCAACTGCTCCTGGTAGCGCGGCAAATTGGCTCCCTGGCGCGCCTTGCCGGCAAACTCCTGCCTGAGACGAGCTTCCTCCTGGCGCTGGCGCTCCAGTTGCTCCAGGTGCGGGCTCAGGTAAAAGCCGTAGCCCACTAGCAGAACCAGCAGCAGAAGCAGGGCCGCCACCAGACTCCTGGCCGGCCCGGGCCAGGAGCCCAGGTTGGCCAGCTCCAGCTCCCGCAGATCGATACGCCGCAACTCTGCCAGCCATTGTCGAGGGGTCATTGCCGAAGCTCCCCGGTTGGCCCGGACGTCTGCCCGACATTCAGCCGGAACAGGTTGTTCAGCCCTTGCTGGGCGTCCACCGCGTTCTTCACCTCGGTCAGGCTGGGGGCAGCAAAACCCTCGGCAGCCTGCAGATTGCGCATCAGGTCGGACACCCTGTTGTTTGACTCGGCAGCACCGCTGATTCCAAGGTTCTGCCCCTGCAGATCCACCTCGGTGAAGTACACGCCATCAGGCAGGCTGCGGGCCAACTGCTGAAAAATCCGCACACTGTTGGAGCGGTTGCCCTGCAGCTCTTCGATGATGCCCATGCGTTCGAGCAACTGCTGTCGTTGCGCCTTGAGCCCCTGGATGCTGGCGATCTGCTCATTCAGGCGTGCCGTCGCCTGGCCCAGATACTGGTTGCGCAAATGCTGGCGCTCGATCACCCGGCTTATATAGGCGTCGGCCAACAGAATGACCCCAGCCCCGAGCACGACCATCATCGCCAGCATCTGCAGGAAACGCCGACGCCTCAGTTCGCGCGAGGCCTCGCGCCAGGGCAACAGGTTGATCCGCGCCATCAGTCGAACCCTCGCAGGGCCAGGCCACAGGCCAGGAGCAGGTTCGGCGCCTGTTCATTCAGTACCTGGGGGTCGACTCGAGGCCCCATCGGCATGGCCCGGAAAGGATTGGCCAGCGACGTATCGATGCCTGTCTCGCCCTCCACCCGCCGCTCCAGGCCGGCCAGCCCGCTACCGTCTCCGGCCAGCAGCAGTTGCACCAGGGGCTGTTGCTGAGGCGAGGTGGCGAACTGCTGCAGGGAACGGCTGACCTGTTGCAGCACTTCCTGCTCGAAGGGTTGCAGCAACTCTTCGGCGCAGCCCTGTGGCAAACGGCCCTGGCTCTGCGCCAGCAATGCCTGCTCCAGTGTCAGCCCGTATCGACGCTGGAGCGCTTCCATCAGCAGCCCGCTACCGAAAAGCTGCTCACGGCTATAGATCACTCGCTGGCCGTGCAGGACGCTGAAACGGCTGAGGGCCGGGCCTATATCCAGCAACGCCACGGCGCCAGGAGTCGCCAGCGGCAGGTGCGCCGCCAGCAGCAACAGGCAGCGCTCCAGAGCCAGGGGCTGGGTATCCACCACCCGGGCTGTCAGGCCGGCCAGGCCCAATACCGTTTCCAGGGCTTCTACCCGCTCGTTGCGACAGGCTACCAGCAGCACCTGAACCCGCTGCGGATTACCGGGCACCGGCCCCTGCACTTCAAAATCCAGGGCCACGTCTTCCAGGGGATAGGGAATGTACTGGCCGGCTTCCAGCCGGACCTGCTGCTCCAGTTCGTCGGTGTGCAGGCCCGCCGGCATCTCGATCAGTTTGCTGATCACCGCTTCGCCGGCCACCGCTACCGCCACCCCCTTGAGCCGGCTGCCCGTCTTGAGCCAGGCGCGGGACAGGGCCGCGCCCAGGGCCTCGGGGTCGGCAATGTGCTGGTCAAGCACAGTATTGGGCGCCAGGGGCTCCCTGGCGTAGGCCTCGACCCGGTACCCCTGCCCCTGGCGCCCCAGGGCCAGAAGCGTGACCGATGTCGCATTGATATCGATCCCCATAAGGGAACTCGGCTTTTTGCTGAAGAGTCCAAGCACGACCAATTCCCTATGACTATCCGTGACTTACGGACTGCTTAAGCCGCATTGCGTTCAATGGTCACGTCTTGACAGACGGGCAAATGACGCTCTCGGCGGAAAATGCTTATAATGCCCAGCGTTTTTTTCCGCTTTTACCTGCTGCGTGGGCCGGCCCCTGATGTCCGTGAATGCCCTGACGCCTAATTCATTCCTTTCTCTGGAAATCCAAAAGCCTTGATTCGTCTGCTGAAGTTTTTCGGGTGGTCCATCGTCGCGGTGTTCTGCGGGCTCCTCCTCGCCCTCTCCGGTGCGTTTCTCTATCTTAGTCCCGGCTTGCCGTCGGTTGAGGCCCTGAGAAGCATCCAGTTGCAGATTCCCCTGCGGGTGTACAGCAGCGACGGCAAACTGATCGCTGAATTCGGTGAAATGCGCCGTACTCCCATACGTTTCGCCGACATTCCGCCCAACTTCATCAATGCGTTACTAAGTGCTGAAGACGACAACTTCGCTAACCATTACGGGGTTGACCCCAGCAGCCTGATGCGTGCCGCAACCCAGCTGGTCAAGAGCGGACACATCCAGTCCGGCGGCAGTACCATCACCATGCAAGTGGCGAAGAACTTCTTCCTGACCAGCGAGCGCAGCTTCTCGCGCAAGACCACCGAGATCCTCCTGGCTCTGCAGATCGAACGGCAGCTGACCAAGGACGAGATCCTCGAGCTGTACGTCAACAAGATCTACCTGGGCAACCGTGCCTACGGGATCGAGGCAGCGGCCCAGGTGTATTACGGCAAGTCCATCCGTGACGTGAGCCTGGCGCAGATGGCGATGATCGCCGGCCTGCCCAAGGCGCCTTCGCGCTTCAACCCCCTGGCCAACCCGGCACGCAGCAAGGAACGTCGCGACTGGATCCTGGGGCGCATGTACAAGCTCGGCAAGATCACCGAAGCGGCCTATACCGAGGCAATCAACGAACCGTTGAACGCCAGCTATCACGTACCGACTCCGGAAGTGAACGCCCCGTACATCGCCGAGATGGCCCGGGCCGAAATGGTCGGCCGCTATGGCAGCGATGCCTACACCGAAGGTTTTCGGGTCACCACCACGGTGCCCAGCGATCTGCAGGAAATGGCCAACACCGCGGTCCATGAAGGCCTGATGACCTACGACCAGCGCCACGGCTATCGCGGCCCGGAATCGCGCCTGCCAGGCAAGACCCAGGCGGCCTGGGCCAGCGAACTGACCAAGCAGCGGACCATCAGCGGCCTGGAACCGGCGATCGTCACCCTGGTAGAGAAGAATGGCCTCCAGGTGCTGACCCGCAACGGCGAAGAACATGTGGCCTGGGACAGCATGAAATGGGCCCGGCCGTTCCTCAATACCAACAGCATGGGCCCGGTCCCGCGCCAACCGGCGGACGTGGCCCAGGTCGGCGACCTGATCCGCGTGCAGCGCCAGGCGGACAACTCGCTGAAGTTCAGCCAGATCCCGGTCGCCCAGGGCGCCCTGGTGACGCTGGACCCGCAGAACGGTGCGATCCGCGCCCTGGTGGGCGGCTTCGCCTTCGAGCAGAGCAACTACAACCGTGCGATGCAGGCCAAGCGCCAGCCCGGCTCCAGCTTCAAGCCGTTCATCTATAGCGCCGCCCTGGATAACGGCTACACCCCGGCCAGCCTGGTGAACGACGCACCTATCGTGTTCGTCGACGAATACCTGGACAAGGTCTGGCGCCCGAAGAACGACACCAACACCTTCCTCGGCCCGATCCGCATGCGCGAGGCGCTGTACAAGTCGCGCAACCTGGTGTCGATCCGCCTGCTGCAGAGCATGGGCGTGGACCGCACCATCGACTACATCAGCAAGTTCGGCTTCAACAAGCAGGACCTGCCGCGCAACCTGTCCCTGGCCCTGGGTACCGCAACCCTGACGCCGATGGAAATCGCCACCGGCTGGAGCACCTTTGCCAACGGCGGCTACAAGATCACCCCGTACATCATCGACAAGATCGAAAGCCGCAACGGCGAGCTGCTGTTCAGCGCCAACCCGCCAAGCGCCCCCACCGGCAATACGGCCACCAGCGGCATCGCCGCCCCTGAGCACAACTTCACGATCAACAACGTGGCCGGTGAAACCTCAGCTCCGGCAGCGACGCAAGCCCCGGCGGTTGCCGAGCGGATCATCGATGGCCGTACCACCTACATCCTCAACAGCATGCTCCAGGACGTGATCAAGCTGGGTACCGGACGCCGCGCACTGGCCTTGGGCCGTACCGACCTGGCGGGCAAGACCGGTACCACCAACGAGTCCAAGGATGCCTGGTTCTCCGGCTACAACGCCGACTACGTGACCACCGTATGGACCGGTTTCGACCAGCCGGAAAGCCTCGGGCGCCGCGAATACGGCGGCACCGTGGCACTGCCGATCTGGATGAGCTTCATGGGCGCCGCCCTCAAGGACAAGCCGCCACACACCCAGCCAGAGCCGGAAGGCATTCTCAGCCTGCGGGTAGACCCGGTCAGCGGCCGCGCCGCCACACCCGGCACGCCCAATGCCTACTTCGAACTGTTCAAGAGCGAAGACACTCCGCCCTCGGTCAATGAACTGGGCAATGGCGCCGTACCAGGCAGCCCGCTGCCGGCGGACGAAGCGGCGCCGATCGATCTGTTCTAGCGCCAGGGGAGCCGCGAACGCGGCAACCTTCGCCGGCTTGCCCGCTCCTACAGCGGGCAAGCGCCCACAAAAAAGCCCCGGCTCTCGCGAGCCGGGGCTTTTTGCATGACGCTACGAACGCTTAACCGTTGAACACATCATCCACGCTCTTGAGCGGGTAGTTCTTCGGGTACGGCAGGGTAGCCACGCCGGTCTCGATGGCGGCCTTGGCCACGGCATCGGAGATCACGGTGATCAGGCGGGCATCCATTGGCTTGGGAATGATGTACTCACGGCCGAATTCCAGCTTGATGCCACCGTAGGCGTCGCACACTTCCTGAGGAACCGGCAGCTTGGCCAGGTCACGCAGGGCGTTGGCCGCGGCGATCTTCATTTCTTCGTTGATGCGCTTGGCGCGTACGTCCAGGGCACCACGGAAGATGAACGGGAAGCCCAGGACGTTGTTCACCTGGTTCGGGTAGTCCGAACGGCCGGTAGCCATGATCACGTCGTCGCGGGTGGCGTGCGCCAGTTCCGGGGCGATTTCCGGATCAGGGTTGGAGCAGGCGAACACGATCGGGTTCGGCGCCATGGATTTCAGGCCTTCAGCACTCAGCAGGTTCGGGCCGGACAGACCGACGAACACGTCGGCGCCTTGCAGGGCGTCGGCCAGGGTGCGCTTGTCAGTGGCGTGGGCGAACACCGCCTTGTACTGGTTCAGGTCATCGCGGCCGGAGTGGATCACGCCGGTACGGTCGACCATGAAGATGTTTTCGATCTGTGCACCCATGCTCACCAGCAACTTCATGCAGGAGATGGCGGCAGCACCGGCACCCAGGCAGACGATCTTGGCGTCGGCCAGGGTTTTGCCAGCGATTTCCAGGGCGTTGATCATGCCGGCGGCGGTAACGATCGCGGTGCCGTGCTGGTCATCGTGGAACACCGGAATGTCGCACTGCTCGATCAGAGCGCGCTCGATCTCAAAGCACTCGGGTGCCTTGATGTCTTCCAGGTTGATGCCACCGAAGGTGATGGAAATGCGCTTGACGGTGTCGATGAAAGCCTGCGGGCTTTCGGAGTCGACTTCGATGTCGAATACATCGATGCCGGCGAAACGCTTGAACAGCACGCCCTTGCCTTCCATCACTGGCTTGGAGGCCAGTGGGCCGAGGTTACCCAGGCCGAGAATCGCGGTGCCATCGGAAATGACGGCAACCAGGTTGCCTTTGCCGGTGTACTTGTAGGCCAGTTCCGGATCGCGAGCGATTTCGCGTACCGGCTCGGCTACGCCGGGGCTGTAGGCCAACGCCAGATCACGAGCGGTAGCAGTGGCCTTGGTGAGCTCGACACTCAGCTTTCCTGGACGAGGATTGGCATGGTATTCGAGAGCGGCAGTTTTCAAATCAGACATGTGGGCATTCCGCTTTTTGCTGTTGGACAGACGGACCGCCGAGGATACTCGTGTCGCATAGTCCCCACAAGACTGCCCAGTCACCCCTGTCAAGGCCCCTAGCGTACGACTTTGGGCCAAGAGCCGCGGGGTACAAGGCTTTCAACTGTTCACAATCCATTAAAAAAATGTCTACAATTTTTCTTTATCAGATAAGTCCGAGCATGGAAGGGTCAGTCACGGACAACATCCAGCGTGGATGTGCAGATTGCCGGCCAGGCTGACGCGAGCGATCGACAACCCAGCCGCGAGCCTCGATCCGGCGCCCCGAAAGGCGACTGAGCAGCCGACGATCGAAGCGCCGCAGGACATTGGGTGCAATGCGCAATACAACCTGCCCCTGCAATGTGATCCAAAGACCACCGCGATTGCGCTGCACCCTGCTCACTCGCCCTTCGAACAGGGCAAAGCCCGCGCGATGGATCTGCTGCGCCTTGAGTACAGGTGAACGTCGCCAAAGCCCCAGCCCGGCTCGGCGCGCATGGTTCTCGGCAGCCTTCTGGCAGCTCGCCAGGGCGACGTTTGGCAGCACGGCAATCCGATAGGCCAAGCCTTCCGCGATCAACCGGGCTTCGAAGTTGATACCAGTGACGCCATAGACATGGGCCAGGACACGACCGTAGCGATCCTGCCTTTCACGCCCCGGCAGCAGGCCGACCCGCCCACCACTCTGTGCCACCAGTTGTCGCAGGCGCTGCCGCGCCGCCTCGGCGAAGGGCTCGGCAGGGCGCCCCTTGCCCGCCAGCTCCGGGGCATTGAGGCCGATCATGCGCAACCTGCGGCCATCCTTGAGGTGCAGGGTGTCGCCGTCCACCACCCGGAGCACCGTTGCCGGCAACAGCCCCTTGGGCGCCGGGCAAAACGCCTCGGCCGCTGTCAGCCAAATCGCGCCCACAAAAAAGGCGCCCACTAGGGACGCCTTTTTCATCAGCGAGGAAAGTCGGTATCGGCTTTCCAGAACGATCAGCCTCAGGCCTTCTTCGTTGCGCCGAAAGCACCGAAGCGCGACTTGAACTTGTCGACACGACCGCCAACGTCCAGAGTCTTTTGCTTGCCGGTGTAGAACGGGTGGCACTCGTTGCACACGTCCAGGCTCAGAGGCTTGGCCAGGGTGGAGCGAGTTTCGATGACGTTACCGCAGCTGCAGGTAGCGGTAATGGCTTCGTATACTGGATGGATATCGGCTTTCATGGTGTATTCCTCAGGCTAGCGTGCCGCCACCCAACACTATTGTTGAATACCGCACGAATTAGGGCGCGAATTCTACCAGACCGCGTCAAACGCGCAAGCGATCCTGAGTGCAGCCCATCAGAAAAAGCCGGTGCAACCTTGACAGCCCAGGCTTTGCCACCCCCTGAACTGAAAAACCGGCTCCATGCCCGGACAGACCCCGCAGGTACAGGGGCCACGCACGCTTATACAGGACACTCCACCGCTGCTCTGTTAGGCTCCGGGGCCTATTTACCCTCTGCTCAACGAGATTGTCCCGCGTGCCCGACGCCATCCTGCGCCTCGCCCTGCCCTCGCCTCTGCGCCGCCTGTTCGACTACCGTGCTCCGGCCGGGGTGCTGCGTGCCCAGTTGCACCCCGGCATGCGCCTGCGGGTGCCATTCGGCCGCCGGGAAATGATCGGCATCCTGGTGGAGGTGGCGGATCACAGCGAGGTCCCGGCGGAAAAACTCAAGCCGGCCCTGGCCCTGCTGGATCCCACGCCTCCGCTACCGCCGGCCCTGTTCAAGCTGTGCCTGTGGACCGCCCAGTACTACCAGCACAGCCTGGGAGACACCCTGAGCTGGGCATTGCCAGTGCTGTTGCGCCAGGGCGAGCTGGCCGAGGCCCGCCAGGAGCGTTTCTGGTCGATAGCCCCCGGGGCCCGGCTCGACGACCCGCGCATCGCTCGCGCCCCACGCCAGCGCGAAGCCCTGGCAACCCTGGCCCAGCACCCACACGGCGTGCCACATACCCTGCTGAGCAAGTTGATGCTGAGCAAGGACAGCCTCGACCTGCTGCGGGCCAAGGACCTGGTGCAGGTGGAGGTGCGCAAGCACGCGCCGGGCGTGCGCCACGAACACTGGCTGGCCCAGCCCGAACTGCCGCTCAACAGCGAGCAGCGCGCCGCCTATGAAGCCATCCGCGCCGGGTTCGACAGCTATCACGCGTTTCTCCTGGCCGGGGTCACCGGGAGCGGCAAGACCGAGGTCTACCTGCAACTGATCCGCGAAACCCTGGAAGCCGGCAAGCAGGCCCTGGTGCTGATTCCGGAGATCAACCTCGGCCCGCAGACCCTGGCGCGCTTCGAGCAACGCTTCAACGCCCGCATCGCCCTGCTGCACTCGGCGGTCAATGACCGCGAACGCCTGGACGCCTGGCTGGCTGCCCGGGACGGCGAGGCCGACATCATCATCGGCACCCGCTCGGCCCTGTTCACGCCGATGAAGAACCCTGGCCTGATCATCATCGACGAGGAGCACGACGGGTCCTATAAACAGCAGGAAGGCCTGCGTTACCACGCCCGCGACCTGGCTCTGGTGCGTGCGCGCCAGGAAAACATTCCCATCGTCCTGGGCTCGGCCACGCCGTCCCTGGAAAGCCTGCACAACGCCTACACCGGCCGCTACGGCCTGCTGCGCCTGAACGAGCGGGCCGGCGGCGCCAAGCAGCCGCGTTTCCTGCGCCTGGACGTGAAGAGCCGCCCGCTGGACAGCGGCATTTCCGGCCCCATGCAGCAAGCCATCGGCCAGACCCTGGCCGCCGGCCAGCAGGTCCTGGTGTTCCTCAACCGCCGCGGCTTCGCCCCGACCCTGCTCTGCCACGACTGCGGCTGGATGTCCGAATGCCAGCGCTGCGATGCACGCATGACCGTGCACCAGCGTTCCGGCGAGCTGCGCTGCCACCACTGCGGCCATGTGGAGCGGGTTCCGCGCCATTGCCCGCAATGCGGCAAGGTCGACCTGCGCCCCGTGGGCGCCGGCACCGAGCGGGCGGAAGAGCGCCTGGGCATCTTGTTTCCCGACTACCCGGTGCTGCGGGTGGACCGCGACAGCACCTCGCGCAAGGATGCGATGAACCAGCTGTTCGCCACTATCCAGAAAGGCCAGCCGTGCATCCTCGTGGGCACCCAGATGCTGGCCAAGGGTCATCACTTTCCCCGGGTGACCCTGGTGTCGATCCTCGATGCCGATGGCGGCCTGTTCTCCGGCGACTTCCGCGCCAGCGAGCGCATGGCGCAACTGATTGTCCAGGTCGCCGGGCGGGCCGGCCGGGCCGAAGAGCCGGGCAAGGTGATCATCCAGACCCACCTCGCCGACCACCCGTTGCTGGTGCAGTTGACCGAGCAGGGCTACTTCGCCTTCGCCGAACAGGCCCTGAGCGAGCGCCGCGCCGCCGGCCTGCCACCTTTCGCCCACCTGGCGCTGCTGCGGGCCGAAGCCCACAAACCGGGCCAGGCCGAGGGGTTCCTCGATGAAGCCTGCAGCGAGGCCGAGCGCCTGCTGGCGGAACAGAACCTGGGGGGCATCGAACTATTGGGCCCGGTGCCGGCTCCGATGGAGCGGCGCGCCGGACGTTATCGCGCGCAATTGCTGCTGCAGGCCAATGCCAGAGCGCCCTTGCATCGTTTGCTCAGCAGTTGGCTGCTGGTGCTGGAACAGATGCCCAGCGGGCGGCAGGTCCGCTGGTCGCTGGATGTGGATCCCGTGGATCTGTATTGATCGAGGTCGTGCTTTCGCGGGCAAGCCCGCTCCTACAATGGGCAGCATCAAACCTGCAAGAGCCGGCTTGCCGGCGAAGGCAATCGAATGCCGCCATCGATCCCCAAGCAGTCCTCTATAGTTGGCAAGCCCGTTCCAGCAACGGATAATGCCCAGTTTTTCCACCTGCGCACCGAAGCGCCGCCGCACCAGCGGTCGAAAGAGAAGACCATGAAAGACACCATTCGCCAGCTCATCCAGCAAGCCATCACCCAACTCGTCACCGAAGGTGTGTTGCCAGAAGGCCTGACGCCGGCGATCCAGGTCGAAAACACCCGCGACAAGACCCACGGCGACTTCGCCAGCAACATCGCCATGATGCTGGCCAAGCCGGCCGGCATGAAGCCGCGCGACCTGGCGGAGAAAATCATCGCCGCCCTGCCGGCCCATGAAGACCTGAGCAAGGCGGAAATCGCCGGCCCCGGCTTCATCAACTTCTTCCAGAACACCCAGGCCCTGGCCGCGCGCCTGGACGCCGCTCTTGGCGACGCCCACCTGGGCGTACGCAAGGCCGGCCCGGCGCAGCGCACCGTGATCGACATGTCGGCGCCCAACCTGGCCAAGGAAATGCACGTTGGCCACCTGCGCTCCACCATCATTGGCGACGGCGTGGCCCGGGTCCTGGAGTTCCTCGGCGACACCGTGATCCGCCAGAACCACGTGGGCGACTGGGGCACCCAGTTCGGCATGCTGATGGCCTACTTGGAAGAAAACCCCATCACCAGTGACGAGCTGTCGGACCTGGAGAACTTCTACCGCGCCGCCAAGCAGCGCTTCGACGAGTCCGAAGCCTTCGCCGACCGCGCCCGCGGCCTGGTGGTCAAGCTGCAGGCCGGCGACCCGGACTGCCTGGAGCTGTGGACCAAGTTCAAGGACATCTCCCTGTCCCACTGCCAGAAGATCTACGAGCTGCTCAACGTCAAGCTGACCATGGCCGACGTGATGGGCGAGAGCGCCTACAACGACGACCTGATCAACGTGGTCAACGACCTCAAGGCCCAGGGCCTGCTGGTGGAGAGCAACGGCGCCCAGTGCGTGTTCCTCGACGAGTTCAAGAACGCCGAAGGCGAGCCGCTGCCGGTGATCATCGTCAAGGCTGACGGCGGCTACCTGTACGCCACCACCGACCTGGCGGCCGTGCGCTACCGCAGCGGCAAGCTCAAGGCCGATCGCGCCCTGTACTTCGTCGACCAGCGCCAGGCCCTGCACTTCCAGCAAGTGTTCGCCGTGGCCCGCAAGGCCGGTTTCGTGACCCATCCGATGGAAATGGAGCACATGGGCTTCGGCACCATGAACGGCGCCGACGGCCGTCCGTTCAAGACCCGCGACGGCGGCACCGTGAAGCTCATCGACCTGCTGACCGAAGCCGAAGAACGTGCCTACGCCCTGGTGAAGGAAAAGAACCCGCAACTGCCGGAAGCCGACCTGCGCAGCATCGCCAAGGTGGTGGGCATCGACTCGGTGAAGTACGCCGACCTGTCCAAGCACCGCACCAGCGACTACAGCTTCAACTTCGACCTGATGCTCAACTTCGAAGGCAACACCGCGCCGTACCTGCTGTACGCCTACACCCGCGCCGCCGGTGTGTTCCGCAAGCTGGGCAAGGACTTCAGCGAAGTCGGCGGGCAGATCGAACTGCACGCGGCCCAGGAACTGGAGCTGGCGGCCAAGCTGGCGCAGTTCGGCGAGATTCTCAACAACGTCGCCGAGAAGGGCACGCCACACATCCTCTGCACCTACCTGTACGACGTGGCCGGGCTGTTCTCCAGCTTCTATGAAAACTGCCCGATCCTGGCAGCCGAGACGCCGACCCAGATGCACAGCCGTCTGCGCCTCACCGAGCTGACCCGGCGCACCCTCAAGCAAGGTCTGGAACTGCTGGGCCTCAAAGTCCTGGAGCAAATGTAAGTTGGCTGCCAAGAAAAAACCTGCACCCAAGCGTGGCGCCAGCCGTTACCAGGCCCCGGCCAAGAAGCCGATTCCGGGCTGGTTGTGGCTGGCCATCGGCCTGACCATCGGTGCCTTCATCGTGTTCCTGATGAAGCTCGAGCCCGGCAAGGGCGGTGACAGCGTCAAGCGCGAGAAGATCGAACAGCAGAAAGCCACCAAGATCGCCGAGGCCAACAAGACCCCGCCGAGCCCCCAGCAACCGGTGAAGCCGAAATACGACTTCTACACCCTGCTGCCGGAATCGGAGGTCATCGTGCCGCCGGAAGCGGTGCCGGAAAAAACCCTGCCGACGCCACAGGTGCCGCCGGTGCCGACCACCCCGGTAACCCCGGCGGAAGCGGCCAAGATCGACACCGCCCGTGCCCAGGCAGCCCTGGCCGGGATCACCCCGCCACCAGCGCCACCCGTGGCCAAGGCGGCGCCGGTGACCAAGTTCTTCCTCCAGGCCGGTTCGTTCCGCAAGGAAGCCGATGCCGACAAGGTCCGGGCGCAGATCATCCTGCTGGGCCAGTCGGTCTCGGTGGAATCCGGCACGGTGAAGGATGAAACCTGGTACCGGGTATTGGTAGGCCCGTTCAGCAACCGCGAACAGCTGACCGTGGCGCAGAAACAACTGGCCGGCGCCGGCTTCAGCAACCTGCTGTTACAACAGCGCCAGAGCCGCTAAGCCGACCGCTACGCGATTGATCGCGGGCAAGCCCACTCCTACATGGCCCCCCGTAGGAGCGGGCCTGCCCGCGAAGCGCTTGCAGCATGCAACAATGACCGCCGGTCCCTCGCTGCAGCCTCCGGTTGAAAAACGCCCGACCACCCCCATATGAGTTTCCATCAGGGCACTTTCGCCCCGCTGTGTGGAGACTCCCCCCTTGACCACCATCGTTTCAGTCCGCCGCCACGGCAAAGTCGTCATGGGCGGCGACGGCCAGGTTTCTCTCGGCAACACCGTGATGAAAGGCAACGCGAAAAAAGTCCGCCGCCTCTATCACGGCCAGGTCATCGCCGGCTTTGCCGGGGCCACCGCCGACGCCTTCACCCTGTTCGAGCGCTTTGAAGGCCAACTGGAGAAACACCAGGGCCATCTGGTCCGTGCCGCCGTAGAGCTGGCCAAGGAATGGCGCACCGATCGCTCCCTGAGCCGCCTGGAAGCCATGCTGGCCGTGGCCAACAAGGATGCGTCCTTGATCATCACCGGCAATGGCGACGTGGTTGAACCCGAGGACGGGCTGATCGCCATGGGTTCCGGTGGCGCCTACGCCCAGGCCGCTGCCAGCGCCCTGCTGAAAAAGACCGACCTGTCGGCCCGTGAAATCGTCGAGACCGCACTCGGCATCGCCGGCGACATCTGTGTATTCACCAACCACACTCAAACCATCGAGGAGCAGGATCTCGCGGAATAAGCCTGTTGCGGCGCTTGCGCCACGGCATTCATTCTTGCTTGAGGACCGCCAACTACTATGTCCATGACACCCCGCGAAATCGTCCACGAACTCAATCGCCATATCATCGGCCAGGACGATGCCAAGCGCGCCGTCGCTATCGCCCTGCGCAACCGCTGGCGCCGCATGCAACTGCCGGCCGAGCTGCGCGTTGAAGTGACCCCCAAGAACATCCTGATGATCGGCCCGACCGGCGTCGGCAAGACCGAGATCGCCCGCCGCCTGGCCAAGCTGGCCAATGCGCCCTTCATCAAGGTCGAGGCCACCAAGTTCACCGAAGTCGGCTATGTGGGCCGCGACGTTGAATCCATCATCCGCGACCTGGCCGACGCGGCGATCAAGATGTTCCGCGAACAGGAAATGATCCGGGTTCGCCATCGCGCCGAAGACGCCGCCGAAGAACGCATCCTCGATGCCCTGCTGCCCCAGGCACGCACCGGTTTCAACAGCGACGACGCGGCTCCGGCCCAGGACTCCAATACCCGCCAGCTGTTCCGCAAGCGCCTGCGCGAAGGCCAGCTGGATGACAAGGAAATCGAGATCGAAGTGGCGGAAGCTGCAGGCGTCGACATTTCCGCGCCACCGGGCATGGAAGAAATGACCAACCAGCTGCAGAGCCTGTTCGCCAACATGGGCAAGGGCAAGCGCAAGAACCGCAAGCTCAAGGTCAAGGAAGCGCTGAAACTGGTACGCGACGAAGAAGCCAGCCGCCTGGTCAACGACGAAGAACTCAAGGCCAAGGCCCTGGAAGCCGTCGAGCAGCACGGCATCGTGTTCATCGACGAGATCGACAAGGTGGCCAAGCGCGGCAACGCCGGCGGTGTGGACGTCTCCCGCGAGGGCGTGCAGCGTGACCTGCTGCCGCTGATCGAAGGCTGCACCGTCAACACCAAGCTGGGCATGGTCAAGACCGACCACATCCTGTTCATTGCCTCCGGTGCCTTCCACCTGAGCAAGCCCAGCGACCTGGTACCGGAGCTGCAAGGCCGTCTGCCGATCCGCGTGGAACTCAAGGCGCTGTCGCCGGAAGACTTCGAGCGCATCCTCAGCGAGCCGCACGCTTCGCTGACCGAGCAATATCGCGAGCTGCTGAAGACCGAAGGCCTGAACATCGAGTTCCTGCCCGAAGGCATCAAGCGCCTGGCGGAAATCGCCTGGCAGGTCAACGAGAAGACCGAGAACATCGGTGCCCGTCGCCTGCACACCCTGCTCGAGCGCCTGCTGGAAGAGGTGTCGTTCAGTGCCGGTGACCTGGCCAGCGCCCACAGCGAAGAGCCGATCCGCATCGACGCCGCCTACGTCAACAGCCACCTGGGCGAATTGGCGCAGAACGAAGACCTTTCCCGTTATATCCTGTAAACCTTCGCCACCCATGCAGGGACTGGCTTGCCAGCGATAGGGCCTCCCCCGATCGCCGGCAAGCCGGCTCCTGCCGGAAGGACTACAGGTCATGAGCAAACTTCCCACCGGTATCAACCTGCACAAAGCCTCGAAAACCCTGACCCTGACTTACGGGCCGGACGAGGTCTATCACCTGCCTGCAGAACTCCTGCGGGTGCATTCCCCCTCCGCCGAGGTCCAGGGCCACGGCAAACCCATCCTGCAATTCGGCAAGCTCGGCGTCGGCCTGACCAAGGTTGAACCGGCGGGCCAGTACGCACTGAAATTGACCTTCGACGACGGTCATGACAGCGGATTGTTCACCTGGGACTACCTCTACCAACTGGCGCTGCGCCAGGACGAGCTGTGGAACGACTATCTGGCGGAGCTCAAGGCTGCCGGAAAATCCCGCGATCCGAACGAGTCCATCGTCAAGCTGATGCTCTAGCTCAAGGCTCCGATGGTTTAGAGGGCATTTTCTAATTTCATCTGTTTGAATGCTTGGCTGTATGGCCAATGAATGGCCTGCTTGCGGAAAAAATTAAACTCGGGTAACCAATGGAGCTGGCAAGTTCCCTGCAGAGCTTTAGGAACAAAAAAGCAGCGGTGCGCAATCAACGGTCACCCGAGCAGTAGTACCTGGCATCGTGCTGTGTGACTGCACAGCAGGTCCGGTACTCGTCTCAGGACAATGGAGCGTCGTAGATGAGTAACAAGAATAACGATGACCTGAAACGCCAAGCCTCGGAAAACACCCTGGGGCTCAATCCGGTCATTGGCTTGCGTAGAAAGGACCTGCTTACTTCCGCTCGAATGGTGCTTGCCCAGGCCATCAAACAACCCATCCACAGCGTCAAGCACGTCGCCCATTTCGGCATCGAACTTAAGAACGTGATGTTCGGCAAATCCACCCTGCAGCCGGAGAGCGACGACCGTCGCTTCAACGACCCCGCGTGGAGCCAGAACCCGTTGTACAGACGCTACCTGCAAACCTACCTGGCGTGGCGCAAGGAACTCCACGACTGGATCGACGACAGCAGCCTGTCCGAGCAGGACATCAGCCGCGGCCACTTCGTGATCAACCTGATGACCGAAGCCATGGCCCCGACCAACAGCGCGGCCAACCCCGCAGCGGTAAAGCGCTTCTTCGAAACCGGCGGCAAGAGCCTGCTGGACGGTCTGTCCCATCTGGCCAAGGACCTGGTGCACAACGGCGGCATGCCCAGCCAGGTCAACATGGACGCCTTCGAAGTGGGCAAGAACCTGGGCACCAGTGAAGGCGCGGTGGTGTTTCGCAATGACGTGCTGGAGCTGATCCAGTACCGGCCGATCACCGAGCAGGTGCATGAGCGCCCGCTGCTGGTGGTGCCACCGCAGATCAACAAGTTCTATGTCTTCGACCTCAGCCCGGACAAGAGCCTGGCGCGCTTCTGCCTGCGCAACAACGTGCAGACCTTTATCGTCAGCTGGCGCAACCCCACCAAGGCCCAGCGCGAATGGGGCCTGTCCACCTACATCGAAGCCCTGAAAGAAGCGGTCGATGTAGTGACCGCGATCACCGGCAGCAAGGACGTGAACATGCTCGGTGCCTGCTCCGGCGGCATCACCTGCACCGCGCTGCTGGGCCACTACGCGGCGCTGGGGCAGAAGAAGGTCAACGCCCTGACCCTGCTGGTCAGCGTACTCGACACCACCCTGGACACCCAGGTAGCGCTGTTCGTCGACGAGCAGACCCTGGAAGCGGCCAAGCGCCACTCCTATCAGGCCGGAGTCCTGGAAGGCCGCGACATGGCCAAGGTGTTCGCCTGGATGCGCCCCAACGACCTGATCTGGAACTACTGGGTCAACAACTACCTGCTGGGCAACGAGCCGCCGGTGTTCGACATCCTGTTCTGGAACAACGACACCACCCGCCTGCCCGCCGCCTTCCACGGCGACCTGATCGAAATGTTCAAGAACAACCCGCTGGTGCGCGCCAATGCACTGGAAGTGTGCGGCACGCCGATCGACCTCAAGCAGGTGACCGCCGATATCTTCTCCCTGGCCGGCACCAACGACCACATCACCCCGTGGAAGTCCTGCTACAAGTCGGCGCAGCTGTTTGGCGGCAACGTCGAGTTCGTGCTCTCCAGCAGCGGCCATATCCAGAGCATCCTCAACCCGCCTGGCAACCCCAAGGCGCGCTACATGACCAGCACCGACATTCCGGCCTGCCCCGACCAGTGGCAGGAAAACTCGATCAAGCACACCGATTCCTGGTGGCTGCATTGGCAGGCCTGGCAGGCGGAACGCTCAGGTGACCTGAAGCCGGCGCCCACCAGCCTGGGTAACAAGAAGTACGCAGCCGCCGAGGCGGCGCCCGGGACCTACGTCCACGAGCGCTGAGCCCCGGCCATCGACACGGCGGCGCCAGGAGGCTCCGCCAAGCCCTATTCTTGACAAGAGGCTCGGCCTCAGGAAATCCGCAGGACGCCCGGGATGGCGGCTGCGACGGTTTAATTCACAGGGCTACGGCATGCCACACTCATTCATATTCCGCACCGTCGACCTGGATGGCCAGACCATCCGCACCGCGGTACGCCCAGGCAAGCCGCACTTGACGCCGCTGCTGATCTTCAACGGCATCGGCGCCAACCTGGAGCTGGTGTTTCCCTTTGTCCAGGCCCTGGATCCGGACCTCGAGGTGATCGCCTTCGATGTCCCCGGTGTCGGCGGCTCCTCCACGCCGAGCCGGCCCTACCGCTTTCCCGGGCTGGCCAAGCTGACCGCGCGGATGCTCGACTACCTGGACTACGGCCAGGTCAATGCAGTGGGTGTGTCCTGGGGCGGCGCGCTGGCCCAGCAGTTCGCCTACGACTACCCCGAGCGCTGCAAGAAGCTGGTGCTGGCCGCCACCGCGGCCGGGGCGTTCATGGTCCCGGGCAAACCCAAGGTGCTGTGGATGATGGCCAGCCCACGGCGCTACGTGCAGCCCTCCCATGTGATGCGCATCGCGCCGCTGATCTATGGCGGCTCCTTCCGCCGCGACCCGAGCCTGGCAGCGGAACACGCAGCCAAGGTGCGCTCGGCCGGCAAGCTCGGCTACTACTGGCAGCTGTTCGCGGGCCTGGGCTGGACCAGCATTCACTGGCTGCACAAGATCCATCAGCCGACCCTGGTGCTGGCCGGCGATGACGACCCGCTGATTCCCCTGATCAACATGCGCATGCTGGCCTGGCGCATACCCAATGCCCAGTTGCACATCATCGATGATGGCCACCTGTTCCTGATCACCCGGGCCGAGGCCGTCGCCCCGATCATCATGAAGTTCCTCCAGGAAGAACGCCAAAGGGCGGTGATGCACCCGCATCCCGAACCTGTGCGCCCTACCAAGTAAAAGATACCTGTCGACAGGATCGTCGCGCGCAAGAAGGGCCAGGACCGACTATGTTGTCTGTCTTGGATTGGTCTGCTTGTTAGTGGTTTGACGAAGGAGTGTTGACTCATGCAAGACAAACCTGCGACGGGCTCATTGCCGTCACCCGCCGCGTATATCAATGCGCAGAGCGCGATCACCGGCCTGCGCGGCCGGGACCTGTTCTCCACCTTGCGCAGCCTGGCGGCCCACAGCCTGCGCAATCCGTTGCACAGTGCCCGGCATACCCTGGCCCTGGGCGGCCAGCTGGGGCGTGTGCTGCTGGGGGAAACCCTGCACAAGACCAACCCCAAGGACAACCGCTTCGCCGACCCGGCCTGGAGCCTCAACCCCTTCTACCGGCGCGGCCTGCAGGCCTACCTGAGCTGGCAGAAGCAGGTGCGCCACTGGATCGACGACAGTGGCATGAGCGAGGACGACCGGGCGCGGGCACACTTTGCCTTTTCCCTGCTCAATGATGCCGTTGCGCCTTCCAATACCCTGCTCAACCCCCTGGCTCTCAAGGAGATCTTCAACACCGGGGGCAACAGCGTGGTGCGGGGCATCGGCAACCTGCTGGATGACCTGCTGCACAACAACGGGTTGCCCAGCCAGGTGACCAAGCACGCCTTCGAGGTGGGCAAGAACCTGGCGGTCACCCCGGGCTCAGTGGTGTTTCGCAATGAATTGCTGGAGCTGATCCAGTACAGCCCCATGAGCGAAAAACAGTACGCCAAGCCGCTGCTGATCGTGCCGCCACAAATCAACAAGTACTACATTTTCGACCTGAGCCCGACCAACAGCTTCGTCCAGTACGCGCTGAAAAACGGCCTGCAGGTGTTCATGGTCAGCTGGCGCAACCCGGATGTGCGGCACCGCGAGTGGGGCCTGTCGACCTACGTCGAGGCGGCCGAAGAAGCGCTGAACGTCACCCGGGCGATTACCGGCAGTCGCGAAGTCAACCTGGTGGGAGCCTGTGCCGGAGGGCTGACCATCGCCGCCCTGCAAGGCCATCTGCAGGCCAAGCGCCAGCTGCGCCGGGTATCCAGCGCGACCTACATGGTGAGCCTGCTGGACAGCCAGATGGACAGCCCGGCAACGCTGTTCGCCGACGAGAAGACCCTCGAAGCGGCCAAGCGTCGCTCCTATCAGCAAGGGGTACTGGACGGTCGCGACATGGCCAAGGTGTTCGCCTGGATGCGCCCCAACGACCTGATCTGGAACTACTGGGTCAACAACTACCTGCTGGGCAAGGAGCCGCCGGTCTTCGACATTCTCTACTGGAACAACGACAGCACCCGGTTGCCGGCCGCGCTGCACGGCGATCTGCTGGACTTCTTCAAGCACAACCCCCTGAGCCATGTCGGCGGGCTGGAAGTCTGCGGCACGCCGATCGACTTGCAGAAGGTCACGGTGGACAGCTTCAGCGTGGCCGGGATCAACGACCACATCACGCCCTGGGACGCGGTCTACCGCTCGACCCTGCTGCTGGGCGGCGAACGGCGCTTCGTGCTGTCCAACAGCGGCCACGTGCAGAGCATCCTCAACCCGCCGAGCAATCCCAAGGCCAATTACGTGGAGAACCGCAAGCTCAGCAGCGACCCGCGGGCCTGGTACTACGATGCCGAGCATGTGGACGGCAGCTGGTGGAGCCAGTGGCTGACCTGGGTCCAGGAGCGTTCGGGGGCGCAGCGGGAAACCCTCACCACCCTGGGCAACCAGAACTATCCGCCGATGGAGGCTGCGCCCGGCACCTACGTGCGCGTGCGCTGAAGACACTTTGCACCACGGTTCCACGCCGGAGCCGTGCCCCTTCAATGGACCGACAAGAAGTCAGGATGAAGACCCGCGACCGGATACTCGAATGTGCCCTGCAACTGTTCAATCAAAAGGGCGAGCCCAATGTCTCCACCATGGAGGTGGCCAATGAAATGGGGATCAGCCCCGGCAACCTCTACTACCACTTCCATGGCAAGGAGCCGCTGGTGCTCGGCCTGTTCGAGCGCTTTCAGAACGAACTGACGCCATTGCTGGACCCACCGTCCGACGTCCAGCTGGCGGCGGAAGACTACTGGCTGTTCCTGCACCTGATCGTCGAGCGCCTGGCCCACTACCGCTTTCTATTTCAGGACCTGTCCAACCTGGCCGGGCGCCTGCCAAAACTGGCCAAGGGCATTCGCAACCTGCTCAATGCCTTGAAACGCACCCTGGCCTCGTTGCTGGCCCGGCTCAAGGCTCAGGGGCAACTGGTCAGCGGCACCCAGGCCCTGGGGCAGCTGGTGGAACAGATCACCATGACCCTGCTGTTCTCTCTGGATTACCAGCGGATTCTCGATCGCGAAGGCGAAGTTCGGCTGGTGGTCTACCAGATCATGATGCTGGTGGCGCCACACCTGCTGCCGCCGGCAAAGATGGCCACCGAACAGATGGCGCTGCGCTACCTGGATGAGCAGGGCTAGAACGCCTCAATAAAAAACGCCCGGCCTTCCCAGGCCGGGCGTTTTTTATTCCTGATGCGATCAGGACTGGCTGCTTGGCGTCGCTGGAGCTGGCGCGGCAGTCGGGGTTGCAGCCGGGCTCGGGGCTGCGGCGGAGTTCGCCGAGCTGGCCGGAGCCGGGGCTGCAGGCTTGGCCGCAACAGCGGGCTTGGCTGCTGGTTTGGCCGCTGGCTTGGCAGCCACAGGCTTCTTGGCCACAGGCTTTTTCGCCACTGCAGGCTTGGCGGCCGGTTTGGCCGCTGGCTTGGCCGCTGCGGTTTTCGCCGCGGGCTTGGCTGCTGGCTTGGCAGCGGGCTTGGCCGCTACAGGCTTGGCAGCCGGTTTGGCCGCTGGTTTGGCGGCTGCGGTTTTCGCGGCCGGCTTGGCTGCGGGTTTAGCGGCGGCCTTGGCGACAGGCTTAGCGGCAGGCTTGGCCAGAGGCTTGGCTGCGGGTTTTGCAGCAGGCTTGGCAGCTGCAGTTTTGGCTGCAACCGGCGCAACCTTGGCACCTGTGAGTTTTTCAATCTGCTTGGTCAGGGTATCGACCTTGTCGTGCAGGGCCTTGACTTCGTTGCGGCTAGGCACGCCCAGACGCGAGATGGCGCTGTTCAAGCGCTTGTCGAAAGCGCCTTCCAGTTCATCCCACTTACCCAGGGCGCGATCCTTGACGTCGCTGATACGCGACTTGGCCGAAGTTGCGGAATCTTTGGCCGCATCAACTTTCTTGCCGACTACGCTCTTAGTCAGTTTCTCGGCTTTCTCACCATCTTTGACCAATGTCTCGAAAAGCTTGCTGCCGTCAGAGTCGATTTTCGAGTACACGCCTAAACCAGCAAGCCAAATTTTACGGGAGTACTCTTCGACTTTCCCGATCCACGAGCTGCCTTCTTTTTCAGTATTCTTTTTACCAGCCATCCCGTTCTCCTTAATGTTTACGCGCGACACGTTCGAGCAACGCCGTCAGCTCATCGAGCTTAGCAGAGAGTGTCTCAACGTCATGTTTAGACGGAATGCCGATACGATTCAAGGCACTGGCGACGCGCGTGTCAAAAGCCTTCTCGACCTTGTCCAGTTGCACTTCGACTTTGCCTTTAAGAGTGCTGACATCCCCTTTAACGCCATCTATCTGACTGTTGGCTGCTTCAAGTTGTTCAGTGACAACTTTTTTGCCTTTCTTTTCAACGGATTGACCAGCCTTGATCAACTCCTGGAAGTACTCGCTGCCTTCCTGACCGACTTTGGCGTAGGCCCCCAGGCCTGCCAGCCAGATCTTGCGGGCATAGGATTTGACTTCACTCAGAGCAGTCGATTGGGCATCAACTTTTTTCTTCAGAATTACTTTGGCCATGGTGCACCTCACGCGCAGAAGGTTTGAGGAACTGCCCTCGGAAAGAGGACCTGAGGCACAACCTAGAGAGAAAAATTAGAATCGGCACCCTAACGACTGTCATGAATTCATGTAGGAGCCGGTTCAGACCAGAGCCTTGTCCAGAGCCTTTTCGATTTCCGACTTGATGGTGCCGCTCATGGCCGACATCAACATCCCCAGTTCCACGTCGATGCGGATCGACTCTTCACCCACATGCACCGCGCCTTTGACGCCCGAGCGCTTGAGGTTCAGGGTATCGCCTGCCCACTGCGGCTCCAGGCCATATTGATCGGCGAGTTTCTGCGCCAGTTTGTCGGCCTTTTCACGGGCTGCCTGCTTGCCCAGGCCATGGGCACGTTCAACACTAATACGGGCCATTGAAGGTCTCCTGCTGTTTCGGGACTTGCCTGAAGCATCTTGACCCTGCGTGCGTCAAAACGTCCCGGCGGATCGCTATCTTACATTCAGCCTTGCCAAGACAAAGACCGCCACCGGCATTAGAATGTCCCGCATTCTCTTTTGGTGACAGCGATATGACTGATCAGCGCAAAGGCAGCGATGCCGAACCCACCACTCACTTCGGCTTCAAGAATGTTCCTGAAAGCCAGAAAGCGGAAAAAGTCGCTGAGGTGTTCCACTCGGTAGCGGCCAAGTACGACTTGATGAACGACGTGCTGTCCGGTGGCATGCACCGCCTGTGGAAACGCTTCACGATCGAGCTGTCCGGCGTGCGCGCCGGCAATCGCGTACTGGACATCGCCGGCGGCACGGGTGACTTGACCAGGCGTTTCTCCCACCTGGTGGGCCCGACCGGCCAAGTGGTACTGGCCGACATCAACGAATCCATGCTCAAGGTCGGTCGTGACCGCCTGCTGGACCTGGGTGTGGCCGGCAACGTCGAGTTCGTCCAGGCCGATGCGGAAAAACTGCCGTTCCCGGACAACCATTTCGACTGCGTGACCATTGCCTTCGGCCTGCGCAACGTGACCCACAAGGAAGACGCCCTGCGCTCCATGCTGCGGGTGCTCAAGCCCGGCGGTCGCCTGCTGGTGCTGGAGTTCTCCAAGCCCACCAACGCGCTGATGTCCAAGGTCTACGACGCCTACTCGTTCGCCTTCATGCCCCTGGCCGGCAAGCTGATCACCAACGACTCGGAAAGCTACCGCTACCTGGCCGAATCGATCCGCATGCACCCCAACCAGGAAACCCTGAAGTCGATGATGGTCGAGGCCGGTTTCGACCGCGTGACCTATCACAACATGACCGCAGGCATCGTCGCCCTGCACCGCGGCATCAAGCCCTGATGTTGCTCAGCGGCCTGCTCGCCAGCGTCGAGACCGGCATCAATCGGGTGCTGCGTCTGGACAGCACGGCGCTGCCGCGCCTGCAGCACCTCAATGGCAAGGTGATCGCCGTGGAATGCCGCAACCCGGCGCTGCAGCTGTTCATCCTGCCCAGCGATGAAGGCCTGATGCTCGCCAGCCAGTGGGCCGCGGACCCGGACTGCACCCTGCGCGCACCGGCCTCGAGCCTGCTGCGCCTGGCCCTGAGCAAGGACAAGACCGCGGTCCTGCACGGCCCCGAAGTGGAGCTGGAAGGCGATAGCGGCGTGCTGCTGGACCTGGCAGCAACCCTTCAGGACCTGGAGCTGGACTGGGAGTACGAGCTCTCGCGCTGGCTGGGCCCCGTGGCCACCCAGCTGTTCAGTGGCCATGTGCGCAGCCGCGCCCGCTGGTATCAGCAAGGATTTGCCAGCCTCAACCAGAACCTCGCCGAATTCCTCGCCGAAGAATCGCGGACCCTGGTGGGTCAGCGCGAAGCCGAAGCGCGCTTTCGCGAGCTGGATCAGGCCAAACTCGACCTGGAACGTCTCGAGGCGCGCTTGGAGCGCCTTTCCCGATCCCTTGACCCAAGCGATAACGCATGAAGCTGCTTGCCGTCCGCCGTCTGTTGCGCATCCAGCGCGTCGTGATCCGCTACCGCCTCGATGACCTGCTGTTCGACCTGCCCCTGCCCTGGTTCCTCCTGGCCCTGCGCTTCGCCCTGCCCTGGCGCTGGTTCCCGCGCAAGCCGCTGGACCTGAGCCGCGGTGCACGCCTGCGCCTGGCGTTGCAGGACCTGGGGCCGATCTTCATCAAGTTCGGGCAGATCCTCTCGACCCGCCGCGACCTGCTGCCGGAAGACATCGCCGACGAGCTGATGCTGCTGCAGGACCGGGTGCCGCCGTTCGACTCGCAAAAGTCCGTGGCCCTGATCGAAGCGCAGCTGGGCAAGAAGATCAGCGACGTGTTCAGCCGCTTCGACATCGAGCCCCTGGCGTCGGCGTCGGTGGCCCAGGTGCACGCCGCCAAGCTCAAGACCGGCGAAGAAGTGGTGGTCAAGGTGATCCGCCCCGGGCTCAAGCCGATCATCGCCCAGGACCTGGCGTGGCTGTTCATCCTCGCCCGTGCCGCGGAAAAGCTCTCTGCCGACGCGCGCCTGCTGCACCCGGTGGACGTGGTCAGCGACTACGAGAAAACCATCTACGACGAGCTCGACCTGCTGCGCGAGGCGGCCAACGCCAGCCAGCTCAAGCGCAACTTCGAAGGCTCGCCGCTGCTCTATGTACCCCAGGTCTACTGGGACTGGTGCCGGCCCAAAGTGCTGGTGATGGAGCGCATCTACGGCATTCAGGTCACCGACCTGGCCACCCTGGCCGACCAGCGTACCGACATGAAGATGCTCGCCGAGCGTGGCGTGGAGATCTTCTTCACCCAGGTGTTCCGCGACAGCTTCTTCCACGCCGACATGCACCCGGGCAACATCTTCGTCAGCACCGTGCAGCCCTGGAGCCCGCAGTACATCGCCATCGACTGCGGCATCGTCGGCAGCCTGACCCCGGAAGACCAGGACTACCTGGCCCGCAACCTGTTTGCCTTCTTCAAGCGCGACTACCGCCGCGTGGCCCAGTTGCACATTGATTCCGGCTGGGTCCCGGCGGAAACCAAGCTCAACGAATTCGAGGCGGCGATCCGCACCGTGTGCGAGCCGATCTTCGAAAAACCGCTGAAGGACATTTCCTTCGGCCAGGTGCTGATGCGCCTGTTCCAGACCGCTCGGCGCTTCAACATGGAAGTGCAGCCGCAACTGGTGCTGCTGCAGAAGACCCTGCTCAACATCGAGGGCCTGGGCCGCCAGCTGTACCCGGACCTGGACCTGTGGAACACCGCGCAACCCTTCCTCGAACGCTGGATGCGCGAACGGGTCAGCCCCAAGGCCGTGCTCGGCAACATCCACAGCCAGATCGAACAGTTGCCGCACCTGGCCAACATGACCCGCGACCTGCTGGAGCGCATGTCCCAGCCCCATGCCGCCGATCCGCCGGCGCCCTGGCACAAGCGCAAGGACGACTGGTTCCTGCGCCTGCTGGGCACTGCCCACCTGGGCGGTGGCGCGGTCCTGGCCGCCGGCGGTCCATTGCATGAGCTGGGGCACTGGCCTGCTGGCATCATGATTGCGGTCGGTTTGTATCTGATCGTTCGCCGATAGCCAGTGGCGCGACCTGCTGGCAAACTGTCGAAATCGCCGAGGCGTCACCAGCGGGTTGAGCCCGGTTGTCGGAGTCGAAAATGAAAGATTGGCTGGACCAGATCAAATGGGATGCGGACGGCCTGGTGCCGGCCATCGCCCAGGATCACAAGACCGGGCGCGTACTGATGATGGCCTGGATGAACCGCGAGGCCCTGAGCCTGACCGCTGTCGAGAATCGCGCCATCTACTGGTCACGTTCCCGTGGCAAGCTGTGGCGCAAGGGCGAAGAATCCGGGCACGTGCAGAAGCTTCATGAAATGCGCCTGGACTGCGACGCCGATGTGATCATCCTGATGGTTGAGCAGATCGGCGACATCGCCTGCCATACCGGCCGCCACAGCTGTTTCTACCGCGTCTATGAAGATGGCGAGTGGAAAACCGTCGAACCGGTCCTCAAGGACCCGCACGCGATCTATTCTGCAGGACACTGACATGAGCGATACCCTCACCCGTCTGGCCCAGGTGCTGGAAGAGCGTAAAGACGCCGCAGCCGACAGCTCCTACGTCGCCAGCCTGTACCACAAGGGCCTGAACAAGATTCTGGAAAAAGTCGGCGAAGAATCGGTGGAAACCATCATCGCCGCCAAGGACGCTGCCATCAGCGGCGACTGCAGCGATGTGATCTACGAAACCGCGGACCTGTGGTTCCACACCCTGGTCATGCTGGCACAGCTGGGGCAGCATCCCCAGGCCGTGCTCGATGAGCTGGACCGCCGCTTCGGTTTGTCCGGACACGCCGAGAAAGCCTCGCGTCCGTCCGCCTGAACAACTTTCTAAGAGGAAACGCAGCATGGGCATTTTTGACTGGAAACACTGGATCGTCATCCTGGTGGTCGTGGTACTGGTATTCGGCACCAAGAAGCTCAAGAACCTGGGCACCGACGTCGGCGAATCGATCAAGGGCTTTCGCAAGGCCATGAATGACGACGAAAAGCCTGCCGAACCCGTGGTCCCGCCAGCAGCGCAGCCTGTGCCACCGGTTCAGCCGCAGCAGAGCGCGCCGTTGAGCCAGCCGCACACCATCGATGTGCAGGCGCAGAAAGTCGAAGAGCCGACCCGCAAAGACTCGTGAGCACTGACTAATGTTTGGTATCAGCTTCTCTGAACTGCTGCTGGTGGGCCTGGTGGCCCTGCTGGTGCTCGGCCCCGAGCGCCTGCCCGGCGCTGCGCGCACCGCCGGCCTGTGGGTCGGGCGCCTCAAGCGCAGCTTCAACGCGATAAAACAGGAAGTTGAACGTGAAATCGGTGCCGACGAGATCCGCCGGCAACTGCACAACGAGCACATTCTGTCCCTGGAGCAGGAAGCGCGGAAAATCCTCGCCCCGACCCAGCAGCAACCGACTCCGGTAGAGCCTGTGGCCGAGCAGACGATTCACGCGCCAGGCGCCGCTACGGTCGCCGAAGCGCCGCCAGCCAGCGAAGTGCCCGCGCCTCTGCCATCGACACCAGCACCGGCACCGACCGCAGAGCCCGCAGCCCCAGTGGCAACACCCGCCACCACGGCCCCCCACGACTCCACCTTGCCGCCGCGAGCACCATGAGCGATATCCCAGAGAACGACCAACACATGCCGCTGGTGTCGCACCTCACCGAGCTGCGCACCCGCCTGCTGCGCTGCGTAGCGGCGATCTTCATCATCTTCGCCGGGCTGTTCGCCTTCACCCAGCAGATCTACACCATCGTCTCCACGCCGCTGCGCCAGTACCTGCCGGTCGGCGCGACGATGATCGCCACCGACGTCGCCTCGCCGTTCCTGACGCCGCTGAAGCTGACCATGATGGTCTCGCTGTTCCTGGCGATCCCGGTGATCCTGCACCAGATCTGGGGCTTTATCGCACCCGGCCTGTACAAGCATGAAAAGCGCATTGCCGTGCCCTTGCTGGTGTCGAGCATCCTGCTGTTCTACATCGGCATGGCGTTCGCCTACTTCCTGGTGTTCCCGCTGATCTTCAAGTTCTTCGCCGCCGCCACCCCGGCCGGCGTGGAGATGATGACCGATATCACCAGCTACCTCGATTTCGTCATGACCCTGTTCTTCGCCTTCGGCGTGGCCTTCGAGATCCCGGTGGCCGTGGTCCTGCTGGTGTGGATAGGCGTGGTCAACGTGGCGTACCTGCGCAAGATCCGCCCTTACGTGATCATCGGCTGCTTCGTGGTGGGCATGATCCTCACCCCGCCGGACATTTTCTCCCAGACCCTGCTGGCCGTGCCCATGTGGCTGCTGTTCGAGATCGGCGTGCTGTTCGGCGGGCTGATCAGCAAACGTGGCGAGCACCCGGACGATGAACCGGCCGACGACCACAACGACCAGCCGCCAGCGACCCAAGCGTGAACCTGCTGCTTCTGGAAGAGGCCGATTTCATTGCGGCCGACCGGGTAGTGCTGCGCGACCGACGCCTGACCCACATGCAGGACGTGCATCGGGTGGCGGTCGGCGACAGCCTGCGGGTCGGGCGCATTGGCGGCTTGATGGGCAGTGCCCAGGTACTGCGCCTGGAGCCTGCTGAAGCCGAACTGCAAGTGACCCTCGATCAGCCGCCACCGGCCAAGCTGCCATTGACCCTGGTGCTGGCCCTGCCGCGCCCGAAAATGCTTCGCCGGGTGTTCCAGACCATAGCGACCATGGGCGTGCCGCGGCTGGTGCTGGTGAACAGCTACCGGGTAGAAAAGAGCTTCTGGCAGACCCCGTTCCTGGAACCCGAAACGATTCGCGAACACCTGGTGCTCGGCCTGGAACAGGCCCGTGACACCGTGCTGCCCGACGTCCTGATCGAAAAACGCTTCAAGCCCTTCGTCGAAGACCGCCTGCCGGCCCTCAGCGCTGGCACCCTGGGGCTGGTGGGCCACCCTGGCCCATATCCGCCCTGCCCTCGCGGGCTGGACCAGGCCGTCACCCTGGCCATTGGCCCGGAGGGCGGCTGGATTCCCTACGAGATCGATCTTCTGGGCAAGGCCGGCCTGCAACCGGTGCAACTGGGCGAACGCATCCTGCGGGTCGAAACCGCGGTCACCGCCCTGCTTTCGCGCCTGTTCTGAGCCCCCATGTGCGTGCTGGCCAAGTGGCCAGCCGGACCTCACGGTCGTAATGGCAACTAGCCAGTCAAGCTACAGAATCCCCCACTCCCGCCGATAGCCTATGGTTAAGCGCACATTGCTAAAAGGGAGTTCGCAGAATGTACCGTTGGCTAGCCAGAAACCTGGGAAACGTAAGCGTCAGCCTCAAGCTGGGTATCGGCTTCGGCCTGGTACTGCTCCTGACCCTGCTGATCACCGCCACCGGCTGGACCGGCCTGAGCCGGGTGATCGACCGGGGCGACAAACTGGGCAATATTTCCGTTATCTACGCCCTGACCAAGGACCTGCGCATCGCCCGCCTCAACTACGAGATGAGCCGCGGTGAACACGGCCCGGCAGCGGTCAACGACTTCCTCAAGCAACTCAACGACGGCCTGCAGGACGCTCGCGCGCAACTGCAGCAACCGGAAAGCATCACCATGGTCGACCAGCAACTGGACGCCGTGGCCGAATACCAGAAAGCCTTTGCCGACATGACTCGCGCCACCGCCAACCGCGAGGCTGCGAGGTCCCAGCTTGGCGCCACCGCGGACAATGCCGTGGCCCGGGTCGCGGAGGTTGAAAACTCACTGCTGCAAGGCGACAGCGTGGCGCAGTTCAATAGCGTGATCGACCTGTCCAAGCTGATCCAGCAGGCACGCTTCCAGGTACGCGGCTACACCTACAGCGCCAAGCCCGAGGCCAAGCAGCCGGCGCTGGACGCCATCGACAACGCCCTGAACAACCTCACCAGCCTGCCTTCGCGCCTGCCCGAGCAGCACGTTGCCAACCTGCAACAGGCCAGCGACTCGCTGAAGGCCTACCGGATGGCCGTCAGCGCCTACAGCGACGCCGAAGAAGCCAGCGCGGCTGCGCTCAAGCGCATGGCCGCCCAGGGCGACCGGCTGATGGACCTGAGCAAGCAGCTGACCGTGGCCCAGACCACCAAGCGTGACAGCGACGCCGCGCAAGCCAAGAGCACCCTGCTGATCGCCACCTTGCTGGCCATGCTGTTCGGCCTGATCGCCGCCTGGGCCATCACCCGGCAGATCACCCAGCCGCTGCAGCAGACCCTCAAGGCCGCCGAGCGCGTGGCTTCCGGGGACCTGAGCCAGAACCTCGCCGTGGAGCGCCGCGACGAACTGGGCCAACTGCAGAAAGCCATGCAGCGCATGACGGTGAGCCTGCGGGAACTGATCGGCGGCATCAGCGACGGGGTGACCCAGATCGCCAGCGCCGCCGAGCAACTGTCCGCGGTGACCGAGCAGACCAGCGCCGGGGTCAACAGCCAGAAAGTCGAGACCGACCAGGTGGCCACGGCCATGAACGAAATGGCCGCCACCGTGCAGGAAGTGGCGCGCAACGCCGAGGAGGCCTCCGAGGCCGCTGTGGCGGCCGACCAGCAGGCCCGCGAGGGTGACCGGGTGGTGAACGAAGCCATCGCCCAGATCGAGCGCCTGGCCAGCGAGGTGGGCCATTCCACCGAGGCCATGGGCCATCTCAAGCAGGAAAGCGACAAGATCGGCAGCGTCCTGGATGTGATCAAGTCGGTGGCCCAGCAGACCAACCTGCTGGCCCTGAACGCCGCCATCGAGGCCGCCCGGGCCGGTGAAGCCGGGCGGGGTTTTGCCGTGGTGGCGGATGAAGTCCGCAGCCTGGCGCAACGTACCCAGCAATCCACCGAAGAAATCGCTGAACTCATCGTTGGCCTGCAAAGCGGCACCCAGCAGGTGGCCAGCACCCTGGATACCAGCCGCAGCCTGACCGACAGCAGTGTCGAGCTGACACGCCGGGCTGGTGGTTCCCTGGAAAACATCACCCGTACCGTGTCGGCGATCCAGGCGATGAACCAGCAGATCGCCGCGGCAGCAGAGCAGCAGAGCGCGGTGGCGGAAGAGATCAACCGCAGCGTGTTGAATGTGCGGGATGTGTCTGAACAGACGTCATCGGCCAGCGAGGAAACCGCCGCGTCCAGCGCCGAGCTGGCGCGGCTGGGGATTCACCTGCAAAGCCTGGTGGGGCGTTTCCGGGTCTGAGCCGCTTCGCCGGCAAGCCGGCTCCTACCGGGAAATGCAGGAGCCGGCCTTACAGCACCTGGCGCAGGAAAGCCTGGGCCCGCGGGTCTTGCGGCGCGTCGAAGAACACCTGCGGCGCCGCGTCTTCCAGTAGTTTGCCGTGATCGAAGAACAGCACCCGATCCGCCACTTCCCGGGCAAAGCCCATTTCGTGGGTCACGCAGACCATGGTCATGCCTTCCAGGGCCAGGGTCTTCATCACATCCAGCACCTCGCCGACCATTTCCGGGTCCAGGGCCGAGGTCGGCTCGTCGAACAGCATCACCTTGGGTTCCATGGCCAGGGCCCGGGCGATGGCCACACGCTGCTGCTGGCCACCGGAAAGCCGCGAAGGAAACTCGTGGGCCTTCTGGGCGATCCCGACCTTTTCCAGCAACGCCAGGGCCTTGGCCTCGCGCTCCTGCTTGCCGCGCTTGCGTACCACCTTCTGCGCCAGGCAGAGGTTTTCCAGCACGGTCATGTGCGGGAACAGGTTGAAGTGCTGGAACACCATGCCGACTTCCCGGCGGTAGGCGTTCACATCGGTCCTCGGGTCGGCCAGTTGCAGGCCGTCGATGCTCACCGAGCCGGAATCGAACTCTTCAAGGCCATTGAGGCAACGCAGGAAGGTCGACTTGCCGGAGCCGGACGGGCCGATCACCACCAGCACCTCGCCCTTGGCCACCTGGGTGGTGACGTTATCCACCGCGCGCACCACCTGGCCGCGGGTGTCGAAGACTTTTACCAGATCGCGGACTTCAATCACTTTGCGCGAGCCTCCGCTCAAGCCGGCTGGCCATCTTCGACAGCGGCAGGTTGATCAACAAATACAGGCCTGCCACGCAGAACAGGATCTCGAATGGCGAGAACGACGTGGTGATGACTTCCCGGCCGCTCTTGAGCAGTTCGGTAATGGCGATCACCGACACCAGGGAGGTGTCCTTGACCAGGCTGATGAACTGCCCGGCCAGCGGCGGCAGCACCCGCTTGAAGGCCTGGGGCAGCACCACATGGCGCATCGACTGGCCGGCGCTGAGCCCCAGGGAGCGAGCGGCTTCGTTCTGCCCGCGGGCGATGGACTGCACCCCGGCGCGAACGATTTCCGCCACATAGGCCCCGGTAAACAGCGACAGCGCGGCGATCCCGGCGAACTCCCGGGACAGATTGAGCACCGTGCCAATAAAGAAATAGAAGATGAAGATCTGCACCAGCAGCGGCGTGCCCCGCACCAGTTCGACATAGATCGTCGACAGGTCGCGCAGGGTCGGGTTGCTGGACAACCGGCACAGGCCGGTACCCAGGCCGATCAGCAGCCCCAGCACGCCGGACACCACCGACAGCCACAAGGTGGTCCACAGGCCCCACAACAGCGGGCCCGCGGCCCAGTGCCGGGTCACGCCGATGACATCGCCTTCGGCAACGTCATCGCCGCTAGCCACCTGCAAGCTGCTTTCATCGACGCTCAGATGCTGCTCGGCACCCGAGTCACCGCGCAGCGTGACTTGTGCCTTGCCGCCCTGGCGCACCACCTCGGCGACGGTGGAGATTTCCGCCGCCCGCTGGGACTCTTCGGCCTGATAGGCGAAGTACTGGGGGACACGGTTCCAGCGCCACTCGTAGGACATCAACGAGGTGGCGTAGTACAGCGCGCCAGCCAGACCGATCAGCACCAGCACGGTCAGCACGTGCCAGGGCCATTGGGCTTTCTTGTGTTTGTTCACTTTGCAGGTTCCAGCGGTTTGCAGCGGGGAGGTTCGGCAGAGCCCGGGTGGGCATCGTCGCGAGCAGGCTCGCTCCTACAAAAACGCTATGCGCCCTGTAGGAGCGAGCTTGCTCGCGATCAACCACAAGTCAGTTGCCTGACACCTATTCCATGTCCTTGAGCCACTCGGTGCTCTTGAACCACTTGTCATGGATGCGATCGTAGGTGCCGTCTTCGTGGATCTGGTGCAGGAAGTTGTTGATGAAGTTGATGCTGTCGTAATCGCCCTTCTTCAAACCGAAGGCCAGGGGCTCGTAGGTGAACGGCTTGTCGAGGAATACCAGCTTGCCATTGCCCACTTTGTTGACGGCCACCACGTTGTACGGAGCGTCGTAGATGAAGGCGTCGGCCTTGCCGTTGACCACGTCCAGCACCGCTTCCTGCTCGTTGTCGTAGCCGTGGTACTTGGCCTTGGCGATCAGCTTCTTGGCGACCATCTCACCGGTGGTGCCCAGCTTGGAGGTGATGCGGTAGTCGGCGCTGTTCAGGTCCTTGTAGGACTTGATGGTGCCTTCCAGGTCCTTGCGGATCAGCAGGGTCTGGCCGACCACGATGAAGGGTTCGCTGAAGTTCAGGCGCAGGTTGCGTTCCTGGGTCAGGGTCATGCCGCTGCCGATCATGTCGAACTTGTCGGTCAGCAGGGCCGGGATGATGCCGTCGTAGCCAGTGGAAACCATCTCCAGCTTGACCCCCATGGACTTGGCCATGGCCTTGAGCAGGTCGACTTCGAAACCGATGATTTCGCCACGCTTGTTGGTCATCTCGAACGGCATGTAGGTCGGGTCCATGCCGACTTTCAGCGTGCCGCGCTTGACCGCGTCGTCGATTGCGCCGGCCTGGGCCGTGTTGACCGCCAGCAGGGCTGCGGCACCCGCCAGCAGCAGCGAAAGATACTTCTTCATCTCAAGTCCCCTGAAGCCATTTTATTGTGGTGTCTGCGCACGGCGGTCATCTGCTTGAGTGCTTCGAATGGCAGGCCGTTGTCGATTGCGCGCAGAAATTTGCGGGTGCGATGCTAACGCACTCGGCCATTTGCACAAGGATTTTTGTTGTTTCAGGGGGAGCGACCGGTAGCCGCTGCCACAGCCTCCCGCAAGGCGTAGGCGGCCATTGGCGCCATAAAGCAAAACGCCCTTGAGCAAGAGCTCAAGGGCGTTGGCTTCAGGCCGGTTGCGGCGCCGCGTTCAACGGCTGCAACGGCAGCAGCGGTGCATGGGGATCGGCATCCACCGACTGGCGCCAGGCGCTCAGCCATTCGCTGTGCCCCTCGCTCCAGACCTGCTCGTGCAGGCGCCCCAGGGCTACCGGGTCGCTCAACAGCGCCAGCCGCTCGCTGTTGTTCAGGGCCGCCGGGCCGACTTTCAGGGCATGCCGTACACGCTCCTGGCGCAGCCACTCGATGGGCTCGGCCTGGGTGTGGCGCGAGGTCGCCAGGGCACAGGCCAGGGCGTTCTGCTGCGGATCCACCACGGCCCGGACAAAGCCGTCGTTGAGCGCATGCCAGCGGTTTTCATGGGTGTACTGGTCGGTTGCCAGCAGCGCCTGTGGCGGAGCGTATTCCTCGGGGATCAGGAACAGGCTTTCGTCACGGGACTTCAGGCCCAGGCCCACGCGGCTGGAGATCACCGACACCGGGATCGACAGCATCAACGAACCGACGATCGGTACCAGCCACCAGAGGAAGCTCGGGTTCAACCAGATCACCAGCAGCGCCCAGCAGAAGCCCAGCAGGGTCTGCGGACCGTGGCGCTTGACCGCTTCACTCCACGGCGTGGAGTCGTCGTCACGCTGTGGCGAGTTCCAGGTCGCGGCCCAGCCCAGGAATGCGGCCAGTACGAAACGGGTGTGGAAAATCATCCGCACCGGCGCCAGCAGCATGGAGAACAGCATCTCCAGGAGCATCGACAGGGTCACCTTGAACTTGCCACCGAACTCTTTCGCCCCCTTGGCCCAGATCAGGATGATGCTCAAGAGCTTGGGCAGGAACAGCAGCACGATGGTGGTGGAGAACAGCGCGATGGCCTTGTCCGGATGCCACTGCGGCCACAGCGGATACAGCTGCCGCGGCTCGAGGAAGTACTGCGGCTCCATCAGGGTGTTGACCGCCAGCAGGGCCGTGGACAGCACCAGGAAGAAGAACCACAGCGGCGCCGACAGGTAGGACATCACCCCGGTGAGGAACACCGCGCGGTGCACCGGGTGCATGCCCTTGACCAGAAACAGGCGGAAGTTCATCAGGTTGCCGTGGCACCAGCGCCGGTCACGCTTGAGTTCGTCCAGCAGGTTCGGCGGCAGCTCTTCGTAGCTGCCCGGCAGGTCGTAGGCAATCCACACGCCCCAGCCGGCACGGCGCATCAGCGCGGCTTCGACGAAGTCGTGGGAGAGGATCGCACCGGCGAAGGCACCCTTGCCCGGCAACGGCGCCAGGGCACAGTGCTCGATGAACGGCTGCATGCGGATGATCGCGTTGTGCCCCCAGTAGTGGGATTCCCCCAACTGCCAGAAGTGCAGGCCGGCGGTGAACAGCGGGCCGTAGACCCGGGTGGCGAACTGCTGCATGCGCGCATACAGGGTGTCCATGCCCGAGGCCCGTGGCGCGGTCTGGATGATCCCCGCGTCCGGCGTGGCTTCCATCAGGCGTACCAGGCTGGTCAGGCATTCGCCGCTCATCACGCTGTCAGCGTCGAGCACGACCATGTACTTGTAGTCACCGCCCCAGCGACGGCAGAAGTCGTCGAGGTTGCCGCTCTTGCGTTTCACTCGGCGGCGACGGCGGCGATAGAAGATCTTGCCGAAGCCCTTGGCTTCGCGGCAGACATCCAGCCAGGCCTGCTGCTCGGCCACGCAGATATCGCTGTCGTTGCTGTCGCTGAGGACGAAGAAGTCGAAACGGTCCAGGTCACCGGTGGCCGCCACCGACTCGAAGGTTGCGCGCAGGCCGGCAAACACCCGGGGCACGTCTTCGTTGCAGATCGGCATCACCAGTGCGGTGCGCGCATCCTTGGGAATCGGCTCGTTGCCGGCGCTGGCCCCGGAGATGCGGTACTTGTCGTGGCCGGTCAGCAGTTCCAGGAAGCCCATCAGGGCGGTCCAGAAACCTGCCGAGACCCAGCAGAACAGGATCCCGAACAGAATCAGGATGCTGGTCTGCAGGGCATAGGGCAGCACTTGCTGGGCGGTCTGCATCAGCGGCTGGTGCATGACCTCTTCCAGGTCGACGAAGGACCAGCCCTGGTACGGCATGATGCCTTTCATGTACCAGCCGGCGACGATGGTCTGGCCGAGCATCAGCACCAGCAGGATGTAGCGGCGGATAGAACCGACGGTACGCCAGCGAGCGGCCGGCAGTACCCGTTCGTCCTTCTTCGGCGCTGGCGGGTTGGTACGCCCGGTCAGGCGCCGCCAGCCGCGCACCAGGATATTGGTGCGCCACGGCTCAGGGACCACCTTGGTGCGGCGGATCGGTGGCGTGGCCTTGAGGCAGACCCGGCCCTCGGCGTCCACCGCGAGCATTTCCGCTTCTTCCAGCTCAGCGGCGGTGCTCAGGGTCAGGCGCTGGCCCACCGAGGCCTGGGCGGCATCGGTGGGGCCATCGAAGGTGCTGGACGACAGGCGTTGGTGCAATTCGCTGAAGGACTGGCAGCCCGCGAGTTCCGCGCGCTGCTGGTCCGACATCGGCAAATGCGCCAGGTACTCGGCAAGAGACTCTGGCTGTAGTTGAGAGTTACTCATCGGCAGGCAACTGATAGCTCCAGGTCTCGGTCAGGACTTGCTCCGTTTTAACCGGTTCCGGTGTGGCTGGGGCCGCGTCCGCAGCAGCAGGCTGCTTGGCGTCTTTGTGGTCCTTGTCCTTGGCGTTCTTGGCGTCTTTAGCCTCTTTGCCCGGCTGGGCTTGCGCCTGCTTGGCGGCTGCCGCTGCGGCTTCCTTCTCTTTCTTCTCCTGCTGCTTGGCGGCGATCTTGTCGGCCTTGGCGATGGAGGAGTTGGAGTTCGGCGTCGAGGCCTTGGCCGGCTCGGGCTGCGCAATGTCGCGGACCAGAGCGGCACGCATCTCGGTGGACTTGCTCGCGTCCTTGATCTTCATCCGCAGGGTCAGGCGCCAGCCCTTGGTTTCCGGGTTGTAGCGAACGCTGTTTTCCACCAGCTCGGCGTTGTCACCCACGCTGACCTGGCTGCGAACGTCGGCGTTTTCCGGCAATGCCGCCAGGGACGGGCCTTCGAAGTCCACCAGGTAGGCCACGCTGCCGTCGGGCTGACGGATCAGGTTGGACTGCTTGACGTCACCGGTGGAGCGCAGGGTCTGCTGTACCCAGGCGCTGTCAGGGGAATGCAGGGCGGCTTCGTCGATGGTCCAGTGCAGGCGATAGGCGAAATCCAGCGGCTGGCCTGGCTCAGGCTGCTTTTCCGGGTTCCAGAACGCCACGATGTTGTCGTTGGTTTCGTCCGCGGTCGGGATCTCTACCAGGTCGACGGTGCCCTTGCCCCAGTCGCCCTTGGGCTCGATCCAGGCGCTTGGGCGCTTGTCGTAGCGGTCGTCGAGGTCTTCATAGTGGCTGAAGTCGCGGCCACGCTGGAGCAGGCCGAAACCACGCGGGTTCTCCACCGAGAAGTTGCTCACGGCCAGATGTTTCGGGTTGTTCAGCGGGCGCCAGATCCATTCGCCATTGCCGGCGTGGATCGACAGGCCGCTGGAGTCATGCAGTTCGCGACGGTAGTTGAGGACCTTCGACGGCTGGTTGGCGCCGAACAGGTACATGCTGGTCAGCGGGGCCAGGCCCAGCTTGCCGACCTTGTCACGCAGGAACACCCGGGCCTTGACGTCGACAATGGTGTCGGCGCCCGGCCGCAGGGTCAGGCGATAGGCGCCGGTGGCCCGTGGCGAATCCAGCAGGGCGTAGATCACCAGGTGCTTGTCGGTAGCCTTGGGCTGCTGGATCCAGAACTCGCTGAAACGCGGGAATTCCTCGCCGGATGGCAGGGCGGTGTCGATTGCCAGGCCCCGGGCGGACAGGCCATAGGTATGGCCCTTGCCAACGACGCGGAAATAGCTCGCGCCGAGCATGGTCATGATCTCGTCTTGCTTGTCAGCCTTGTTGATCGGGTACAGCACGCGGAAACCGGCGTAGCCGAGCTTCTCGGTGGCCTTGGGATCGAACTTCACGTCGCCGAAATCGAAACGGTTCGGGTCGTACTTGATCTCGGTAACGGTGTTGGCGCTGATCTCGTTGATCTTCACCGGCGTGTCGAAGTGCATGCCCTGGTGGTAGAACGACAGCTTGAACGGGGTCTTCTGGTCGGCCCATTCGGCTTTTTCGGTGAGGAAGCGGATTTTTTGGTAATCCGCGAACTTCATCTCACGGAACTCGTTCGGCAGGTTACTGCGCGGGGCCTCGTACTTCTGCCCGGCCAGGTCCTTGGCCTTGACCGATACATCATCCAGATTGAATGCCATGAGTTGACCGGCGCCGAGCAGGCAGACCAGCGCAGAGCCCGTCACCAGTGCGTTTCGTAACCGTTTGGCAAACAAGTTTGGTGCATTACAGGGACTAACAATCACGAGCAACCCTCGCCGAAAACAGATCAAAAAACCAACGGCCAGCTATCTATATGCCAGGTTGGCGAGCATTGTTCCGACTCCGATGGGGCTAAATGATTCCCCAAACGGCCGTGGACAAGTCTCTACTTAAGTCAAAATGGACCAACGAACGCTGATCCCCGTAGCGCGCGATTATCTAGTAGCCCGCGTTACAACGCATCAGGGGTAACAAAGTATTTATCGCGAAAAACAGCAGTTTCCGGCCCAAATCGGTGGAAAAAGCTGTTTCAGGCGTTTTCAGGTCTGTAACAGGAAGGTTACCGGGCCATCATTGACCAGGTGCACCTGCATGTCCGCGCCAAAACGCCCTGATGCCACTTTGCCATGCAACTGTTGCGCCTTCACTACCAGGTAGTCAAAAAGCTCTTCGCCAAGGGCCGGCGGCGCGGCTGTGGAAAAGCTCGGGCGCAGCCCGCTCTTGGTGTCTGCCGCCAGGGTGAATTGCGACACCAGCAGCAAGCCGCCCTGCACATCCGCCAGGGACAGGTTCATCTTGCCCTCGGCATCACTGAACACCCGATAGTTAAGCAGCTTATGCAGGAGTTTGTCGGCACTGGCCCGGGTGTCCTCGGGCTCCACCGCCACCAGTACCAGCAATCCCTGGTCCACCGCGCCGACTATTTCCCCGGCGACTTCCACCCGCGCGCCACGCACGCGCTGCAACAGGCCCTTCATGCTTCTTCGGGCGGCAGGTCGAGCAGACGGCGCGCCATCTGGTCGGTGGCGCGTACCAGAGCATCGGTGATGCCCGGCTCGGAGGCGGCGTGGCCAGCGTCGCGGATCACCTGCAGCTCGCTGTTGGGCCAGGCCTGATGCAGCTCCCAGGCGTTGTCCAGCGGGCAGATCACATCGTAGCGGCCATGGACGATGACCCCGGGCAGATGGGCGATCTTGCCCATGTCGCGGATCAGCTGGTCAGGTTCGAGGAAGGCGTTGTTGGTGAAGTAATGGCATTCGATCCGGGCAATCGACAGCGCCCGCTGCGGCTCGGAGAAACGGTCCACCACCAACGGGTTGGGGCGCAGGGTCGCGGTGCGCCCTTCCCAGCCCGACCAGGCCTTGGCCGCATGCATCTGGGCGATCTGGTCGGTGCCGGTCAGGCGCTTGTGGAAGGCGCTGACCAGGTCATGCCGCTCTTCCAGGGGAATCGGCGCCACATAGTCCTGCCAGTAGTCGGGGAACAGGCGGCTGGCGCCACACTGGTAGTACCACTGGATCTCCTGGGGCCGGGCAAGGAAGATGCCCCGCACGATCAGGCCGAGCACGCGCTCCGGGTGGGTCTGGGCATAGGCCAGGGCCAGGGTCGAACCCCAGGAGCCGCCAAACAGCACCCACTTGTCGATGCCCAGGTGCTGGCGAATGCGCTCAAGGTCCGCCACCAGGTCCCAGGTGGTGTTGTTTTCCAGGCTGGCGTGGGGGGTGGAACGCCCGCAACCGCGCTGGTCGAACGTGACGATGCGGTACAGATTCGGGTCGAAGTAGCAGCGGCTGGCCCCATCGCAGCCCGCCCCCGGCCCGCCATGAATGAACACCACCGGCAAACCTTCCGGTGAACCACTTTCGTCGACATACAGCACGTGCGGCTCGTCGACGGCCAGATCGTGCCGGGCATAGGGTTTGATCTGCGGGTACAAAGTCTGCATTACGCGCTCCGTGGAGGTCGGGTTCATCCCTGGCGGGGACTACATTTATTCTGCCGTCCGGCATCATAAACCCGAATTACGCAATGAGCATGTCCTTGGAGAAAACAGGGTTGTTTGCAGGTTTTGCGCGGGGGTCGAAGGCGCTTCGCGAGCAAGCGCGCTCCTACACAAAGGCGTGTACCCGCTGTAGGAGCGCTTGCTGTCAGGCGTAACGTTCCTGCCCCCAGGCCAGCAGCCCCTGGAGCAATTCCTTGAGCACCACCTGGGTCGGTGCTGCCAGGTCCTCGCGATAGCGGAACGGTTCGAACTCTTCCATGTAGGCGCTCTGTGCCAGCTCCAGTTGCACGGCATGGATATGCTCGGCCGGGTTGCCGTAGTGGCGGGTGATATGCCCGCCCTTGAAGCGCCCGTTGAGCACATGGGTGTAGCCGCCGTGGCCGGCGCAGATCTCCTCCAGCCGGCTGGCCAGTTGCGGATCGCAGCTGGCGCCATTGAAAGTGCCGAGGTTGAAGTCCGGCAGCTTGCCTTCGAACAGGTGCGGGATCAGCGAGCGGATGGAGTGGGCATCGAACAGCAGGGCATAGCCGAATTCGGCCTTGAGCCGCGCCAGCTCTTCCTGGAGGGTGCGGTGGTAAGGCCCCCACACCTCGTGCAGGTACTGCTCGCGCTCCTCACTGGACGGCGCCTGACCTTCGACGAACAAGGGCTCGCCGTCGAACAGGGTGGCCGGGTACAGGCCAGTGGTGGCCCCCACGTACAGGGGCTTGTCATCGGACGGGCGGTTCAGGTCGATGACAAAACGCGAATATTCGGCCGCCAGGGTACTGGCCCCCAGCTCCTGGGCGAACTGGTACAGCCGTGGAATGTGCCAGTCGGTGTCCGGCAGGCTCTGCGCCTGGGGCACCAGCCCGGCCGCCACCGCCGGGGTCAGGCGCGTACCGGCGTGGGGCATGCTGATCAGCAGCGGCACCCGGCCTTGTTTGAAATTCAGAACCTTATCCACAACCCTTCTCCTACACAGTCACTTCAACGCCGTGTCGCACGACGCGCTTTTCCAGATCGCCGCCCAGCCAGTAGGCCAGGTCGGCAGGACGATCGATCTGCCAGGCGACGAAGTCCGCCACCTTGCCCACCTCCAGCGAACCATGGGTCTTTTCCATGCCCAGGGCCTGGGCCGCATGCAGGGTAACCCCGGCCAGGGCCTCCTCGGGGGTCATACGGAAACAGGTACAGGCCATGTTCAGCATCAGCCGCAGCGACAACGCCGGTGACGTACCGGGATTGAGGTCGCTGGCCACGGCGATCTTCACCCCGTGCTTGCGCAGGGCTTCCATTGGCGGCAGCTGGGTTTCCCGGAGGAAATAGAAGGCCCCCGGCAGCAACACCGCCACGGTCCCGGACGCCGCCATGGCTATCGCATCCTCCTCGGTCATGAACTCCAGGTGATCGGCGGACAGCGCATGGTAGCGGGCCGCCAGGCTCGAACCATGCAGCGACGACAGTTGCTCGGCGTGCAGCTTGACCGGCAGGCCGAGCTGTTGCGCGGCAATGAACACCTGCTCCACCTGCTCCGGGGAGAACGCCAGGTATTCACAGAAGGCATCCACCGCGTCCACCAGCCCCTCGGCCGCCAGGGCCGGGAGCATCTCGCTGCAGATATGCTCGATGTAGGCATCGCTGCGCTCGGCGTATTCCGGCGGCAGGGCATGGGCCGCCAGGCAGGTGCTGCGCACGCTGACCGGCAACTCTTCGCCCAGGCGACGGATCACCCGCAGGATCTTGCGCTCGCTGGCCAGGTCCAGGCCGTAGCCGGACTTGATCTCGACGCTGGTCACGCCATCGCGCAACAGGCTCAGCAGACGCTTGCGGGCGCTGCCGAACAGTTCCTCCTCGGTGGCGGCCCGAGTAGCCCGTACGGTACTGGCGATACCACCGCCGGCAGCGGCGATCTCGGCATAGCTCACCCCTTGCAGGCGCTGCTCGAACTCACCACTGCGGTTGCCGCCAAATACCGTGTGGGTGTGGCAATCGATAAAGCCCGGGGTTACCCAGGCTCCAGCCAGGTCATTGACCTGGGCGTAGTCGCCGGCCGGCGCCTCCGAGCGCCGGCCGATCCACTCGATGTGCGCCCCTGACGTCACCATGGCCGCATCCTCGATGATCGAGTAAACACCCGAGGCCATGCTGGCGACGTTGCAGTGTTGCCAAAGAGTTTTCATCCAACCTCCATTAATGGTCAGTAGGTAAAGGAGCGTCGCTCATGATCGCCTGGGCCTGCCCCGCCATGGGCTTGACCCACAGCATATAGGCCACGATCAGTAGAGCGATCCACACTACGCCGACGATCAGCGCTCCCTGGGTTTTCGGGAAATAGCCCAGCACGCCGAAGATGAACAGCATGAAGGCAATGGCCGCCGCCGGGGCCCAAGGCCAGAATGGCACCTTGAACTGCAACTGGGCCACCTGCTCGGCGGTCATCGAACGGCGCATGGCCACGTGAGTCAGGAGAATCATCAGCCACACCCAGACCGTGGCGAACGTGGCCAGGGACGCGATCAGCAGGAAGATGTTTTCCGGGATCAGGTAGTTCAGCACCACCCCGATCAACAGAGTCACGGCCATCACCACCACGGTCATCCACGGCACCCCGTGCTTGGACACCTGGGCAAAGCCCTTGGGCGCCTGCCCTTGCCGGGCCAGGCCATACATCATCCGGCCGGCGCCGAAGATGTCGCTGTTGATGGCCGATACCGCCGCCGAAATCACCACGATATTGAGGATAGTGGCGGCCGAGCTGATGCCCAGGCTGTCAAAGATCTGCACGAACGGGCTGCCCTGGGTACCGATCTGCGGCCAGGGGAAAATCGACATCAGCACGAACAGGGTCAGCACGTAGAACAGCAGGATACGCAGCGGCACGGCATTGATCGCCTTGGGAATGACCCGCTTCGGATCCTGGGCCTCGCCCGCAGTGACCCCGATGATCTCGATGCCGCCAAAGGCAAACATCACCACGGCAAACGAGGCGATCACCCCACTGATGCCATTGGGCATGAAGCCGCCGTGGGCCCAGAGGTTGGCGGCGCCAGTGGCCTGGTCCTGCGCGGCGCTGCTGATACCGAAGAGCATGATGCCCAAGCCCCCCAGGATCATCGCGACGATCGCCCCGACCTTGAGCAGCGACAGCCAGAACTCCATCTCGCCGAACACCTTGACGTTGCACAGGTTCAGGCCGCCGATGAACAGCACGATGCCCAGCACCCAGATCCAGCGCGCCACTTCGGGAAACCAGAAGCCCATGTAGATGCCAAAGGCAGTCACGTCCGCCAGGCACACGATCAACATCTCGAAGGCGTAGGTCCACCCCAGGATGAAGCCCGGCAACGGCCCCAGGTACTGGCTGGCGTAATGCCCGAACGAACCGGACACCGGGTTGTGCACGGCCATCTCCCCGAGGGCGCGCATCACCATGAAAACCGCCGCGCCACCGATCAGGTAGGCCAGCAACACGGCGGGCCCGGCCATCTGGATGGCCGAGGCCGAACCGTAGAACAATCCTGTACCGATGGCCGACCCCAAGGCCATGAAGCGTATATGGCGGGCTGTCAGCCCTCGGCGTAGTCCACTGTCTTGCGATTGCATGTCATCGTCCCTTTTATTGTTATCGGACAAGTCCGCCCCGCGCAGGGGTGCGGGGCGGAGGAAGCAGACGCTCCGCGCCTGTCTTGCAGGTAAAGCCAACCAGCACGGGCCGCAGCTCCACGCCGAGCGCGAAGCTGCCTGGCGGCCCGGCGTGCATTACAGGCTCGGCAACAACCGGGCTGGCAGCAGCCCGTTCAGGCAACGCGAAGCCAGCAACTCACTGGCGGCGTTGATGTCCGGTGCAAAGAAGCGGTCCTTCTCGTAGTACGCCACTTTCTCGCGCAAGGTGGCACGGGCCTTTTCCAGGGTCGGCGAGGTTTTCAGGCCTTCGCGCAGGTCCAGCCCCTGGCAGGCCGCCAGCCATTCCACAGCCAGGACACCACGGGTGTTCTCGGCCATTTCCCACAAGCGCTTGCCGGCGGCCGGGGCCATGGAGACGTGGTCTTCCTGGTTGGCAGAGGTAGGGATGCTGTCCACCGAGTGCGGGTGGGCCAGGGCCTTGTTCTCGCTGGCCAGGGCCGCGGCGGTGACCTGGGCGATCATGAAGCCGGAGTTGACCCCGCCATTGGCCACCAGGAACGGCGGCAGCTGGGACATGTGCTTGTCCATCATCAGCGAGATCCGCCGTTCGCTCAGGGAGGCGATCTCGGCGATGGCCAGGGCCATGTTGTCGGCGGCCATGGCCACCGGCTCGGCGTGGAAGTTGCCACCGGAAATCACGTCACCTTCGGCGGCGAACACCAGCGGGTTGTCCGACACGGCGTTGGCTTCCACCACCAGCACTTCGGCAGCCTGGCGCAACTGGGTCAGGCAGGCGCCCATCACTTGTGGCTGGCAACGCAGGGAATACGGGTCCTGGACCTTGTCGCAGTTCTTGTGCGACGCGGATACCTCGGTGCTGTCCCCCAGCAACGCGCGATAGGCCGCGGCGGTATCGATCTGCCCGCGCTGACCACGAGCGGCGTGAATCCGCGGGTCAAATGGCGAGCGCGAACCCAGCACCGCTTCCACGGTCAGGCCGCCGCACACCAGGGCGCCGGCGAACAGGTCTTCGCCCTCGAACAGACCGCGCAAGGCGTATGCGGTGGAAACCTGGGTGCCGTTGAGCAGCGCCAGGCCTTCCTTGGCGGCCAGGGTCAACGGCTTGAGGCCGGCCACTTCCAGGGCCGCTGTCGCTTCCAGCCACTGCCCCTTGTAGCGCGCCTTGCCCTCGCCCAGCAGCACCAGGGACATGTGGGCCAAAGGCGCCAGGTCGCCGGAAGCACCCACCGAGCCCTTGAGCGGGATGTGCGGGTAGACCTCGGCGTTGATCAGGGCGATCAAGGCGTCGATCACCTGGCGGCGGATCCCGGAGAAGCCACGGCTCAGGCTGTTGACCTTGAGCACCATGATCAGGCGTACCAGGTCATCGCTGATAGGCTCGCCAACACCGGCGGCGTGGGACAGCACCAGCGAGCGCTGGAGGTTTTCCAGGTCGGCGCTGGCAATGCGGGTCGAGGCCAGCAGGCCAAAACCGGTGTTGATGCCATAGGCAGTACGATTCTCGGCGAGGATCTGCTCGACACAGGCGACGCTGGCGTCGATCTGCGCCGAGGCGCTGCCATCCAGGGTCAGGGTCAGCGGCTGCTGATAGATGGCCCGCAGTTGGGCCAGGGTCAGTTGGCCGGGAATCAGGTTTAGCGCAGTCACATTCATGCTCCTTCTGAGAGTTTTGTAATAACTAGCCAGTCGCTCCGGAAGCTTCCGTTGTCCGTCGCCACCCGCAGCTTGAGCAGGTGGCGCCTTGGCACGCTGGCGATGGGGAAATCCGTTTTATTGCACCTTGGAAAAGCGTTTGTTGAGCAATCGCGGGTCCTTGAGCAAGGCCGCCACGCTGGCGATATCCGGGGCCAGCCAGCGGTCCTGGTCGTAGGCCGGAACCCGCTCGCGCAGCAGGCACCAGGCAATGCCGGTGCCGGTGCCGAAGCGCTGCTCCTTGAGAAATTCGAATGCCTGGGCCGCCAGCAGGTACTCGATGGCGAGGATCTGGGTGCAGTTTTCCAGCACCTGCAGCAGCTTCAGGGCGGCGTTGGTGCCCAGGCTCAGGTGGTCTTCCTGCAGGCCCGAGGTGACGAAGTTGTCGAGCACCGCCGGCTGTGCCAGCTGGCGGTTCTGCGCGCACAGCGAGGCCGCCACGTACTGCACGATCATCATCCCGGAGTTGACCCCGGGCTCGGCCACCAGGAACGCCGGCAGGCCACTGACATGGGGGTTGATCAGGCGGTCCAGGCGGCGCTCGGCGATGGAGCCGATCTCGGCCATGGCAATCGCCAGCACGTCCGCCGCCAGGGCCACCGACTGGCCGTGGGGGTTGGCCTGGGACACCACCCGATAGTTGTCCGGGGTGCCCAGCAGCAACGGATTGTCGGTGGCGGCATTGAGCTCGGTTTCCACCTGCCTGGCCGCGTGGGCCAGTTGATCCCGGGCAGCACCGTGCACCTGGGGAATCGAGCGGATGCTCAGGGCGTCCTGGGTACGGATGCCCTTGCTGGAAGCGATCACCTCGCTGCGGTCGAGCAAGGCCCGCAGGTTGCTGCCCACCACCTGCATGCCGGGGTGCGCCTTGAGGGCGATGATCTCGGCATCAAAGGCGGCGATCTGGCCGCGCAGGGCCTCGAAGCTCATGGCGCCGATCACGTCGGCCCACTGCAACAGGCGGCTGGCATCGGCCAGGGCCAGGCAACCGAGGCCGGTCATGCACGGCGTGCCGTTGACCAGGCACAGACCATCCTTGGCCCCCAGTTGCACCGCTTGCAGCCCTTCCTCGGCCAGGGCCTGCTCGGCGCTGACGATGTGCCCGCGATAGCTGACCTGACCGACGCCGAGCAGCGCCACGCCGATATGGGCCATGTGGGTCAGGTAGCCCACCGAACCCTGCGACGGCACCTGCGGGGTGATCCCGCGATTGAGCAGCGCCAGCAGCGCCTGGACCACCTGCCGGTGGATCCCGGACTTGCCGTGGCTGTAGTTGATGATGGCCGCACAGATGATCGCCCGGGTCTGTTCGTCGGCCAGCACCGGGCCAACTCCGCAGGCATGGCTGAGCAGGGTATTGCGCGACAGCTGGCTGAGCTGCTCGCCGGCCAGCAACACATTGCACAAGGCCCCAAGGCCGGTGCTGATGCCATAGGCGCGCTCGCCGCTGTCCACCACTTTGCGCACGATGGCCTGGGCATTGTCGATCCGCGCCCAGGCCTGCTCCGAGAGTTCGAGCTCAGCACCGTGGCGGGCGACGGCGACAACATCCTGCCAACCCTGGGGGGCGTCGGCGATTACGATCTTTTCAGCCTGGAACATCGTTAACCTCATGGTGAAATCCGGGGGCCTCTTCGCTGGCAAGCCAGCTCCTACGGGCCCGGGACTTGTGGGCTGTTGAACTACACCGTCGCGGCACGACGCTGGACGAAACGATCGACGTACTCATCCGCCGGTGAATGCAGGATCTCCCTGGGCGTGCCCACCTGGATCAGGCGGCCGTCCTTGAGGATCGCGATGCGGTTGCCGATGCGCACGGCCTCGTCCAGGTCATGGGTGATGAAGACGATGGTCTTGTGCAGCGTCTTCTGCAGCTCCAGCAACTGGTCCTGCATTTCTGCGCGGATCAGCGGGTCGAGGGCGCTGAAGGCTTCGTCCATGAGAATGATGTCGGTGTCCGCCGCCAGGGCCCGGGCCAGGCCGACCCGCTGGCGCATGCCGCCGGACAGCTGGTGCGGGTACTTGTTCTCGTAGCCCTTGAGGCCCACGGTGTTGATCCAGTGCAAGGCACGCTCGGCACACAGTGCCTTGCTCTCGCCGCGCACCTTGAGGCCGTAGGCAACATTGTCCTGCACATTGCGGTGGGGCAGCAGGCCGAAGCTCTGGAACACCATGCTGATCTTGTGCCGGCGAAACTGGCGCAGGGCCTCCATGTCGTATTGCAGGATGTCCTCGCCGTCCACCAGGATCGCGCCGCTGGTGGGGTCGATCAGGCGGTTGAAGTGGCGCACCAGGGTCGACTTGCCAGAGCCGGACAGGCCCATGATGACGAAGATCTCGCCGGTGCCGATGCTCAGGGACAGGTCGTTGACCCCGACCACACAGCCGGTCTCGGCCAGCACCTGGTCCTTGCCCTTGCCTTGGCGGATCATCGCCAGGGCATCGGCAGGGCGACTGCCGAAAATCTTGAAGACGTTCCTCACTTCGATCTTGCTGATGGCAGCGCTGCTCATTTGCTCACCTCATGGCGCGGACGACCGTAGGCCTGGGTAATGCGGTCGATCACCACCGCCAGAATCACGATCGCCAGCCCCGCTTCCAGGCCGCGCCCGACGTTGAGGGTCTGGATCCCCACCAGCACATCCTCGCCCAGGCCACGGGCACCGATCATCGAGGCGATCACCACCATCGACAGGGCCATCATCGTGGTCTGGTTGATCCCGGCCATGATGCTCGGCAGGGCCAGGGGCAGTTGCACACCGAACAGCTGCTGCCAGCGGTTGGCGCCGAAGGCGTTGATCGCCTCCATCACCTCGCCGTCCACCTGGCGGATCCCCAGGTCGGTGAGGCGGATCAAGGGCGGCGCGGCGTAGATCACCGTAGCGAAGATCGCCGGCACCTTGCCCAGGCCGAACAGCATCAGCACCGGGATCAGGTACACGAAGCTGGGCATGGTCTGCATGATGTCCAAGAGCGGCATCAGCACTGAGCGCAGGCGGTTGCTGCGGGCCGAGAGGATCCCCAGGGGGATGCCGATCAGCACCGAGATCAGGGTGGCCACCAGCATCAGCGCCAGGGTCTGCATCAGCTTGTCCCACAGCCCCACCGCGCCCACCAGGAACAGCAGGCCGACGATCACCGCGGTGGTCAGCAGCTTGCGGGTGGCGTGCCAGGCGATACCGCCGACAATCGCCAGCATCAGCCACCAGGGCGCCATGCGCAGCAGGCCTTCGAGGTTGACGATGGCCCACAGCAGGGTGTCGGAAATGTGCCGGAACACATCGCCATAATGGGTCACCAGGGCGTCGACCCAGCCGTTGACCCAATCGGCGATGGAAAACGTGAAGCTTTCTGGAAACATAGGAAACTCTCGCTCAAAGGAGGTTGCTGTCCGGTTGCCGACGGCCCTTGGAGCCGCCGGAAAAGCCCGGGCTACAGGGCCGCGTCGATTTTCCCGGCGGCCTCTTCACTGACCCATGGGTGCCAGACTTCAGGATGTTCCTTGAGAAAGAGTTTCGCCAGTTTCGGCGACTCGATGCGCTCGCGGCTCATGCGCGCCAGATTCTGGTTGAGCAGGTCGATCGGCAGGTTGACCTTTTCCAGTACCGCCACCAGCTCCGGGGCCTCGTCGTGGAAGACTCTGGACAAGCCGACCTTGATGCTCACGCTCTTGTCGACGCCAGGTTTCTCATCGAGCTTGACCAGGTCCACCTGGCCCATCAGCGGGGTCGGCGACCAGTAGTAGAAGAGGATCGGCTCGCCGCGCTTGTAGCTCGACAGTACCGCCGCATCCAGGGCCGGGCCGGTGCCCGGGCGGAAGTTGGTGTAGCTGCTTTCCAGGCCGTAGCTCTTGAGCATCTCGCTGTTGTCCAGCTCGCAGGTCCAGCCCGCCGGGCAGTTGTAGAAACGCCCCTTGCTCGGTTCTTCCGGGTCCTTGAACACGCTGGCGTACTTGCCCAGGTCGGCAATGTTCTTCAGGTCCGGGGCCTTGGCTTCGAGCTTGCGCTTGGCGTCGCCTTCGATCACGTAGCGCGGGACGTACCAGCCTTCGACAGCACCCACCACCGGCGCGCCGACGCCCACCACCTTGCCGGCCTTCTCGGCCTTGTTCCACACCTCGCTGCGGCCCACCCACTCTTCGGCGAAGATCTGGATGTCATTGCTGCCCAGAGCGTTTTCCATGGTGATGGAGTTGCCCGGCAGGCTGTCGGTCTTGCAGCCGTAGCCCTTCTCCAGGACCAGCTGCAGCACGTCGGTCAGCAACATGCCGCTTTCCCAGTTCAGGCCGGCGAACTTCACCGCCTTGCCCGACTCGCACCAGCCCGCGGCCTGGGCGCCGGAAGCGGCCAGCAGGCCCATGGACAGCAACGTGGTCAGCAGGGTCTTATGCATTTTCATTGTGTGACGCTCCTAATCATGAGTTGGCTTACGGCAGTTAAGAGGCATCCAGCCCTGTCCACGTCCAATCAAGACTCATACCGCTGCAGCGCGGGTGGTCCCACTCGTTTTTTGTTCGGTGGGCGCGCCCTGCTCTATTGGCAGGATCAGGTGCTCGGGCACCGCGCCATGCCACTTCTTCGCACAGGCGTAGTACAACGCCGCGGGCACCACCAGGCCGATGATCCAGGAGATGTCGGTATCTCCGAGGCTCGCCACCAGGGGGCCGGTGTAGAAGTGGGTGGAAATGAACGGCATCTGAATCAGCACGCCGAACACATAGATACTGATGCCCATGACATTCCAGCGGCCGTAGCGACCGTCCGGATTGGACAGCGCGGGGATGTCATAGCGCTCCTTGGTAATGCAGTAGAAATCCACCAGGTTGATCGCACTCCAGGGCGTGAAGAACGCCAGCAGGAACAGGATGAAGGCGGAGAAATCCTTGAGGAACGAATCCTTGCCCAACAGTGCCAGGGTGGCGGCAAGCGAGACCATGATGAAGATGTAGAACAGGCGCACACCGCTGCCGATATGCCGGCTGCCGCGAAAGCCGCTGATGATGGTGGCGATCGACATGAAGCTGCCGTAGGCATTCAACGTGGTCACCGTGACCTTGCCGAAGGCCACGGCGAAATACAGCAGGCCGGCGACGATACCGGTACCGCCGAGGCTGACGATGAACGAGACCTCGTGGTGGGCGAACTGGGACCCGGCCAGGGCCGCCGCGAAGACCCCGAAGACCATCGCGGCCTGGGCCCCGATCACCGAACCCAGGCCTACGGCCCAGAAGGTTTTCGCCGCCGAGGTGCTGCGCGGCAGGTAACGCGAGTAGTCCGCCACATAAGGGCCGAAGGCGATCTGCCAGGAAGCCGACAGCGATACCGCCAGCAGGAAGCTGGCCAGGGAAAAATGCTTGTTGCCGAGCAGGGCCGTGATGTCGTTGCCTGCCAGCAGCTTGTAGAACAGGTAGATGAAGGCCACCACGCCAAGCACGCTGGCGATCCGCCCGATGCCGTGGATGACCCGGTAGCCGAAAATGGTGAAGACCATGATCGAGCCGGCGAACAGCAAGATGCCGGCCCAGTCTTCGACGTGCAGCAGTTGCGCCACAGCCTGCCCCGCCAGCAGCGAACCGCTGGCGGAAAAGCCGACGTACATCAGGCACACCAGCACCAGGGGAATCACCGCACCGTACACGCCGAACTGCACGCGGCTGGAGATCATCTGCGGCAGCCCCAGTTGCGGGCCCTGGGCGGCATGCAGGGCCATGACCCCGCCCCCCAGCAACTGACCGACCAGCAAGCCGATCAGCGACCAGAACACATCACCGCCCAGGACCACTGCCAGGGCGCCGGTGACAATGGCGGTGATCTGCAGGTTGGCGCCCAACCACAGGGTGAATTGACTCAAGAGACGACCGTGTCTTTCCGCTTCCGGGATGTAGTCGATCGAACGCCTTTCGATCAACGGTTTGTTGCTTGCACGATCATTCGCTAAAGCCATGGACGTCGAACCTCTAGTGGGCACTGCAGACGAATTCCCCTGTAGGAGCGAGCGGGCTTGCGAGGCGGTGTGCCTGATGCACCGCGGTGCATGCTTGGCCAGCAAGCTGGCTCCTACAGAGAGCGGTGGTTACTTGCCGGTGATCATCGGCAGATTCAGGCCCTGTTCCTTGGCGCAATCGATGGCGATCTGGTAGCCGGCATCGGCGTGACGCATCACCCCGGTGGCCGGGTCGTTGTGCAGCACCCGGGCAATACGCTCGGCCGCTTCATCGGTGCCGTCGCAGACGATCACCATCCCCGAATGCTGGGAGAAGCCCATGCCGACGCCGCCGCCGTGGTGCAGGGAAACCCAGGTCGCGCCACTGGCGGTGTTCAACAGGGCATTGAGCAGCGGCCAGTCGGATACGGCATCGGAACCGTCCTGCATGGATTCGGTTTCACGGTTCGGGCTGGCCACGGAACCGGAGTCCAGGTGGTCGCGACCGATGACGATCGGTGCCGACAGCTCGCCGCTGCGGACCATTTCGTTGAAGGCCAGGCCGAGCTTGGCGCGCAGGCCCAGGCCAACCCAGCAGATCCGTGCCGGCAAGCCCTGGAAGCTGATGCGCTCGCGCGCCATGTCCAGCCAGTTGTGCAGGTGGGCGTCGTCGGGGATCAGTTCCTTGACCTTGGCGTCGGTCTTGTAGATGTCCTGCGGGTCGCCGGACAGCGCCGCCCAGCGGAACGGGCCGATGCCACGGCAGAACAGCGGACGGATATAGGCCGGGACGAAGCCGGGGAAGTCGAAAGCGTTTTCCACGCCCTCTTCCTGGGCCATCTGGCGGATGTTGTTGCCGTAGTCGAAGGTCGGAACCCCCATTTTCTGGAAGTCCAGCATGGCTTGGACGTGCACGGCCATGGACTGCTTGGCCGCCTTGATCACCGCCGCCGGCTCGGTCTGGGCGCGGTCACGGTACTGCTCCCAGGTCCAGCCCTTGGGCAGGTAGCCGTTCAGCGGGTCGTGGGCGCTGGTCTGGTCGGTGACCATGTCCGGGCGCACGCCGCGGCGTACCAGTTCCGGCAGGATCTCGGCAGCGTTGCCGCACAGGGCAATGGAGATGGCACGGCCTTCGGCGGTGTATTTCTTGATCCGCGCCAGGGCGTCGTCCAGGTCGGTGGCCTGCTCGTCGACGTAGCGGGTCTTGAGGCGGAAGTCGATGCTGGTCTGCTGGCACTCGATGTTCAGCGAGCAGGCTCCGGCCAGGGTCGCGGCCAGTGGCTGGGCACCGCCCATGCCGCCCAGACCCGCAGTCAGCACCCAACGGCCCTTGAGGTTGGAATCGTAATGCTGGCGGCCGGCTTCGACGAAGGTTTCATAGGTGCCCTGGACGATGCCCTGGCTGCCGATGTAGATCCAGCTGCCGGCGGTCATCTGGCCGTACATGGCCAGGCCCTTGGCATCCAGTTCGTTGAAGTGTTCCCAGCTGGCCCAGTGCGGCACCAGGTTGGAGTTGGCGATCAGTACCCGCGGGGCGTTGCTGTGGGTCTTGAACACGCCCACCGGCTTGCCGGACTGCACCAGCAGGGTTTCGTCGTCATTCAGATGGGTCAGGGCCTCGACGATCTTGTCGTAGCACTCCCAGTTGCGCGCCGCGCGGCCGATGCCGCCGTACACCACCAGCTCCTTGGGGTTCTCGGCAACTTCCGGGTCGAGGTTGTTCATCAGCATGCGCAGCGGCGCTTCGGTCAGCCAGCTCTTGGCGGTCAGCTTGTTGCCGCGTGCAGCACGGATTTCGACGTTACGGTATTTAGTTGGCTTGCTGTCGGTCACGGAAAAACTCCTCGGCGATGAGTCCAAGGTGCGAAGAGGATTCCATCGACTCTTACGCACACATATTTACTTGTACATACAAGCATATGCAATCAAGCGGCCAACTCCCTTGAGATCATTCTCATAAACCTGACGAACACATCGCAGGCCTTGTAGAACGGGGCTTTCAACCAAAGATAAATTTTCAGCGAAGGTTTTTTTCCACGCGCGCGGCTGTTACCAGGATGGGCTTTTGCGCCGAGCTGGGGCGTTCGGTAACAAATGAGTGCGCGCAAGAAACAGCAGGCGCGCCGGCGCAGGCACGCAGGACCCCGCACGAAGCCAAGGGCAACCAAGCACGAATAAAGAAAGGAGGTTTGCAGCATCCGCAGGCCGTATCCCGGCCTGCGGCAAGATGTGATGAATCAGCGGGCGGTGAGTTCGATCACGCAGCACAGCCCGTCCAGGGCGACTTCCAGCAGCCCGCGATTGCCTTCCAGGCGCAGGCAGTCATAACGCCCCAGTGCTTGCACCGGTGCGCTACCGGTATCCACCCAGGCTTGCTCGGCAGCGCTGAACAGCAACAAGGTGTGCGCCTGGGTGAAAAACCGCTGCTGGCCATCGAGCCACTGCAAACGGGCGACGTAACGCTGTGGGCAATAGATCAGGTTGAAGTCGCGGATCGCCCCCTCCAGCAATGTGCAATCGACCTGGCTGGCGCCGCTGAAGGCAAAGGCGTCCAGAGGCAACAGCGGCCGCACATCCTCGCCATCGATGGTCAGTTGCATGCCCGCGCCCTGGAGCACGGTGATGACCCGCTGGTAACCGGCAAAACTGGAAAACCCGCCGGACTCGGCGATATCGGCAATCGACAGGCGCCAGCCGAAACCGTCCAGGCCGTCACCGGTATCCCGGGCAATCTCTTCGGTGCTGCCTCCACCGTTTTTCCAGGGCATGCGTGGGTAGTCGGCGGCACGCAGATGGGTGAGCTGGATCATTTGTGAAAGCGCCCTTCCAGACGATGACGGGAACCGGGGTGGATCAGCCGCGCGGCGGTCACCGGCTGGCGCCCGGACCAGGTGCGACGGCGAATCAGCAGGCAAGGCTCGCCCCGCTCGATCTGCAGCAGCCGGCATTCTTCGGCTTCGGCGAGAATCGCCTCCACCACATGCTCGCCCTCGGTCAGGGGCGCGACCTGGGACAGATAGGCGTAGGGAGTCTGCAGGGTGAAGTCCTGCTTGAGGTACTCCGGCGCCACCAGGGCGTTGACGAAACGGTCCTCGATCTGCACCGGGATGTCGTTCTCGAAATGCACGATCAGCGAGTGGAAGACCTTCTGCCCTTCACGCATGTCCAGGGCCAGGGCACGCTCGGAACCGGCGGCCTCCTCGCCCAGGGTGATCACCTGGCAGGTGTGGCGATGACCACGGGACGCGATCTCGTCGGCAATGTTGTGCACTTCGAACAGGGCGGACTGGCTCTTGGGTTCGGCGACGAACGTGCCCACGCCCTGCATCCGCACCAGCATGCCTTCGGCCGTCATCTCGCGCAGCGCGCGGTTGATGGTCATGCGGCTGAAACCCAGCTGATTGACCAGCTCGCTTTCCGAGGGAACACGGTAGTGCGGCGGCCAGTTTCCGCTCTCGATCTGCTGGGTGATCATCTGTTTGACGCGGGCGTACAAGGGCGCCGGACTATCGCCCAAGTGGGCAGCCAGCGGCGATTTGGCAGGCGGAGTCGGCACAGGAAATCCTTGTTGATCGATAAAGGTGGCTAGCTTGCCGGAGTTTACCGGGCAGGCAAACGTCTGTATATGTATATACAAATAACAAACGATAGGGTGCTTGAACCATGTCCGCCTTTTTCGCCGAACGTGCACTGCTGCCTGATGGCTGGGCCAACCATGTACGCCTTGAAGTCAGCGCTAACGGCCAACTGACACAGATCCAGGCCAACGCCAGCGCAGACGGCGCGGAACGGCTCAAGGGCCCGCTGCTGCCGGGCATGCCCAACCTGCACTCCCATGCATTCCAGCGGGCCATGGCCGGGCTGGCGGAAGTGGCCGGCAACCCCAATGACAGCTTCTGGACCTGGCGCGACCTGATGTACCGCCTGGTGGGCAAGATCAATCCCGAGCAGTTGGAAGTCATCGCCCGCCAGCTGTATATCGAAATGCTCAAGGCCGGCTACACCTCGGTAGCTGAATTCCACTACGTGCATCACGACAGCGACGGCAAGCCCTACGCCGACCCCGCCGAACTGTCCCGCCGCATCAGCCAGGCCGCCGCCGGCAGCGGTATCGGCCTGACCCTGCTGCCAGTGCTCTACAGCCACGCAGGCTTTGGTGGCCAGGCACCGAATGACGGCCAGCGCCGCTTCATCAACAGCACCGAAAACTACCTCAAGCTGCAACAGCACTTGCAGCCGCTGCTGGCGCAGCAGGCCAACCAGCAACTGGGCCTGTGCTTTCACTCGTTGCGAGCGGTCACGCCACAGCAGATCAGCGAAGTGCTGGCTGCCAGTGATCGCCATTGCCCGGTGCATATCCACATCGCCGAGCAGCAGAAGGAAGTCGACGACTGCCTGAGCTGGAGCGGCCGGCGTCCATTGCAGTGGCTGTATGAAAACGTCGCGGTGGATCAGCGCTGGTGCCTGGTCCACGCCACCCACGCCAACCCCGAGGAAGTCAGCCTCATGGCCAGAAGCCGGGCCATCGCCGGCCTGTGCCTGACCACCGAGGCCAACCTGGGCGACGGTATTTTCCCGGCGGTGGACTTCCTGGCCCAGGGCGGGCGCCTGGGCATCGGCTCCGACAGCCATGTGTCCTTGAGCGTGGTGGAAGAACTGCGCTGGCTGGAGTACGGCCAGCGCCTGCGGGACCAGCGCCGCAACCGCCTGTACCGCGCCGACCAGCCCATGGTCGGCCGGACCCTGTACGACGCCGCGCTGGATGGCGGGGCCCAGGCCCTGGGACAAGGCATTGGCGCCCTGGCCGTGGGTACCCGCGCCGACTGGCTGGTGCTGGATGGCAACGACCCCTACCTGGCCACCGCCGACGGCGACGGGATTCTCAACCGCTGGCTGTTCGCCGGCGGCGACCGTCAGGTGCGCGATGTGATGGTGGGTGGGCAGTGGGTCGTGCGCGACGGGCGTCACGCCGCCGAAGAAGACAGCAGCCGGGCCTTCACCCAGGTCCTGCGTGACCTGCTCAACTAACCCCGACCTGTAGGAGCCGGCTGGCCGGCGAAAGCATTCTCACGAGCGCCTTCGCCGGCCAGCCGGCTCCTGCGGATGAGCTTATTTCGAGGTCTTGGCCATGGCCGAGTCCGACACCCGCCAGATCAGCCGCGTGGTGTCATACCCCTGCTGGCGAGCCTTGCTCAGCAGCTCCTCGCGCACCGTTTCGTTGACCTCCTTGGTCCGCGACAGCAGCCACAGGTAACGGCGGTTCGGGTTGCCGACAATCGCGGTCTTGTAGTCATCGCTGACGTACAACACCCAGTAGTCGCCCTTGGTAGCGCCCGGCAGCAGCCGCGAGAACCAGTTATCGAACTCCACCCACAGCTTGTCGGTCTTGCCCGGCACTTGAGGCGTGGCCGTACCACGGGCCTCTTCCCATTTCCATTCCGGCGTCAGGCAGCGATTGAGCACCGCCACGTTGCCCTCCGGCAGCAGGGTATAGCGAGCCTCGGATTGCGCACAGTTGCGCTGGAAGTACATGGGCAACCGCGCCAGCTCGTACCAGGTGCCCTGATAACGCTTGAGATCGACGTGGTTGACGGTCTTGGGCGCCAGCGAATCGTCCCGGGACGTGGCGCAGCCGGCCAAGAGCAGGCCGACCAGAAGAGTGACAGCAAAACGCATCATTATTTTTCTCCCGTGGGCCCGAAGCCCCGGTTTTTTTACTTCAGGCCTTGCCCGGAAAACATCAGAACCTTGTCACCGGCGTACTGCACGCTGATAAAGCTGTTCTTGTCACCCCAGGTGCAGCTGGACATGCCCAGCGCGCCCGAACAGTCAGTCGGCTTGCCCAGGAGTTGTTCGACCTCGGCCTTGGGCATACCCGCCGACAGCTTGGAATAGTTTTCCTGATTGACCTTGCTGCACGCGGCCAGCAGCACGCAGAACGACAACAGAGCGAGAGAACGCAGGGACATGGTGAACTCCTGAACAAAAGGGGGAAGGCCTGTCAGCCAACCAGAAGCTTAGAAGAGAAAACCCCCTTCTGGTTCCCCGGGGAGACGGGTATTTCTTGCCTGGCAAACCGGGCAATTGCCTCGTAAATCAAGGACCTTTTTGCCGCACCTGACAGTTCGTCGGCTTTGTGCATCTGCCCCTCATTTTCAGTGGTGGCCAGTCGACATAAGATGCAGCGCAAAGCCCTCCACTGTGGCAAATTGACGCCCCTCGTTGACCAGCCCCTCGCGGTAGTTCATTTAATGACCAGAAATATGAAGTTCAGCCACAAGATCCTGCTCGCCGCCGCCCTTGTGGTTGCCGTTGCGTTCGCCTGTTTTATTCTGTTCAACGACTATCGACAGCGAGAGGCCCTGCGCAGCAGCACCGAAGCCTCGATGCAGGAACTGGGCAGCCTGACCACCAGCAACATCCAGACCTGGCTGGAGAGCCGCATCCAGCTCCTGCAATCCCTGGCCCAGCAGATCGCCGTGGACGGCAGCGGCGCCGATAGCCTGAAACGCAGCGTCGGCCTGCCCGCCTACACCGGCAACTTCCAGCTCAGCTACTTCGGGGGCCAGGACGGCGTGATGTTCTCGGTACCGGCCGGCAACCGCGCCGCCGATTACGACCCCCGTGCCCGCGGCTGGTACAAGGCAGCCACCGGCGCCCAGCGGACCATCGTCACCGAACCCTACATCGCCGCCTCGTCGGGCAAGCTGGTGATCACCGTCGCCACCCCGGTACAGCACCAGAACCAGATGATCGGCGTGGCCGGTGCCGACATCGACCTGTCGAGCGTCAGCGCCATCATCAACTCACTGAACTTCGGCGGCCACGGCCATGCCTTCATCGTCAGTGCCGAGGGCAAGATCCTCATCCACCCTGACAGCAAGCTGGTGCTCAAGAACCTGAGCGAGGCCTACCCCAACGCAGCGCCGAACGTCAGCCCGGGCCTGAAAGAAGTACAGCAGGGCGGCAAGACCCAGTTCATTTCCTTCACCCACGTCAATGGCGTGCCCTCGGCCGACTGGTACGTGGCCCTGGTCCTGGACCAGGACACCGCCTTCGCCATGCTCAGCGAGTTCCGCACCTCGGCCATCATCGCCATGGCCATTGCCGTGGTGATCATCATCAGCCTGCTGGGCATGCTGATCCGCATGCTGATGCAGCCCCTGCACCTGATGGGCCGGGCCATGCACGATATCGCCGAAGGTGAAGGCGACCTGACCAAACGCCTGGTGATCCACGGCCACGACGAATTCGGCACCCTGGGAGTGTCGTTCAACCGTTTCGTCGAACGCATCCACAGCTCGATCCGCGAAGTGTCCTCGGCCACCGGCCAGGTCAACGAAGTGGCCCTGCGGGTCGTGGCTGCCTCCAATTCGTCGATGTTCAACTCCGACCAGCAGGCCTCGCGCACCAGCAGCGTGGCCGCAGCCATCAACCAGCTGGGCGCCGCCGCCCAGGAAATCGCCCAGAACGCAGCCCTGGCCTCGCAGCACTCCAGCGACGCCCGCAGCCTGGCGGAAGACGGCCAGCAGGTAGTGGACAAGACCATCGCCGCGATGCACCAGCTGTCGGCCAAGATCAGCAGCTCCTGCGACAACATCGAAACCCTCAACAGCAGCACGGTGAACATCGGGCAGATTCTGGAAGTGATCACCAGCATCTCCCAGCAGACCAACCTGCTGGCCCTCAACGCCGCCATCGAAGCCGCCCGCGCCGGTGAAGCCGGGCGCGGCTTCGCAGTGGTAGCGGACGAGGTGCGCAACCTCGCCCACCGCACCCAGGATTCGGCGCAGCAAGTGCAGAAGATGATCGAGGAACTGCAGGTAGGCGCCCGTGAAGCGGTGGGCACCATGACCGAAAGCCAGCGCGAGAGCGAGAACAGCGTGGGCATTGCCAACCAGGCCGGCGAGCGCCTGGGCAGCGTGACCCAGCGCATCGGCGAGATCGACGGCATGAACCAGTCGGTGGCCACCGCCACCGAGGAGCAGACCGCCGTGGTGGAGTCGATCAACGTCGACATCACCGAGATCAACACCCTCAACCAGGAAGGCGTGGAAAACCTCCAGGCCACCTTGCGCGCCTGCGCCGACCTGGAGCAGCAGGCCAAGCGCCTGCAGCATCTGGTGGGCAGTTTCCGAATCTGAGTAACAGCTTCGCCGGCTTGCCGACGAAAGTGCCCTTAAAAACGCGAACCGGGCTCGCGCAGGAAAGCCAGTTCCTCGGCCGTGGATTCGCGGCCCAGGATGGCATTGCGATGGGGGAAGCGCCCAAAGCGGGCAATGACTTTCTGGTGCCGTTCGGCGTAGTCCAGGTTGTCGGCAAACACTGCACGCTCGTCCGCTGGCTGTTCATCGTGCAGGGCGGTAAAGCGTGAAACGCTCTCGTTCTGCACCGCCAGGTTTTCGCAGTGCTCGAACACCAGGTAGATGAAGCAGCGCTGCATGGCCGGCAGGCGCCGGTCAAAATCCGCGGCGATACCCTGGGCCACCAGTGCCTGGGCACGCAGGTCGCCGGCAAATGCCTTGGGAGTGTCGCGATAGATCATCCGTGGCAGTTGGTCGAGCAACAGCACAATGGCCAGCCAACCTTGGGGGCTTTGCGCCCATTCGGTCAAACCGCCAGCCAGGGCCTGCTCCACCAGGCCGGCGAAACGCTGACGCGCTTCGAGGTCCTGGCTGTCGCGCTTGCCGAACCACAACCGGCCCTTGGCAGCGACAATCTCCGCCGGCTTTTCGGCTGAACCGAACCACCAATCAAGCAGAGGCTGCCAGGGCGCGCTCATGGTTTATTCCTTGTGGTAGCCGGTCACGCGGGCCACTTCTTCCTTCGAGCCGAGGAACACCGCCACACGCTGGTGCAGGCCTTCAGGCTGAATGTCGAGAATGCGCTTGTGACCATCGGTGGACGCGCCGCCGGCCTGTTCCACCAGGAACGACATCGGGTTGGCTTCGTACATCAGGCGCAGCTTGCCCGGTTTTTCCGGCTCGCGGCTGTCCCGTGGGTACATGAACAGGCCGCCCCGGGTCAGGATACGGTGCACGTCAGCCACCATCGCCGCGACCCAGCGCATGTTGTAGTTCTTTTTCAGCGGGCCGGTGTCGCCCGCCAGCAGTTCTTCCACGTAGCGCTTGACCGGGGCTTCCCAGTGACGCTCGTTGGACATGTTGATGGCGAATTCCTGGGTGGATTCCGGAATCTTGATGTCTTCGTGGGTCAGGACGAAGCTGCCCATTTCGCGGTCCAGGGTGAAGCCTTTGACGCCGTCGCCCAGGGTCAGCACCAGCATGGTCTGCGGGCCGTAGATGGCGTAACCGGCGGCGACCTGCTGGGTGCCCGGCTGCAGGAAGGCCTTTTCATTCAGGGCTTCGTTCTGGCTCAGGTACTCGTTCGGGCAGCGCAGTACCGAGAAAATGGTGCCGACCGGTGCGTTGATATCGATGTTCGAGGAGCCGTCCAGCGGGTCGAATACCAGCAGGTAGGCGCCTTTGGGGTACTTGCCCGGGATCTGGTAGGCATTGTCCATTTCCTCGGACGCCATGCCGGCCAGGTGGCCGCCCCATTCGTTGGCTTCGAGCAGGATCTCGTTGGAGATCACGTCGAGCTTCTTCTGCACTTCGCCCTGCACGTTTTCCGTGCCCATGCTGCCCAGGACACCGCCCAGGGCGCCCTTGGAAACGGCGTGGCTGATCTCCTTGCAAGCACGCGCCACCACTTCGATCAGGAAGCGCAGATCGGCAGGAGTGTTGTTGCTGCGGGTCTGCTCAATCAAATAGCGACTCAGGGTAACGCGGGACATGGAAGGCTCCGGAGGAATGGGGGGCTAAAAACCCGCGCAGTTTAACGCGAGTCGGGGCGCATTTCCTCCTCTCAGACAGGGAACCGCCAGTTAGAGTTCAGGCGCCGGTTTCAGCGTAGTCAAAAACCCCGGGCACGATGGACCTTGGTGGCGAGGGAACAAGCTCCCTCGCCACACCTGCCCGCCTCAGGCCGCGGGTTTGCGCAACATGCTGAAGGCCATGCCGGCCAGGGCCAGCACCCCGAGAAGCAATACGGCCCACAGGCCGATCTTCTTCCAGTCCGGCCCGCCTGCCGCCACGGCAGCGGCAGGAGCGACAGTGGCCGAGGCCAGCTGCGCCGCACCCTCGACCTTGGCCTGGCCCAACTGCTTGAGGCGTTGCGCACTGTAGTCGGGGATCAGGGTCGCCAGCGGCAGGTTGGCCGCGCTCGCGGTGGGGTTGCCCAGGGCCAGGGTGTAAGGGCCGGCTCCCCGAGCCAGGAACACCAGTTGGGTGCCACGCACGGCGAACTCCAGGCTCGGGGCCTCGGCGCCCAGGCCGCCACCACGCTCATCCACCACCAGCCTGAGTTGCTGCACGGTCTGCCCCGGCAGTTGCAGTTCGTTCTGCTGCACGTCCTGGCCATTCTGGGTCAGGCGGTACAGCAGGCCATTGCCCAGGGGCTGCCACGGCAGGCTGCTTTCTCGGCGCCCATAAAGCGTGGCCGGAGCCAGGCTGTTGGCCTGGGTCAGGGCAATGCGCACCCGTTCCAGGTTCAAACCCATAGGCAGCTGCCAGGTGTACTCGCCGGCCTTGGCACTGCTGCCCTTCAGGGGCTGCGACCACACCAGCGGCGAGGGCAGGCTGCTGGTGGTATTGCTTTGCAATTGCGCCGAAGTCAGCACCGGCGCCGTTTGCGGGGCGTTCCATAACAGGCGCAGGTAGCGCGCCGTCTGCCCGGGCAAGGCCACTTCATGCTGTTCGACCCGCTCGTCGGCGAACGACAGGCGCGCCACCTGGCCTTCGCCCCAGGGCTGCCAGTGTTGCAGGTCGTCGCTGGCTTCGATGCTGAACCGCTGGAAGCCGTCGCGTTCGCTGGTCCAGTCCAGCACCAGTTGCTGCAACGGAGCCTTGATTGCGCTGGCATCCAGCAACCAGCCACGCAGGACCTCCTCGCCGGCCTCCAGTTGAGTGGAGGGCTGAACCTCCACCAGCGTGCCATTGCTGGTGGATTGCACCCGCACGCTGGGGGTGCTGTCGGCGGCATCTGCCGAGCTGTACAACGGGAACCACTTCACATCGCTGAGCGTGTGCTGCTCGGTGGTCTGCGCCTGCTGGCGCGCCAGGGCATAGGCCTGGGGCTCACCGGCAGCGTTGAACACACGGATATCCCGCAGGTCGGTCTGGCTGGCGTGCAGTTGCACCGCCAACGGCAGTTCCAGGCGATACCAGGGCCCCTCGCCGCTCAGGCTCAGGGGTGCCAGGGACTTGAAGCCCCCCGGTTTGTCCTGGGCCACGGCGGACAACGCCACACACAGTCCCACAGCCCCCAACCAGCCCAGGCTCAGCTTCGCACTCACGATGACACTCCTTCATTCAACGGTTTGCCGGGCTCGGCTTGCGCCTCGGCGCGCTTGGGCGGCAATGGGGCGAAATAGCCCACCACCAGCAGCAATACTCCCACCCCGATGAACGAGACGATCCGCGCCAGCCCGCCACGGTTGCTCAACTCCACCAGGAACAGCTTGGCCACCACCACGGCAATCAGCACTGCGCCGATCAGCCAGACTTCACGGCGATGACGCAGGTGGCCGCCGATCATCAGGCTCAGGGCAATCAGGGTCCAGACGATGGACAGCCCGGCCTGGACCATCATCGATTCCAGCAACGCATCCGCCTGGAACGGCACGCCGCTCCAATGGTGCGCCGCCCGCATCACCAGCACGGTGAAGAAGGCGAACAGCGACAGCCCCGCCACCAGTTGCGTGGCACGCTCGGCGTAGTCGGCACGGATCGCCAGTTCCCGCACCGCGCTGCGCGACCAGACATAGACGCCGAACAGCGCGAACAGCAGCCCCAGTTCCAGCGGGTTGAGCAGCGGCAGGTAAGGCAGTGGTTCGGCCCGGCCATCGCTGAAGATATTCGCCAGCCAGAACCAGCCGAGCATCAGCACCGCCAGGGGCAGCGCGGCATACAGGCGGTACTCGCGGGAGTGGGCAGAAACCGGCCACGGCCAGGCGCGCGGCGCGGCCATCGCCACCAGGTACAGGCTCGGCAGGATCGCCCAGCCCAGCCAGCGCCAGGCGTTGTACTGCTCGGACAACAGCAGCAGGCCATAACGCAGCTCCAGCGCCAGCACGCCGATCAGCAACCAGCAGCCCAGCACATGGGCGATGCTCGCCACCCGTGCCGGCAGCTGCGACGCCAGGCGCCGCTGGCTGAAGAAGTGCACGGCGAACAACAGGGCCCAGGCCAGCCAGCCGAAATCCGCCGCCGGGTGATAGCGCGGAGCCCAGGAAGCCAGGAGCACCAGACCCGCGGCCGGTATCAACAGGCTGCACAACAGGCCCAGGGACGACCATTTCAAACGTACCGCCAGCAGCGCCCAGAGCAACACGCTAGCCGCGCTGATCAGCAACAGCAGGCTGGCCTGCCAATGGGCCGGGGCGAAGCGCAGCACTTCCTTGAGCCAGGTAAAGGCCCACCAGCACGCGCCCCAGGCCAGCAACAGATCGGACAGATGGCCCAGGCTCAAGGTATCGAAGGCCGAACCATGGTTGCCCCGCTGCAGGCGCCAGGCGCCCACCAGGGCCGCCAGGGCCAGGACCATCGGCGTCCAGAAATCGCCATTGGCCAGAGGCCGCGCAGCGTCCGCCGCGACGAAATACCAACCCGAACCGGCCAGCAGGAAAGTGCTGCCGCCAATCACCTGGAGCACCAGGCCGAAGACAAAGCTGGCCCGCTGCTGCAGATACAGGCTGAGCCAGATGATCAGCAGGCCACTGGCGGCCCAGACGCCGCTGGCCGTGCTCCAGGGCAGGACGAACAGCACCGCCAGGTTGATCATCATCAGGCCGGCCAGCAGTACCAGGGACAAGCCCCGCAGCAGCCGCGGATCGCTGCGCACCATGTCATTGCGGGCTGCCAGGAGCATGCCGCCGATCAGCGCCAGGCCAATCAGCGAAGCGCTCATCAGCCCGCTCCAGCCGGCGTTGAACACCGCACCGGCATCACCGTCCGCACCTTGCAGGCGCATCAGGAACAGCGCACCGCCCAACAGCTGCACGGCGAAGGCGGTGAACAGGAACGTCCGCGATTGCAGGCGCAGGCCGACCAACAGCGTCGCCAACCCGGCCACCGCCCAGCTGATGGCGGTGCCCTGGGTGAACAGGAACAACGGCGCCAGCAGGTACAGGAAAGCCAGCCCGGCCACCGCCAGGATCGGCGCAATGCCCTGCTCCCAGCTCGCTACCTGGGTCTTCTGCGCCCGCCGCAACTGGTCGAAGCTGAACAGCAGCGCGACGCCCAGCAGCAACGCCCCCAGCGGCGCGCCATCCAGCAGGCTGGTAGCGCCAGGCTGCAGCTTACTGAGGAAGGCCAGGGCCGACCCCAGTTGCAGCAGCAGGGCGAACGCCCGGGCCAGCGGCCGTTGCTGGCGCAGGCCGAGCCAGAAGATTCCCGCCCCTTCCACGGCCCAGGCGGCGCAGGTCCAGCGCGCATCCAGGCCTAGAGGGATCGCCAGGCTGGCGAAGATCACGCCCAAGGCCAGGCAGGTTTCACCCAGCAACAGGGCGCGGCCGCCCATCAGTAGCCGGGCCAGGACCATGTAGGTCAGGCCCAGGGCCAGGGCACTGAAGGAAGCGGCGAACTCCAGGTGCTGGACCAGCGCCAGTTGCAGGCCGAAGCCCACCAGGGGCGGGCCGAAGAGCATGCTGCCGTCGACGTAGTCACCCTTGCGCGCAGACCAGTGCAGCAGCGCCTGGCGGCTGTCATCCGCCGGTGCGTCGGGCATTTCCAGCAGCTTGCGCCGGGTGAACAGCAGGCCGATGGCCAGGTACATGACAAAGAACAGGATCAGGAAGGGCTCGGTGCTCCACAGCAGCTCCGGCGTGTAGGAGCGCAGGCCCCAGGCAAAGCCGATACCGAAGGTGCCGACAAAGCCGATCAGGTTCAGCAGGCGCCAGGCCTTGAACCAGGCAATGGCCAGGATGCCGGCATTGAGCAGGGCGAAGTAACTGAACAGTGCCACATGGCTGCCGGCGCCGGTGGACGTCAGGATCGGTGCGGCAAAGCCGCCCAGGGCTGCAGCGGCCGCCAGACTGAGGGCGTCCTGGGTAATGGCCAGGATCGCCGAAAACACCGTGACCGCCACCAACAGGCCAAGGGCCGCGGAAGGGTCGAGCAACGGATGCAGGCGCATCGCCGCGAACACCGTCAGGTACAGCACCGCGATACCGGTGCCCTGGAGCATCAGGGCGTAGTTGCTGTTGCGCCGCCGCAACCACCAGCCCAGGCCCAGCAGGCCCAGGGAGCAGGCCGCAACCCCGGCGTAGCGCAGCTCCAGCGGCACCACCATGCCTTCGGTGGCGTAGCGCAGAAGGAAAGCCAGGCCAAGGAACAACAGCACCACGCCGACCCGCAGCACAGTGTTGCCGCCAAACAGCCAGTTGCGCGCGCCGCTCAGGGCGCGCTCGATCAGGTTGGGTTCCCGAGGCGCAGCTACGGACTCACGGGCCGGCGCCTGGGGCTGGGGTTGCCACACCGACTCCGGCACCGGCTGGCTGGCCTCCACGGAGGCGGCAGGGCTCGCTGCCGCGGGCAACTCCCAGACCAGCTCGGGGGCAGCCGGCACCGGCTCCACGGGCTGGACTTCCTCAAGAATGAATTCGGGAAGGTCTGCAAGTTCCGGCGCGGCGCTCATGCTGCTGCCTGCCTCGGCCAGCGGGGCGCTGGCCTGGGGTTCTGAGGCGGGCTCGGCAGCGGGGCCGCCGGTGCTTTCCAGCAGGGCAAGGCGCTGGCCCAGGGTAGCGAGGGCCTTCTTTGCCTTCTCCAGCTCACGATGCTGGTCGACAACTTGTCGATGCAAGGCGTCGGAACGAATCGCCAGGCCGATGGCCAAGCCCGAGACCGCGCCAATCAGGGCGTCGCTGAAGGACTCGTCAAGGAGCCAGCCCAGTCCCCCTCCCAGCAGCATGAATATCCATTGCATGTGTCGATATCCCTAAGCAGTCCATTGACGGACGGGTGCAACCGTATGGGTGCCCGCGCCGGTAAACCGGTAAAGGCCCCTCCCCGCTTGGAAGCCGGACACCAGACAAAAGACACCGCCGGGGAGGCAAAACGCTGCCCAGTATATCGGCAAGGCCCAACAAACGCTGGGCCTTGTACACACTTCTAGAATTTTCTCAGGGGCCTCATTCCAGGGCCTTCCAGATCTCCGTAGCGTATTCACGGATGGTCCGGTCCGAAGAGAACCAGCCCATGCGCGCAGTGTTGAGCACCGCCGAACGCCACCATTCCTTGGAGTCGTGCCAGCGCTCCTCGACCCGAGCCTGGGCGTTCCAGTAAGCGTCGAAATCGGCGCAGACCAGGAACCGGTCGTAATCGATCAGCGAATCGATCAGCGCGGTATAGCGCGACGGATCGTCCGGGGAGAACACCCCGCCGCGAATCGCCTGCAGCACATCGTTCAGCCGATGGGAGGCGGCGATGTCCGGCACCGCGCTGAACTCGCCATTGCGTTTGCGCGCCTCCACCTGCTGGGCACTGAGGCCGAAGATGAACATGTGCTCCGCGCCGACCTGCTCGCACATCTCCACGTTGGCGCCGTCCAGGGTGCCGATGGTCAACGCGCCATTGAGGCCGAACTTCATGTTGCTGGTGCCCGAGGCCTCGAACCCGGCGGTGGAGATCTGCTCCGACAGGTCGGCGGCAGGAATGATGCTTTCCGCCAGGCTGACGTTGTAGTTGGGCAAGAACACCACCTTGAGCAAGCCGCGCACCGTGGGGTCATTGTTCACCGTACGGGCGATGTCGTTGGTCAGCTTGATGATCAGCTTGGCCTGGTGATAGCTGGCGGCAGCCTTGCCGGCGAAGATCTTCACCCGCGGCACCCAGTCGGTTTCCGGCTCGGCGCGGATCGCCTGGTACAACGCCACGGTATGCAGCAGGTTGAGCAACTGGCGCTTGTATTCGTGGATGCGCTTGACCTGCACATCGAACATTGCCGCCGGGTTGATCGCGATTCCCAGGCGCTCATGGATGATCGCCGCGAGGGCGCGCTTGCTGTGCAGGCGCTGCTCGGCGAACTGTTTGCGAAAGGCCGGTTTCTCGGCAAAGGGTTCGAGCCCCCTGAGCAGTTCCTCGGGGCTGTCCAGCAGCTCGGGGCCCAGGGCCTCTACCAGCATTTCAGTGAGTTGCGGGTTGGCCTGGTACAGCCAGCGGCGGAAGGTGATGCCGTTGGTCTTGTTGTTGATGCGCTCGGGGTACAGCTTGTGCAGCTCGGAGAACACCGTGCTGCGCATCAGCTGGGTGTGCAGCCCGGACACGCCGTTGACGCTGTGGGAGCCGAGAAACGCCAGGTTGCCCATGCGCACCCGGCGGCCGTTGTCTTCCTCGATCAGCGACACCGCCCGCAGCACGTCAAAATCGTGCAGGCCCTTGGCCCGCAGCGAGTCGATGTGCTGGGCGTTGATCAGGTAGATGATCTGCATGTGCCGCGGCAGCATGCGCTCCATCAGGCCCACCGGCCAGGTTTCCAGGGCCTCGGGCAGCAAGGTGTGGTTGGTGTAGGAGAGGGTTTCCACGGTGATCTGCCACGCCGCGTCCCAGGCGATGCCGTGCAGGTCGACCAGTTGGCGCATCAGCTCGGCCACGGCGATCGACGGGTGGGTGTCATTGAGCTGGATCGCCGCGTGCTCGCCGAGGCTGAGCACCGAGTCGTGCATGTTCTTGTGGCGGCGCAGCAGGTCCTGCAGCGACGCCGAGACGAAGAAATATTCCTGGCGCAGGCGCAGCTCCTGGCCGGCCTCGGTGCTGTCGGCCGGGTACAGCACCCGGGAAATGCTCTCGGCCCGGGCCACTTCGGCTACCGCGCCCAGGTGGTCACCGGCATTGAAGCGCTCCAGGTGCAGGTCTTCCATGGCCCGTGCCCGCCACAGGCGCAAGGTGTTGACGCTGGCCCCGCGCCAGCCCACCACCGGGGTGTCGTAGGCCACCGCGCGCACCGTTTCCGCCGGCCACCAGACCTGCCGGGTGTTGCCCGCCTCGTCGGTCACGGTGTCGACACTGCCGCCAAAGCCGATGGAGTAGATCACCTCGGGGCGCTCGAACTCCCAGGGGTTGCCGAAATCCAGCCAGTGCTCGGTCTGCTCCTGCTGCCAGCCATCGACGATGGCCTGGCGGAACAGCCCGTGTTCGTAGCGGATGCCGTAGCCGTGGCCGGCGATGCCCAGGGTCGACATGCTTTCCATGAAGCATGCCGCCAGGCGCCCCAGGCCACCGTTGCCCAAGGCCGCATCGGGCTCCAGCAGGCGGATGCGCTCCAGGTCCACCCCCAGGTCGGTGAGGGCCTCGCGGGCCACCTCCAGCAGCCCGAGGTTGCTCAGGCTGTCGAACAGCAGGCGGCCGATAAGGAACTCCAGGGACAGGTAGTACACCCGCTTCTGGCCCTTGCGGTAGATCTGCCGCGTGTGATCCATCCAGTGGTCGACCATGTGGTCCCGCGCGGCCAGGGCAATGGCTTCGAACCAGTCGTGGTCGAAGGCGTGATCCGGGTCTTTGCCTACCGCGTAGGTGAGTTTGGTCAAGACGGCTTCGCGAAAAGCGGCCACCTCAGCGTCGCGAACAAGGGGTTCCTGAGTCATCGATACGACCTCTGACGAGATACACAGTGAGCATGGAATTGTCTGAGCCTAGTCGGTCTGACACGAGGCGAAGGCTCTGGTTCGGCGCTATTTCAAATGGCTCGGCTAAACAGGGAGTCTTCTGCGCCAGCGGGAGAAAAGGATGCAGTTGCCGTGCCGCCAGGTATTGTTCGGCGCCACATGAAGAAAAATCCGACCTAAAGTCGTTCAAAAATCCACCAGTCCCGGTATGATCGCGCGCCCTGGAACACCTGCCGGAAATGACCTTGATGAAGTCCAACCTGATCGCCGCCGCGGAAATCGATCGTCTCGATACCTGGGCCAAGTACACCGCCCCCATGTGCGGCTCCTGCATGTCCAGCTGCTGCACACTGCCGGTGGAAGTGAAGATCAAGGACCTGATCCGCATCGGCATCGTCGATGAATTCGAACGCGGCGAGCCGGCGAAGAACATCGCCAAGCGCCTGCAGAAGGAAGGCATCGTCGAGCGCTATAACCAGAAGTCGGAAATCTTCACCCTGCAGCGCATGAGCAACAACGACTGCCTGTATCTGGATCGTAAAAGCCGCCTGTGCACCATTTATGACAAGCGCCCGGACACCTGCCGCAACCATCCGAAGATCGGCCCGCGCCCGGGTTACTGCGCCTACAAGCCCAAGCCCCAGGTGCGCCCGACCAATACCAGCAGCCGGACCCTGGAACGCTTCTGAGCCCCGGCCTGCGCCTGCAACCCTGTTCCCCATGTAACCCTGCCGCCCTGTAGCCGCTGCCGAGCCTTGGCGAGGCTGCGAACGGCTGCAAAGCCGCCGCAGTACGGGCCACTGCAGAGTTTCAGATACACCGTTTTACGACCGCTACGCGGTCGAGCGCAGCCTCGCAGGCTCGGCAGCGGCGACAGGACCCGAGCTTTTTCACAGATCAAAAAAAACGCCCCCGGCCGCAAGGCCGGGGGCGTTTTCATTCAGCCGGAACTAAAGACTCAGTTCTTGGCTTTCTTGGCAGCGCGAGTACGCTCGCCTTCGTCCAGGATCTTCTTGCGAAGACGGATGGACTTAGGAGTCACTTCACACAGCTCGTCGTCCTGGATGAATTCCAGAGCCTGTTCCAGGGTGAAACGGACCGGTGGAACCAGGGCGATGGTTTCGTCCTTGCCCGAAGCACGCATGTTGTCGAGCTTCTTGCCTTTGGTTGGGTTCACACCCAGGTCGTTGTCACGGCTGTTCAGACCAACGATCTGACCGTTGTAGATTTCCTGGCCGTGCTCGACGAACAGCTTGCCGCGCGCCTGCAGGGTTTCCAGGGAGTAGGTCAGGGCCTTGCCGGTTTCTACCGATACCAGTACGCCGTTCTGACGGCCGGACATGTGGCCGGACTTCATCGGAGCGTAGCGATCGAAGATCGAGGTCAGGATGCCTGCACCGTTGGTCAGGGTCAGGAACTGGTTACGGAAACCGATCAGACCACGGGCTGGAATGTTGTATTCCAGGCGTACACGGCCCTTGCCATCCGGAACCATGTTGCTCAGGTCGCCCTTACGCAGGCCCATTTCTTCCATGACCTTGCCCTGGGAATCTTCAGGGATGTCGATGGTGACGTTTTCGAACGGTTCCTGCTTCACGCCGTCAACTTCACGGATGATCACTTCAGGACGGCCAACGCCCATTTCGAAACCTTCGCGACGCATGGTTTCGATCAGTACCGACAGGTGCAGCTCACCACGGCCGGAAACCTTGAACTTGTCGGCCGAGTCGCCTTCTTCGACACGCAGAGCAACGTTGTACAGCAGCTCCTTGTCCAGACGCTCCTTGATGTTACGGGAGGTCACGAACTTGCCTTCTTTACCGCAGAATGGCGAGTCGTTGACCTGGAAGGTCATGGAAACGGTTGGCTCGTCGACGGTCAGCGGCTTCATCGCTTCAACAGCGGTCGGGTCGCACAGGGTGTCGGAGATGAACAGCTCGTCGAAACCGCTGATGCAGACGATGTCGCCGGCAGCGGCTTCTTCAACGTCTACGCGGTGCAGACCGTGGTGGCCCATCAGCTTGAGGATACGACCGTTGCGGCGCTTGCCGTCGACGTCGATGGCCACCACCGGGGTGTTGGGCTTGACGCGACCGCGAGCGATACGGCCAACGCCGATCACACCCAGGAAGCTGTTGTAGTCCAGAGCGGAGATCTGCATCTGGAACGGACCGTCACGGTCAACGCTTGGCGCTGGCACGTTGTCGACGATCGACTGGTACAGCGGGGTCATGTCTTCGGCCATTTCGGTGTGGTCCAGACCGGCGATGCCGTTCAGGGCCGAGGCGTAGACGACTTTGAAGTCCAGCTGTTCTTCGGTGGCGCCCAGGTTGTCGAACAGGTCGAAGATCTGGTCCAGAACCCAGTCAGGACGCGCGCCCGGACGGTCGACCTTGTTGATCACCACGATTGGACGCAGGCCGGCTTCGAAAGCCTTCTTGGTCACGAAACGGGTTTGCGGCATAGGGCCGTCTTGAGCGTCGACCAGCAGCAGCACGGAGTCGACCATGGACATTACGCGCTCAACTTCGCCGCCGAAGTCGGCGTGGCCCGGGGTGTCCACGATGTTGATGTGGTAGCCGTTCCAGTTGATGGCGGTGTTTTTCGCCAGGATGGTAATGCCGCGCTCTTTTTCCTGGTCGTTGGAGTCCATCACGCGCTCGTCGTTGAGCTCGTTGCGCTCCAGGGTGCCGGATTGACGCAGGAGTTTGTCTACCAGGGTGGTCTTACCATGGTCAACGTGGGCAATGATGGCGATGTTGCGTAGATTTTCGATCACTTGTGTATCTCGATCAGAGGATTCGGTGTGCTGACAAATGCTGGCAGCGATTAACAATAGATTCAGGCCTGGCCGTTACAGCTGGACGGCGGCGTCGGGGGGCCGGTGACGCAAGCCACAGGCGAACATCCCCGGGCACTTAGCTCGGTCTATAAACGCGCACATTGGCATGTCCCTCACTGAGCAGATGGTGAGCATGCAGGCGACTCATGACGCCTTTGTCGCAATACAGCAGGTACTGGCGCGTAGGGTCCAGTTCCTTGAAGCGGGCGTTCAATGCATAGAACGGCAGCGCTTTTACTTCGATGCCCGCGAGCTCCAGCGGCTGGTCTTCCTCGGCATCCGGATGACGGATGTCGATGACGATCTGACCGGCCAGCGCTTCACTGACTTCTTCAATCTGCACATCCTGGCCCAACTCGTCGATCACTCGATCGATCGGCACCAGTTTGGCCCGCTCGATCGCACGCTCGAGCACCGCCATATCGAATTCTTTCTCTTCATGCTCGACGCGATGGCGCTTGGCATGGGTCTTGGGGTTCACCGAGATGACCCCGCAGTACTCCGGCATGTGCTTGGCGAAGTCGGCGGTGCCGATCTCCACGGCCAGGTCGATGATGTCCTGCTTGTGGCTGGCGATCAGGGGGCGCAGTACCAGTTTCTCGGTCACGCAGTCGATCACCGACAGGTTCGGCAGGGTCTGGCTGGACACCTGGGAAATCGCCTCGCCGGTCACCAGCGCATCGATGTGCAGGCGGTCGGCGATGCTCGACGCGGCACGCAACATCATACGCTTCAAAATGACGCCCATATGACTGTTGTCGACTTTGCCGAGGATTTCCCCGAGCACTTCCTCGAACGGCACGCTGACGAACAGCACGCGCTGGGAGCTGCCGTACTTCTTCCATATATAGTGCGCGACTTCCATCACGCCCAGTTCATGGGCACGCCCGCCCAGGTTGAAGAAGCAGAAATGCCCCATCAGGCCGCGGCGCATGATCTGGTAGGCCGCCACCGTGGAATCGAAACCGCCGGACATCAGGACCAGGGTCTGTTCCAGGGCGCCCAGCGGGTAGCCGCCGATGCCGTTGTGCTGGCTGTGGATCACGAACAACCGTTGGTCGCGAATTTCCATCCGCACTTCGATTTCAGGCTCTTTCAGGGAAATTCCGGCGGCGCCGCACTGCCGACGCAGTTGGCTGCCGACGTATTTTTCCACGTCCATGGAGCTGAATTCATGCTTGCCGGCACGCTTGCAGCGCACGGCAAAAACCTTCCCCGGGAGGGCTTCGCCAAAGTGCTGCTTGCACTTGGCGACGATGTCGTCGAAGTCGCCCAGAGGGTACTCGTCGACCTGCAGGAAATGCGCGATGCCGGGCATGCAGCTCAGGCGCTCGGTCATGTCCTTCAGGGCCTTGGGCTCGCTGACGGCGGTTTCCAGCTCGAGGTTGTCCCACACACCATTGACCACCACGGCCGGGTCCAGGTCGCGGAGCACGGCACGGATGTTCTTCGCCAACTGACGGATGAAACGCGTCCGAACCGGGCGGCTCTTGATGGTGATTTCCGGGAAAACTTTAACGATTAGTTTCATGAAAACAGCGCGCGCTGGGCCAGCCGAAAAAGGGGGGCGCGGATTATAGCGGAAATTGCTCAAGGTTTAACCAGTTTATGTGCAGAAGGTTTTCGATGCACCAAAACGGGTCATTTATTGGCAAAGACGCTACATTGCAGTGCGCCGAATGCCGGCATTCAACCCAATACGTCGCAGAAAGCGTGATTTTGGGGCAGAAAACCCATCTCGGGGCACTGGCATGCAATTTGCTCCCTTGTGAGGCAGGTTGCCATGGCAGAGTATTCGCGCCGGCATCACCCACATTCTAAGGGCACTCCAACACCAAGCCCGAAGCCACCCGGAGGACACTATGTCGAAGTCGGTTCAACTCATCAAAGATCATGACGTCAAATGGATTGATCTGCGCTTCACTGACACCAAGGGCACTCAACATCACGTGACCATGCCGGCTCGTGATGCGCTGGATGAAGACTTCTTCGAAGCTGGCAAGATGTTCGACGGCTCCTCCATCGCTGGCTGGAAAGGCATCGAAGCCTCCGACATGATCCTGATGCCGGACGACGAAACCGCCGTACTGGACCCGTTCACCGAAGAACCGACCCTGATCCTGGTGTGCGACATCATCGAACCTTCGAGCATGCAGGGTTACGATCGTGACCCACGTGCCATCGCCAAGCGCGCCGAAGAGCACCTGAAAGCCACCGGTATCGGCGACACCGTATTCGCCGGCCCAGAGCCAGAGTTCTTCATCTTCGACCAAGTGAAATTCAAGTCCGACATCTCCGGTTCGATGTTCAAGATCTACTCCGAACAAGGTTCCTGGATGTCCGACCAGGACATCGAAGGCGGCAACAAGGGTCACCGTCCAGGCGTCAAAGGCGGCTACTTTCCGGTTCCACCGTTCGACCACGACCACGAAATCCGTACCTCCATGTGCAACGCACTGGAAGAAATGGGCCTGACCGTTGAAGTTCACCACCACGAAGTGGCGACTGCCGGCCAGAACGAAATCGGCGTCAAGTTCAACACCCTGGTGAAGAAAGCCGACGAAACCCAGACCCTGAAATACGTCGTGCACAACGTGGCCGACGCCTACGGTCGCACCGCCACTTTCATGCCTAAGCCACTGTACGGCGACAACGGCTCGGGCATGCACGTACACATGTCCATCTGGAAAGACGGCAAGAACACCTTCGCCGGTGAAGGCTATGCCGGCCTGTCCGATACCGCTCTGTACTTCATCGGCGGCATCATCAAGCACGGTAAGGCCCTGAACGGCTTCACCAACCCGGCGACCAACTCCTACAAGCGTCTGGTGCCAGGCTTCGAAGCCCCGGTCATGCTGGCCTACTCGGCGCGCAACCGTTCCGCTTCGATCCGTATTCCTTACGTGTCGAGCCCTAAGGCCCGCCGTATCGAAGCCCGTTTCCCGGACCCGGCTGCCAACCCGTACCTGGCCTTCGCTGCCCTGCTGATGGCCGGCCTGGACGGCATCCAGAACAAGATCCACCCTGGCGACGCTGCTGACAAAAACCTGTACGACCTGCCGCCTGAAGAGGCCAAAGAGATCCCACAAGTTTGCGGCAGCCTGAAGGAAGCCCTGGAAGAGCTGGACAAAGGTCGTGCGTTCCTGACCAAAGGCGGCGTTTTCAGCGACGACTTCATCGACGCCTACATCGCCCTGAAAAGCGAAGAAGAAATCAAGGTACGTACCTTCGTACACCCACTGGAATACGAGCTGTACTACAGCTGCTGATCCGGTAACGCCGGCGCAAGCCGCGTGATCAAGGGGCCTCCTTCGGGAGGCCTTTTTTTATGCCCGCGCATTTGCCCTGCCCGGGGTGGTTGCGTGCATCATGGGCACCGTCTCCCCATCAGCAGCCGAGCCCGCCCATGACTTCGCGCCTCAACCTGTGCCTCGCCCTGACTTGCAGCCTGTTCGCCACCGCCGCCTGCGCCAGTGACGCCCCGCCCGCCCTCGCCCCGCTGCTGCAGAGCATCGGCGAACGCCTGGCGATTGCCGATCAGGTGGCCCTGAGCAAATGGGACAGCCACAAGGCCGTGGAAGACCGCCCGCGGGAACAACAGGTGATCGCCGGGGCAACCGCCCAGGCCGCAACCTATCACTTGAGCGAAGAAACGGTTGGGCAGTTCTTCGCCGCCCAGATCGAAGCCAACAAGCTGGTGCAATACGCCCGACTCTCGACCTGGTACTTGCAAGGCCGGGCACCGGACACTCCGCGCCAGGACCTGGCCGGGCAGATCCGCCCCCAACTTGATCAGTTACAAAAACGCCTGCTGCAGCAACTGGCCGACTTCAGCCCGCAGCGCACCGACCGCCAATGCCCGCAATGGCTGGCCCGGGCCAATCAGGCCAGCAGCAGCGACCCACTGCGACGACTGGCGATGGTTCGTGCCACGGCAGAGTTATGTGTGTTCAAAGGTTAACCACGCCTGTGCCACGCGCAGCAGCACCCTATGCTGGAGCCTTTCAGGCACCCGCCAGGATCAGCGAGATGCACCTCGTCATTGCTTGCCTGCTGTGGATCAGCGCATTGCCAGCCGGCGCGCAGATCTACCAGTACACCGACTCGGCCGGTAATCGCGCCTATAGCGACCAGCCGCCGGGAACCTCGTACCGGCAGATTGAAACGCCCGCGCCGAATCGCCTCCCCAGCCCGGCCACCCCGGCGCCACATACGCCGGCAGCACAACCTGCCAGCACCCTTCTGGCCTACGAACGGCTGCAACTGAGCGGCGTACCGGAGCACGGTGCCTTGCGCGCCAACAACGGCAGTTTCAGCGTGCAGGTGGAGTTGCAGCCCAGCCTGCGGCCCGGCCACCGTCTGCGCCTGCTGCTGGATGGCCAGCCCTATGGCCAGGCCGGCCAGGGGCCCGAGCTGCAACTGGTGAATATCGACCGTGGCCAGCACCGGTTGGCGGTGCAGGTGCTGGCTGGCGACAAGGTCCTGCAACAGACCCCGGCCATCAGCTTCACTCTGCTGCGGGCCCGCCGCCCCTGAGCCTCAACCGTGCACCACGCCGCTGGCCAGCAGTGCGGCGATGGTCGATTCATCCAGGCCCAGCCCCTGCAATACCGCCCGGGTGTCCTGCCCCAGGCTCGGCGGCGCCGTACGGTAGCTGGCCGGCGTGCGCGACAACTTCACCGGCGAACCTATGCCCCGGTAGCCATCGAGTTCCACCAGCAGCCCGCGATGCCGGGTGTGGGGATGAGCCACCACCTGGTCGACGGTGGCGATCGAACCACAAGGCACCCCCAGGCCGATCAGCCGCGGGGCCAGCAACGCGCCGTCGTGTGCCGACAGGTAATGCTCCAGTTGCTGCTTCAAGGCCTCGCGATTGACCGAGCGCTGGCCGTTGTCGGTAAAGCGCGGGTCCTCCAGCAACGCGCCGGCCCCCAGTTCCTGGCACAGCCGGGCGAACTGGCGGTCGTTGCCCACCGCCAGGAAAATCGGCTCGCCAGCGGTGCGGTAGCTGTCGTAGGGAGCAATGTTGGGATGGGCGTTGCCCGTGCGTTTGGGCGTCTGGCCGGCGGCGAAGTAGTTCGGCAGGTGCGGGTGCAGCAGGGACACGCCGCAGTCGTACAGGGAGATGTCCAGTGACTGCCCGAGGCCGCTGCGCTGGCGCTCGTTGAGGGCCAGGAGAATCCCCGCCAGGGCATTCAGGCCGGTGACCATATCGACAATCGGCAGGCCGATGCGCAACGGCCCGCCGTCGCCTTCGCCGTTGACGCTCATCAGCCCGGCCATGGCCTGGATCACCGCGTCGTAACCCGGTAGCCCGCCCAGCGGGCCATCGGCGCCAAAGCCGGAAATCCCGCAGTGGATCAACGCCGGAAAACGCTGGCTCAGCACCTCCTGGTAACCGATGCCCCAACGCTGCAGGGTGCCCGGCTTGAAGTTCTCGATCAGCACGTCGGCGCCTTCCAGCAACTGCATCAGCAGTTCCAAGCCTTCGGGGCGCGACAGGTCGACGGCGATCCCCTGCTTGTTACGGTTGATGCCGCGAAAATACGCCGCGTCATCACCTTCGAAAGGCGGCCCCCAGCCCCGGGTCTCATCACCGCTCAAAGGTTCCAGCTTGATCACGTCGGCGCCGTGGTCGGCCAGGGCCTGGGAGCAGTAGGGGCCGCCCAGCACACGGCTGAGATCGATGATTTTCACGCCCGCCAGGGCGCCTTGGGCAAACGTCATGGATGTACTCCGGCAGATCGGACAAGGACGGCCATTCAGGCCGGCAGCAATTGCATGGCCTGGGCCTGGGACAGCGGGCTTTCATTGGCCAGGCGCACCAGCAGCTCGGCATCGATCACCGGCTCAAGGCCCAACGGATCGCGCGGCAACACCTTGTGCACCAGCACCAGGTGAGCCAGGGCCAGGCGCCGATGGTCCGCACCCTGGCGCGCGGCCTCCCAGGCCATGAAGATGGCGCTGGCCAGGTGATAGAGAACGCTGCCCACCTGCCGCACCTGCTCGTCCCGGCGCTGCTGCGCCACGGCATGGAAGCCGGTCACGGTGCGCAACAGGGCCGAATCGAACAGCCGGCGGCTCGCCGGTGGCAAATCGGCCTCGGCCAGCAGCCCGGCCAGATAGCCCTGCAACGGCTCCAGCGCCTGCTCCCGAGTCACCGCCCGGGCAATGTCCAGGGCGACGATGTTGCTGGTGCCCTCCCAGATCGACCCCAGGTGCGCATCGCGCACCAGCCGGGCATCGCTCCACTCCTCGATATAGCCAACCCCGCCGCGCACTTCCATGGCATCGCCGGTCACCCGGCGGGCATCACGGCAGGCGCGGAACTTGATCAGCGGCGTAAGGATCCGCACGCACTTGCGCGCCGTCTCATCGCCGCCATCGGCCCGGGGCAGCAAGCTGGCGATCTGCATGAACATCGAGCGCGCCTGTTCGGCGGGCAGCATCATCTTCAGCAACTGGCGCTGCATCAGCGGCATTTCGATCAGGTGCTTGCCGAAGGCCCGGCGCTGGCGGGCGATGTACAACGCCTCGCTCAGTCCCCGGCGCATCAGCCCCGCCGCGCGCACGCCATTGGACAGGCGCGACATGTTGATCATGTCGGCCATCTGCTGAAAACCGCGGCCGACCTCACCGATCAGGTAGGCCGTGGCGCCTTCCAGGGTGATCTCGCCACTGGCCATCGAGCGGCTGCCCAGCTTGTCCTTCAGGCGCTGGATCCGATAGTGGTTGCGCGAGCCGTCGGGCAGCACCTTGGGCAACAGGAACAGGGTCACCCCGGCCATGCCCGGTGGTGCGTCTTCCGGGCGCGCCAGGACCATGGCCAGGTCGGCATCCGGGTTGGAGCAGAACCACTTCTCACCGAACAGGCGCCATTGGCCATCTTCCAGCCGGGCCCGGGTTTCGGTGCGTGAAACGTCGGAACCGGCGGCCTGTTCGGTCATGAACATCGCCCCCTGGAACAGCGTCTCGAAATCCTGGGACTGCAACTGCGGCAGGTAGCGCGCCACCAGTTCCGGCGTACCGAACTTGCACAGGGTGCGGGTCAGGGAGTCGGTCATGCTCACCGGGCAGCACAGGCCGAACTCGGCCTGGACGAACAGGTAGGTCAGGGCGTACTTGATCAGCGGCGGCGGGCCTCCGGGCTGGTGGCTCATGGCAGCCAGCCCCAGTTCGGCAAAGGCCACCCGTTCCAGGGTGACGTAGTCCGGATGCTTGGCGATGCTTTGCAGGTTCTCGCCGCGGCGGGTACGCGGTTGCAGCACCGGGGGATTCTTGTCGGCGCTCAGGGCCAGCACATCCAGCTCGCCACCGGCCCGGGCGCCCAGGTGCTGCAAGGTGGGCAACCACTGCTGGTAGACCGCCGAGGGCAGGTAGACCTGGAGCAGCGCGGCCAGGCCGGCGTCGCACTCGAACAGGTTGATGCCGCGGCTGTCGGGGATGTTGAGGCTGTCTTCAATGGGGCGGGGCTCGGCGGTCATGGCGCGTCTCCTGTTTTTTGTAGGCCGAGACTAGAGCCGCCATCGATAAGTATCTAATACAAAATCAATCAACTACGATAAGAAATCCATATCGTAGAACCGGAGTCGCCATGGACCTCAAACAGTTGCGCTACTTCGTCGCGGTAGCCGAAGAACTGCATTTCGGGCGGGCCGCGAACCGTCTGTGCATTTCCCAGCCGGCCCTGAGTTTCGACATCAAGAAGCTTGAGGGGCAACTGGAAGTCCAACTGCTCAATCGCAACAACAAGTCGGTGAGCCTGACCAACGCCGGACAGGTTCTGCTGGACGAGGCCCGCTACCTGCTGCTGCGTGCCGACCAGGCGCGGCACCTGACCCAGCGCTCGGCAGAAGGCTTTGCCGGGCGCCTGAGCCTGGGTTTCGTCAACTCGATCCTGCACCGCGGGCTGCCCGAGGCGGTCAAGGCCTTCGAACAGCAATACCCGGAAACCGAAGTGGTGCTGATGGAAATGAACAGTGCCGACCAGACCCAGGCCCTGCAACGCGGCCAGATCGACATCGGCTTCGTCCATGGCAGCACCTTCGCCGCCGGCATCCACAGCGAACCGCTGCTGGCCGAGCCGTTCCTCTGCTGCCTGCCCCAGAGCCACTCGCTGGCCACCCAGGCGCGGATCGACCTGGCGCAACTGGCCAATGACGATTTCATCCTGTTTCCGCGGGCGGTCTCGCCGCACTACCACGACCTGATCATTTCCCGCTGCGTGGCGGCCGGGTTCAGCCCGCGCATTCGCCACGAGACGCGGCTATGGCAAACGGTGGTGGCAATGGTGGCCCACGAGATGGGCGTGGCGCTGGTGCCCCAGACCCTGGCCATGCTCGGCCAGCCGGGCGTGCATTACGGCGAGCTCGAAGGCTCCGGCGCGCCTTCGCAGATCCAGGCGATCCGCCTGGAGGACAAGCCTTCGGCGGCGGCCGAAAGCTTTCTCGGGCTGCTCAAGTCCCTGATCAAACCGGCCGCCGGAGGGCGCTGAGCGTTGGGGCGCGATACGCAATCACGTATCAAACCATAAGATTTAATCATTATATTTTTCGATTCCTGCCTGTATAGGCTCCCAGCGGTCGGACCTTGCCAGAGGTCCATGCGCCCGATCAGGGGCGCATATAACAATAAAAACGCAGGAATTGAACATGAACGCTGCCCAGGATGCCGCTGCCCACAAGAAAGCCCGCAAGGCGGGTATCGCCTCATTCATCGGCACCACCATCGAGTGGTATGACTTCTACGCCTACGGCATCGCCGCCGCCCTGGTGTTCGGCAAGGTGTTCTTTCCCGCCGACCTGCCCCCCGGCACGGCCACCCTGCTGTCCTTCCTCACCCTGTGGGCCGGGTTCATCGCCCGCCCCGTCGGCGGCATCATCTTCGGCCACATGGGCGACAAGATCGGCCGCAAGACCACCCTGGTGATCACCCTGATCATGATGGGCCTGGCCACCACCTGCATCGGCCTGCTGCCCAGCTACCTGCAGATCGGCGTCTGGGCCCCCATTGCCCTGGTGACCCTGCGCATCATCCAGGGCATCGCGGTGGGCGGCGAATGGGGCGGGGCGATCCTCATCGCCAGCGAAAGCGCGCCCAAGGGCAAGGGCATTCTCTATGCCGCCTTCGCCCAGCAGGGTTCGCCGGCCGGCAACCTGCTGGCAACCCTGGTGTTCTTCGGCCTCAGCGCCCTGCCGACTCCGGACTTTCTGCTCTGGGGCTGGCGCATTCCGTTCCTGCTGTCGGCGGTGCTGGTGATCATCGGCATGGTCATCCGCCTCAAGCTGGAAGAATCCGATGACATGAAGCGCCTGATGGAGCAGAAAAAGACCGTCAAGCTGCCGATTCTCGAAGTCCTGCGCGACCACTGGCGCCTGGTACTGCTGGGGGCCGGGGTGCTGCCGATCATCCACGTCACCTATTTCAAGAGCACCTTCGCCCTGTCCTGGGCCACCAAGGAGCTGGGCTACAGCCAGGGCAGCTTCCTCAGCGTGATCGTCATCGCCCTGGTGGTGCAGTTCATCACCCAGCCCCTGGGTGCGGTGCTGGTTTCACGCATGGACATGCGCAAGGCCATGGTGCTGATGGTGGTGCCCGAGCTGCTGCTGATGCCGGCGATGTTCTTCGCCGTGGAGACCGGTCACTACTGGATCGCGGTGCTGGGCATGTGCCTGGCCACGGTGCCGCACTCGATGTTCTATGGCGCGGTGGGCGGCATCCTGGCGCGGGCGTTTCCGACCCGGGTGCGCTACAGCGGACTGTCGATCTCCTATCAGCTGTGTTCACTGCTGGTGGGCGGCGCCACGCCGGTGCTGGCCCAGAGCATCCTCAATGGCACCGGCAGCATCATCGGCGTGGCCATCGCCTCGGCCTGCTACGCCCTGGTCTCGCTGGCATGCATGCTGGCCCTGCTCAAGCGCATCGGCCATAACGCCGCCGAACTGTCCACGGCGGAACAGGCGGATGCCGACGAACTGGCGCGCCAGACTGGCGCCCAGCCACCTGTGGATAAGGTTTCCCGGCCCGACCCGGTGCCCGGCAGCGAGCTACAGCCCGCTCGCTGATGCACCCTGCAAGTGGTGCAGGCGCCGCTCATGTTCCAGCAGCCAGCGCTTGCGCCACAGACCACCGCCATAGCCGGTCAGGGAGCCATCGGCGCCAATCACCCGGTGGCAGGCAATGACAATGGAAATCTGGTTGGCGGCATTGGCCCGGGCCACCGCGCGCACCGCTGAGGGCGAGCCAACCTGCCGCGCCACCTCGGCGTAGCTGCAGGTGGTACCCAGGGGAATGGCCCGCAACGCCTGCCAGACGGTACGGGTAAAGGGCGAGGCGCTCATCGCCAGCGGTGTGGCGAAGTGCACCGCCTCGCCGGCGAAGTAACGCTGCAGTTCGGCCTCGATCTGGTCGATGGGGGCAAAACGCCCGAAACCTATGCTCGAACCGCTGCTCTTCTGCAGGTTCTGCAACTCATTGGCCAGTGCCGGGCGGTCGAAGAATTCCAGCAGATGCAGGACCTGGGCGTCGGCCACCGCCAGCATCACGCCGATCGGGGTCTGCAACCAATCGACCTTGAGCAGTTCCCGCCCCCGCAAGTTGGACGGCGGCTGGCCCGCCAGGCGGCTGAAGGCGTGGCGAAAGCCGCTGTCGGAGTCGAAGCCGGCGCTGATCTGCGCCTCGATCACCGGCTCTCCCGAGGCCAGTTGCTGCATGCCCTGGCCCATGCGACGCAGGCGCGCCATTTCCAGGAAGGTGACGCCGAAATAGCGCTTGAACGCACGGCGCACGGTGGATGGGTCCAGCCCCTGGGCGACCAGGTCGTCCTCGTACCAACGGCGTTCCGGGTCGCGGCCCAACTGCTCGAGCAAGGTCTGCACCCAGGGCTCCTGGACCCCGGCCCGCTCCAGCGGACGACAGCGCAGGCAGGCGCGGAACCCTGCTTCGACACAACCCTTGATGGAGCCGAAGAACACCGTGTTCTCGCGCTTGGGCTTGCGTGCAGCGCAGGTCAGGCGGCAGAACACGCCGGTGCTCTTCACCCCGACAAAGGCAAAGCCTTCATAGGCCGGGTCCCGTGCCAGCAGCGCCTGATACAGGGTGTCGTCATCGGGAAGCTGGAACAGCAGAGGGGCATTTTCCATGGCCGCATCCTAAACCTTGAAGCATCGGGTTCGAGCACTCTAAACCCGCCCTTTGCCCCGCGCCGCTGAAAAACGGGCGTTGATTCTTCTATCAAGGCGCGCCCATCGAGCGCCGCTCAGATTCATGCACTATATTGGTGCAATGCCTTGCACTCAGGTGCCAATACCAGCCCATTTTGGTTCGAAAATACCCGCCAGAGCTGGCAAAACGCCACAGAACCAGGCTTCAAACGCCTGTTTCAGGGCATGCGCGCTTCTTTTCGGAGCCTTGGTTTGGTTTTTGCATTTTCTCCACCACAGCGCCTTAGCCGCGCGCGCACTTCGGGACCGGCCCCGGATTGTCTTGCTTCAAAAGAGGTCACCATCTACCCATGACCATCAGCGACCCACTGCACCGCCTGCTTCTGGACAACCTGACCACCGCCACCATCCTGCTCAATGCCGACCTGCGCCTTGAGTACATGAACCCGGCGGCGGAAATGCTCCTGGCCATCAGCGGCCAGCGCAGCCATGGGCAATTCATCAGCGAGCTGTTCACCGAATCCGCCGAGGCCCTGAGCTCCCTGCGCCAGGCGGTGGAGCAGGCGCACCCCTTCACCAAGCGCGAAGCCATGCTCACCGCACTGACCGGCCAGACCCTGACCGTCGACTACGCGGTGACGCCGATCCTCAGCAACGGCGACACCTTGCTGCTGCTGGAAGTCCACCCCCGGGACCGGCTGCTGCGGATCACCAAGGAAGAGGCCCAGTTGTCCAAGCAGGAAACCAGCAAGATGCTGGTGCGCGGCCTGGCCCATGAAATCAAGAACCCCTTGGGGGGCATTCGCGGCGCCGCACAGTTGCTGGCCCGGGAGCTGCCCGAGGAAAGCCTCAAGGACTACACCAACGTCATCATCGAAGAAGCCGACCGCCTGAGGAACCTGGTGGACCGCATGCTCGGCTCGAACAAGCTGCCATCCCTGGCCCTGACCAACATCCATGAAGTGCTGGAGCGGGTCAGCAGCCTGGTGGAAGCCGAAAGCCAGGGCTGTATCACCCTGGTGCGCGATTACGACCCGAGCATTCCCGACGTGCTGATCGACCGCGAACAGATGATCCAGGCGGTGCTCAACATCGTGCGCAACGCCATGCAGGCCATCAGCAGCCAGAATGAAATGCGCCTGGGGCGCATCACCCTGCGCAGCCGCACCATGCGCCAGTTCACCATCGGCCACGTGCGCCATCGCCTGGTGAGCAAGATCGAGATCATCGACAACGGCCCGGGCATCCCCGCGGAACTGCAGGACACCCTCTTCTTCCCCATGGTCAGCGGCCGCCCGGACGGTACCGGGCTGGGCCTGGCCATCACCCAGAACATCATCAGCCAGCACCAGGGTCTGATCGAATGTGACAGCCATCCCGGCCACACCACGTTCTCGATCTTTCTGCCACTGGAACAAGGAGCCCCATCGACATGAGCCGTAGTGAAACCGTGTGGATCGTCGATGACGACCGTTCTATCCGTTGGGTCCTGGAAAAAGCCTTGCAGCAGGAAGGGATGACCACCCAGAGCTTCGACAGCGCCGACGGGGTGATGAGCCGCCTGGCCCGCCAGGCCCCGGACGTGATCATTTCCGACATTCGCATGCCCGGCGCCAGTGGCCTGGACCTGCTGGCACGGATTCGCGAGCAGCACCCGCGCCTGCCAGTGATCATCATGACCGCGCATTCGGACCTGGATAGCGCTGTCGCCTCCTACCAGGGCGGTGCCTTCGAATACCTGCCCAAGCCGTTCGATGTCGATGAAGCGGTGTCGCTGGTCAAGCGCGCCAATCAGCACGCCCAGGAACAGCAAGGCCTGGAAGTGGCCCCGACCCTGGCTCGCACCCCGGAGATCATCGGCGAAGCGCCGGCGATGCAGGAGGTGTTCCGCGCCATCGGGCGCCTGAGCCACTCCAACATCACAGTGCTGATCAACGGCGAGTCCGGCACCGGCAAGGAGCTGGTAGCCCATGCCCTGCATCGCCACAGCCCGCGGGCGGCTTCGCCGTTCATCGCCCTGAACATGGCGGCGATCCCCAAGGACCTGATGGAATCCGAGCTGTTCGGCCATGAAAAGGGCGCGTTCACCGGCGCGGCCAACCTGCGGCGCGGGCGCTTCGAGCAGGCCGACGGCGGCACTCTGTTCCTCGACGAGATCGGCGACATGCCAGCCGACACCCAGACCCGCCTGCTGCGGGTCCTGGCCGATGGCGAGTTCTATCGGGTCGGTGGCCATACCCCGGTCAAGGTCGATGTACGCATCATCGCCGCGACCCACCAGAACCTGGAAACCCTGGTGCACGCCGGCAAGTTCCGTGAGGACCTGTTCCACCGCCTCAACGTGATCCGCATCCATATCCCGCGCCTGTCGGACCGTCGCGAAGACATCCCGACCCTGGCCAGGCACTTCCTCAGCCGCGCCGCCCAGGAGCTGGCGGTGGAACCCAAGTTGCTGAAAAACGAAACCGAGGAATACCTGAAGAACCTGCCGTGGCCGGGCAACGTGCGCCAGCTGGAGAACACCTGCCGCTGGATCACCGTCATGGCCTCGGGTCGCGAGGTGCATATCAGCGACCTGCCACCGGAGTTGCTGAGCCTGCCCCAGGATTCAGCGCCGGTCACCAACTGGGAACAGGCCCTGCGCCAATGGGCCGACCAGGCCCTGGCCCGCGGGCAATCGAACCTGCTGGACAGCGCGGTACCGAGTTTCGAGCGGATCATGATCGAGACCGCCCTCAAGCACACCGCCGGCCGCCGCCGCGATGCCGCGGTCCTGTTGGGCTGGGGGCGCAATACCCTGACCCGCAAGATCAAGGAGCTGGGGATGAAGGTCGACGGTGGCGACGAGGATGAAGGCGAGGAAGGCTGAAGCCCCGGCCGCGGCATGTAGGAGCTGGCTTGCCAGCGGAGAGGCCCTTGAGCCTTGCAGTGCGCCCACAGGCGCTTTCGCCGGCAAGCCGGCTCCTACGATGAGGATGTGCGTGCACCAGGATGGGGTGCATGCACTGCCCGAAGGCGCGCTGCAGTGCCATCCAGCCCGGGTACAACCCGGGCCTCAGCTCTGAAAAGCCCTCCGTCGAAAACGCAAAAGCCCCGGATTACGGGGCTTTCGGCTTTTTATCCCAGCAATCAACGCCTCTGCAGCCAAAACTGGCACGCCACCTGCAATAACCCAGTCACTACCCAGTTTCGGGGACCTTGGTACAGGCAGGCCGGGGATTCCCCTCTTTAACACCAGGCTCGGCACGCACATCGCGACGGCCAATGGTTTCGGGAACCCCAGTACAGGCAGGCTGGGACTTCCCTCTTTAACACCAGGCCCACCCCGCTCACAGCGACGGGCCAGGCTTTCGGGAACCCCGGTACAGGCAGGCCGGGACTTCCCTCTTTAATACCCGGCCCATCCCGCGCATCGCGACGGGCCACGCTTTTGGGGACCCTGGTACAGGCAGGCCGGGAATCCCCTTCTTTACACCGGGACTCATCGCCCTCGTGGCGCTCAGCCCCTCCCGCTTTTGGGGGCCTTGGTACAGGCAGGCCGGGGTTTCCCTCTTTTATTCCTCCCGCAGGTGGATCGCCAGGCGCCAGCGCCCCTCCACCTCGCTCCCGTCCCACTGGCCCCGCAGCGGCCGCGCGGCCACCAGGTTCAGCAGCAGACCCTGGTCCGCCCGGCGCACCCGCCAGTTCACATTGCGCTGATTGACCTGCAACTGGCCCTTCTGTGCCTGCCCCTGGGCATCGAACAGCAGCGCCACGGTGCCATCGATGTGTTCCCCATGGAGCTTGGGCTCATGGTTGAACCACAGCACCAGCCCATCGGGCGCCACCTCGACCTGCTGCAACGCCACCGGATCAGGCTGGGTCAAGCGGCCGATCATCAGCCCTACCATCACCCCGACAATCGCCAGGGAGCCGAACACCCGCAGCATTAGCTTCGGTCGCGAGTACGCTTCAGGCGTAGAATGCAGCCTGTCTTTCTCTTCGGAGCCGTGCATGTTTCACGTCATCCTCTTTCAACCAGAAATTCCGCCGAATACCGGCAACGTTATCAGGCTGTGCGCCAACAGCGGCTGCCACCTGCATTTGATCGAGCCGCTGGGTTTCGAAATGGACGACAAGCGCCTGCGCCGCGCCGGCCTCGACTATCACGAATACGCCACCCTGCAACGCCATGCCGACCTTGCCAGTTGCCTGGAAAGCCTCGGCCACCCGCGCCTGTTCGCCTTCACCACCAAGGGCTCGCGCCCCTTCCATGACGCCAGCTTCCAGGAGGGCGACGCCTTCCTGTTCGGCCCCGAGAGCCGGGGCCTGCCGGCGGACGTGCTGGACGCCCTGCCCGGCGAACAGCGCCTGCGCCTGCCCATGCGCGAAGGCTGCCGCAGCCTGAACCTGTCCAACACCGTGGCCGTTGCGGTCTATGAAGGCTGGAGACAGTTGGGGTTCAAGTAGAGCCGGGGGTTCGCGGGCAAGCCCGCTCCTACAGGTTTTGCCCGAGCATGAAAAAAGCGCCGTTACAGGCGCTTTTTTCGTACCGCAACCAGCACTTACTGAACGGTGTTTTCGCCAGCGGACTGCAGGCGTTGCAGCTCTTGGGCGTACAGCGCATCGAAGTTCACCGGGGCCAGCATCAGCGCCGGGAACGAACCGCGGGTCACCAGGCTGTCCAGCGCTTCACGAGCGTAAGGGAACAGGATGTTCGGGCAGAAAGCACCCAGGGTGTGGCTCATGGAAGCCTCATCCAGGTTCTTGATCAGGAAGATACCGGCCTGCTGGACTTCAGCGATGAAGGCCACTTCGTCGCCGTTCTTCACGGTCACGGACAGGGTCAGCACCACTTCGTGGAAGTCGGCTTCCAACGCTGTCTGGCGGGTATTGAGGTCCAGGCCGACGCTAGGTTCCCACTGCTGACGGAAGATCGCCGGGCTTTTCGGCGCTTCGAAGGACAGGTCACGCACGTAGATACGCTGCAGGGAGAATTGCGGTGCGCTTTCGTCGTCGGCAACGGTGTTCTGTTGGTCAGTCATCTCAGAGTCCTTCTTGATCTTGGGTCTATAGGGTTGGGAATTTCAGGCCGCTAGCAGCGCGTCGAGCTTGCCGGCACGCTCCAGGGCGAACAAATCATCACAGCCGCCTACGTGGGTGGCGCCGATCCAGATCTGCGGCACGGACGTACGCCCGGCCTTCTGGGCCATCTCGGCGCGTACCTGGGGCTTGCCATCGACCTTGATCTCTTCGAAGGCTACGCCTTTGCTCGCCAGCAGATGCTTGGCGCGCGAGCAGTAAGGGCAGTAATCACTGGAGTAGACGATGACCTTGGACATTACTTCACCAATGGCAGGTTATCGGCCTTCCAGCTGGCCACGCCGCCGGACAGCTTGGCCGCGGTGAAACCGGACTTGAGCAGCTCGCGGGCGTGGGTGCCGGCGTGCTGACCCTGAGCGTCCACCAGGATGATGGTCTTGGACTTGTGCTTCTCCAGCTCGCCGACACGGGCGGCCAGCTTGTCCTGGGGAATGTTCAGTGCACCGACGATATGGCCGGCGGCATAGTCCTTGGATGGACGGATATCGATCACGACGCCCTGCTCGCTGTTGACCAGCGCGGTCAGTTCACGGGTGCTGAGGCTGCGGCCACCGCGGCTCAATTCATGAGCGATCAACAGAGCCAGCAGGATGGCGAAGGCGCCGACGAGCAAGTAGTGTTCAGTGGCGAATTGAATCAGGTGAGCAACCATCTAAGGAGGTTCCAGGGCGTTAAAATGTCGGCCAGTATACACAGCCCTCCGGGTCGACCAAACCCCGCCCGGCGGTGACTCCACCGGAACTTCGCTTTAAACTGCCACTCCCTTTTTCAACACCTCCCTTTCATCTCTTTCCTATCCAGCCACGAGTGGACGCCATGACTACCACGCCTAAACCTTTGGTCCTGATGATTCTGGATGGCTTCGGTCACAGCGAAAGCCACGAATCCAACGCCGTCTATGCGGCCAAGAAGCCAGTCCTGGACCGCTTGTGCGCCAGCATGCCCAACGGCCTGATCTCCGGCTCGGGCATGGACGTCGGTCTGCCGGACGGGCAGATGGGCAACTCCGAAGTCGGCCACATGAACCTCGGTGCCGGTCGCGTGGTGTATCAGGACTTCACCCGGGTGACCAAGGCCATCCGTGACGGTGAGTTCTTCGAGAACCCGACCATTTGCGCGGCCGTGGACAAGGCCGTGGCCGCCGACAAGGCCGTACACATCCTCGGCCTGCTGTCCGACGGCGGCGTACACAGCCACCAGGACCACCTGATCGCCATGGCCGAACTGGCCTTCAAGCGCGGCGCCGAGAAGATCTACCTGCACGCCTTCCTCGACGGTCGCGATACGCCGCCCAAAAGCGCCCAATCGTCCATCGAACTGCTGGACGAAACCTTCAAGACCCTGGGCAAGGGCCGCATCGCCAGCCTGATCGGCCGTTACTTCGCCATGGACCGCGACAATCGCTGGGACCGTGTGGCCCAGGCCTACAACCTGATCGTCGACGGCCAGGGCCAGTTCAACGCCGCCACCGCCCAGGAAGGCCTGCAAGCCGCCTACGCCCGCGAAGAGAGCGATGAATTCGTCAAGGCCACCACCATCGGCGAACCGGTCAAGGTCGAAGACGGCGATGCCGTGGTGTTCATGAACTTCCGCGCCGACCGGGCCCGCGAGCTGACCCGGGTCTTCGTCGAGGACGACTTCAAGGACTTCGAACGTGCGCGCCAGCCAAAGCTGGCCGGCTTTGTCATGCTCACCCAGTACGCCGCCAGCATCCCCGCGCCGTCGGCCTTCGCTCCGGGCAGCCTGGAAAACGTGCTGGGCGACTATTTGGCGAAAAACGGCAAGACCCAACTGCGCATCGCCGAGACCGAGAAGTATGCCCACGTCACCTTCTTCTTCTCCGGTGGCCGCGAAGAGCCGTTCCCGGGCGAGGAGCGCATCCTGATCCCGTCGCCGAAAGTCGCCACCTACGACCTGCAGCCGGAAATGAGTGCCCCGGAAGTCACCGACAAGATCGTCGACGCCATCGAGCACCAGCGTTATGACGTGATCATCGTCAACTACGCCAACGGCGACATGGTCGGTCACAGCGGCGTGTTCGAGGCGGCGGTCAAAGCCGTGGAATGCCTGGACCTGTGCGTCGGACGTATCGTCGACGCCCTGGAAAAGGTCGGCGGCGAAGCCCTGATCACCGCCGACCACGGCAACGTCGAGCAGATGTCCGACGAATCCACCGGCCAGGCCCACACCGCCCACACCACCGAGCCGGTGCCATTCATCTATGTCGGCAAACGCGCCTTGAAAGTCCGTGAAGGCGGGGTTCTGGCGGACGTGGCGCCCACCATGCTCAAGCTGCTGGGCCTGCCCAAGCCCGCGGAAATGACCGGCACGTCGATCCTGGTGGACCCAGCGCACTGATCCCTCCAGCTCGCCATTGCAGGCAAAAACGCCCGATGCAACCGTCGGGCGTTTTTCATGGTGGCCTTGCACAGGGCGAATCAGGGCCATGGAAGTAAAAGCAGACAAGCGCCGGGCACTTATTGAATAATGATTATCGTTATCAATAACAGCAGAGAGAATCTCCATGAACAAGACGGCTACGCTGCTTCTGGCCTCCCTCCTGTCAGGCTGTGCAAGCCAGATTCCTGCTCAACAGCCGGTGGATGCCAGTGCCCTCGCACAGCAACACAGCCCGGTGGAAATGGATGCTCAGACCGCCGATAAATTGAAAGCACTGCTGAAGATCCAGCCTCCTCGGGGCTCTACCGACATAGGCCAGATGAACGACCTGATTTCCCGGGAGTTCCTGCACACGCCTTACGCGGCGAACCGGCTGCACGGCTCCGCAACCCTGGCCGAGAAGCTGGTGGTCGACTTCAGGGGCCTGGACTGCTTCACCTACCTGGATTACGTCGAGGCCTTGCGCCAGTCCAGCGACGAGGCCGGCTTCATTAACAACCTGGTGCAGATTCGCTACGTGAACGGCGATATCAACTTCCTCAACCGCCGCCACTTCTTCACCGATTGGGCCCATGCCGGGCAACCCATGGCCGAGGATGTGACCGCCCAGCTGAGTGCGAACGCGGTGACCGTGGCCAAGCGCCTCAATCAAAAGGCCGATGGCGGCCGCTACCTGCCCGGCCTGCCCGTGGCCGAACGCGACATCACCTACATTCCCAGCGCATTGATTGACCAGCATCTGCTCAGCCACCTGCGAACCGGCGACTACATCGGCATCTATACCCACCTCTCGGGCCTGGACGTCACCCATACCGGGCTGTTCATTCAGACGGCCCAGGGCCCGGTCCTGCGCAACGCCTCCTCGAAAAAGGACCAGGGCGCGGTCATCGACTCACCCTTCATGGAGTACGTTCACAACGTCCCGGGAATCGTGGTCCTGCGGGCCCGGCAAGACAGCCAGGCCGGCCAGGATGCCTCGGCCGCAAAGGCCGGCACCCAGGCGCTGCAGCATCAGGCTCGTTCGCCCGCACAAGGTTGATCGGCGCCGCCGCCCCAGGCCACGGCGGCGGCACGCTGATAGCAAATGGCCCAATAACGGCCCGGAAACGGCTTTTTATGACGAACGCCTCAAAGCAGTTGGCTTTGAGGCGTTTTTTTTGCAGCGATGGGCGGGCATACTAGGCCGTCCCTTTCCCTGGTGTCGCCCGCCTCTATGCTTCGCGCCCTGATTACCCTTGCTCTGATCTGCCTGCTCCAACCGGCTTTCGCCGACGAGCGCGCGCAAACCCAACAACAGTTGGACGCCACGCGTCAGGACATTGCCGAGCTGAAAAAGCTGCTGGGCAAGCTGCAGGAAGAGAAGTCCGGCGTGCAGAAAGACCTGCGCGGCACCGAGACCGAGATGGGCAAGCTGGAGAAGCAGGTCGAAGCCCTGCAGAAAGAGCTGAAAAAAAGCGAATCCGAGCTGCAGCGACTCGATGAGGAGAAAAAAAAACTCCAGAGCGCGCGCACTGAACAGCAGCGACTGATCGCCATCCAGGCCCGCGCGGCCTACCAGAACGGGCGCCAGGAGTACCTCAAGCTGCTGCTCAACCAGCAGAATCCGGAAAAATTCGCCCGCACCCTGACCTATTACGACTACCTGAGCCAGGCCCGCCTGGAGCAGTTGAAGAATTTCAACGAAACCCTGCGTCAGCTGGCCAATGTGGAAAAGGACATCTCCCTGCAACAGGCCCAGTTGCTGGTGCAGAAGAGCAGCCTCGACACCCAGCGTGAAGAACTCGACAAGGTCCGCAAAGAGCGGCAGTTGGCCCTGGCCAAGCTGAACAACGACGTGAAGGCCCGGGACGACAAGCTCAAGGCCCGTGAACAGGACCAGGCCGACCTGGCCAAGGTCCTGAAAACCATTGAAGAAACCCTGGCCCGCCAGGCCCGCGAGGCAGAAGAAGCGCGCCAGAAAGCGCTGATCGCCCAGCAGGAAGCCGAAAAAAAGCGCTTGCGTGAGGCTCAGGCCGACGCCAGCGATGAGCCGCGCAAACCCGCAAGATCAAGCCCTGGAGCCCTGGTTTCCAGCGCCGGCCCTTCCTATGGCGGGGCATTTGCTTCAGCCCGGGGAAAACTTCCATGGCCCGTTGATGGTCGACTACTGGCACGCTTTGGTGAAACCCGTGGCGACGACTCCCGCTCCAAGTGGGACGGCGTGATGATCAGCGCCGCCGCCGGCAGCCAGGTGCACGCCGTGCACGGTGGCCGGGTAGTGTTCGCCGACTGGCTGCGCGGCGCCGGCCTGCTGGTGATCCTCGATCACGGCAACGGTTACCTGAGCCTCTACGGACACAACCAGACGCTGCTCAAGGAAGCCGGCGACGTGGTCAAGGCCGGAGAGTCCATCTCCACCGTCGGTAATAGTGGCGGACAGGACACTCCTGCGCTGTACTTTGCAATTCGTCAGCAGGGCCGCCCCAGCGACCCGGCACAGTGGTGCCACGCGCAAGGATAAGCGCTGCATCTAAATTAGGAGTTCGTTCGACATGCTGCATTTGTCCCGCCTTACCTCGCTGGCCCTGACGATCGCCCTGGTGATCGGAGCGCCTCAGGCGTTTGCCGCCGAAACCGCTCAAGCAGCAACCGCCGCGACCACCAAGGCGCCCTTGCCGCTGGAAGAGCTGCGCACCTTCGCCGAGGTCATGGACCGCATCAAGGCAGCGTATGTCGAACCCGTAGACGACAAGACCCTGCTGGAGAATGCCATCAAGGGCATGCTCAGCAACCTCGACCCGCACTCTGCCTATCTGGGCCCGGAAGACTTCGCCGAACTGCAGGAAAGCACCAGCGGTGAATTCGGCGGCCTGGGCATCGAAGTCGGCGCCGAGGACGGCTTCATCAAGGTGGTCTCGCCCATCGACGACACCCCGGCATCCAAGGCCGGGATCCAGGCCGGCGACCTGATCGTCAAGATCAACGGCCAGCCGACCCGTGGCCAGACCATGACCGAAGCCGTGGACAAGATGCGCGGCAAGATCGGCCAGAAGATCACCCTGACCCTGGTGCGCGACGGCGGCACGCCGTTCGACGTGACCCTGGCCCGCGCCACCATCCAGGTGAAAAGCGTGAAGAGCCAGCTGCTGGAGTCGGGCTACGGCTACATCCGCATCACCCAGTTCCAGGTCAAGACCGGCGAGGAAGTCTCCAAGGCCCTGGCCAAGCTGCGCAAGGACAACGGCAAGAAGCTCAACGGCATCATCCTCGACCTGCGCAACAACCCGGGCGGCGTGCTGCAAGCCGCGGTGGAGGTGGTCGACCACTTCATCACCAAGGGCCTGATCGTCTACACCAAGGGCCGCATCGCCAACTCCGAGCTGCGCTTCTCCGCCACCGGCAAGGACGAAAGCGAAGCCGTACCGATGGTGGTGCTGATCAACGGCGGCAGCGCCTCGGCTTCGGAGATCGTCGCCGGTGCCCTGCAGGATCAGAAGCGCGCAGTACTGATGGGCACTACCAGCTTCGGCAAGGGCTCGGTGCAGACCGTGCTGCCGCTGAACAACGACCGGGCGCTGAAGATCACCACCGCGCTGTACTTCACCCCCAACGGCCGCTCGATTCAGGCCCAGGGCATCGTTCCGGACATCGAAGTGCGCCGCGCCAAGATCACCAGCGAGTCCCAGGACGGCGAGTACTTCAAGGAAGCCGACCTGCAGGGCCACCTGGGCAATGGCAACGGCGGCGCCGACAAGCCCAGTGGTGCAGCGAGCAAGGCCAAGCCGATGCCGCAGGACGACGACTACCAGTTGGCCCAGGCCCTGAGCCTGCTCAAGGGGCTGAGCATCACCCGCGGCAAATGATTGAACCCTTCGCCGGCAAGCCGGCTCCTACAGGAGCCGGCTTGCGTAGGAGCTGGCTCGCCAGCGAAGCGCCCGCCAGGGTGCCCATTCCCCTAAAGGCCTGATCCCGATCCCCATGATTTCCCGCTGCTCACTGCTGTTGCGCTCGCTCCAGGCCCCGCTGCTCACCCTGCTGTGCCTCTTGCCCCTCGCGACCCAAGCCGCCGAACCCACAGCCGCTGCGCCCAAGGCCTACCTGAGCCTGATCATCGACGACCTCGGCCAGAACCTGCCCCGTGACCGTCGCGTACTGGCCCTGCCCGGCCCGGTCACCACGGCGATCATGCCCGACACGCCCCACGCTGCCGAATTCGCTCGCGAGGCCCATCGCGCCGGCAAGATCGTCATCCTGCACATGCCCATGGACCCGGCCACCGGGCCGTTTGCCTGGCACCCCGAGTTGCCCATCGAAGAGCTGCAAAAACGCCTGGAAGCCGCCTTCCAGGCCGTGCCCTACACCAGCGGCATCAACAATCACATGGGCAGCCGCATGACCGCCCAGCCCCAGGCCATGGCCTGGCTGATGGGCGACTTGCAGCGGCGACACAAATTCTTCGTCGACAGCCGCACCAGCGCCCAGACGGTGGCCGCCGCCGAAGCGCAGAAGATCGGCCTGGCCAGTGTTTCCCGGGATGTGTTCCTGGATGACGAACGTACCGAAGCGGCGATCAGCCAACAGTTGCAGACCGCGATCAAACTGGCGCGCAAACAGGGTTCGGCGGTGATGATCGGCCACCCTTATCCACAGACCCTGGCAGTGCTCGAACGTGAGCTGCCCAGGCTCAAGGCCCAGGGCATCGAGTGGATCGATATCAAGTCGATGATCAGCCTGCGCAGTAACAAGGCCATGGCCGGGCATGGCAAGAACGGGGTTTATCGCTAGAGGCCTTCGCCACAGGAGCTGGCTTGCCAGCGAAGCGCCTACAGGTAACGCCCCATGATCTCCTCCACCAGCCCCTCTTGGCGCATCTGGTCCAGGGCGGCCTGGAGCTTGGCCACCACCTCATCGGAGACATCCTTGTTCAGGGCCAGGTACAGCTCGGCGCTATTGAAGCGCAGCACCGTCTTGAGGCCGCTGATGCCCTCCTGCTTGGCCAGATAGCGCCCGGCCGGGTCGCCGGTGGCCCAGAGGTCGATCTGCCCCGCCACCAGCTTCTTGGCATTGTCCTGGTCCCGCAGCACCACCTGGGGTGCCAGGCCCTGCTTGGTCAGGGTCTCGGCAATGGCATCGCCCTTATAGGCGCCGATCTTGTATTTGCGCGCCTGTTCCAGGGATTCGAGGGTGATCTTGCTGCCGGCCTTAGCCAGCATGATCCAGTCATCCGGGCCAATGGGGCCGACCCACTTGAACAGCGGTTCGCGGTCCGGCAGGCGCGCCATGACGAACACACCATAGCCCGGCTGCTCCAGCGCCATCTTGTAGATACGCTCCCATGGAAAACGCAGGGTCAGGCTGTAATTGATTCCGGCACGCTTGAACATTTCACGGACGATATCCACGGCGATGCCGTCGATATTCTCGCCCTGGGCGAAGTTCTTGCCGTTCTTGGCCATGTTGTAGGGGGGGAAGTTTTCCGTCAGCAACACCAGGGAGGTGTCGGCGGGTTCATCAGCGCGGGCGAGGCCGCAAAGAACAAGCGAAGCGCTGGCGACAACCACTAGAAGACGTTTGAACATGACGGGCTACCGGAATCCATGGCGTGCTCAAGAGTGCCGTGAGCACGCCATGCTGTCCAGTGGCTACCGCACAACAATCCCGCGCTGAGCCATATAGGCCTTGGCCTCGGGAACCGTGTATTCGCCGAAGTGGAAAATGCTCGCCGCCAGCACTGCGCTGGCATGGCCTTCAATGATGCCGTCGGCCAGGTGCTGGAGGTTGCCGACACCGCCGGAGGCGATCACCGGAATCCCCAGGGCATCGCTGATGGCCCGGGTCACGCCCAGGTCGAAGCCGTTTTTCATGCCGTCCTGATCCATGCTGGTGAGCAGGATCTCGCCGGCACCCAGGCCTTCCATCTTCTTCGCCCACTCCACCGCGTCCAGCCCGGTGGGCTTGCGCCCGCCATGGGTGAAGATTTCCCAGCGCGGGGTTTCACCCGGGCCGGAGACTTTCTTGGCGTCAATGGCGACCACGATGCACTGAGAACCAAAGTGCTGCGCCGCTTCGCCGACGAACTCGGGATTGAACACTGCTGCGGTGTTGATCGAAACCTTGTCCGCGCCGGCATTGAGCAGGTTGCGGATGTCCTGCACGGTGCGCACGCCACCGCCCACAGTCAGCGGGATGAACACCTGGCTGGCCATGCGCTCGACGGTATGGAGGGTGGTATCGCGTCCATCGACGCTGGCGGTGATGTCGAGGAAAGTGATTTCGTCGGCACCCTGCTCGTCGTAGCGACGGGCGATTTCCACCGGGTCACCGGCATCGCGGATGTTCTCGAACTTGACGCCCTTGACCACCCGGCCGTTGTCCACGTCCAGGCAAGGGATGATGCGTTTGGCCAGTGCCATGGCGAGTCCTCAGCCTTGGTACGAATCGCAGAAAGCCTGGGCTTCTGCAACATCGAGGGTGCCTTCATAGATCGCGCGGCCAGTGATGGCGCCGATGATTCCTGGCGCCTTGGCGTCCAGCAGGGCCTTGATGTCGCCCAGGTTGTGGATACCGCCGGAAGCGATCACCGGGATCCGGGTAGCGGCCGCCAGGGCTGCGGTGAAGGGAACGTTGCAACCCTGCATCATGCCGTCTTTGGCGATGTCGGTATAAACGATGGCGGACACGCCGTCGGCTTCGAAGCGCTTGGCCAGGTCGATGACCTGCACGCTGCTGACTTCAGCCCAGCCGTCGGTGGCGACGAAACCGTCCTTGGCGTCCAGGCCGACAATCACCTTGCCGGGGAACGCGCGACAGGCCTCGGCGACGAACTCCGGCTCCTTGACCGCCTTGGTGCCGATGATCACGTAGCTCACGCCGGCCTTCACATAGTGTTCGATGGTTTCCAGGGAGCGGATGCCGCCGCCGATCTGGATCGGCAGGTTCGGGTAGCGCTTGGCGATTGCGGTGACCACCTCGCCGTTGACCGGCTGGCCTTCGAAGGCACCGTTCAGGTCCACCAGATGCAAGCGCCGGCAACCCCCTTCAACCCATTTGGCGGCCATGCTCACCGGGTCATCGGAGAACACCGTGGAGTCTTCCATGCGGCCTTGGCGCAGACGCACACAGGCGCCGTCCTTGAGATCGATAGCGGGAATAATCAGCATCTGGCAAACCTTCAAGTTCGATTGTTCAGCTTCACTCGGAAATCAGTTTTTCTCGAGCGCCCACAGGTCGCTTTCGATGCTTTCGAACCTCTCCTTGAGGTGCGCCTGCACATCGAAAATCGCCCGGTTGTAATAGTGCGGAGCAATTTCGCGGGTAAACAGTTCAAGAACCTCCGCCGCTTCGAACGAGCCCAGCTCGAGCTCGAACCGATCCTCCAGGAAACGCTTGATCTTGTGCGTCGCCTCGCTCTCCTGTTCGGCAGTGAGGCTCAGGATCGGCGGCTTGGGTTTCTTGATCGCCATTTACCAGCGACCGTCCCAGGCGGCGAAATTCTGCAGCAGCTGCAGGCCGTGGGTATGGCTTTTCTCCGGGTGGAACTGCACGGCGAAACGCGAGCCGTCGGCCAGCGCCGCGGCGAAATCCACGCCATAGTGACCGCTGCCCACCACCTGCCGCGCGTTACCGGCATTGATGTAGTAGCTGTGCACGAAGTAGAAGCGCGCCAGGTCCGCAATGTTGTGCCACAGCGGGTGATCCACCGCCTGCTTCACTTCGTTCCAGCCCATGTGCGGCACCTTCAGGTGCTCGCCATCCTCGATCAGGCCCTTGCCGAAGAACTTCACCTGGCCGGGAAACAGGCCGATGCAGTCCACGCCTTCGTTCTCTTCACTGTGGTCGAGCAGCGCCTGCATGCCCACGCAGATACCGAGGAACGGACGGTCCTGGCTGACCTCGCGCACCAGGGCATCGAAGCCCAGGCGGCGGATCTCGGCCATGCAGTCACGGATCGCGCCCACTCCGGGGAACACCACCCGGTCAGCTTCGCGAATCACGCTGGCATCGCTGGTGATCAGCACCTTGCCGGCGCCCACGTGCTCCAGGGCCTTGGCCACCGAGTGCAGGTTGCCCATGCCGTAGTCGATAACGGCGACGGTCTGCATTACAGCACACCCTTGGTGGACGGCATCTGGCCGGCCATGCGCTCGTCCAGCTCCACCGCCATGCGCAGCGCGCGGCCGAAGGCCTTGAACACGGTCTCGATCTGGTGGTGAGTGTTGGTGCCGCGCAGGGTGTCGATGTGCAGGGTCACGTTGGCGTGGTTGACGAAGCCCTGGAAGAACTCCTGGAACAGGTCGACATCGAAACCACCGACGGTGGCGCGGGTGAACGGCACATGCATCTGCAGGCCAGGGCGGCCGGAGAAGTCGATCACCACGCGGGACAGGGCTTCATCCAGCGGCACATAGGCATGGCCGTAGCGACGGATGCCTTTCTTGTCGCCGATGGCTTTGCTGAATGCCTGGCCGAGGGTGATACCGACATCCTCCACGGTGTGGTGGTCGTCGATATGCAGGTCGCCCTTGCTTTCGATGTCCAGGTCGATCAGCCCGTGCCGGGCGATCTGGTCCAGCATGTGCTCAAGGAAGGGCACGCCGATATCGAATCGGGCCTTTCCGGTGCCATCCAGGTTGATCGAGGCTTTGATCTGGGTTTCCAGAGTGTCGCGCTCGACAGATGCCTTACGTTCGGCCATCACCAGCTCCGCAAAATCATTGGGCGAAAAAGGCGAATAGTATAGGCCCCACGGCGGCTAAACAGAAACACGATGGACAATATCCTGACGGGCGCCAGCCAATGGCTGCGGGGCTGTACCTGTCATGACAACTGTAGAAACTGACTTGCTGGTGAAGGTGCCAGGCCTACAAGACCGAGGCACCTTGTGCACCGGCAAGCCGGCTCCTGAGCAGGAGCGGGCTTGCCGGCGAAGCCATCAATGGAACAGCACCGCCGTCTTCTGCAAGGTCACCCACACACCCCAGGCCAGGGGAATGCCCACCACCAGCCAGGCAGCGATCACCACCGGCAGACTGGCGGACGAAGCTTTCCACTCCAGCACGACACTGCTGTCAGCGCCCTTGTCATGACCCAGGGCCTGCTCGGCCGCCAGTTGCTCATCGGTCATGAAGTACTTGTCGGCCACCGGGCGCACCAGCAGGTTGCACAAAAAGCCCAGCACCAGCAGGCCGGCGAGGATGTACAGGGTGATGTCGTAAGCCGCAGCGCGCTCGACGCCGATGCTCAGCTGGTACTCGCGCAGGTAGTTCACCAGCACCGGGCCCAGCACGCCCGCCGCGGCCCAGGCGGTCAGCAGGCGACCGTGGATAGCGCCCACCATCTGGGTGCCGAACAGGTCCGCCAGGTAGGCCGGCACCGTGGCGAAACCGCCGCCGTACATCGACAGGATGATGCAGAACGCCGCCACGAACAGGGCGATATTGCCCAGGTGGCCGAGGTTCGGGATCAGCGCATAAAGGGCAAAGCCCAGGGCAAAGAACACGAAATAGGTGTTCTTGCGGCCCAGGTAGTCGGAGAACGACGCCCAGAAGAACCGCCCGCCGATGTTGAACAGGCTCAGCAAACCGGTGAAGCCGGCGGCAATCGCGGCAATCTGCGCCAGTTGCCCGGCGTCCAGCTGGCTGAAGGTCAGGCCATTGCCCAGCAGCTTGCCGGCAAACACTTCCTGCAGCAGGGGCGAGGCCATGCCGAGGATGCCGATACCGGCCGAAACGTTGAGGCACAGCACCAGCCACACCAGGCGGAACTGCGGGGTCTTCCAGGCCACGTTCACGTGCACGTGGCGGTGGGTGATCATCGCATTGGCGGCTTTCTTCGCCGGTGCGGTCCAGCCCTCAGGCTTCCAGCCGGTAGGCGGAACCCGGTAGGCCAGGGCGCCACCGATCATGAACACGAAGTAGATGGCCGCCATCACCAGGAAGCTCTGCCACACGCCAACGCTGGTCGGCGTTGCAAAGTGGCCCATCAGGGCCGCCGCCAGGGGCGCACCGACCATGGCGCCGCCGCCAAAGCCCATGATCGCCATGCCGGTGGCCATGCCGCGCTTGTCCGGGAACCACTTGATCAGGGTCGACACCGGGGAGATATAGCCCAGGCCCAGGCCGATACCGCCGATGACCCCGGAGCCTATCCACATCAGCCAGATCTGGTGGGTGTAGATCCCCAGCGCCGAGATCAGCAGGCCGCCGCACCAGCACAGTGCCGAAACCACACCGGCCTTGCGCGGGCCGGCATGTTCCAGCCAGCCGCCCCAGATCGCCGCCGAGCACCCCAGGAAGATGAAGAACAGCGTGTAGATCCAGCCGAGCATGGAGATCGGCCAGTCACACTGGGACGAAAAGATCTGCGCGATGAAGCCCATGCCGGGCTCGCAAGCCACGGGCGCACTGACGCCCAGGGCCTTGGACAGCGGCAGCCAGAACACCGAAAAGCCATAGGCCATGCCGATGCACAGGTGGATGGCCAGAGCGGCCGGTGGAACCAGCCAGCGGTTGAAACCGGGCTTGGCGATGATGCGTTCTTTGGACAAGAACGCTGGCTGAGCGGACGGACTGGCCGCCGCGTTGCTAGTGCTCATGGATGTTTCCCCCAATTATTAGAATTGTTCATCGGCCACTCTTCTGCGACGACCTTGGCACACCGGCGCGGTCGTTTTATTGAGTAAAGCTCCATTTGGGCAGACGCGACATTAAGTCGCACAAGGGCGGACGAACCGCGAGAGGTTACCATTTGCGACAAACTAAAAAACCAAACTGACATCACCTTTTTTCCCGCAGCTGCTTTGCCCACAGGCCAGGCCGCTGGCCAAAAAAAACCGCTACAACGAAAAAACCTCTAACTGCAATGGGTGACCAGTCGTCAGGTTCAGAGCGCTATACTCCCCCGCTAAATTTTGAATTCGACATACAAGGACTCGCCCATGAAAGCGTTCGGCAAAATCCTGGGTCTGGTAATTCTCGGGCTGTTGCTGATCATCGTGGCTCTGGGCTTCGCCCTGACCCACCTGTTTGATCCCAACGACTACAAAGACGAGATTCGCCAGATTGCCCGCGACAAGGCCCACATCGAGCTGACGCTCAATGGCGACATCGGCTGGAGCCTGTTCCCCTGGCTGGGCCTGGAACTGCACGATGCCGGCGTCGCCACCCTGGCCAACCCGACCCAACCTTTCGCCGACCTGCAGATGCTCGGCCTGTCGGTCCGGGTGTTGCCGCTGCTGCGCCGCGAAGTGCAGATGAGCGATGTGCGTGTCGAAGGCCTGAACCTGCGCCTGACCCGCAACAAGGACGGCCACGGCAACTGGCAGGACATTGGCAAGGCCGCACCGACCGACAAGCAGGCCGAGACTCCGGCCGCCAGCACCGGCGAAGCCAGCCAACCACCAGCCGGCGCGGACAAACCCGCGCAGCCGATCCGCCTGGACATCGACAGCCTGACCGTGAACAACGCCCGGGTTGAGTACAACGATGAACAGACCGACAAGCAGTTCACCGCCGAAAGCATCCAGCTGAGTACCGGGCCGATTCACGAAGCCACCAACACCCCGGTCAAGCTCACGGCCTTCCTCGCCAGCAGCCAACCCGCAGTGCGCGTGCGCACCGAACTCAATGGCGAACTGCGCTTCGACCGCGCCCTGAAGCGCTACCAGTTCGAAGACATGCGCCTGTCCGGCGAAGCCGCCGGCGACCCGTTGCAAGGCAAGACCCTGACCTTCGCAGCCCAGGGCCAGCTGCTGCTGGACCAGGCCGCCAACGTTGCCCAGTGGACCGGCCTGAAGGTCTCCCTCAATCAGTTGCGCGCCCTGGGTGAGCTCAAGGTCAACGACCTGGACAAGACCCCGCAGATCAGCGGCGGCATCTCCATTGCCCAGTTCGACCTGGCGAGATTCGTCGACAGCATCGGCCAGACCCTGCCCGCCATGGGTGAAGGCAGCCTGAGCAAGGTCGAGCTGGTCAGCCGCCTGCAAGGCACGCCCACCAGCCTGGCCCTGGAAGACCTGAACCTGAAGCTCGACGACAGCACCTTCAGCGGCCGCCTGGCCATCGAGGACTTCGACAAGCAATCCCTGCGCGCCCAGCTCAAGGCCGACACCTTCAATGTCGACCGCTACCTGCCGCCCAAGTCCGCCGAAGCCAACAGCGCGGCATCGGCACGCAAGGCCGAAGTGCAGAGCAGCGAAGCCGATGCCATGGCCGGAGCCGGCAGCACCCCGCTGCCCAACGCACCGACCAAGGGCGCCTGGAGTACTGACCGCCTGCTGCCGGTGGAGCGCCTGAGCAAACTCGACGTCGATGCCGACCTGAACTTCGGCCAACTGACCCTGGACAAGCTGCCGATCCAGAATGCCGCACTCAAGGCCTCCGGCCAGGGTGGCCTGCTCAAGCTTTCCAGCCTGCGCGGCGAGCTGTACAACGGCAGCTTCGATGCCAGCGGCAACCTCGATGTGCGCCAGAGCACACCGCAGTTGAGCCTGCAGACCAAGATCAACCGGGTGCCGGTGGAACGCATCCTCGAAAGCCAGGGCCAGAATCCTCCGGTCAAGGGCCTGGTGACCCTGAACAGCAACCTCAGCGGCAGCGGCAACAGCCAGAAGGCACTGATCGACAGCCTCAACGGCACCGCCAGCTTCGTCATCAACAACGGCGTGCTGCTCAACGCCAATATCGAACAGCAGCTGTGCCAGGGCATCGCCGTGCTCAACCGCAAGAACCTCAGCAGCACGCCACGGGGCAAGGACACGCCCTTCCAGGAACTCAAGGGCAACCTGACGCTGCGCAATGGCGTGGCCAGCAACCCGGACCTGAAAGTGCGCATCCCCGGCATGACGGTGAACGGCAACGGCGACATCGACCTGCGAGTGCTGGGCATGGACTACCGGGTCGGCATCATTGTCGAAGGCGACCTGCGGGATAACCCGGACCCGGCCTGCCAGGTGGGCGAGCGCTTTACCGGCATCGAGCTGCCGCTGCGCTGCCGCGGCCCGCTGGAGCTGGGGGCCAAGGCCTGCCGCCTGGACAAGGACGGCCTGGGCCAGGTAGCAGCCAAGCTGGCCGGTGACCGCCTGCAGCAAAAGATCGACGAGAAACTGGGGGACAAGGTCAGCCCGGAACTGAAGAACGCGCTCAAGGGGCTGTTCAAGCGATGAGAGCCGAGGCGTTTTCAACGGCGGTGCTGGACTGGTACGACCGCCACGGCCGCCATGACCTGCCCTGGCAGCAGGACATCAACCCGTATCGGGTGTGGGTCTCGGAGATCATGCTGCAACAGACCCAGGTCAGCACCGTGCTCAACTACTTCGACCGCTTCATGGCCTCGCTGCCCACGGTGCAGGCCCTGGCCGAAGCCCCGGAAGACGAGGTGCTGCACCTGTGGACCGGCCTGGGCTACTACACCCGGGCGCGCAACCTGCAGAAGACCGCGAAGATCGTCATGGCCGAATACGGCGGCGAGTTCCCCCGGGACGTGGAAAAGCTCACCGAACTGCCGGGCATCGGCCTGTCCACCGCCGGCGCCATCGCCAGCATCAGCATGGGCCTGCGGGCGCCGATCCTCGACGGCAACGTCAAGCGGGTGCTGGCACGCTTCACGGCCCAGGAGGGCTACCCCGGCGAACCCAAAGTGGCCAGGCAGTTGTGGGCCGCCGCCGAGCGCTTCACCCCCCATAGCCGGGTCAACCACTACACCCAGGCGATGATGGACCTGGGGGCGACCCTCTGTACCCGGAGCAAGCCCAGCTGCCTGTTGTGCCCCCTGGAGCGCGGCTGCGAAGCCCACATGCTCGGCCTGGAAACCCGCTACCCGATCCCCAAGCCACGCAAGGAAGTACCTCAGAAGCGCACCCTGATGCCGATGCTGGCCAACCGCGAAGGCGCCATCCTGCTTTACCGGCGGCCCTCCAGCGGCCTCTGGGGCGGGTTGTGGAGCCTGCCGGAGCTGGATGGCCTGGACGACATCCAGCACCTGGCCCTGCAGCACTCCCTGGAACTGGGCCAGCAACAGCAGATGCCCGGGCTGGTGCACACCTTCAGCCACTTCCAGCTGGCCATCGAACCCTGGCTGATCCGGGTCGAAGAGTCGGCCCTGCACGTCGCCGAGGCCGACTGGCTCTGGTATAACCTCGCCACCCCGCCGCGCCTGGGCCTTGCCGCCCCGGTGAAAACACTGCTCAAACGCGCGGCCGAAGTCTTGAATGCAGGAGAGTCGTCATGACCCGCACCGTAATGTGCCGCAAGTACCAGGAAGAACTGCCGGGCCTGGAGCGCCCTCCCTACCCGGGGGCCAAGGGCCAGGATATTTTCGATCACGTCTCGGCCAAGGCCTGGGCCGACTGGCAGAAACACCAGACCCTGCTGATCAACGAAAAGCGCCTGAACATGATGAATGCCGACGATCGCAAATATCTGCAGGGCGAGATGGACAAGTTTTTCTCCGGCGAGGAATACGCCAAGGCCGACGGCTACGTGCCGCCGGCTGAGTAAAGCTGTTGAAAATCGGGGGTGGAACGTAAGCGACGGTAATAATTAAACATTTTTTTCAAAACTTGCTTGACGCCCCCCTGAAAAACCCGTTTAATGCGCCCCGTTGCCCAGATAGCTCAGTCGGTAGAGCAGGGGATTGAAAATCCCCGTGTCGGCGGTTCGATTCCGTCTCTGGGCACCACCTTCAGCTTTCAGGTGGTGTATGCATCACGTGAAAGCAACCAAGAAACCCGCCTAGTGCGGGTTTTTTGTTGCCTGAGATTTGGCCCTTCCCCGTATAACCTGCACCGCCAAGAGTGTTGCACCCCGGCAGAAATACCCCGCCCCCCATGACCCGACTCAAGTCGTGGCTTGCCGGCACTCTCTCAGTTTGCCAACCCTTCAGGCTGCCCCCCCTGTGGGGACTTAAGGGCTGCGTCAGGCCAATTTGAAGGCAGCCCGAATCCTATCGATCCTGGCTGCCTTCACTCATTATCTGCCTGCGCCGATCAGCGGCCCCGCCTACAGCCTCCATCGCCTGCCCCTGGGCCACATCGAGCAGGGCCACGCCATCACCGAGCAGCAACGAGGCGATGTCGGCGATTTGGAACAGATCGCTGGCGTCGGCAGCTTGCGCGGTCAAGCAGGACAGGCTGTTCACCAGCTTGTGGAGGACGCGTATGCGCTGATCGGCGCAGGCCAGAAGATCGAACAGCGGAGCACGGAGGTAGGATCCGGTCACAAGATCCGGCCACGCCGAAGCGTGCCCGCGTACAGCTGCCATAACGCATAGACAGCAAACAACACCCAAAGCGCTGGGTGCTTCTTATGATCAGGTTCCTACGCCCGGCCGCTGATTTGGCAGCGACCCGCAAAAACCCTGAATCACTCGATTCAGGGCTTTTCATGCGTGCAATTGGCCATTGCCCAGACTCAGCACCGGGCAACATTCCAGCCCTCTCTCAGTAACCGTTATTCCAGTGGATGTTGAGATCGCGCATAGCCGCCACTTTCATGTCGACCATGCTGCGCTGTTCCAGCCCTTTGCGGGTGGTGATGACCTGGTATCTGCCGGCCGGCAACTGCACAAAGACGATCGGGCCCACTCCGCTCAGGCTCAACAGCTGATGCCCTTGCGGGTTCTGGATCAGCACATCGACATCCGAGGTGTATTCATTCCCTGAGCCGACGGAAAAGGTCATGTGCAGGTTGTAACCCTTGGCCTGCTGAATGGCCCGCGACTCGTCCAGGCCGATGCCGCCGCTGACATAGGAAATGCCGTTCTGTTGCAGCGGCTCCAATTGCACGCCAGCCGGGTCGATCGGCTCATTGCTGGTGGAGGCGGAGCGCACGCTCACTGGTGCGGCCAATAGCAGCACCGCGATAACACCTGACAGGACACTCATAGAAAAGGACTTCATGATGACCACTCCCGGGTTCGTCTCGAACCACTGAATGGGACGCCACCGTCAGGCCTCTGGCCCCGGGACGGCAGCGCCCGGGTCTCCCCTGCTTCATCTTGAATGGCCAGGCCATGTCTCAGGCCAGAAGCCGAATGAAAACCCTCGCTCGCCTTGTGCAACCAGGCTCGCCCATAGCTCCTGCTATTGAGTGTAAAACCTGACACAGGGCGGTTTAGATCGATTCGGCGTGAGGCCTTTAACCAAAGGTACCTAGGCTAGGGGACCAGCCCCTCGGATCGGAGCCTGCGCCGCCTGCCAATGCCTCATCTCCTCGGCGATGAAGTGCTGCACCAGATCGCTGTACATCTTCTCGATGGCATCCGGGTTCAGGCCTTCGACCGCCGCCCAATCGCGACGAGTGGCCAACATGGCTTTGAAACGCTCCTCGGCGCGCACGGTGGCCGCCGAGGTCTTGAATTTCGATGCCGCCAGTACGTACTGGAAGCGCGCGCCGAGCAAGGCGATGACCGCTCGATCCAGGGCATCGATTTCCCGGCGGATATCGTCCATGCCCTGGCATTGTTCCGGGCTCATCTGGTTCTTCACTTCCATGCTCAAGGCTCCATCGACGAATAGGGATACCCGGGCTCGACCGGGCCCGGATTATTCCCATGGGCCCGCCTGGGAGTAAAGTTGCAGGCATCCGCCCATCCGGGCGCAAAGGAACTGCTCTCGTGAACCAGAAGCGAACCCGAGTCCGCCTGCCCCACCCCCAGCCCGGCAAGACCCGCAGCGGGGCCTGGTTTTTTTTGCTGATCGGCAGCGTGCTGCTGGCACTGACTGCGCTGCTGGGCTGGACCCTGGTAAGCGCGCTGCTGGACGGGCAGATCGTCACCAGCAACCGTGCCGGGCCGAAGCTCGCCTACAGCCAGGCGTTGCAGCCCACCCAGTTTTATATCGAGCTGCTCTGGCAGGGCACCAGCACCCTGTTGCTGGGTGCCCTGGCAGTTGCCGCGCTGTGGATCGCCCGGGTATTAATGGGCGCACAAAAAAATCGTCGCTGAACGCCAGGGGTCGCTCCGGCCCGTTACAGCCGCCAAGGAACAACCGCCCATGTCCCTGCTGTCCTCGCCCGACCTGCCGGCCGCCGGCCCCGCCACTGCCGAGCCGGCGCCCGGCCCCAGTGAACGCTTCAGCGAAGTGGCGGCGGACGGTTTCCGTCTTGGCGGCTTCAGCTGGCGCCACGCGCAAGCCGATCCGGCGCGCGCAGTGGTGATCATCAACGCCGCGACCTCGGTGCGCTGCCGCTATTACTTTCGCTTCGCCGACTACCTGTTCGCCAACGGCTTCGACGTGATGACCTACGACTACCGCGGCATCGGCGAGTCGCGCCCGGCCTCGCTCAAGGGGCTCAAGGCGTCCTGGTCGGATTGGGGCGCGCTGGATTTCGAAGCCATGCTGCAACGCGCCCGGCGCGAGTTTCCCGAGCAACCGATCGACGTGGTGGGCCACAGCTTCGGCGGCTGCGCCCTGGGCCTGGCGGCCTCCGCCGGGGTGATCCGCCGCGCGGCCACCATGGGCGCGCAGTTCGCCTACTGGCGCGACTACGTGCCCGCCCAGCGCTGGCGCATGCTGGGCAAGTGGCATGTGCTGATGCCCCTGCTGACCCGCCTGTACGGCTACTTCCCCGGCAAGCGCCTGGGCTGGATGGAAGACACCCCCGCCGGGGTGGTCCGCGACTGGGCCACCCCGCACCCACGCTACGAAGGCCGCCCCAGCGGCCGCAGGCTGGCCGCAGAGCGCAGTGGGCAGCCCTTCGCCCAGGTCAGCGCCCCGATCCTCGCCATCAGCGTCAGCGACGACCCCTTCGGCACCGTGGCAGCCATCGAGCGGCTACTGGGCTACTTTGACAACAGCACGCGCACCCATTGGCGCATTCGCCCCGAGGACATCGGTGAGGTCGAGATCGGCCACTTCGCCTTCTTCCACAGCCGCTTCGAAAGCCGGCTCTGGCCGCTGCTGCTGCACTGGCTGCAGCACGCAAGCCCGGCCCCGAACAGCCCGGGGCAAGAGCTGACGCCGGGGCGCTGATCAGGCAAAGGCGTTGATGAACCAGGTGATCAGCGGGATCGCCACGATGTCGATCAATACCGCACCGCACAGCGGCACGATGATGAAGGCCTTGTAGGAAAAGACCTTGTAGTGATCACAGATCGCGCCCATGTTGGCCACCGCATTGGGCGTGGCCCCCAGGCCGTGGCCCATGAAGCCGGCACACAACACCGCCGCGTCGTAGTTGCCGCCAAACAGGCGGAACAGCAGGAATACGCACAGCAGCACCATCACCAGCACCTGCACCACCAGGATCACCAGCAGCGGCAGGCCGAGCTGTTCCAGTTCCCAGAACTTCAGGCTCATCATGGCCATGGTCAGGAACACCCCCAGGCATACGTCGCCCAGGGTGCTCACGGCGCTGTCGGGGATGTCGATGATCCGCGCCCGGTCATTGAGATTGCGCAGGATGATCGCCACGAACATCGCCCCCACGTAGCTTGGCAGGACGATGCCCAGGTGCTCGTTCAGCGCGCTGCCGATCCAGAAACCCAGCACCATGATCAGCAGAATGCAGGTCAGCAGGCGCAGCAGGGTCGGCGCATCCAAAGGCGCCACCGAACCCTGGGCAGCGCTTTCCAGGTGCTGCAGGGTACTGACCTGATCGGCCTGGATCTGCAGGCGGTTGCGCTCGATCAGCCAGCGCGCCAGCGGGCTGCCCAGCAAGCCGCCGGCAACCATGCCGAAGGTGGCCGAGGCCAGGGCCGCCGTGGTGGCCCCCACCGCCCCGAGGTTTTCCGCGATCGGGCCAAAGGCCGCCGCCGCGCCAAAGCCACCCTCCAGGGACACCGCACCGGCCATGATGCCCAGCAGCGGGTCGATGCCCAGCGCCTTGGCGGCACCGACCCCCACCAGGTTCTGCAGCAGCGCCAGGGACCAGCAGGCCCCCAGGTAGACGAACAGGATCTTGCCGCCACGGCGCAGCAGGCCGAGGCTGCCCCCCAGGCCCACCGTGGTGAAGAACGCCACCATCAAGGGCGTCTGGATCGCGGTGTCGAGCTTGATCGCCAGCAGTTGCTGATCGCGCAGCAGCCAGACGATCAGGGCAAAGCCGAAACCGCCGATCACCGGCGCCGGGACACAGAGCTGGGTCAGCCAGCGGCTGCGTTTCTTCAGCTGGGCTCCCACCCCCAGCAGGATCAGGGCCAGCGCCAGGGTGGTCAGCGCGTCCAATTCAAAAGTCGGCATGGCAAACATCTCTTCTTGTCATTGTGGTGTTGCGCGGCGAGGGGCATGCCCCTCAGTGAATCAGGCTGGCCAGCAGACGCGCGGCCACACGGGCGGTGCGCTGGTCCTGGTCGAGCCCGGGATTGAGTTCGGCAATGTCGGCCACGCGCAATTTGCCGCTGGCCCGAGCACGGCGTACCAGGTGCTCGACCACCTGTACATCCACCCCGTGGGCCGAGGGCGCGCTGACGCCGGGAGCCTGGCTGGCCGGCAGCACATCCAGGCACAGGGTCATGTAGAGCACGTCGATACCGTCGAGAAAAGCGTCCAGGCAGGCCTCGACTGCCGGCAGGTTCCAGCCCTGCATCTGCCGGTCCAGCAGGTAGCGCACATCGAGCTCCCGGGCTTGCTCGAACAGCGCCTGGGTGTTGCTCAACTCGCTGACCCCCAGGCAGCAATACTCGAAAGGCATGCCGGCCTGCCGGCAGTACTCGGCGATCTGCCGGAACGGCGTACCGGAGCTGCTTTGCGGCGCATGGCGCAGATCGAAGTGGGCATCGAAATTGAGAATGCCGATGCGCGGGCAGGGCTGTTGGCGGCGCAGGTGATCGGCCAGGCCACTGAAGCTGGCAAAGGCGATTTCATGACCACCGCCCAGCCCCAGGGCCAGGTGCCCCTGTTCGAGCAACAGGCCGAGGCGCTCGGCGTAGCGTTGCTGGGCGCTTTCCAGGTGGTGGTCGGTGCAGGTCACGTCCCCTGCGTCGTACAGCGGGCCGGTGCCGTGCCAGGCCAGGTTGGCCAGGGCCGCGCGCAAGGCTGCCGGGCCCTGGCTGGCACCGGTGCGCCCCTGGTTGCGCTTGACCCCCTCGTCACAGGCCAGCCCGAGCAAGGCGATACCCGCCAGCTGCTGTTCGGCCCAGGGCTGCACCCACTGGTGCCAGCGCCGGGCGGCAAGGCCTTCGGCCAGGTCGATACGACCCTGCCACAGGTGCATGGGGGCGGTGCTGATCATGGTCTTGCTCCAGTCAATTCAATCCAGTCGGGCGCTCAGGCGCTGGGCCGCTTCGCGGGTCCAGCGGATCAGCCGGTCACTGCGCTGTTCGGCGCGGAACGCCGGGGCCATGAGGCTGATGGCGCCTTGCAAGCGGTCACGGCTGTCCAGCAAGGGCGCGCTGACACCCCAGATGCCCAGATCGATCTCGCTCAGGCTCACCGCATGCCCGGCGGCGCGAATGGCCCCGTAGCTGTCCAGGTGCGCGGCGAAATCCGCCTCCTCGACGCCCTGCTGGCGCAGGATCGACAAGCACAGCTCAGGCTCCATGTAGGCCAGCAACACCTTGGCCGAGGCGCCCAGCAGCAGCGGCTGCGCCAGGCCCTTCTGGTAGCAGCAGCGCAAGGGCTGCGGGCTGTCCACCAGCTCGATGCAGATCGCCTGCCCGTTGCTTGGCACCATCAGCGCGACGCTTTCCTGGCTGAGTTCGGCCAGACGGTTGAGCTCCGGCTTGGCCAGGGTCACCAGCAGGCCTTCGCGGTCGAACTTCTTCGCCAGTTGCAGGCAAGCAGGCCCGGGCAGGTAACGGCCCTGGCCATTGTCCTGGGCCAGCCCCCAGCGCAGCAGGGTCTTGAGGTGGCGATAGGTGCTGCTCAGGGGCTGCTGCAGGTTCAGCGACAGCTCCTTGGCAGACATGGCCTCCGGGGATTGCCCCAGGGCCACGAGTATTTGCAGCAGACGGTCAGTGGGCGTGTGGTAGTGCATAGCGGCCTCTTGCAGCCATGGTGCATGGAGTTTCCCGGCAAATGAAATCAGATTCCCAGGCAGTGGGAAAAGGCTGCAAAAAACCTTTGGCACAGGTGCTGCGCCGCAATGGACCTCGGCCCATGCAGGATCGTCGGTACCCGCCTTGAGGCCTTGGCGGGTGCCAGCGCAGCGATTTGCTGGCATCCTTTCCCGCCTGACCGGCCGTTCGCCCCGAATCCGCGAGCGCCGCCCCTTTGCGCAACAAGGTAAGACGCCCATGGCATCGATCGACAAACAACACAAACGTGCCGCCCGGGCAAAGGCCAAGGCCAAGCAGAACCGCGCCAAGCGCACTGCACCGACCTCGGAGCTGGAACTGGACCCCAACGACAGCCGCATCGACTTCGAATCGGTGGACCTGACCGAGCTGTTCGTGAAGATGCGCGACGCCGAGAAAACCAGCCAGCAGGCGCTGTGCACGGTCTTCCTCTCGGACCCGCTGCTGGAACTGGTCTATGAGCAGGAGGGCGAACAGGGCGCCACGGACTTCATCCTTGCGGCGCTGATCGAATACCGTAACTGGTCCACCGAGGCCGACGAGGCCACGGCCCTGGCCTGGATCGAGTCCGAGGCCTTCCAGGCCGACTACATGGCCGCATCCCAGGCACTGTTCAGCGCCGAAGGCTGAGTTTCTTCCGGGCATGAAAAAAGGGCGCATTCAGCAATGAATGCGCCCTTTTCCGTTTCAGCTAAACAGCCTGGCGTGATGCTCAGGCAGCTTCCAGCCGAGGGATTTCCATGCCGATGCGCGAGCTGGCGAAGTTCAGGTCGCCGCTGGCGATGGACTGGGCCTTGAAGCCTGCACCGATCAGGTCGCGTACATACAGCTTGTTGTAGATGAACATGAACACCAGGTTGCTCAGGCCGAAGGTGAACATGGCCAGCAGGAACATGATGGCAGCCCATTTCCAGTCGGCGCGGAACAGTGCCGGGATGAAGCCGAAGAAGAACACGGTCCAGGAGAAACCAACTGGCGCTTCCTTGATGGCTCCGGTGTTCGGGTTTTTGAAGATGATTTTAGTGAACGCCATGCGCGTCTCCTTGCCGCCCTTTCTTTAAGGGACCAATGGCCGGGCGATCACCATTGAACCCTGAATGCTCGTTCTTCGAACCGGGACTGTCAGGCAGGCGCTGACACTCAGGAACCATGGCGGCTACGCAGGGAACAAGGGACAGAGGCAGAAGGCGGATTCAGGGCCCCGACAAGCATTCAATCCCTTGCAATACAGCGCTATTCCATAGCTCCTCTCACGCTGGCACGCAAGAGCTCTTATCGAAGAGCGCGCAGGCTACTATTTCGCCAGCGGGCTGTCCATGAAACGCCATGTAACAAGTCACAAATCCAGCAAAAAGGCCACCGTCAATGCTGACGGCAGCCTTTTTTGCCTTTCAGAACGCCAAACTCTCAGAGCCAGCGTCCCCTGCCGGGGCCTTCTTCAGTGCCTGGTGGTACTGCTCGGCGCTGATTTCGCTGAGTGTCGCGTAGCCGTCGTACTGGTAGAAACGCTGTTTGTCGCGAGCATAGCGGTCCGCGACAAACTCCAGGCTGGCCAGGTCGATGCGCTTGGCACTCACCGGCCGCCGGCCACAGAACAGCTTGCGCGTGCCCAATTGCAGAAAGTCCGGATGAGGAACCATCACTTCCTCCGGGCTGAATTCAACCTCCAGCGGTTTGCCGGCAGCAAACATCAGTGTCGCGGTGAAGGCGTAGCTGCCCATGACGCGAGTGTGCGCCGGGTCGAGGGGCTTCTTTCTTGCGCCGTAGTAGTACACCGCCCCCTTGTCCCGGGCCCAGCCATGCCCGCATGACTCGAAGCTGGCCAGATCCGCTTTGGCCATAGGCTCGGGCACCTGATAAAAGACACTGTGGCAAAAAACCCTCTGGCCATCGGTCAGGTACGGGCCGCCCAGGGCACGGTAATGATCGGCGCAGGCCGAAGAGAATCGCTCCGGCACCCGGGTCTCGGCGCGATGAAAGGGGATCAGATACAAGCCATTGGCGTCGCCACACAGGTGTGTGTCCAGCAGCTTGAAACTGCCGGCATCCAGACCATTGATGGGGCGGCCATGGAAGTGCACCTGGCTCCCCAGCTCGAACCCGGAGCCGATGGAACGCAAGGCCTGGGCTGTTGACGCCGATGGTGCCTGCAAGCGATGCCACCAATAATCTTGCAACTGCGGATGCGCCTCGAAGTACGCCGACCACTCTTGCAGCATGGTGTCATCGATCACCCCATCCGAACCGAGCGGGCCGTGCCTGTCACCCACCAGCAACGGCGAATAGTTGCCTTCGCCACGCTCCAGCTGGGCCACTACAAAACTCTCTACATCCACGTCCAGCGGCTTGCTGCGCCGGTAGACGCGATGCCGGTCAGCGTAGTAATCGAATCCCAGGTGACGGAAACTCGGGCCATCGGCACCACGCAGGCGGGTGCCATTGCAGTAGACGAACTGATCGTCCACGGCAAAGTACGGGTCCGCCGCTTCACTCTGGCTCAAGATCCGGCCACCGGCATCGAACACCGACTGAACACGGTTCAGCAGGCGGAAGTCACCGACATAGCGCAGGGTTTTTCCGGTCAGGTAATAAGCCCGCCGTGCGTCCTTGGCGTAGCGCTCGTTGAGCACGCTGAAAGTCGCCAGATCGACGTTGTCGATGCGGTAGAAATACTCATAGGCGATGCTCGAGCCCTGCTGCGCCTGGACGATCACCGAATGCCCATCCGTACCCCAGCGCCAGGCCAGCATCTGGAAGCCATCCGGATTGGCAATCGGCAACGGCGAACCGTCCTTCTGATGCAGCACAACGCCGCCCCGGCAGACTTGGCCGCTGATCACTTGATAAGCCGGATGGTTGGTACCGCGTACCTGCTGCTCCGCGCTGGCGATCGCTCGGGCGCCGAGGAAGACCTTGTCCCCGTCACTGAACAGCACCGACCCCGCAGACCAGTTTTCTGGCACCGGGTGCACAAGCGCCAGGCGCTCAGGCTGCGCGCCGTCGATCACCTCCTGCCCGTAGTCATGACAGAAGTAGGCACGGCACTGATCACGCCAATGGTCATGGCCCAGGCTCTGCAAGCCCCGACACACACGCACCGGCAAGGCTTGCAACGGGTGGTAGCCATAACGCGCGAAGTAACGGGGCAACGCATAATAATCGGCCCGCGCATCACGCAGCAGGTGCCGATGAACACGATGTCGCCAGAGCGGCTCGCCCTCTACCAGGGGGGAAGCCGGGAATTGCTCGGTCGCGGCCTGGCAAGCCTGCTCAGCCGGGGTCCGCCCTTCACGCTGCAGCATGAGGTAGACGTCCCGGGCTCGCTCCTCCACCAACAGGGCCCCTTCCACGAAGGCGAACCCTTGATGCCATTCGAGGTCGAGCAGTTCCCACTCGGCATCATCCATATCCAGGTCTTTCATCGCTGCATCCCAAGCTAACCGAGTGGCGGATTATCAGCAGGCGCCCCGGGTGGGTAAAGCGCCCCGTCGCCAGGCCGCGAGCGAGCCTCTGCCCGCCACCAGCAGCCCCCCCCAAGTTGCATCCGGACATGAAAAAGGCCGCGGTCATTTCTGAGCGCGGCCTTTTCATAAAGAGCGGAGCAAACCGTCAGTTCAGTGCCAGGGCACCATTGCGCTCGGCCTTGCGCCGACGGGCCACCATCAGGCCGGCAGCGATGACGATGACACTCAGCAGGCCAGTGGCGAGGATCTCCACCCGGTGCTCTTCCTGGAACAGCATGATGCCCAGCACCGCGACGATGAACACGATCACAGCGTAAGTCAGGCCCGGGAACAGCCACATGCGGAAGGCGATCTTCTCGCCGGCAGCCATGCGCTTGTGGCGCATGCGCAGTTGCGAGACGGCAATCACCAGGTACACCAGCAAGGCGATGGCGCCGGAGCTGGCCAGGAGGAATTCGAACACCGCCGCCGGAGCGACATAGTTGGCGAACACCGCGAGGAAGGCCGCAGCGGTGGACAGGATCACCGCCCAGTAAGGCGTGCCGCTGGCGTTGGTGCGCTTGGCGGCGGCCGGGGCATCGCCACGCTTGCCCAGGGAGAACAGCATGCGCGAGGCAGTGTAGAGCGCCGAGTTCAGGCAACTGGTCACGGCCACCAGCACCACCAGGTCAACGATCAGCTTGGCATTGGGGATGCCCATGCGGTCGAGCACGGTCTGGTAGGAGCCGACCTGGGCCAGGCTCGGGTCGTTCCACGGCACCAGGGCCACAACGATAAAGATCGATACCAGGTAGAACAGGCCGATCCGCCAGATCACCGAATTGGTGGCCTTGGAGATCTGCTTGCCCGGGTTGTGGGATTCCGCCGCGGCGATGGTGACGATCTCGGTGCCCATGAAGGAGAACATGGTGGTCAGCATGGCGGCCAGTACCGCGCCCATGCCGTTGGGCATGAAGCCCTGGGTGTCCACCAGATGCGATACGCCGCTGACCTGGCTGTTGGGGAGCAGGCCGCAGATGGCGGCGAGGCCGAGGATCACGAAGCCGATGATGGCTACCACCTTGATCAGGGCGAACCAGAACTCGAACTCACCGTAGTTCTTCACGCTGAACAGGTTGGTGGCGGTCAGCAGCAGGGTGATCACCAGAGTGAAGACCCAGATCGCCACGTTGGGGAACCAGGCATGCAGGATGGTCGCGGCAGCGTTGGCTTCCAGGGGAATCACCAGCACCCAGAACCACCAGTACAGCCAACCGATGGTGAAACCGGCCCAGTGGCCGATGGCGCGGTCCGCGTAGGTGGAGAACGATCCGGTGTCCGGCGAAGCCACGGCCATTTCCGCCAGCATGCGCATCACCAGCACCACCAGGGTGCCGGCGGCAGCATAGGCCAGCAGCACGGCGGGGCCGGCTTCGGCAATGGCGTGGCCGGAGCCGACGAAGAGGCCTGCGCCGATCACGCCGGCAATCGACAGCATGGTCACATGCCGCGGTTTGAGCCCCTGTTCGAGGTCATTGGAGAGTTGCGTACCGCTCATGAAAAGCACCTTTGCAACGAAAAAAGAGTAACTCCACCCGGTCTGCATTCGTTCTCGTAAAAAGAATCCAACAGGGCGTTCTTTATATCGCACGCAAGAATTGCGCCAAAATGTTACAGAACCCCGGGCAACAAGGGTTGGCGAGCCGACCGATGGAAATCCCAAGTCATTGAGAACAATGGCATTTCGCCATTTCGTTACCGGCCGACTCACTTGCAGGACGAAATGGCGCACCAAAAACACACCCGAAAAGCAGCCGATGAGCGATTAGAGTGCAGATCCATGACCTTTGGCCCGTTAACCCTTCCAACACCCGGCCAAAGCTGGCACCATCGCGCCTTTTTTTACGCGACACCTACCGGATTTCAGGCGGATCCAGGGTTCAAACAGGCGTTCGGTTGTTGATGGGGCGACAGTCTTCTGTGCTGATGCGACAACCTGCCACACACCGTCTGTTTACCTCCGGTAGCGCTGTTGGCTGCGCTTGGAACCCTATGCTAGCTTGGCGCCTCGCCAGGAAGGCCGCCCAACAGCAGGAGCACAATGAACTCAATGAGGACCGCACATGGCTGAGGCCACGCCCGCGCTTGAAATCCGCAACTTGCACAAACGCTACGGCACTCAGGAGGTACTCAAGGGTATCTCGCTGACCGCACGCGACGGTGACGTGATATCGATCCTGGGTTCCTCCGGCTCCGGCAAGTCCACTTTCCTGCGTTGCATCAACCTGCTGGAAAACCCGCACCAGGGCCAGATCCTGGTAGCCGGCGAAGAGCTCAAGCTCAAGGCCGCGAAAAACGGCGAGCTGGTAGCCGCCGACGGCAAGCAGATCAACCGCCTGCGCAGCGAAATCGGGTTCGTCTTCCAGAATTTCAATCTCTGGCCGCACATGAGCGTGCTCGACAACATCATCGAGGCGCCACGCCGGGTGCTGGGCCAGAGCAAGGCCGAGGCCATCGAAGTGGCCGAGGCGCTGCTGGCCAAGGTCGGCATCGCCGACAAGCGCCACGCCTACCCGGCACAGCTGTCCGGCGGCCAGCAGCAGCGCGCCGCCATCGCCCGGACCCTGGCGATGCAACCCAAAGTCATCCTGTTCGACGAGCCGACCTCGGCCCTGGACCCGGAAATGGTCCAGGAAGTCCTCAACGTGATCCGCGCCCTCGCCGAAGAAGGCCGCACCATGCTGCTGGTCACCCACGAAATGAGCTTTGCCCGTCAGGTCTCCAGCGAAGTGGTGTTTCTGCACCAGGGTCTGGTAGAAGAGCAAGGATCGCCACAGCAGGTCTTCGAGAACCCGCTTTCGGCACGCTGCAAACAATTCATGTCCAGCAACCGCTAACGGAGCTACACGCATGCAGAGCTATAAGAAAATCCTCCTGGCCGCTGCCGTCACCCTGGCCTTCAGCGCCAGCGCTGCCGCCGAGACCCTGAAGATGGGCATCGAAGCAGCCTACCCACCGTTCAACAACAAGGACGCCAGCGGCCAGGTCGTGGGCTTCGACAAGGACATCGGCGACGCCCTGTGCGCCAAGATGAAAGTCGAGTGCACCGTGGTCACCTCCGACTGGGACGGCATCATCCCGGCCCTGAACGCGAAGAAGTTCGACTTCCTGATCTCCTCGCTGTCGATCACCGATGAGCGCAAGCAGGCGGTGGACTTCACCGACCCGTACTACTCCAACAAGCTGCAGTTCATCGCGCCCAAGGCCAAGACCGACTTCAAGACCGACAAGGCCTCGCTCAAGGGCAAGATCATCGGCGCGCAACGGGCGACCCTGGCCGGCACCTGGCTGGAAGACAACCTGGGCGACGACATCACCATCAAGCTCTACGACACCCAGGAAAACGCCTACCTGGACCTGACGTCCGGCCGCCTGGACGCGATCCTGGCCGACAAGTACGTCAACTACGAATGGCTCAAGAGCGATGCGGGCAAGCCTTATGAGTTCAAGGGCGAGCCTATGGTGGAAAGCGACAAGATCGGGATTGCCGTGCGCAAGAAAGATCCACTGCGCGAGAAGCTGAACGCCGCCCTGAAAGAAATCGTGGCCGACGGCACTTACAAGAAGATCAACGACAAGTACTTCCCGTTCAGCATCTATTGATACTGACTTGCCTGACCGGCGCTCGCCCCCTGGGCGCCGGTCCTTAGCAAAGCCATCCAGACCCCATGAATATCGATCTCTACGGATTCGGCCCGGCGCTCGCCGCCGGCGCGCTGATGACCGTCAAGCTGGCCCTCTCGGCGTTATGCCTGGGACTGGTGCTCGGCCTGCTCGGCGCCTTGGCCAAGACTTCCCCGTACAAGCCACTGCGCTGGCTTGGCGAAACCTATTCGACCATCGTGCGCGGCGTCCCGGAACTGCTGTGGGTGCTGCTGATCTACTACGGCACGGTGAACATGATGAGCGCGCTGGGCGAGCATTTCGGCAACCCCGATCTGGCCCTCAGTCCGTTTCTCGCCGGGGTGATCGCCCTCGGGCTGTGCTTTGGCGCCTATGCCACTGAAGTGTTTCGTGGCGCGATCCTGGCCATCCCCAAGGGCCACCGCGAGGCCGGCACCGCGCTGGGCCTTTCCAAGTTTCGGATATTCAGCCGCCTGATCCTGCCGCAGATGTGGCGCATCGCCCTGCCGGGCCTGGGCAACCTGTTCATGATCCTGATGAAGGACACCGCGCTGGTGTCGGTGATCGGCCTTGAAGAAATCATGCGCCACGCGCAGAACGCCGTGACCTTCGCCAAGCATCCCTTCACCTTCTTCATGGTCGCGGCCTTCATGTACCTGGGCCTGACCGTGCTGGCCATGACCGGCATGCACTTCCTGGAAAAACGCGCCGCCCGCGGCTTTGTGAGGACGACGTAATGGAATGGGAAGTCATCTACAAATGGCTGCCGAAGTTCATCCAGGGCGCGACGCTGACCCTGGAGTTGGTGGGCATCGCCGTGATTCTCGGTTTGCTGCTGGCCATCCCCTTGGGCATCGCCCGTTCGTCCAAGCTCTGGTACGTGCGCGCCCTGCCCTACGCCTACATCTTCTTCTTTCGCGGCACGCCGCTGCTGGTGCAGCTGTTCCTGGTGTATTACGGCCTGGCGCAGTTCGATGCGGTGCGCGACAGCTTCATGTGGCCCTACCTGCGCGACCCGTTCTGGTGCGCCACCGCCACGATGACCCTGCACACCGCGGCCTACATCGCCGAGATCCTGCGTGGCGCGATCCAGGCCATTCCGCCCGGTGAAATCGAAGCCGCGCGGGCCCTGGGCATGTCCCGGCCCAAGGCGCTGTTCTATATCATCCTGCCGCGGGCGGCGCGCATCGGCCTGCCGGCCTACAGCAACGAAGTGATCCTGATGCTCAAGGCCAGCTCCCTGGCCAGTACCGTGACCCTGCTGGAACTGACCGGCATGGCGCGCACCATCATCGCCCGCAACTACCTGACGGTGGACATGTTCTTCACCGCCGGGGTGTTCTACCTGTTGATGTCGTTCATGCTGGTCCAGGCCTTCCGCCAACTGGAACGCTGGCTGCGGGTCGACGCCTGCCAGGGACGCTGATCTTCTCCCGCTCCCGCCAGGGAGCGGGCCTGCCCCGGACGCCATGACCATGCCTGCGATTCTCCAAGGCCCTGCGCTGCTCGATCGCTTCCAGGCCCTGGACGGCTTCCTGCTTGAACACCAGGATCTCTGGCGGCCTCGTCCGTTCCAGCATCTGCACCTGCCGTGGGAAACCTCCTACCCGGAACTCGCCCAGTGGCTGCGCCAGCGCACCCTGGAAGACGCCGAGGCTGCCCACAACCACCCGGAACACCTCCAGGCACCCGCCCCCTTCGGCGAATTGGCCGCGCGCTCCGGGGCCCTGTCTGCCGTAGCCGAATGGCCCGGCCAGGCATTGCCGCCCCTGCGCCAGCGCCTCAGTGTCGACGTCCCCGGGCGCAAATGGCAGCAGATCGAAGCCTTCGCCGGCCGCCTGCACTTCACCCGGGCAACCGAGCACTGGCTCGACTGGTGTTCGGGCAAGGGCCACTTGGGGCGGCGCCTGCTGCAGCCCGGACAACAACTGACCTGCCTGGAATACGATCCGGCGCTGGTGACCAGCGGCGCGCAGCTGAGCCAGCACCACGGCCTGCCTGCCCGGCACCTGCACCAGGATGTACTGGCCGCCGACGCCGACCGCCACCTCGATGCCCGACACACCCCAGTGGCCCTGCACGCCTGCGGCGACCTGCATGTGCGCCTGATCCAGCTGGCCAGCCAGAACGGCTGCCAACAACTGGCCATTGCCCCTTGTTGCTACAACCGCACCAGCGCCAGCCACTATCAGGGGTTATCCACAGCGGCCCAGGCATCACACCTGCAACTGTCCCTGGAGGACCTGGCCCTGCCCATGAGCGAAACCGTCACCGCCGGCGCCCGGGTGCGGCGCCAGCGCGACAGCTCCATGGCCCGCCGCCTGGCTTTCGACCTGCTGCAGCGGCAAGTGCGCGGGGTCGATGAATACCTGTCTACCCCGTCGCTGCCCAGCCACTGGCTGGACAAGCCCTTCGCCGACTACTGCCGCGACCTTGCCGCGCTCAAGGAGTTATCCACAGTGGGCCAGCCAGACTGGCCGGCCCTGGAAGCCGCCGGCTGGCAGCGCCTGGCCCAGGTGCGCAACCTGGAACTGCTGCGCGGCCTGTTCCGCCGGCCATTGGAACTGTGGCTGGTGCTGGACCGGGCATTGTTTCTGCAACAGCAGGGCTACCAGGTACGCCTGGGCACCTTCTGCCCTGCGCACCTGACCCCGCGCAATCTGCTGCTTCTGGCGGAGCGTTGAGAGCCTGCGACGGCCTGTCGCGACCTGTGGATAAGTCTGTTGATGGAATTCAATGAAAGCCCATGAAAGCCTGGCCTGGAGCCAAAAACAGAGGCTGGTCATTTTTTGTTCACAAAATAAACCGTCGAAAAAACAGCCAGTTGCGCAAGGAATGAGAAACGGTCCACAAAACCGGCCCGTCCAGGCCCTGGCAACCCATCCGTTGTGCATAAACACCTGAACGAACGGGCATAACGCCCTCTCGTCCAGGCCGTTTCCACAGGCTCTGTCACCTCCTGCCGCGGGCTATTCGTCCGCTCGCGCCGGGATCCACCACTCTTCGCCTCGGGCCGTGCTGATGTACTCCGGCCAACGGAAATCGTGGGGCACCTTGAAGTCCTCGGGCAGCAGTGGCGCCTGCCAGCGAGTGCCGCCGATACCGCCACCGGTGCGCTCCACGAACTCGGCCTTGGCCGCACTCAACAGGGCTTCGTCGGTCAGCAGGTCCACCAGGGTCGCGGCAATGGTCTTGGCCGCCACTTCGATCATCGGGTCGATGGTCTGGCGAATGCCCCCCAGGGCGTTGGACACCCAGTCCGGATAGACCGTGCCAGCTGGCGCGCTGAGCATCGGCCGGGCCACCAGCAGGCGCACGGTGGGGCAGTGCCAGGTGTATTCCGGGTAGTCATCGGAGGTCAGGTAGTTCTGCCAGACGGGCATTTGCAGGCGCATCTGGCGCTCGCATTCCTGGGGTTCGATCAAGGCTTCGGTGGCCGGCAGAAATGGCCGTTCCATGGCTTCGAGGCCAAGGTTGCGCTGGATTTCCCGAGCGATCTCCCGGGCTTCTTCGTCCCACTGTGGAGCGCCCACCGCCGCCAGGTTGTCGTAGGTGGCCTGGGCCATGACGTGGTTGGGCAGGCCGCCCCGGGACTTGCACACCCAGGTCTTTTTCCAGCGGCAGCCGGTGGCCATGGCCGCCGCTGCGGCGTTGTTGTCCATGACCTGGGAGATGGTCTCGGCCTGCTCGATGGAATCGCAGCGCAGCAGGTACTGGATCTGCGACAGGTGCGGCGGCAGGTTGTCCGCGGTGGCCTGGCCGGCGGTGAGAATCGCCTCGTTGTAGCTCCACAGGCCGGTGAACGGCAGGGTCGAACGGCGCAGGCTTTCGTTCAGGGTGTAGAAATGCACCAGGGCGTCATTGGCCCCCGGCGCCCGGGCCGCCAGATGGTTCTGCGGGATCGGGCTGTAGCGATCGGCGGCGATCCAGTTCTGCGGATCCTCGCAGGTAAAGCTGTAGATGTAGGCGTAGGCGATGCCGCAGTGGGTGTCCCAGGTGGTGGTGTTGTTCAGCGGCAGCATGTAGGTGGGGTGGAAACTGATAGCGGCATCCAGGTCATCGTAGTAGCCCTTGGCGGCGTGGACCGGCTTGGAGGCGCGAAGCTTTTCCGCCGGCTCGCCGAAGAACCTGATGCTGCCCTGCAGGCCGAATTCCACCATGGTCGCCTTGGCCGCCAGGGCCCCGCCGAGGGCGCTGATGCCCAGGGCCGAGTGCGGGTCGGTGTGCCCAGGAGCGAAGCGCGACAGGCCATCGCGCGGCTGCTTGCGCGTAGTGGCCGCCTGGCAGTTGCCGGGCACCGCGTCGTATTCGCCGTAGGTGGCCAGCAGCGGTCCCTGGCCCTGGGTGAAGGTGGCGCAGAAGGCCGTGGGCATGCCGCCGCTGGCGCGCTCGACGGTGAAGCCCTCGGCTTCCAGCAGTTGCACGTACCAGGCGCTGGACTTGTATTCACGAAAGGCCGGCTCGGCGTAATGCCAGATGATCTGGTGCCAGTCCGACAGTTGCTGGCGGTGGCGTTCAACCCAATCCATGGCGAATTCTTTGTAACGGGACATCCGCGGCACTCCTGGTTATCCAGGTTCCGGCCGGCCGGCGCCAGGACGCCACAGCGCCCCCACTCGGCCTGCGGGACCTCTTGTTGTTATTAGGCTTGTCCGGTCGGCTACAGGCCGGATCGAGGCTCAGTATTGGTGAAGCGCCGATTACATCAATCGAATTTTTTAGGCGGCAATGTCAAAGTAAATTGACCAGTTTGCCGAGAGGTCGGCCCATACTGCGCCGCACTATGTGCGGAATACGAACGCCGTCGAACACAGGTTCCCTTGACCCGGAGGTTGTATGCGCTACCCCTCGATCACCGCCCTGCGCGCCCTCGACGCGGTCGCCCGGCTGGGCAGCGTCACTGCTGCCGCCCAGCAACTGAGCCTGACCCGCAGCGCCATCAGCCACCAGATCATCAGCCTGGAACAGAGCCTGGGTTTTGCCCTCACCGAACGGGTTGGGCGCGGCATCGGCCTGACCTACCAGGGCCAGTGCTATGCCCGGGAGGTGCGGCGCATCCTGGCCGACATCCAGGACGCCGGGCGGCGTTTCGACGGTCTGTCGGTGTCCGGAAAACTGCGCATCAGCTGCAACCCGGGGTTCGCCAGTTTCTGGCTGTGCAATCACATCAACGGTTTCCTGCGCCAGTACCCCCAGGTGCAGTTGCAAGTGGTCAGCCCGCGCTCCCAGGACGACACCAGCGACGCCGAAGCCGACCTGTTCATCGCCTATGGCATCGGCGACTGGCCGGGGCTGCTGGTGGAGCAGATCGTTACCCTGCGCTTCTCGCCGGTGTGCAGCCCGCGCCTGATCAACGCCATCGGCGGCCTGAAGACCCCACTGGACCTCAAGGACTTCCCGCTGATCCACATGAGCGACACCAGCGACTGGCGGGTCTGGCTGGCAGCGGCGGGCGCCAGTCAGGTCAACGCCGACAGCGGCATCACCTTCTCCGATGCGCACTGTGCCCAGTCGGCCTGCATCGCCGCCCAGGGCGTGGCGATTGGCGACAACCTGCTCAGTGGCGACGCCCTGGCCCGGGGCCTGCTGGTGCGCCCGTTCGACATCAGCATCAGCGCCTTGCGCGGCTACTTCCTGGTGATCGACCCGGCCAAGGCCGAGCGCTCGGTGGTCCAGGCCTTCAGCGCATGGTTGAAGAACCAGTTGCAGACCAGCGCCCAGCACATCTCGGACGCCCCCTCCGGCGAACCCTGAGGCGCTCGCGACTGGGAAATTTCACTCACCAATGAGACAAAAATTATTCCATTGATGTGGCGTTGCTTTTCACAATAATGAGCCGACCGCCTGCTGTTCCGACAATAAAAATTCCATAGCGCAGGCCGGCTTTGCGGGAGATCTCCGTAGTGTCCAGCAGTCCCTCGACTCAACTCAGCGCCCAAGGAATCAGCCAGTTCTACGGCAACTTCACTGCCCTGGACGGCATCGACCTCGACGTTCGCCAAGGCGAATTCCTCACCCTGCTCGGCCCCTCGGGCTCAGGCAAGACCACCCTGTTGATGATCCTCGCGGGCTTCCTCACCCCCAGCGCCGGCAAGCTGCTGGAGCGCGGTGTGGACATCAGCCGGCGGCCGGCGGAAAAACGCAACTACGGCATGGTGTTCCAGGGCTACGCGCTGTTTCCCCACATGAGCGTGGCCGACAACGTCGCCTACCCGTTGCGCATCCGAGGCGTGAAAGCCGAGGAGCGCCAGCGCCGGGTCAAGCACATCCTCGAAGTGGTGGGCCTGGGCGCCCACCTGAACAAGAAGCCATCCGAACTTTCCGGTGGCCAGCAACAGCGCGTCGCCATCGCCCGGGCCCTGGTGTTCGAGCCGGACATGCTGCTGCTGGACGAGCCGCTCTCGGCCCTGGACAAGAACCTGCGCGAGCAACTGCAGACCGAGCTGCAACGCATTCATCGCCAGGTCGGCACCAGCTTCGTCTTCGTCACCCATGACCAGGGTGAAGCCCTGGCGCTGTCGACCCGCATCGCCATCTTCAACCAGGGGCGGCTGGCACAGATCGACACCCCGGAAACCATCTACGACCGCCCGCGCAACCGCTTCGTCGCCGAGTTCCTGGGCAAGATGAACCTGTTCCCGCTGCAAGGCATTTCCCGCAACGGCAGCCAGGCCAGCGGACGCTTTGGCGACAGCCCGCTGCAGGCCACCACGTCCGGGGAAATCAGCAGCCAGCCGCAATTGCTGGCGGTACGCCCGGAACACATGACCCTGCACACCGAGCGCCCGCAAGCCGGCGAGCACAACGTGCTGCCCGCCAGCCTCGGCGAGCGGGTGTACCAGGGCTCCAGCACCCACCTGGCGCTGAACATCAGCCCGGAACTGGCACCGGTGAACCTCTCGGTGCCCGGCGACCACCCCGGCGCCCGATTGCCCAGCGGCACCCCGGTGTGGCTGAGCTGGCCGGTACGCCACAGCTTCCTGCTGGAAGCCTGAGCCGGCCGCTCCCCCATCGCGCACAGCTCTCCCATAACAATAATCGGCCGGCGCGCCCTGCACCGGCCTCGCGAGGACTTGCCCCATGAGCCAGCACCATCAACGCGACTGCATTGAAATCCTCATCGAAAAAGCCCGCGGCGGGCAGGTCAGCCGCCGCACCTTCCTCCAGGCCATGGGCCTGCTGGCGGCGGTGCCCCTGGCATTGCGCAGCGGTATCAGCTGGGCCGCCGACAAGCCCCTGGTGGTGGTCAACTGGGGCGGCGACGCACTCAATGCCTTTCGCAGCGCCTGGACCGACAGCTTCACCAAGAGCACCGGCATCCCGGTGCGCATCGACGGCGCCGGCCCCACCGAAGGGGCCATCCGTTCGCAGCTGGCCAGCGGCCGGCCGAGCTGGGACGTGGTCGACGTGGACAGCTACAGCGCCATGACCCTGGGCCGCGACAAGGTCCTGCAACCCCTGGACTACAGCGTGGTGCAGCGGGACCTGGTGGCGCCGTCGCTGTCCCACGAGCACGGCATCGCCGGCTACCTGTTCAGCTACGTGATCGCCTGGGACAGCCAGAAGTTCGGCGACAACGGCCCCAAGGACTGGGCGGATTTCTGGAACGTGGAGAAATTCCCCGGCAAGCGCACCCTCTACAAGTGGATGAACGGCATGCTCGAAGCCGCGCTGCTGGCCGATGGCGTGGCCGCCGAGCAGTTGTACCCGCTGGACGTGCCTCGCGCCTTGCGCAAGATCGATGAGCTCAAGCCCCATGTCCTGTCGTTCTGGGGCTCGGGTGCGGAAAGCCAGCAGTTGATGATCGAAGGCGAAGCCTCCATGGGCGCCATCTGGCACACCCGCGCCACCCTGCTCCACGAAGACAGCGGCGGCCGCATCAAGTGGGGCTTCGACCATGCCTTCCTCAACGCCAGCAGCTGGGGCGTGCTCAAGGACAACCCCGCGGGCACCGCACCGGCCATGCAGTTCATCCAGCACGCCTTGCAGCCGGCCGGGCAACTGAAGCTGTTCGAGGCCCTGGGCAACGGCCCGTCCAACGCCGCCACCCAGCAACTGATGAGCGCCGAACAGCGGGAGATCAACTGCGCCTCCGAAGCCAACATGAAGAAGCAGATCTTCCTCGACACCCAGTGGTACGCCGACCACTACTCCAGCACCCTGGAGCAGTACCTGACCCACCTGTCCAAATGAGCCGCCGACCATGAGTGCAACCCGAACCGCACGCCTGGAACGCAGCCTGCTGCTGTTCCCGCTGCCGCTGCTACTGGTGGTGTTCTACCTGTTGCCGTTCTTCGGCGTGGTGAGCTGGAGCTTCACCCTGCCGGAGACGGGCTTGGGGCAGTACCAGCGCATCGCAACCGACCCGGCGATCCACGACATGCTCCTGCGCACCCTGCGCCTGTGCCTGACCGTGAGCCTCTTGGCCCTGGTGATCGGCTACCTGCTGGCCTACTGCTGGGTGTTCAGCCCGCCGTTCTGGCAACGCATGGTGGAGATCTGCGTGTTCATCCCGTTCTGGATCTCGGTGCTGGTGCGGGCCTTCGGCTGGCTGATCGCCCTGCGCAGCAACGGCGTGGTCAACGACAGCCTGCTGTCCCTGGGCTGGATCGATCACCCCTTGCAACTGACCCGCAACGAACTGGGGGTGGTGATCGGCATGCTGCACTTCATGATCCCCTATGCCCTGTTCCCGCTACTGTCGAGCATGCGCCAGCTGGATCAACGGGTGCTGCTGGCCTCACGCGGCCTGGGGGCCGGCGCCCTGCGCACCTTCTGGCAGGTGCTGCTGCCGCAGACCCTGCCGGGGCTGCTGGGGGCCTTCATCATGGTCTTCGTGTTCTGCCTGGGCTTCTTCATCACCCCGGTGCTGCTGGGTGGCGGGCAGACGGTGATGATTGCCGAATACGTGTTCCTGCAGATGTTCCAGACCAGCAACTGGGGCCTGGGCGCGGCCCTGAGCCTGGTGCTGCTGACCCTGGTCAGCGCGCTGATCTGGCTGCTGATGCGCATCACCCGTGTCAATCGACTGGTGGGTTGAGGTCACTATGAATACACATCGCACTGCCCTGAGTACCCGGCTGATCGCCGTGGTCGCCATGGCCTTCATGCTGTTCCCGCTGCTGACAGTGATCCCGGTTTCCTTCACCGCCAAACGCTACCTGTCGATGCCCGACGGCCACTGGTCGCTGCGCCACTACGAGGCGCTGCTGAGCAACCCCGACTGGCTGTCGAGCATCGGCCAGAGCCTGGCCATCGCCAGCGCCACCAGCCTGATCGCCACCCTGCTGGCGGTGAGTTTCAGCCTCGGCATCTGGTACCTGCGTTCGCGCCTGGCAACCCTGCTGATCGGCCTGGTGCTGCTGCCCATGGCCATTCCGCCGGTGATCTCGGCGCTGGTGCTGTACTTCATGGAAACCAACCTCGGGCGCATCGCCCCGGGCTGGGGCTACGACACCCTGCCCGGGGTGGTGATCGCCCATGTGGTGATGGTGGTGCCCTACGGCGTGGTGACCATGCTGGTGGCGCTGAGCCAGGTGGACCGGCGCATCGAGCTGGCCTCGCGCAACCTGGGGGCGAGCCTGATGCAGACCACCTTCCTGGTGATGTTGCCGAACCTCAAGCTGGGGATCTTCTCCACCGCGCTGCTGAGCTTTGCCCTGTCCTGGGAGGAAGTGGCGGTGACCCTGTTCATCACCAGTGTCGACGTCAACACCCTGCCGCGGCGGATCTGGAGCGGCCTGCGCGATAACGTCGACCCCAGCGTGGCGGCGATCTCGGTGCTGCTGATCGGCCTGACCCTGCTGGTGCTCATGGGCCGCCTGGCCTTGCAGTACGCCGCCCAGCGCCGCGCCCGCTCCTAGCGCCTGTGGCGAGGGAGCTTGCTCCCTCGCCACAGGGCCCACCCTACTCCCTGGCTATTCGCTTCCGAGCTGACCGAAGTCATCCCTCACTCCCCGCGTTTTATCCGATAGTGCCCCGTTCGCCCACCCGGTTGCCCAGGCTCTTCTAGACTCAATGGGTGGTCGTAGATGGAACCGAACAAGTCGCTTTCGTGCAGATGAACCAGAAGCAGCGTGTCAAGCTGCCCTTTATGCCCTGAACAGGTGCGGCAACGACCGCGCCGGGTACAACAAGATGCCCATTCAGGGTGCATGGCCAACGGCCTGAAACGCCGCGCTACCGTGACGTGGCAACCAGCGCCGCAGCCGACACTTTCGGACAGCCGACAACCACCAGGTTTGTCCGTGACCGTGAGGAATGCTGTATGCCTGATGAAACACTGCACCTGCCTCTGATCCACCGCCTGCTGGAGCGCCACAAAGACTCCCCGGGCGCGCTGCTGCCGATCCTCCACCAGATCCAGGAAGAGCTCGGCTACATCCCCGATCCCGCCATCCCGGAAATAGCCCACAGCCTCAACCTGAGCCAGGCCGAAGTTCGCGGGGTAATCAGCTTCTACCATGACTTTCGCAGCGCACCGCCGGCGCGGCATATCCTGCGCCTGTGCCGCGCCGAATCCTGCCAGAGCCGCGGCGCCGAGCAACTGGCGGCGCAACTGCGCGAGCGCCTGCAACTGGACGACCACGGCAGCAGCGCCGATGGCAACATCAGCCTGCGGCCGGTGTATTGCCTGGGGGCCTGCGCCTGCTCGCCAGCCCTGGAGCTGGATGGCCAGCTGCATGCACGCCTGAGCGCCGAGCGCCTGGACGCGCTGCTCGACAGCTGCCGGGAGGACGCGTGATGCCCAGCCTCTACCTGCCCTGTGATTCCCTGGCCCGCGCCGTGGGCGCCGATGAGGTGGCCAAGGCCATCGCCACCCAGGCCGAACAGCGCCAGCTGCCGCTGCAACTGCAACGCACCAGCTCCCGTGGCCTGTACTGGCTGGAGCCGCTGCTGGAAGTCGACACCCCGGACGGGCGCCTGGGCTTCGGCCCGGTGGGCGCCGCCGACGTACCGGCGCTACTGGACGCCCTGCAAGGCGATGCCGCCAGCCATCCCCTGGCCCTGGGCCGGGTCGAAGACCTGCCCTACCTGAAGAACCAGCAACGCCTGCTGTTCGCCCGCGCCGGCATTACCCGGCCGCTGTCCCTGGCCGATTACCGGGCCCACGACGGCTTCGAGGGCCTGACCCGCTCCATCGCCCTGGGCGGCGAGCAGACCGTGGCCGCGGTGCTCGATTCCGGCCTGCGCGGCCGTGGCGGCGCGGCCTTCCCCGCCGGGATCAAATGGCGCACCGTGCGCGACACGCCGCAGCAGCAGAAATACCTGGTGTGCAACGCCGACGAAGGCGACTCCGGCACCTTCGCCGACCGCATGCTGATGGAAGGCGACCCGTTCCTGCTGATCGAAGGCATGGCCATTGCCGGCATCGCAGTCGGCGCCAGCTACGGCTATATCTACGTGCGCTCGGAATACCCCCAGGCCGTGGCCACCCTGCGCGAGGCCCTGGACATCGCCCGAGATGCCGGTTATCTCGGGGCCAATGCCGGCGGTAGCGGCCAGGCCTTCGACATGGAGGTGCGGGTCGGTGCCGGGGCCTATATCTGCGGCGAGGAAACCGCTCTGCTGGACTCCCTGGAAGGCAAGCGCGGCATCGTCCGCGCCAAGCCGCCGATCCCGGCGCTGCAAGGCCTGTTCGGCCAGCCGACCCTGGTGCACAACGTGCTGACCCTGGCCTCGGTGCCGCTGATCCTGGCCAAGGGCGCGCCGTTCTATCGTGACTACGGCATGGGCCGGTCCCTGGGCACCATGCCCTTCCAACTGGCGGGCAACGTGCGCCATGGCGGTCTGGTGGAGCGGGCCTTCGGCCTGACCCTGCGCGAGCTGGTGGAAGGCTATGGCGGCGGCACCGCCAGTGGCCGGCCACTGAAGGCAGCGCAAGTCGGTGGCCCCCTGGGCGCCTGGGTACCGCCTTCGCAGTTCGATACGCCGCTGGATTACGAAGCCTTCGCCGCCATGGGCGCGATGCTCGGCCACGGTGGCGTAGTGGTGGCCGACGACAGCCTGGACCTGGCCCGCATGGCGCGCTTCGCCCTGCAGTTCTGCGCCGAGGAATCCTGCGGCAAATGCACCCCGTGCCGCATCGGCTCGACCCGCGGCGTGGAGGTCATCGATCGCCTGCTGGCCGCTCCCGATCAAGGCCGCCGCGATGAGCAGGCGCTGATCCTCAAGGACCTGTGCGACACCCTGCAATACGGCTCGCTGTGCGCCCTGGGCGGGATGACCTCCTACCCGGTGGCCAGCGCCCTGAAGCACTTCCCCGCCGACTTCGGTCTGGCGCCCTCGGAGGCCGAGCAATGATCACTCTTTTCGACCCAGCCACAGACATCGATCTCAATGCCGTGGACTTCGGCACCCCGGCCCGCGACAGCCAGGTGCAGGTCAGCCTGAACATCGACGGGCGCAGCATCAGCGTGCCCCAGGGCACCTCGGTGATGCGCGCCGCGGCCCTGATGGGCACCACCATTCCCAAACTCTGCGCCACCGACAGCCTGGAAGCCTTCGGTTCGTGCCGCATGTGCCTGGTGGAGATCGACGGCATGCGCGGCTACCCGGCCTCCTGCACCACCCCGGTCAGCGAAGGCATGGTGGTGCATACGCAAACGCCGAAACTGGCGACCCTGCGCCGCAACGTGATGGAGCTGTACATCTCCGACCACCCTCTGGACTGCCTGACCTGCTCGGCCAACGGCAACTGCGAACTGCAGACCGTGGCCGGCCAGGTGGGCCTGCGGGAAGTGCGCTACGGCTATGACGGCGCCAACCACCTGCAGGATCAGAAAGACACCTCCAACCCCTACTTCGACTACGACCCGAGCAAGTGCATCGTCTGCAACCGCTGCGTGCGCGCCTGCGAGGAAACCCAGGGCACCTTCGCCCTGACCATCAGCGGCCGCGGCTTCGAATCCCGGGTTGCGGCGGCCGGTGGCGACAACTTCCTGGACTCCGAATGCGTGTCCTGCGGCGCCTGCGTGCAGGCCTGCCCCACCGCCACCCTGATGGAAAAGAGCGTGGTGCAGATGGGCCAGCCGGAGCGGGCGGTGATCACCACCTGCGCCTACTGCGGGGTTGGTTGCTCGTTCCGCGCCGAGATGAAGGGCGACCAGCTGGTGCGCATGGTTCCGGACAAGAACGGCCAGGCCAACCACGGCCACTCCTGCGTCAAGGGCCGCTTCGCCTGGGGCTACGCCACCCACCCGGACCGCATCACCAAGCCGATGATCCGCAAGCACATCAGCGACCCTTGGCAGGAAGTCAGCTGGGACGAAGCAGTGTCCTACGCCGCCAGCGAACTGCGGCGCATCCAGTTCAAATATGGCCGCGATTCCATCGGCGGCATCACCTCCAGCCGCTGCACCAACGAGGAAACCTACCTGGTGCAGAAGCTGGTGCGGGCGGCCTTCGGCAACAACAACGTCGATACCTGCGCCCGGGTCTGCCACTCGCCCACCGGCTACGGCCTCAAGCAGACCCTGGGGGAATCCGCCGGGACCCAGAGCTTCGACTCGGTGATGCAGGCCGACGTAATCCTGGTGATGGGCGCCAACCCCAGCGACGCCCACCCGGTGTTCGGTTCCCAGCTCAAACGCCGCCTGCGTGAAGGGGCCAAGCTGATCGTCATCGACCCGCGGCGCATCGACCTGGTGGACTCGGTGCACGCCCGCGCCGAGCTGCACCTGGCCCTGCGCCCCGGCACCAACGTGGCCATGCTCAATGCCCTGGCGCATGTGATCGTCACTGAAGGGCTGGTCGACCAGGAGTTCGTCAGCGCCCGCTGCGAGCCCGAGGCCTTCGCCCTGTGGAGCGCTTTCGTCAGCCGCGCGGACAACTCGCCGGAAGTGCTCGGCGCCATCTGCGGCGTGCCCGCCGCCGACATCCGTGCCGCTGCCCGCCTCTACGCCACCGGCGGCAACGCGGCGATCTACTACGGCCTGGGGGTCACTGAGCACAGCCAGGGCAGCACCTCGGTCATGGGCATCGCCAACCTGGCCATGGCCACCGGCAACATCGGCCGCGAAGGGGTGGGCGTGAACCCGCTGCGAGGGCAGAACAACGTCCAGGGTTCCTGCGACATGGGCTCCTTCCCCCACGAGCTGCCGGGCTATCGGCACATCTCCAACCAGGCGGTGCGCCAGCAGTTCGAGCAGGCCTGGAACGTCACCCTGCAGGCCGATCCCGGGCTGCGCATTCCCAACATGTTCGAAGCAGCCCTGGGCGGCAGCTTCAAGGGCCTGTACTGCCAGGGCGAGGACATCGCCCAGAGCGATCCCAACACCCAGCACGTGACCGCGGCCCTGTCGGCCATGGAATGCGTGGTGGTGCAGGACATCTTCCTCAACGAAACCGCCAAGTTCGCCCACGTGTTCCTGCCGGGCAGCTCGTTCCTGGAAAAGGACGGCACTTTCACCAACGCCGAACGGCGCATCTCCCGGGTGCGCAAGGTCATGGAGCCCCTGGGCGGCAAGGCCGACTGGGAAGGCACCCTGGCCCTGGCCGCGGCCCTGGGCTACCCGATGCACTACAGCCATCCCTCGGAAATCATGGATGAGATCGCCCGCCTGACCCCGACCTTCACCGGCGTCAGCTACGCCAGCCTGGACCGTCACGGCAGCCTGCAATGGCCGTGCAACGACGCCGCGCCGGACGGCACACCGACCATGCACATCGACGAGTTCGTGCGCGGCAAGGGGCGCTTCATGCTCACCGGCTACGTGCCCACCGACGAGAAGGTCAATGGCCGCTACCCGCTGCTGCTGACCACCGGGCGCATCCTCAGCCAGTACAACGTCGGCGCCCAGACCCGGCGTACCGACAACGTCGCCTGGCACGCCGAGGACCGTCTGGAAATCCACCCCACCGACGCCGAGAGCCGGGGCATCAACGAAGACGATTGGGTGGGTATCGGCAGCCGCGCCGGGCAGACCGTGCTGCGCGCCCGGGTTACCGAGCGGGTGGCGCCGGGGGTGGTCTACACCACCTTCCACTTCCCCGAATCGGGGGCCAACGTGATCACCACCGACAACTCCGACTGGGCCACCAACTGTCCGGAATACAAGGTCACCGCGGTGGAAGTCAGCCGCGTCTACCACCCTTCCGAATGGCAGAAGCGCTACCAGGCATTCAGCGAAGAGCAGCATCGCCTGCTGGACAAGCGTGGCCGCTCCCGGGGCGGCAAGGCGGAGGTGCGTCGATGAGCACCGCCAACCTGATCAAGATGGCCAACCAGATCGCCTCGTACTTCGCCAATGAGCCGGACCAGGTACAGGCCGTGCTCAGCGTGCGCAACCACATGCAGATGTTCTGGACCCCAGGCATGCGCAAGGAACTGCTGGCCTGGCAGACCGAGCAGCAAGGGGCCGAACTGCATCCACTCGTGCAGCAGGCGGTGCGCGACGCGGGCTGGGAGGCCTAGACCAGCCCTCACCCCCGGCCTGCTACCCCAGGCCGGGGCTACCCTCCAACGGCTCAGCTACCCGGGCACTTGCTGTCCACCGGCGGCTTGGCCTGGACCGCCATCGGCATGACCGCTCCCGGCTTGCCCAGGGGCAACAACTGGTACACCGCAAAGGCACACATGGCTGCGGTTTCGCCGTTCGCCTGGGGGATGTAGTTCAGGCCGACATAGGCCTCGTAACTCTTGCCCGGCTCGAACAGCACCACCTTCCTCACCTCGGGGCAGGTGCTGTAGGTGCTGCCATAGCCACCCGCCGCCACGCCCCCGCCTTCCAGCAGGAAAGGCCGGCCCGCCGGTACCCGGTACTCGGTGGCGATCTCGTTGTAGGCGCCCTCGCCCCTGCGGATCGCCCCTGCGTAGGCCGGCAGTTTCGGCGCGAACCTGGGCAGCATGTCGATCTGCCGGGGCTGCACCGGGAACTGCGGGTAGTTGATGTTGGCCTGTTGATCGCTGCCGAAACGCCCGGCCTTGGCCAGGCGCTTGCTGTCCCCCAGGCACCCGGCATAGGCGTCCCCGCGCACCTCGCCGTTGGTGATCACCCGCAACTGCGCGGTCGGCACGCTCAGGGGCGGTTCCGAATAGGGCTGTACCGGTTTGACACTGCAAGCGCCGAGCAACGCCAACGCGGCCAGCAGGGTGGGAGTTGCGAGATTCATCACTGAAGTTTCCTTTGACTGAGGCGGCCACCGGGCCCGCACAGGCTATCGGCCGAGTACCCGCAGCCTTCACTGCCACCCAGGCACTTTCCACAAAACACAAGCCAGCTTGTGCCCGCCGGGATGTACCCGGCAACCCCTGCCACCTACGCTGCCCCGACCTGCCTTCAACAACAAAAACAAAAGGAAGCGACGGTTATGGCACTCGATTATCTGGTAATGGCGATCTACGTCCTGCTGATGGCCGGCCTCGGCTGGTGGGGCATGCGCAAAGTGAAAAGCCAGGATGACTTTCTGGTGGCCGGGCGCCGCCTGGGCCCGGCCCTGTACCTGGGCACGCTGTCGGCGGTGATGCTCGGCGGCGCTTCCACCATAGGCTCGGTGCGCCTGGGCTACAGCTACGGCATTTCCGGGCTGTGGCTGGTGTTCATGCTGGGTCTGGGGATCATCGTGCTGAGCCTGGTGTTCTCCCGGCAGATCGCCCAGTTGCGGGTCTTTACCGTGACCCAGATCCTGGAGCAGCGCTATCAGGCGTCCTCGCGGCTGATCGGTGGCTGCGTGATGGTGGCCTACGACCTGATGGTGGCGGTGACCGCCACCATCGCCATCGGCTCGATCACCGAAGTGGTGTTCGAGATCCCGCGGATCACAGCGATCCTCTGCGGCGGCGGCCTGGTGATCTTCTACTCGGTGATCGGCGGCATGTGGTCGCTGACCCTCACCGACATCATCCAGTTCGTGATCATGACCCTGGGGATCTTCGGCGTCCTGCTGCCCATGAGCCTGGGCCAGGCCGGCGGCCTGGAAGCCTTGCAGGCCAACCTGCCGGCGGGCTTCTTCGAGCTGGGCAATATCGGCCTGGACACCATCCTCACCTACTTCCTGCTGTACTTCTTCGGCGCCCTGATCGGCCAGGACATCTGGCAGCGGCTGTTCACCGCCCGCAGTGAAAGCGTGGTGCGCTACGCCGGGCTCGGCGCCGGGATCTACTGCATGTTCTATGGCGCCGCCTGCGCCCTGGTGGGGGCCGCCGCCAAGCTGCTGCTGCCGGACCTGGCGGTGGCGGAAAACGCCTTCGCCGAAATCACCCGCAGCGTGTTGCCCGCCGGCCTGCGCGGCTTGGTGGTGGCCGCGGCCCTGGCCGCCATCATGTCCACCGCCAGCGCCTGCCTGCTGGCTTCGGCCACGGTGCTCAAGGAAGACATCTACAGCCGCTTCCTTACCCGGGGCGGGGAAAACCACCTGGCCAGCAGCCGCTGGATCACCCTCGGGCTGGGGGGAGCGATGCTGTTGATGGCGTGCCTGGTGAACGACGTGATCGCCGGGCTGAGCATCGCCTACAACCTGCTGGTGGGCGGCCTGCTGGTGCCGATCATGGGCGCGCTGCTGTGGCGCCGCGCCTCGGCCAGGGGCGCCATCGCCTGCATGCTCACCGGCAGCCTGACGGTGATCGCGTTCATGGTCCGCGACGGCATTCTCGCCAACACCCCGATCTACTACGGGCTCGGGGTCAGCCTGCTGACCTTTGTCGGCGTCAGCCTGACAAGCCGGGCGGCACCGGCACTGCGCAGCGCCGCCGAATAAACCCTTCACAGCGAACAAGGAACCCCGCCATGTCCAAGCCCTTTCCCCAACCCGTGGATGCCGCCCTGGTACCACGCTTCGCCGGCATTCCAAGCTTCATGCGCCTGCCGCTGTTCAACGACCCGACCCAGGTGCAGATCGCCCTGGTGGGCGTGCCCTGGGACGGCGGCACCACCAACCGTGCCGGTGCCCGCCACGGCCCGCGGGAGGTGCGCAACCAGTCGAGCCTGATGCGCAAGGTGCACCATGTCAGCCGCATCGCCCCCTATGACCTGGTCCGGGTCGGTGACCTGGGTGATGCACCGGTGAACCCCATCGACCTGCTGGATTCGCTGAAACAGATCGAAGGTTTCTTCAGCCAATTGCACCAGGCCGGCGCCGTGCCCCTGGCGGTGGGTGGCGACCACCTGGTGACCCTGCCGATCTTCCGCGCCCTGGCCCGCCACCGCCCCATCGGCATGGTGCACTTCGATGCCCACTCCGACACCAACGACCGCTACTTCGGCGACAACCTCTACACCCACGGCACGCCCTTTCGCCGCGCCATCGAAGAAGGCCTGCTGGACCCCAAGCGCACGGTGCAGATCGGCATTCGCGGTTCGATCTACAGCGCCGACGACGAGGCTTTCGCCCGGGACTGCGGGATTCGCGTGATCCACATGGAAGAGTTCGCCGACATCGGCGTCGAAGCCACCCTGGCCGAAGCCCGGCGCGTGGTGGGCGACGGCCCGACCTACATCAGCTTCGACGTCGACGTGCTCGACCCGGCCTTCGCCCCCGGCACCGGCACCCCGGAGATCGGCGGCATGACCACCCTCCAGGCCCAGCAGATGATCCGCGGCCTGCGCGGCCTGAACCTGGTCGGCGCCGACGTGGTGGAAGTCTCGCCGCCCTTCGACGTCGGCGGCGCCACCGCCCTGGTGGGCGCGACCCTGATGTTCGAGTTGCTGTGCATCCTCGCCGAATCGATAGCGCAAGGCTCCTGAGGAGGGCCAGCCAATCGTTTGCCAGCGGACACGGCCCTGAGCGCTTCGCAAAAATAGTCAGATTTCAGGGGTTTACAGAAGCCCGCCAATCGCTATAATCGTCGCCCTGACACGCCGGTATAGCTCAGTTGGTAGAGCAACTGACTTGTAATCAGTAGGTCCCGGGTTCGACTCCTGGTGCCGGCACCATACAAAACAAAGCCCTCGCAGCGATGCGAGGGCTTTGTTGTTTCCAGGGTCAAACAATCCTCTCCCGATGCCTTCAGCACCTTGCTGGACCCGGTATCGCCGCGCTTCAGCCCCCTTACCCTTCTTCGCAAGTCCCACAAGCACAATGTCCTTCGTGTTCAATGCACATCGCCAGCACGACTCCGGCAGGTGTTTTGCGCTAGTGTTTCCTGCGGACTCGGACGTTCCTCACGTGCACGGCCTTTGAACCAGGTGCAAACGCTCATGACCCATGCAACGCCCTCCATCAAACTCAGCACGCTTCAGCAAATAGCGCCCTACCTGAGCATGCGCGGGGTGTCGCCGCTGGAGTTCTTCCGGCGTTACGGGATTTCCCCGCAGGTTTTTCAATACCCGGATGCCTGGGTGCCGCGAGCGACCTGTTTTCACATCGCCAATGAAATGGCCGCGGTCGCACAGGACCCCTTCGCGGGTGCAACGGTGGGGCACCTGATCGAAGTACGCTCACTCGGCGCCTGGGGCGGGTTGATCCTGGGTTCGACCAACCTTGCCCAGGCGTGCGCAGTGGCAGCGATCCATACGGACTTACTGCATCAAGGAAGTGACGTAAGAATCGTTACCGAAGGTCGTACGACGAAGCTGATCCAGCAATTCACCGGGCAGCACGGGGCTGATCCGAAGCAGGTCATTCTCGGCACTCTGGCGCTGCTGAGGAAAGTGCCGCTCATGTCCGGCGAGCCTTGCGCCATACGGGTGCATCTGCAAAACCCGCGGGAGCGAGGAGATGAGGCGCTGGAGGAGTACCTGGGGCCGAATCTGCACATGAACGCGAAGCACAACATGATCGAATTCGATCGTGAGCTGCTCGACACCCCTCTGCAACCTGCCCGGGATGACGCCTGGAAAGTCACCGAGGCCTTGAAGTCGACCGCGCAAGCCGCCGGTGTGCTGATCGAACGGATCGCGGATCAGGATCGATCCAAACTTACCGCTATTTCAAGAAACATCGGCTTGTCTTCCCGAACGCTACAGCGGCGCCTCAAGTACTGCGGCATGGACTTCGAAGACCTGCGTGACGAAACCCGTCGCAGCGAAGCACTGCAATTGATTGCCAGCGGCAAATACACCGCGACCGAGATTGCCTACATGGTGGGCTACAGTGATCAGGCGCACTTTACCCGAGCCTTCAAGCGCTGGACCGGAAGTTCGCCGTCGCGCTACCGCTCGCTCTTGAAAGATGATCGTTAACCTCTTCGCCTGACCCTCCCGCCCCACTATCGGGCGCCTTCAAATAACCCACTTCGCGGTACTTGCCTGGTGTGCTTTTGGCACCAAATGGCAAGTTTCCAGCAGGGTGTTCTTATAAAGTCTGAAAAGGTAATGCCCACTTAAAAGAGCTAGAGGTTTTCATGCCCGATTCATCCACGGCCTGCATCGTCGCCCTGACGCTGGCCACTTTTGCCAGTGCACACGCTCAGTCATCCGCTGATGCGACGGTGCGGGTAAATGTCGATAACTTTGCTCGCGCCGAGTCCGACCTCTACATGGGCAAGAGTGTGAAGAGTGGAGGCCTGGGGCGGTTTGTTCACAGCCGCGAAGCGGTTGCCATCGACGCTCAGGATGTCATCCGCATGAACAGGGACACGCTTTACTCGTCAGCGGTGTTCGATCTCGATGCCGGCCCGGTGACTGTCACCTTGCCTGAAGCCGGTGAGAGGTTCATGTCGATGCAAGTGGTCAACGAAGATCACTACGTGCCGGCAGTCATTTATGGGCCCGGTCCCCATACGCTGGCGAAAGAGGACATCGGCACACGCTATGTATTTGTCGCTATCCGCCTGTTCTTCGACCCCACGGATCGCAAAGACCTCGAGCAGGTGCATGCGCTGCAGGACGCCATCCAGGTCAGCCAGGCCAGGCACGGGGAGTTCGTGGTTCCGAAGTGGGATCAGGCGAGCCAGAAAAAAGTGCGTGATGCCCTGGCTGTTCTGGGTTCGACCCTTCCCGACTACAACCAGTCCTTTGGCCCGAAAGGCAGGGTCGATCCGGTGCGCCACCTGATCGGAACCGCAACGGGCTGGGGCGGCAACCCGAGCAGGGACGCCATCTACCTCGGAGCAGTATTGCCGCACAACGATGGAAAAACCGTCTACCGGCTCAAGGTCGAACAGGTACCGGTCAAGAGTTTCTGGTCTGTGAGTGTTTACAACGCCGACGGGTACTTTCAGAAAAACCCCTATGACGCCTATTCGCTGAACAACCTCACTGCCAAGAAAAGTGCCGATGGTTCAATTGTCATCCAGTTCGGGGGTTGCGAGGCCAAGGTCGTCAATTGCCTGGTTACGACACCCGGCTGGAACTACACCGTCAGGCTCTATCGACCGAGTAACGAAATACTCAGTGGCCAATGGCGTTTTCCAACGCCCGAGCCCGTCGATTTGTAAATTCGAGTATTCGAGCAAGTGCAAGTTTGTCGAAAGGACGGACTCCTGCCATCGGTACTTGTAAACGCACTGGGGCGATCAATGAGGCCAGCGCTTGCGCCGGGGGTTTACCGGCCTGCACTCGCCTCGGATACCAGCACCTGCAAGTTGAATATTGGTGATCAACTCAGCAATGGCTCTGCACTACAGAGTTCACACCCAAGGAAATGAACAATGACACTCAAGGATCATTCACATTCTTTCAGGTCTCCCGTGGTGTTCTCCCTAAGTGCAGCCCTTGCATTGATGCTCGTGCCGCCTGCCCAGGCTGCCCCGGCCGATTCAGGCGGCACGCCATCGGTGACGGTAGGCGGTGGCTTGGCTGTTGGCCCGTTGTACCAGGGCTCTTCCCACTACGCCGCCTTCCCGTCACTGAAGCTCAAGGCGGTCATGCCGACCCAGGACTGGGGCACCTTTACCGCGGCCTTTCCGGAAGGGCTGCGGTGGGATCTGCCGGGGCTGGCGCCTTTCGGCGTGGCCCTGCTGGTGGGTTATGACCCGGGGCGCAAGGAACGCATTCACACCCTGGACGGCCGTGATGACTACCTGCGGGGCATGGGCAACCTGGACAGCACCGCCCTGGTGGGGGCGGAAGCGTACTGGATCCTGCCCGCCGGCCGCTTGTTCGTACGCGGCCTGCAATCGAGCCAGAGGCGCAATTACGGTGGCGAAAGCCTGGGCCGTACGACGTACCTGGAAGCCGGGGTCGCCACCACCTACCCGCTGTCTTCGACCTTGACCCTGGACTCGACGCTGTACGGTACCTGGAGCAACGAGAACGACACGATGGCCCGCTTCGGCGTCACCGCCCAGCAAGCCGCACGCACCCGGTTCGATGAATACCACCCCGGTGGCGGGATGCGCGACGTGACCTTGAAACTGGGCCTGACCTGGCAATGGCAGCCACAGCTGGCGCTGGAAGGTGGCATCAAGACCTACGCCCTGGTCTCCGACGCCCGTGACAGCCCGCTGACGGGGGAAAAGGTCGGTGCCGGAGCCTATCTGGACGCCTTGTACCGGTTCTGATCAGCCGTGGTCATGGATAGAAAAGAGAACGCACGATGAAAAAAATACCTGAACCCTTCGCGGTGACACTGTCCCTGGCCGGCCTGCTCTGGTCGGCATGGGCGCTGGCCGAGGACGCCGCCACGAAGGTCACCGACCCGCACTTCAAGCTGGCGCCAGGCTACCTTGAACCGGCTGACTTGCCTGTACGCCTGGCCTTGCTCGGGGCCCCGCCAAAACCGGGCTCCGCGGCCCTCGCGCGGGATGAAGAAGCACGGCGTGCGGCGCTGGCGCTGCGTGGCTCGAGCCGGGAGAAACTCGCGGCAACCGATGCAGAACTGTCATTCCCCGGCCCGGCGAAAACCTTCTCTTGCGCGCTGGGCACGCAGATCAGCGAAAAGAGCACCCCCCATCTCTATACCTTGATGCAGCGCACCCTGACGGATGCGGGGGGCTCCACCTACGCCGGAAAGAATGCCTACAACCGTACTCGCCCCTTCGTGGTGCATGACGAAGGCACGTGCCGCAAGGACATGGAGCCACTGCTGCGCACGGATGGCTCCTGGCCCTCCGGCCACTCCGCCGCGGGCTGGGCCTGGGGCCTGGTCCTGGCCGAGATCAGCCCGGCCCGCGCCACCGAACTGATGACCCGTGGCCTGGCATACGGCCAGAGCCGGGTCATCTGCGACGCCCACTGGCAGAGCGACGTGGACGCTGGCCGCATCATGGGGGCCGCGACGGTCGCCAGCCTGCATGGCAATCCGGCATTCCTCGCCGACCTGGCGGCCGCGAAGGAGGAGGTCAAGGCGGCGCAGCAGGCCGGCCTGAAGCCTGCCGAGGACTGCGCAGCCGAAGGCGTGGCTCTTGGGCTGACCCAGCACTGATCGGAGAAACAGCATGATCCACCGTGACCATCCGCACTCACCGTTGCTGCACCGGCGTACCCGCCTGGCGCTGCTGCTCGGTGCCTTGACGACCGCCGGAACCAGCCTGCCGCCCGTGGCCATGGCGGCAGACGACGATGGCTGGCGGTTCAACGGCGGCCCGTACGTGTGGGGCGCCGGGATCCGCGGGCACGTAGGCCACCGCAGCACAGGGACCCAGTTCATCAAGTCCGACTTCTCGGACATCGCGCGCAGTGTCGACATGTCGGTGATGCTGATGGGCGAAGCGCGGCGCGGCCCCTACAGCGTGCTCGCCGACCTGATGTACATCGACACCGACACCCGCAACCGGCTGCCAGCCGGAGCGCTGGCGTCCAAGCTTGAGGTGCAGAGCAAGACCGCCTCGGGTTTCCTGGGGGGCGGCTACCAGGTGCTGGGGGATGACGATCATCGCCTGGACATCGCCGGCGGCGTGCGCGTCTGGTACAGCAGCACCAGCCTCACCCTGCACGGTGGGCCGGCGGGGGGCCTGTCGGGCTCGGACAAGGCCACCTGGGCCGACGCGATGGCGGGGTTGCGCGGGCACTACGCCGTGAACGAGCGGTTCTGGCTCTCCGCCTGGGGCATGGCGGGCGCCGGGCAGTCCCGGGAAGACTGGGACCTGGCCGCACTGGCGGGCTGGGAGTTCCTGCCGGGCTTTTCGGCGGTGGCCGGCTACCGGGCCATGGGGGTCGATTATCGCCATGACGGGTTTGTCTACGACATCGTCCAGAAGGGCCCGCTGCTGGGTATCAGTGGGCGCTTCTGAGCCTTGTATCGCAAGGCTCCCCCCAGGCATGCGCTTCATGCTCCAATAGCCGCCGATTCCAGTTGCACGCAGGCCGCCCATGAAGCCCATCGCCGTATCGATCCTGACCCTGTTGCTCCACTCCCTGCTATTCAGCGCCCCGGCCCTGGCCGGTGATGCCGAAGCCGGCGCCAAGCTGTTCAAGCGCCTGTGCAGCGGCTGCCATAACATCGGGCCTTCGGTGCGCAGTTCCTTCGGGCCGCAGCTCAATGGCATCATCGACCGCCCCGCCGGCAGCGCCGCGGACTACCAGTACTCGACGGCCATGAAGTCCTCGGGCATTGTCTGGAGCCGGGACAAGCTCATCCAGTACCTGGAAGACCCCAAGGCCGTGGTGCCCGGTACCCGGATGATTTTCTGGGGGCTGAGCGATGAGGAAAAAATCGATAATCTGCTGGCCTATCTGCAGACGTTCCAGACCCCCTGACCCGTTTTCGACAAGGATGTGTTGATGAAGCTCCCTTTGCTCTCGCTGGCGGCCATGAGCCTCGCCCTGGGCGCGCTGACGCCCGATCTGCAGGCCGCCGGCTTCGACTGCGCCAAGGCCTCGACCCAAGTGGAAAAGACTGTCTGCGCCACGCCGACGCTGTCCGCCAAGGACGAGGAGATGACCCGCCGCTACCAGGCGCTGAAGCACTTGCAGGTGTTCCGCCTGCTGCAAGGCCATTGGTTGAAGAACACCCGCAATACCTGCCCCGACACCGATTGCCTGGAGTCGGTCTACCGGGCCCAGGTGAAAATGCTCACGTCGCTGCCGATTCCTCCCGAGCCCGCCCCGGACGCACTGCGCCCACTGGCTCCCGGCGAGGCGTACCTGGTCTATGACCCGGACGACTGGCAGAACTTCACCCTGGCCACCTTCAACAGCACCCTGCCCCAGGGCGACCAGCAGATCGTCGATGCCCAGGTGATAGCCGGGGTGCTGCATGTGGTGCTGTTTGTCGGGCGCTATCAGCAGGGCAAGCCGGTGTATGTCGGCACCCTGTATGAGTACGCCGATGACCAGCCGGGGCTGCATCCCATCGCCCAGGACATCGCCTTCGCCGGCTGGGCCAATCCCGGGGCCAACGACCAGGGGCCGCGCTACGCCGGGATAGTCGATGGCCAGTTCTACTACCGCGAGCAGCTGGCGGGCCAGTTGCAGCAAAGCATGGTCTACCGCCTGGGTTCGCGCAGCGCGCCCGCCAGCACTCAGCAGGTGTTCCAGGTTGGCTCCAACACCTTCATGCACGCCCGGGCACGGGTGGAGCAGGACCTCAATCGCGACAGCAGCCAGCTGTCCCTGAACTATGAGCGCGCCAACGCGGGCAGCCATTCGGAGAACATCACCGAGCAGAAACAGCCCGATGCCGGATGGGCCATCGTCAACCCGACCTGGAGCACCACGCGCCCGGTGCTGTACTTCGATAACCAAGGGCCCCGGGCCTGTATCTGGCGGGTCGATATGCGGGGCAAGGAGTTGTCGAAGATAGTCACCGATCACGACGCAATGTCGGCCCGGCCGGTGGATATCCATGGCCGTGAAGCGGTGGTCTACCTGCAGGGCAACCAGCTGAAGTTCGCCATCAATCCGGACGACTGACGAACAGCGTTCGCGGATAAAAAAGGCTCGCGATCCGGCGAGCCTTTTTTATTGCATCAACCACGCTGCATTCAAGGCAGCTTGATCTTGTACTCGGCCAGCTTGGCCTGGTGCTGCGGCTCGACGTACTTCTGGTTCACCAGCTTGGCGAACTGTGCAAAGTCGGCGCGGGCGTCGTCGGTCTGGCCCAGTTTGTCGTAGGCCAGGCCGCGGTGGTAGAAGGCCCAGGCATAGTCGGGCTGCTTCAACAGGCCTGTGCTGTAGGCTTCCGCGGCCTCGCGGTAGCGACCCAGGTCGTACAGCGTCTGGCCCAGATGGTAGTAGGTCGGCATGTTGAAACCGCTGCCCTTGCCCGCCTCGCCCAGGTTGTTGTCAAGGTTGGACTGCACCAGCTCCAGGGCCTTTTGCGGGTTGCCCGCTTCGCGATACAGACGGCTCAGGTCCAGCACCGCCCGAGCATCGGGCTTGGGGCCCAACTCGATGGATTTTTCCTTGGCGGCGATGGCTTCCGGATAACGCTTGAAGCTGGCGTAGGCATCGGATTTGAGCCAGTACACCAGGCTCTGCATGGGCTGGCTCAGCTGGTTCTTCTCAAGGCACAGGTCGGCCTCTTGCAGCACCACGTCGAATTTTTCGGCCTTGGAAGCCTGGCCCACCATGCGGCAATGGGCGTAGTTGATCTGGTCCTGGCTCTGCAGGCTGGCGCAGCCAGTCACAGCAAGGGCACACACAAGCAGGAGCGACCCGCGTACAGACAATGAAGGCATGTTTTTCAATCCAGCAGATGGGCGTTGAGGTCAGGGCGATACACCTGCAGCAACGGCGCGGTGACCGTACCCTGCAAGCTGCAGAAGATCGTGGTGCGTCCGGCAATCGGCGCGTTGGTGGTACCGATGTCGATGCTCAGGATGCGTTCGACATAACCGAACGGCGTAGCCACGCCACCGCCCGCCAGGCCTTCGGTGCGCCACTGGTCGATGGGGTCGCCGACCCGGCGGATCTCCACCCGGCTCATGGCGCTGCGGTCTGCCTTCAGGCGGCTGTTGTCCACCAGCAGCGGCTTGAGCGCCGCGGCCACGTCCTTGGGCTGGCCCTCGGCGACAAAGCCCCAGAACAGCAGGTTGCCCACCGACTTCAGCGACTGAGCTTCGTTGTAGTAGCCCACCAGGCGCACGCCATTGACCAGCAGCGGCTGTTCGAAGGCCTGGTAGCGCCCGCCTTCCTGCAAAGGGTTCATGACCTTGGGCGCGCTTACCGCACCGTACCGGGCCAGGCTCAAGGTGCCGGTCGGCAGTCGGGCGGTATTCAGGTTCTGGAAGAACTGCGCATCGCAGCGGGAGAAGTCGCTCAGCAACTGCTCGGGCGCAGTCGCTTGCTGGCCGTGGGCGATGCTGGCGACGCTCAGCAGGCACAGGCCGGATAGCAGGGTACGGAACATCGAAATCATCCGTGACAAGACAGGGGGGTGGACTGTAACAAGATTGATATGCGCCAACCACTGGCTGAAAAAAGCACCCGGGCGAGAACAGTCACCCGCCATCCCGGGCATTTCTGCAACCCGGATGCCCAGGCACAAAAAAGCCCCGAACCAGTCGGGGCTTTTCGTGTGGCAACCCCCTGATATCAGGGGGTGATCAGGCGTTCATCAGAACACGTTGATCGGGTAGTCGACGAACACACGCAGTTCGTTGCCGCCCACGTTGTACTCGGAAGACTTCTGCGAAACGCGCAGTACCGAGCTGCGTACTTTCACGCTCAGGTCTTTGGCTGGGCCACTCTGTACTACGTACTTGAACTGGTTGAAGATTTCCCGCTCGCTGCCGCCGGTGGAGGTCGAGGTGGTGATGTTGTCGCCACGCACGTAGGCCACGTTATAGGTCAGGCCCGGTACGCCGAAGGCGCCGAAGTCCAGACCGTAGCCCAGCTGCCAGCTGCGCTCGTCTTCGGCGTTGAAGTCGGACCAGTAGGAGTTGGCCAGGTAGATGGTGTTGCCGCCATCGCCCACGCGGTTCTGACCGCGCTGGTAGCCGCCATAGGCATAGCCCAGGTGGCTGTCGCCGGTGCTGCGCTGGTGCGCCAGGGTGAAGGAGTGCGGGCCCATGGCGTAGGTGGCTGCCAGGCTCCAGATCTTGTTGTCTTCGCCGCCGGCTTTAGCCTTCTCGGCGTAGGACTTGTCCAGCTCGGTACGGTAGCCGTTGAAGTCCAGGGTCAGGGACTGGTCAGTGGCCAGCGGGAACACGTAGTTCAGGTTGATGTATTGCTTCTTCAGCACGTCTTCGACGTCGGAAGCGTACAGCGCGCCCTTGAACTGCTCGGTGAACTGGTAGCTACCGCCCAATACGTTGATCGACTTCAGGCCACCACTGTCACGGCCTTCGGCGCTCTTGCGCGACTCGGCGGTGAAGTGACCGGCGTTCAGCTCCAGGCCCTTGATCTCCTTGGAGGTGATCAGGGTACCGGTGTAGCTTTCCGGCAGCAGGCGCGAGTTGTCATAGTTCAGCACCGGCAGGGCCGGCATCTGGTCACCGTAGGTCAGCACAGTGTTGGAGAAACGGAACTTGACTGCAGCACCGGCCTTGGCCAGGTCGTCTGCAGCGCTACCGCTGTCACCCTGCTTGAAGAAGTCGATGCCGCCGGCACCGCTGCGACCCTTGCCGCCGTCCAGGCGCAGTGCGTACAGGCCGAAGGCGTCAACGCCCACGCCCACGGTGCCCTGGGTGAAGCCCGAGGAGAAGGTGCCGATGAAACCCTGGCCCCATTCAGCCTTGTCCGGGTTGCCATCTTTGTAGTCACGGTTGATGTAAGCGTTGCGCAACAGCACTTTCAGGCTGCTGTCTTCAACAAAACCCTTGGCGTCGGCCTGGCCGTCGGCCATGGCCTGTGTTGCGCTCAAAATCCCCAGTGCAACCAAGCAGATCCGCTGTTTAAACATTTTATTTTCCTTATTACGGGTTGGTGACGCGCTGTGAGCTCCGCGGCTATGGCGATTGAACGCTCTTCTACCGTTGAAACAAAAAAGCCCGACCGCGGGTGAGCACGGTGGGCCTTTTATTATTCTGAAATATGGCTCCTGGCCACAGGCGTTGGGGCGAATCCTATCTGCGCCTTTAACAACGTGTCAATTTCGTGAATCGTCTTTGAATAGCTGAAAATATTCTAAGAACTGCGGGCTAGAGCATTGCCAGCTGCACACTGTGACTGTCCACGAATTGTTCGAAGTGGGTGACCTTGCCATCTTTAAGTGTCCACAAGTGAGCCACCCGTACATCGATCGGTTTGCCCGAGGCCTTGTAGACGCCCTGGTAATTGCCATAGGCGAACACCTTGTCGCCCTGGGCCACATAGTTCTCGACCTTGAAGGTGAAGTCCTGCCATTCCGAGCCCAGGCGCTTGAAGACGTGCTCCAGCACCGCCTCGAACCCTATGTAGGTGCCGGCATAGGGAAAGCCTGCCGCCTCGGTCCAGCGGGCATCGGGGGCCAGGGCCGCTGCGGTGTTGCGCGCATTTTCCTGGGAGTTGGCACCTTCGTAGGTGCTCTTGATCAACGCTAGGTTATCCATGGGTGACTCCACGCAGGTCAGGTGAGTTCAGGGTGTGCAACCGTCCAGGCCACAGGCCTGGACCACGCCATCGTGAGGGCCGCTATCGGCGCCCAGGGAGGTCTTCAGCCAGTCGGCGAAGGCCTCGGGTTTGCCCAGCCAGGGGCTGATGTCGAGCAACTGGTAACGACCATCGCGCTCCAGCACCAGGGTCGGGAAGCCTTGCCCGCCGACCTTGGCCAACAGGGCCCGGCTGGCCTTTATATGGTTGTCCAGTTCATGGGCCACCGCCTGGTCGAAGGCCGCCTCGAAGGCGACCGGGGCAAACCCCTGGGCCTGCGCCAGCTCCAGCAGCACCTGCCGGTCGGCGATCCTGCGTCCTTCCAGATAATGCGCCGTCTGCAACCGGCCCAGAAATTCCAGGCCCCGCCCTTCCATAGCCTGGGCCGCCAGTACGGCGGCAATCGGCGGCGCCGAGTCGAAGGTGGCCGTCTCATCCCGCAGCAGGCCCTCGAAATAGGCCTGGCCAAAAGGCTGCCCGGTGTACTCGGCGATCCGCCGGTCATGGGGCATGACGTAATCGCGCAGTTGCGGCGAGACCGGCTGGCGGTTGCGCCCGGTCATCATGCCGCCGGCATGGGCCACCACCGGCACCACCGCCTGGGCGGCCTGCACCAGCGGCTTGGCACCGTAGCACCAGCCGCACAGGGGGTCATAAATATAGTGAAGGGTGGCCAAGGACATATCTGGGCTCCAGCAAGGTCTTGAAAATTCGATGTCACGCAGACTAGGCCGCGCGCGCCAAGGGAAAAACCTCGAATTGGCTTTTAGTCTGTTGCTGTAACCGGTCGAATCCGTCTGTTTAGCTTCAGTATGTGAACCGATACCTGAAAGATACATTCAGAAACAAATAGCCAGGGGAGCTTATTAGGGAATATTTAACATCTGGTAATGACAAGCATTACCATTCGCGCCCTCGAATTTCCCCTTCTCGGATGCGTTTCAGATGCCTGCCCATTTCCGCCTCATGCCCCTGTCCCTGGGTCTTTGCACCCTGCTGGCCAACGGTTTTGCCTGCGCTGCCAGCACTACCCTGCCGATGACCTCCATCAGTGCCGAGGCCGAAGCCGACCCCGATGACCCTCGCGTCAAGGAAGTCAGCACTGCAACCCGTACCTCGACCCCGGCGCGCTACGTGCCCCAGGCCATCGACACAATCAAGACCGCCAACGTGCTGGACTACGGCGTCAACGACCTGGGCAGCGCCCTGAGTGGCATTCCCAACGTCAGCAGCGGCTCGGACACGCGCTTCGACAGCCTGCGGATCCGCGGCTTCGATGCCAGTAACGACTTCTACCTGGACGGCATCCGCGACGACAGCCAATACGTGCGCGACCTGCACAACATCGAGCGCATCGAAGTGCTCAAGGGCCCGGCGGCAGTGCTCTACGGCCGTGGCAGCCAGGGCGGGATCATCAACCGGGTGAGCAAGCTGCCGGAATTCGGCCGCCGCTCCAGCGTCGAAGTCCAGGGCGGCAGCCAGGACCTGCGCAGCCTGTATGCCGATCTCAGCGCCGACCCGACAGAGAACATCAGCCTGCGCCTGAACCTGGGCAACGAGGACCGGAACAGTTTCCGCAAAGGCGTCAGCGGCAACCGCCAATTGTTCGCCCCGTCCATGAGCTGGCAACTGACCCCGGACCTGAACTGGCTGGTGCAGTACGAATACAGCCGCTACAACCGCACCCCGGACCGCGGCATCCCCGGGGTCAATGGACGCCCGGCGGACGTCAGCCGCGACACCACCTACGGCGATCACCGCGACTACATCGACGACAAGTCCCAGTCCCTGCGCTCCAAGCTGAGCTACGAGCTCAGCGAGAACTGGCAACTGCGCCACACCCTGGGGGTATTCAAGCTCGACAGCGACTTCGACAACACCTACCAGACCGGCTACAACGCCACGACGGGCAAGGTCCAACGCCAACGCTGGCAGCAGGACCTGAAGACCCGCAACGTCTACAACAACACCGAACTGGAGGGCCGTTTCGACACCTTCGGCCTGGAACATCGCCTGCTCACCGGCCTGGAGCTCGGCAGCCAGCGCCGCGACCCGATCCTCTACAACGCCGCCACTTCCGGGCCGGGCAGCCAGGCGGTGCCCGCCGTCGACCTGTACAACCCCAACCCGTACCAGAGCCACACCGGCCGCATGCAGGTCTCCAGCAACAACCACACCGAGGTCGAAAGCCGGGCCCTCTATGTGCAGGATCAACTGCGCCTGAACGATCAATGGCAATTGCTCGCCGGCCTGCGCTACGACAACTTCGATGTGCAGACCAGCAACCGCAAGAACGGGCTCTCCGAAAGCCGCGAAAGCCACAGCGTCAGCCCGCGCCTGGGGGTGGTCTGGACGCCGCTGGAGCACCACTCGTTCTATGCCTCGTGGAGCAAGTCGTTCTCACCGGTGGGCGGCGGCCTGATCGGCATCACCCCGAACGCCGCCGGTAACGGCAACGACCTGAGCCCTGAGCTCACCCGGCAGAAGGAAGTCGGAGTCAAGAGCGACTGGCTGGACGAACGCCTGAGCACCACCCTGGCGGTGTATGAGCTGGAGCTCTACAACCGTCGCACCTCCGATCCGCAAGACCGCAGCATCACCCTGCTCACCGGGCTGCAACGCTCCCGCGGCATCGAGCTGACGGGCACCGGCAAGATCGTCGGCAACTGGTACCTGCGCGGCGGCATCGGCCTGCAGGACGCCGTGGTGGTCAAGGACAACAACGGCTTCGAAGACAAGCGCGTGAACAACGTCGCCAAGCGCAATGGCAGCCTGTTCATCACCTGGAAACCGGAACTGGGCTGGTACGCCGAGACCGGCCTGACCCTGGTCGGCGACCGCTTCGCCGATAGCAGCAACACCGTGGCGCTGCCCGGTTATGGCCGCTGGGACGCCCTGGCCGGTTACCGGCACAAGGACTGGGACGTACGCGCTGCGCTGAACAATATCGCCGACCGCGAGTACTACAGTTCCGCCACCAGCGCCTTCCAGATCCAGCCGGGCGACCCTCGCAGCCTGGTGGTCACCGGCAACTACCGCTTCTGACACCCGGACGCCCGGCATCTGAATGCCAGGCAAAAAAAAGCGCTGCCATCCCGGCAGCGCTTCGCACAATCCCTTGTTTGTCTATCCTTTCACCACATCCCACAACGCCTGCAGTTCCGCCTCGCTGAGCAATCCAGCGGGGTAACGCTCAATGATGATCCGGCGCGGATCAGGTTCCCTGATCTGACGCGTTCCATTGGACTTCAACCACTGGGCCAGCACCTGCAGCGACTCGTTATTCATTGCCAAGGGATGGGACGCCCGCTCGCTGACCATGTTCATTCCAGCGCTCTCCTGGTATCTGAGCGGCCTAACTTATCCAAGCTTTATGACAGAACAACACCGTTCTCCATGTCTCAGAATCACGCCAGGAGAGATACAAGAGCTATGCCAATGTGCCACCCGTGCCGATATACGGCCATGAAAAAGCCCGCGGCCTGTCTAGGCTGCGGGCTGGCTGGTGAAGCTCAGGCCACGGGCCGGGCCGGCACCGGCAAACAACCGGCATCGGCTGTTACAACGGCACTCAAATCCGCTGTGGCGCGGGCTGTTGCTGGGTAAGGCAGTGGATATTGCCGCCCCCCAGTAACAGTTCACGGCCCGGCACCATCACCACTTCGTGCTCGGGAAACAGCTGCTGCAGGATGGCCTTGGCCTGGGCGTCCATCGGGTCGTCAAAGCTGGGCGCGATGATCCCGCCATTGACGATCAGGAAGTTCACGTAGGAACCCGCCAGCCGCACCGAAGGGTTGCGCTCCTGGCTGCCCTCTACCGCGTCGACCCCGGCGCATTCCTCTTCGGTGGCGTACAAGGGGCCGGGAATCGGCATCTTGTGCACCTTGAAGGTGCGGCCCTTGGCGTCACGGGTGTTTTCCAGCACCTGCAGGGCGGCCTGGCAACGCGGGTAGTTCGGGTCCTGGGGGTCGTCGGTCCAGGCCAGCAGCACTTCGCCCGGGCGCACATAGCAGCAGAAGTTATCCACATGGCCGTCGGTTTCGTCGTTGTACAGGCCGTCCGGCAGCCAGACGATCTGCTCCACCGCTAGATGCTCGCGCAGTACCGCCTCGATCTCTTCGCGGGACAGGTGCGGGTTGCGGTTGTGGTTGAGCAGGCATTCCTCGGTGGTGATCAGGGTGCCTTCGCCATCGACGTGGATCGAGCCACCTTCGAGCACGAAGCCCTCGGTGCGGTACTCCTGGCAACGTTCGATTTCCAGCACCTTGCTGGCGACCTGCTCGTCACGGTTCCACGGCGAATACAGGCCGCCTTCGAAGCCGCCCCAGGCGTTGAATCCCCAGTGCACGCCGCGCACTTCGCCGCTGGCGTTGATGACGAAAGTCGGGCCGGTGTCGCGGACCCAGGCGTCGTCGCTGGACATTTCCACCACACGGATATTGGGCACGTCCAGGCGTGCCCGGGCGTTTTCATACTGGGCCGCGGACACGGCCACTGTCACCGGTTCAAAGCGCGCGATGGCCTTGGCCACCGCGGCATGGGCGGCCTGCGCCGGCTTGCCGCCCAGGCGCCAGTTGTCCGGGCGCTCGGGCCAGATCATCCAGGCCTGGGTCTGGGTCGCCCATTCGGCGGGCATGTAGAAACCGTCGGCGCGCGGCGTGCTGTGCAAAGTGCTCATAGTGTTCAGGACTCCAGGGAACCGTCGAGGGTTTTCAGCGCGCCATAGAGGTTCGGACGACGGTCACGGAAACTGCCCCAGGCGCTGCGGATGTGCTCGAGCTCGTCGAGGTCGAAGCTGTGCACAAGGATACCTTCTTCAGTTTGGTTGAGCTCCTGAACCTTCTCGCCGAACTGATTGGCGATGAAGGACGAGCCGTAGAAGGTGATGTCGTAGCCGTCCTGCTCTTCGTTGCCGATGCGGTTGCTGGCGATCAGCGGCATCAGGTTGGCCCCGGCATGGCCCTGCTGCACCCGCTGCCAGTGGTCGCGGGAGGAAATTGTCTGGTCGTGGGGCTCGCTGCCGATGGCGGTGGGGTAGAAGAGAATCTCCGCGCCTTGCAAGGCCATGCTGCGGGCGCACTCGGGGAACCACTGGTCCCAGCAGATGCCCACGCCGATCTTCGCGTAGCGGGTGTTCCATACCTTGAAGCCGGTATCGCCCGGGTTGAAGTAGTACTTTTCGTGGTAGCCGGGGCCATCCGGGATGTGGCTTTTCCGATAAATCCCGAGGTTGCTGCCATCGGCATCGATGATCGCGATGCTGTTGAAACGCGCCCGCCCGGCCAGCTCGTAGAAGCTGATGGGCAGCACCACTTGCAGCTCCCTGGCGACTTTCTGGAAGTGCGCGATGGCGGCGTTGCTGTCCACCGTGGTGGCCAGTTGCAGGTAATCCGGGTTGGGCTTCTGGCAGAAGTAAGGCGCCTCGAACAGTTCCTGGATCAGGATGATCTGCGCCCCCTTGGCCGCGGCTTCGCGTACCAGTTTCTCAGCGGTTTCGAGGTTGGCCTCAAGGTCCCAGGAACAGGCCATCTGGGTAGCGGCGACGGTAACGGTACGGCTCATGGATCAACTCCTGGGCAAGGCGAAGCGGTCGATGACAACGGACACAAGGCACCGGGCACGGCGAGGCCAAGCCTGGATATGGCCACTTTATATCCGATAAATATCGACTTTAAAAGCTGAAAAACCATTAACTACGATAAATTAACGACAAAAAGCCGATAACAATCGAATTATAAAGAAACGCATTCGCCGGCAAGCCGGCTCCTACCAAGCGTTGCAGGAGCCGGCCTGCCGGCGAATGGAGGTCAACGCAAAGCAGAGCCCTGCGCCTACAGCTCTTCGCTCAACACCTTGGCCAGCATGTCGACGAAGAAATCCACGCTCTGGCGAGTCGTGACCATCGGCGGCTTGATCTTGAGGATGTTCAGGTGATCGCCGGTAGGTTGCATGAAAATCCCCAGCTCGCGCAGGCGTTCGCACAGCAGGGTGGTTTCCTCGGTGGCCGGTTCCAGGGTGGCGTGATCGCGGATCAGTTCCAGCCCCAGGTAGAAACCGGAACCATGCACCGCTCCCACCAGCGGGTGGTTTTCCTTGAGCGCCTCCAGCCGCTGCCGGAAGTGTTCACCGACCACCTGGGCGTTTTCCCAGAGTTTCTCTTCCTGCATCACGTCCAGCACCGCAATGCCGATGCGGCAACTGACCGGGCTGCCGCCGGACGAGGAGAAGAAATAGCCTTCGGCCTCCAGCGCTTCGGCGATTTCCCGCCGGGTGATCACCGCACCCAAGGGCTGGCCGTTGCCCATGCCCTTGGCCATGGTGATGATGTCCGGGGTCACGCCCTGCTCCTCGAAGCCCCAGAAGAACTGGCCCATGCGCCCGTAGCCGACCTGGATCTCGTCGGCGATGCACACCCCGCCCCGGGCCCGCACCCGCTCGTAGACCTGCTGCAGGTAGCCCGGTGGCAGCGAAATCCCTCCGGCGTTGCCATACACGGGTTCGCAGATGAAACCGGCCAGCTGGCGTTGCTGCTCATCCAGCTTGTGCAGTTGCTGGTCGACGCTGCGCAGGTAGTGCGGGGTGCTGTCCTGGCCGCGGAACTCGCCGCGATAGGTGTTGGGCGCGGTCACCGGGTGCACCCACTCCGGACGGCTGGTGAGGGCCTGAGGGTTGTCGGCGATGGAGGTGGATACTGCGTCAGCCGCCACCGACCAGCCGTGGTAGGCCTCCAGCACACTGAGCATGTCGCGCCCGCCGCTGTAGGCCCAGGCCAGGCGGATCGCCAGGTCATTGGCCTCGGTGCCGCTGTTGACCAGGAACACCCGGTCCATGGAATCCGGTGCCAGGGCCAGCAGGCGCTCGGAGAACTCGGCGATCGCCGCATAGTGGAAACGCGAGTTGGTGTTGAGCAGCGACCATTGCCGCGCCGCTTCAGCGGCCATGCGCGGGTGACCGTGGCCCAGCACCGCGACGTTGTTGAGCATGTCCAGGTAGGAACGCCCCTGCATGTCGATCAAGTGGTTGCGCCAGCCGCGCTCGATCCGCGGCGGATCGAGGTAATAGTGCTTCTGCGAGCGGGCAAAACTGGCGTCACGACGCTCCAGCAGGGTTTGCGGATCCAGTTCCGGCTCGGCATCGCAGGCCAGCCCCAGCAGCGCCGCCGGCGAGGGGCAAAGGGCTTGCCAGGCCGGGGCTCGGGACGGTGTACAGAACAGCGGCGGATCCAGTTCGGCAGCGCGACACAGCTGCACCTTGAGCCGACCATCCCCCGCCACGGCGCCCAGCACCTGGCCCTTGACCAGCGCCGCTCCCGGCTGCAACGAAGGCTCGACGCCCCACAGGTGCACACTCAGGGTCGGGCCATCGAGGCGCAACAGGCCTTGCTCGGCACGGTGCAGGACCCCGGCGAACGGCGCTTCCACAGCGGTGCCTGGCGGCACTTGCAGTTGTACATGCAAGGGGCAGGTCGAGGGTTCCTCGGCGCTATCGGGACGGGTCTGCGACAGGCGGTACTGTCCATAGCGGCTGGCGGCCAGGCCATGGGCGGCGCCAGCTTCGGCCAACAGGCGATCGTCGATCCCCGGCTGCTCCCAATTGCCCGCCTCGAAGTGCGGGCTGAGCACGCCCAGGTCGATCAGGGCGAATTCGCGCCCCACCAGGCTCGGCAACAGCGGGGCAAACCCCTCACCGCCAATGGCAGGCAGTGCGTGCCCGACAGCGGTGAGAATCGCCGCCTCCATGAACTCGAACGACACCGAGTTGGCGACCTGGAAAATCTCCCACTCGTGGCTCAGGTTGGCACGGCTGTAGGCATTGCCCGGGTCGATGCTGACCTGCTGCTCGCCACTGAGCACCAGCACCGCCGCCCGGGCCACGATCAGAGGCCAGAGCGCCAGCAGCTCCGCCCGTTGCAACGGGTTGACCTGATGGTAGGCCTGGATCGCCGGGAGGATGCGCAGCGGGTCGCCCTCGGCGTGATGCAGCAGCGCCGCGCAGGTCACCGACAGGTCGGTGATGCGCCAGGTGCGGATCAGGTCGCCGAAATCGATCACCCCCTGCACCTGCCAATGCCGTGCTTCATCCCGCTGCCAGACCACGTTGTCATCGGTGATGTCCATATGGATGGCCTGCACCGGCAGTTGCTCCAGCAGCGGATGCAGGCGGCGCTCGGCGCGTTGCGCGGCGCTGGCGATCACCGCTCGTTGCTGCGGGTCGGCAATGACCGGCAGCAGATGCCCGATCAATGCCTGGGCATGCCGGGCGTCCCATTGCAGGGTGCGCTCCAGGCCCGGATGCTCGAAATCCGCCAGGGCCAGGTCCATCTGCCCGCACAGCCGGCCCAGGCCCGCCACCAGCTCGCCGCCCAGGTGCGGCAGCTGGGTCAGGGAGCGGCCTTCTATATAGTCCAGCAGGCGCACGTGCAGCGCTTGCCCGGCGATCTCCAGGGACAGCAGGTCCGCGCCGTTTGTCGCCGGGATGACCCTGGGCACTCGCAGCTCCGGGTGCTGTTGCAGATGCTTGAGGCCGGCGTGCTGCGCCTGCAACTCCAGGACCGAGTAGTCGCCGCGGCAGATCTTCAGGACAAACCGCCCCTGGGGGCTGTCGACGCGATAGTTGAGGTCTTGCTGGCTGCCCAGCGAGTGCAGGGTGCCGTGCAGGCCGTAGTGGCTTTCCAGCAACTCCAGCGCTTGCTGCGCTAAGACTTGCGGGCTGGGCAGACTGGCACGGTGGATCAAGGTGGCGAGCAACATACAACGACCCCTGGAATTGTTATAGGGCGCTTATATCGCCACTGCGCAAGTTAATGCGCAACCCCAAAGCGCACAGGCAAGACCAGAGCCTTGCCTGCTGTAAACTTCGGCCGGCGAAATTTCCGACGGTTCGCAGAGCAATCAAGCGGTTGTTGCTATTGCACCCTAGGCGTCCTATCGACAAGCTATGCTGCATTCGTCGCAGCAAATGACCGTTTTCAAGGATACAGGCCCCAAATATGCGCATTCTCGTTACCGGCGGAGCCGGTTTTATCGGCTCGGCCCTGGTCCGCCATCTGCTTCAGCACACGGAACACGAAGTGCTGAACCTGGACAAACTGACCTACGCAGGCAACCTGGAATCGCTGCACAGCATCGCCAGCAACAGCCGCTATGAGTTCGTCAAGGCCGATATCGTCGACCAGGCCACCGTCAGCGCCGTGCTGGCGCGCTTCCAGCCCCACGCGATCATGCACCTGGCTGCCGAGTCCCATGTCGACCGCTCCATCGACGGGCCGTCCGACTTCATCCAGACCAATATCGTCGGCACCTACAGCCTGCTGGAAGCGACCCGCGCCTACTGGCACACATTGCCCGAGGCGGAAAAAGCCGCTTTCCGTTTCCACCATATTTCCACCGATGAGGTCTATGGCGACCTGCATGGCGTCGATGACCTGTTCACCGAAACCACGCCCTACGCCCCCAGCTCGCCCTACTCCGCCAGCAAGGCCGCATCCGACCACCTGGTCCGCGCCTGGCAGCGTACCTATGGGCTGCCGGTGCTGATCACCAACTGCTCCAACAACTACGGCCCGTTCCACTTCCCCGAAAAGCTGATTCCGCTGGTGATCCTCAACGCCCTGGCAGGCAAACCGCTGCCGGTGTACGGCAACGGCCTGCAGGTGCGCGACTGGCTGTATGTCGAGGATCACGCCCGGGCCCTGTTCAAGGTGATGACCGAAGGCACGGTCGGCGAGACCTACAACATCGGCGGCCACAACGAGCAGAAGAACATCGACGTGGTACGCGGCATCTGCAGCCTGCTGGAAGAGCTGGCCCCGCAGAAACCCCAGGGCGTGGCTCACTACGCCGACCTCATCACCTTCGTCCAGGACCGCCCCGGCCACGATCTGCGCTACGCCATCGACGCCGGCAAGATCGAGCGCGAGCTGGGCTGGGTTCCGGAAGAAACCTTCACCAGTGGCCTGCGCAAGACCGTGCAGTGGTACCTGGAAAACCTCGAGTGGTGCCGCCGGGTACAAGACGGCAGCTACCAGGGCCAACGCCTGGGTTCCACCGACATCAAGGATCTGATTGCATGATCAAAGGCATTGTTCTGGCGGGCGGCTCCGGCACCCGTCTGCACCCCATCACCCTCGGTGTGTCCAAGCAGCTGCTGCCAATCTACGACAAGCCGATGATCTACTACCCGATCTCGGTACTGATGCTGGCCGGCATCCAGGACATCCTGATCATCTCCACCCCCCAGGACCTGCCGCAATACCGCAACCTGCTGGGTGACGGCAGCCAGTTCGGCGTGCGTTTTTGCTACGCCGAACAGCCTTCGCCGGATGGCCTGGCCCAGGCCTTCCTGATTGGCGAGGAGTTCATCGGCAATGACCCGGTGTGCCTGATCCTGGGCGACAACATCTTCCACGGCCAGTACTTCGGCGAACAGCTGCGCGATGCCGCCAAGCGCACCAGCGGCGCCACGGTGTTCGGCTACTGGGTCAAGGACCCGGAGCGTTTCGGGGTCATCGACTTCGACAGCGAGGGCCGTGCCCTGTCCATCGAAGAGAAACCCAAGAAGCCGAAGTCCAGCTACGCGGTCACCGGCCTGTATTTCTACGACAATGACGTGGTGCAGATTGCCAGGGACGTCAAGCCTTCGCCCCGGGGCGAACTGGAGATCACCGACGTCAACAACGCCTACCTTAAGCGTGGCGACCTGCACGTGGAGCGTTTTGGCCGGGGCTTTGCCTGGCTCGACACCGGCACCCACGACAGCCTGCTGGAGGCCTCGCAATACGTGCAGACCATCGAGCATCGCCAGGGCCTGAAAGTCGCCTGTCTGGAAGAGATCGCCTATGAGAACCGCTGGATCAGCCGCGAGCACCTGCTGGAGCGCGCCGCTTACTTCGGCAAGACCGGCTATGGCCAGTACCTGTTCACTCTGGCGGGGGAGACCCAATGAACATCATTCAGACAGAGCTCACCGGTGTACTGATTATCGAGCCCAAGGTCTTTGGCGACGAGCGTGGCTTCTTCTACGAGAGCTTCAATGCCAAGGCCTTTGAAGAGGCCACCGGCTTGCAGAAGAGCTTTGTACAGGACAATCACTCGCGATCCGTCAAGAACGTCCTGCGTGGTCTGCACTACCAGATTGAGCACCCGCAGGGAAAACTGGTCCGGGTGATTGCCGGCGAGGTTCTGGACGTAGCCGTCGATATCCGGCGCAGCTCCCCGAACTTTGGCCGTTGGGCAAGTGTTCGCCTGTCTGCACATAACAATCGCCAACTATGGATTCCCGAAGGGTTCGCCCATGGCTTCGTAGTACTCAGCGACGCTGCCGAGTTTCTCTACAAGACCACCGATTACTACACGCCTTCTGCTGAACGTTGCATCAGCTGGGACGATCCGACCCTGGCGATCAACTGGCAGTTGCAGGATATGCCAACGCTCTCGGCCAAGGACCAGAAAGGTAAAAGCCTAGAAGAGGCCGATCTGTTCCCATGAACGCTCCTCTGAAAATCCTTATCAGCGGCCAGCACGGCCAGGTCTCCCGGGAGCTGCAGCAGCGCCTCGGCGACCTCGGTGAGCTGGTGGTCCTGGGTCGTGAGCAACTGGACCTGAGCCACCCGGAACAGATCCGCCAGCAAGTGCGCGCCATTCGCCCGGACCTGATCATCAATGCCGCCGCCCACACCGCCGTCGACCAGGCCCAGAGCGAGCCGGAGCTGGCTTTTGCGATCAACGCCACGGCCCCCGGGATCTTCGCCCAGGAAGCCTTCGAGCTGGGTGTGCCGCTGATTCACTACTCCACCGACTACGTGTTCGATGGCAGCAAGGAAACGCCCTATGTGGAGGACGACGAGCCCAACCCGCTGAGTGTCTACGGCGAGAGCAAGCTGGCCGGCGAACGGGCGATCCGGCTGGTCCAGGGCCAGCATTTGATCCTGCGCACCAGTTGGGTCTACTCCAGCCATGGCAAGAACTTCCTGCTGACCATGCAGCGCCTGCTGCAGGAAAAACCCGAGCTGCGGGTGGTGGCCGACCAGATCGGCGCGCCCACCTGGGCCGGCACCATCGCCACCAGCACCCGGGCGCTGATCGAGCGTTGGCGAGCCGTGCAGCCCGGCGCCTGGGGCACCTACCACCTCACCGCCCACGGCGAGACTTCCTGGTTCGGCTTTGCCCAGGCCATCGGCGAGCAGTTGCTGGCCATGGACAAACCCTGCGCCGTCCTTGAAGCCATCCCTTCCAGCGCTTACCCGACACCGGCGCCGCGGCCGTTGAACTCGCGCCTGGACTGCAGCCGCCTGGCACGGGAGTGGGGCGTGGTCCAGCCGGACTGGCACACCGCATTGCGCGAGTGTCTTGCCGAGCAGGGCTAGGCATAATGCGCCTGTATCCACAGGCGCCTTTTCCATGACCCCACCCCTTCCCCGTCGCCCTCGCTGGCGCAGCCTGGCCTTGCTGGCACTGTGCCTGGCGCCGTTGCTGTGGCCGCTGGAGCATCTGGCGGAGCGCTACTACCGCAACGAGCTGACCAGCCAGAACCGCCAGACCCTCGACCTGTACGTGGCCAACCTGCTGGGCACCCTGCACCGCTACGAAGTGCTGCCGCAGATCCTCGGCGACTTGCCGGCACTGCGCGCGGTACTCGGCGCCCCGGACGATGGCGTGACCCAGGGCAACGCCAACCGCCTGCTGAAGAACATCAGTGCCCAGACCGGCGCCGAGGTGATGTACCTGATGGACACCAGCGGCAAGACCCTGGCGGCCTCCAACTGGGACAAGCACGACAGCTTCGTCGGTCGCAATTTCGCCTTCCGCCCCTATTTCAGCGAGGCCATGGCCGGGCGCCTGGGGCGCTTCTTCGGCCTGGGCACCACCTCGGCCAAGCGCGGTTACTTCTTTGCTGCCGCGGTGCGCGATGGCGAGCGGATCCTTGGCGTGCTGGTGGTCAAGGTCGACCTGGACCACACCGAAAGCCTGTGGGGCAAGACCCCGGAACAGCTGCTGATGACCGACCACAATGGCGTGGTGATCCTCACCTCGCGCCCGGAATGGCGCTTTCGCGCGACCCGGCCGCTGAGCGACGAGGAACGCCAGGCGATCGTCGCCATCCAGCCCTATCCGACTCGCGACCCAAGGCCGCTGAACCTCAACCCCAATGCCTGGCTGACCCAGACCCAGCAGATCGACGAAACCCGCTGGGCCGTGAGCATCCTCGCACCGCGCACTCTGATCGACCGGCCGGTGCGCACGGTAGTGGCCGTGGGCGCCGCCGCGCTGCTGGTGCTGATGCTGTTGCTCGGCCTGATGATGCAGCGCCGCCGCCACTACCTGGAGCGGATCGCCTTCGAAGCCAAGGCGCGGCGCGAGCTGGAGATGCGTGTGGCCGAGCGCACCAGCGACCTGGAAAGCCTCAACCGGCGCCTGAAGCAGGAAGTGCTGGAGCGCGAAACCGCCCAGCAGGAACTGGTGCGGGCCCAGGACAACCTGGTCCAGGCCGGCAAGCTCTCGGCTCTGGGCACCATGTCGGCCAGCATCAGCCACGAGCTCAACCAGCCCCTGGCGGCGATCCGCAGCTATGCCGAGAACGCCGAAGTGCTGCTGGACCACCAGCGCACCGACGACGCCCGAGGCAACCTCAAGCTGATCAGCGAACTGACCGGGCGCATGGCCTCGATCATTGCCCACCTGCGGGCCTTCGCCCGGCGCGATCACCACGCCCCGGAAAGCGTGGCCCTGCAACCGGCCCTGGACGACGCCCTGGCGCTACTGGCCAAGCGCCGCCGGGCCATGGAAGTGGAACTGATCCGCGACCTGCCGGCTGCCACCCTGTGGGTCGAAGCCGGGGAAACCCGCCTGCGCCAGGTGCTTGGCAATCTGCTGGCCAACGCCCTGGATGCCCTGACCGAAAAAGGCCCACCGCGCAAACTCTGGCTGAGTGCCGAATCCACCGCCACCGGCGTCAACCTGTACATTCGCGACAACGGTCCGGGCTTCTGCATGGAAGCGCTGGGTCGCGCCGGAGAGCCGTTCTACACCACCAAGACCCGTACTCAGGGCCTGGGCCTGGGGCTGGCCATCTGCGACACCCTGATGCGTGCCTTCGGTGGTGAACTGTCATTCGCCAACCACCGCGAAGGCGGGGCCCTGATCACCCTGCGCCTGCGGGCCGGGGCCCCCGGAGTCAGCCTGCAGCCCTCCGAGGACCGCGGGGTATGAAGCAGAGCGGCACCCGATATCAACCCTGTCCGGCCCGGCGCTCCCGGCCCCGACACGATCTGGAAAGTGAGCGATGAGCCATCCCGAGAGCCTCGATCCTCAGTTGCAAGTGGTGCTGATCGACGACGATCCCCACCTGCGCCAGGCCCTGAGCCAGACCCTGGACCTGGCGGGGCTCAAGGTGCTGTCCCTCGCCGAAGCCCAGGGCCTGGCGCCGCGCCTGGAGCGGGATTGGCCGGGGGTGGTGGTCAGCGACATCCGCATGCCCGGCATGGACGGCCTGGAGCTGCTCAACCAGCTGCATGCCCAGGACCCGGAACTGCCGGTGCTGCTGATCACCGGCCACGGCGACGTGCCCCTGGCCGTGCAGGCCATGCGTGCCGGCGCCTATGACTTTCTGGAAAAGCCCTTCGCCAGCGATGCCCTGCTGGACAGCGTGCGCCGCGCCCTGGACTGGCGGCGCCTGGTGCTGGACAACCGCAGCCTGCGCCTAGCCCTCAGCGACCGTCAGGAACTCAGTGCGCGGCTGGTAGGCCAGTCGCCGCCGATGCTGCGCCTGCGCCAGCAGATCGGCGCCCTGGCGGCGACCCGGGCCGATGTGCTGATCCTCGGCGAGACCGGCGCCGGCAAGGAAGTGGTGGCCCGTGCCCTGCACGATCTCTCCGGACGGCGCAACGGGCCGTTCGTGGCGATCAACGCCGGTGCCCTGGCGGAGTCGGTGGTGGAAAGCGAGCTGTTCGGCCACGAGCCGGGGGCCTTCACCGGCGCGCAGAAACGCCGCATCGGCAAGTTCGAATTTGCCAACGGCGGCACCCTGTTCCTCGATGAGATCGAAAGCATGAGCCTGGATGTCCAGGTCAAGCTGCTGCGCCTGCTGCAGGAGCGGGTGGTGGAACGCCTGGGGGGCAATCAATTGATCCCGCTGGATATCCGCATCATCGCCGCGACCAAGGAAGACCTGCGCCAGGCCGCGGACCAGGGACGCTTTCGCGCCGACCTCTACTACCGCCTGAACGTCGCGCCGCTGCGCATTCCACCGCTACGCGAGCGTGGCGAAGACGTGCTGATGCTGTTCCAGCACTTCGCCGACGAAGCCAGCACCCGCCACGGCCTGCCGCCCCAGGAACTGCAACCCGGACACCGTGCCTTGCTGCTGCGCCACAGCTGGCCGGGCAACGTGCGCGAGCTGCAGAACGCCGCCGAACGCTTCGCCCTGGGCCTAGAACTGGCCCTGGACAACAGCGAGCCGGGTACGCCCGCGGCTGCGGCCCCGAGCCTGATCGAAGGAGGCTTGAGCGAGCAGGTGGAGCACTTCGAAAAGACCCTGATCGCCGCTGAAATGGCCCAGCCCCACAGCTCCATGCGCAGCCTCGCCGAAGCCCTGGGGATTCCACGCAAGACCCTGCACGACAAGCTGCGCAAGCACGGTTTGAACTTCGCCGACGGCGGCGCCAACCAGCCCGGCGACGAATCAGAATGAAGCGTTCCGTTATTCCCTTGACCCCTGAGGCCCCGGCATGAATCGCGACAGTCGATACCTGGAATCCATCCTCCACCGCGACATCCCCCTGACACGGGACATGGGTCTGCAGGTGCTCGACTGGCAGGTGCAAGAGTTGCGCCTGCACTTGCCCCTGGAGGCCAACGTCAACCACAAGAGCACCATGTTCGGCGGCAGCCTGTACTGCGGTGCGGTGCTCGCCGGCTGGGGCTGGCTGCACCTGCGGCTCAAGGAACAGGGCATCGATGACGGGCACATCGTCATCCAGGAAGGCCAGATCAGTTACCCGCTGCCGGTGACCGGCGACGCCGTGGCGATCTGCGCCGCACCGGATGACAAGGTCTGGAACAAATTCCTCGCCATGTATCAGCGCTACGGCCGTGCCCGGCTGACCTTGCACACCCGGGTCGTCAATGCCGGCAGCGCAGAAGACGCCGTGCGTTTTACCGGCCAGTACGTCCTGCACCGCTAACCCGTTTGCGACCCGGCTCAAATCTGTAGGAGCTGGCTTGCCAGCGAAGAGGCCGGAAATGCTTGCACAGGGCCCAAGGGCCCCGTCGCCGGCAAGCCGGCTCCTGCACAAGGGTGGCAGCGGCAAGTCGCCGCGAGGTGATCAGGAGCGGGCCAGTTCCAGCAACTTGGCGCGCCAGGGCGCCTTGGCCGGCAGGGCCAGGAAGAAGCCGTTGAGCAACGACTCCCGAGGTGGATAGCAGAACGGCGCACCGCTGAGATCCAGCACCTCGCCGCCCGCGCCTTCGAGCACGCCCTGGGCCGCCGCGGTGTCCCACTGCGAGGTGGGCGCCAGGCGCGGATAGCAGTCCGCCGCGCCTTCGGCCAGCAGGCAGAACTTCAGCGAACTGCCGATATTGGCCAGTTGCAATTCACCCAGGGCGGCGCTCAAACCACTGAGCAGACGTTCCTGCTCCGGGCTCGAATGCCGGCGGCTGGCCACCACGGTAAACGCCTCGCCGGCCCCCGGTTGCTCACGCACCTGGATCGCCTGCGGTGCCTGCCCGCGATCCACGCGCCAGGCCCCAAGGCCGGCACCGCCCAGGTAGCAGCGGCCACTGGTGGGCATCGACACCACGCCGAACACCACCCGCCCCTGCTCGATCAGGGCGATATTGACGGTGAATTCTTCACTGCCGGAAATGAATTCCTTGGTGCCGTCCAGCGGGTCCACCAGCCACCAGCGCTGCCAGCTGGCGCGGGTGGCCTGGGGAATGTCCGCATCCTCTTCGGACAGCACCGGGATGCTCGGGTCCAGGGCCGTGAGGCCGGCCACGATCAGGTGATGGGCGGCCAGGTCGGCGGCGGTCACCGGCGACTCGTCGGCCTTGTGATTGACCGCCACATCGGCGCGCCAGAACGGCAGGATCGCTTCACCGGCACGCAGGGCCAGCTCGGCAACCGGCGCCAGCAAGGGGTGGGGAAAATTCATTGACGTCTCGCTCATGCTTGAAAGACCCCGCGCTGGCTCAGCAGGTCGCGGGTCAGGTACAGCGCAGCCAGGGCCCGGCCTTCGCTGAACTGAGGGTTCTGCGCCAGGCTCGCCAGTTCGCGCAGGTTGACCTTGTCGACCCGCATCGGCTCCGGCTCGTCGCCTTCCAGGCGCTCTTCATACAGATCGGTGGCCAGCACTACCTGGATCTTCTGGCTCATGTAGCCCGGGGACAGCGACAGCTCGGTCAGGTGCTCCAGTTGCCGCGCGCCAAACCCGGCCTCTTCCTTGAGCTCGCGCTCGGCCGCTGCCAGCACATCCTCCCCCGGCTCGATCAGGCCCTTGGGCAACGACAGCTCGTAGGCGTCGGTGCCTCCGCAGTATTCCTCCACCAACACTGCATGCTCGGCGTCGAGCATTGCCACGATCATCACCGCGCCATAGCCGGCGCCCTTGCCCACCAGGCGCTCATAGGTACGTTCGACGCCATTGGAAAACCGCAACTGCACCTCTTCGACACAGAACAGACGACTGGTGGCGACGATCTCGCGGGCGAGTACGGTGGGTTTCTGGCGCATAGCGGGCTCCTTGGCGATAGCGGGTTACTATACAGCCTGTTTTAAAGTGACTGGGTTGCAGATTGCCGGTGCACAGCACCACGGCGGAACCTATTGTTTACTGCGTGTGACCGCCCTCTTCGAGGCGGCTCCTTTCTATCCGTTCTAGTGACCGGGCCTCCCTGCCCCACTGGCCTTGTCGACCCCGCCGGTCGGCTGTTTTCTTACCACTGGAGAAGTGTTCGATGGCCCTACTGCCCTGGCACCAGATCGATACCGTCCTGCTGGACATGGACGGCACCTTGCTGGACCTGCACTACGACAACCATTTCTGGATGGAACACCTGCCCCAACGCTACGCCGAGCTGCACGGGGTCAGCCGGGCCATGGCCGAGCTGGAGCTGCAGCCCCTGTTCGAACGCAACGCCGGCCAGTTGCAGTGGTATTGCCTGGACTTCTGGAGCGCCGAACTGCAACTGCCGGTGCGCGAGTTGAAGCTGGAAACCGCGCACCTGATCGCCCTGCGTCCGGACGCAGACACCTTTCTTGCAGCCATCAAGCAAGCCGGAAAGCGGGTGATCCTGATCACCAACGCCCATCGCGACTCCCTGTCATTGAAGCTGGAACGGATCGAACTGGCGCCATACTTCGAACGCCTGATCAGTTCCCACGACTACGGTTTCCCCAAGGAAAGCCCCCAGTTCTGGGACGCCTTGCAGGCCGATATCCGCTTCGACCCGGCCCGCAGCCTGTTCATCGACGACACCCTGCCCATCCTGCGCAGTGCGCGGGACTTTGGTGTGGCGCAGTTGCTGGCGGTGAGCCAGCCGGACAGCCGCAGAGGGCCGAAAGACACCGCGGAGTTCGCGGCGGTGGGGGATTACCGGGCGTTGATCGAAGGCTTGTGAAGCCCTTCGCGGGCAAGCTCGCTCCTACAGAACCCCGTGGGAGCGGGCTTGCCCGCGAAGAGAACCGATCATTCGGGAATACGCAGCACCTGGCCCGGGTAAATCTTGTCCGGGTGGGACAGCAGCGGCTTGTTGGCCTCGAAGATCTTGTTGTACTTGTTGGCATCGCCGTACTGCACCTTGGCGATGGCGCTCAGGGTGTCGCCTTTCTTCACGGTGACGAATACCGCAGAAACCACCGCCGGACCGGTCACGGTGATCTGGTCCTCGACACTGCCGACGCCGGAAATGTTGCCCAGGGCCAGCAGGATCTTCTCCTTCTCTTCCTGGCTCGCCACTTCACCGCTGACAATCACCTTGTCACCTTCCACCGTGGCATGAACATTGGGATTGCCCAGGCCAACCTTTTCGATGTGCTCCTTGAGTTGCTCACTGGCATTGGCGTTACCCGGGGTCAACAGGTCGATCAGTTTCTCACCGGCTTCCTTCACAAAGCTGAAAATGCTCATGTCGCACACTCCTTGGTTGATAGATCCAGACGCGAAAGACTAGACCAGCCTGGCCGGATGAGGTTCCCGGGCGACCAGTGACCCAAGGTCACAGGCCCGCGGTAGAATCCCAGCCTTTTGCCGCTCCGGAGCGAAGATGGACCTCAAGCAGCTGAAATTCCTCATCGCCCTCGACGAAACCCGGCATTTCGGCCAAGCCGCCGCGCGCTGCCACATCACCCAGCCGACCCTCTCCATGCGCCTGCGCAGCCTGGAAGAAGAGCTCGACTTGCCGCTGGTCAAGCGCGGCCAGCGTTTCGAAGGCTTCACCGCACCCGGCGAGCGGGTGCTGGCGTGGGCCCGCACCGTGCTCACCGCCCATGACGGGCTATTGGCCGAGGCCGCCGCCTGCCGCGGCAACCTGGTGGGCACCCTGCGCGTAGGGGTGGTGCCGCTGTCGAGTTTCAATCCCCAGCCACTGCTGCAGCGCCTGCATGCCGAGCACCCGAACCTGCGCTTCGAACTCTCGTCCCTGAGCTCGGAACAGATCCTCGAACAGTTGGCCAGCAATCGCCTGGACCTCGGGGTTTCCTACCTGGAGCGCCTGGACAGCGAGAATTTCGACTCCCTGCCCCTGGAACCGACCCACATGGGCCTGCTCTACGACCACCGGCACTTCAGCTTCGGCGAGCAGCCCCTGAGCTGGGAGGCGCTGATCGAACTGCCCCTGGGCCTGCTCACCAGCGGCATGCACTTTCGCCAGTCCATCGACCACAACTTCCACATCCGCGGCCTGCAACCGCAGCCGGTGCTGCAGACCGACGCCGTCCATCAGCTGGTGCAGATGGTCCATGGCGGCCTGTGCTGCGCCGTGATGCCTCTGGACCGCAGCCTGGAAACCCTCACCGAGCACCTGCGCCTGCAACCCATTGCCGATGCCCAGACCCTGGCCCGCCTGGGCCTGATCATGCGCCGCAGCGCGCCGCGCTCGGCCCTGGCGCAAGCCTGCTTCGCCCTCTACCAGCAATCCTTCGGCGATTCTTGATCGACGCCATCTATCAATAGATCAGTACTAGCAATTAGACGCGACAGATTGCCGCGCTTAGTCTTGGGAGCCGTTACGCCGCTGGTCACCCCGGCGCGGCGCCAGCCCCGGCGAAACGGGCACCCGCACTCGCTGCCAGCCAGCCCCACAGCATCCCTCGAACGCTAGTACGCGAAGGCATTTGCCCGGCCAGACGCCGGCCGCGCGAGCAGCGTCTCAACCTTGTCCACCTGCCGCCGAGCGTGCGCTGCGGGTCAGCAGCCTGCGATGGAGAGTCGCCCGTGAGTACACATAACCAAGCCGATCAGAAACCCGTAGCCCGCTACAAGCCCTACAAGGGACCCGCCGGTGGCTGGGGCGCCCTGATCAGCGTGGCCCAGGCGTGGCTGACCAGCGACAACGCGCTGAAGAACATCCGCATGATGCTCAAGACCAACCAGAACGGCGGCTTCGACTGCCCGGGCTGCGCCTGGGGCGACTCGCCGGAAAGCGGCATGGTCAAGTTCTGCGAGAACGGCGCCAAGGCGGTCAACTGGGAAGCCACCAAGCGCCGGGTGGACGCAGCGTTCTTCGCCAAGCACAGCGTCACTTCGCTGCTGGAGCAGAGCGACTACTGGCTGGAGTACCAGGGCCGGCTGACCGAGCCGATGAGCTACAACGCCGAGACCGACCGCTACCAGCCCATCAGTTGGGAAAATGCCTTCAGCCTGATCGCCAGGCACCTGCACAACCTGCCCAGCCCGGACATGGCCGAGTTCTACACCTCGGGCCGGGCCAGCAACGAAGCGGCCTACCTGTACCAGCTGTTCGTGCGCGCCTACGGCACCAACAACTTCCCCGACTGCTCGAACATGTGCCACGAGGCCAGCGGCGTGGCCCTGGCGCAGAGCGTCGGAGTCGGCAAAGGCACGGTGACCTTCGACGACTTCGAACACGCGGACGCCATCTTCGTCTGGGGCCAGAACCCCGGCACCAACCACCCACGCATGCTCGAACCGCTGCGTGAAGCAGTGAAGCGCGGCGCCCAGGTGGTGTGCATCAACCCGCTCAAGGAGCGCGGCCTGGAACGCTTCCAGCACCCGCAAAGCCCGATCGAGATGCTCACCAACGGCAACCGCCCGACCAATACCGCCTACTTCCGCCCGGCCCTGGGCGGCGACATGGCGCTGCTGCGGGGCATGGCCAAGTTCCTCCTGCAGTGGGAGCGCGATGCGCAGAAAGCCGGCGCGGCGTCGGTGTTCGACCACGACTTCCTCAATGCCCACACCGCCAACGTGCTCGACTACCTGGGCACCATCGACGACACCCCGTGGGAGCAGATCGTCGAGCAGTCCGGCCTGGCCCTGGTGGAGATCGAGCAAGCGGCGCGCATGTATGCCAAGGGCAAGAACGTCATCATGTGCTGGGCCATGGGCATCACCCAGCACCGCCACTCGGTGCCGACCATCCAGGAAATCGCCAACCTGATGCTGCTGCGCGGCAACATCGGCAAGCCCGGCGCCGGGCTGTGCCCGGTGCGTGGCCACAGCAACGTGCAGGGCGACCGCACCATGGGCATCAACGAACGCCCGCCAGTGGCCTTCCTCGACTCCCTGGAGCGGCGCTTCCAGTTCAAGGTCCCCCGGGACAACGGCCACAACGTGGTCGAGGCGATCCACGCCATGCTCGAAGGCCGCTCCAAGGTATTCATCGGCCTGGGGGGCAACTTCGCCCAGGCTACCCCGGACAGCCCGCGCACCTTCCAGGCCCTGAGCAACTGCGACCTCACCGTGCAGATCAGCACCAAGCTCAATCGCAGCCACCTGGCCCACGGCAAGGACGCACTGATCCTGCCGTGCCTGGGGCGTACCGATATCGACCAGCAGGCGGGCGGCCCGCAAGCGGTGACCGTGGAAGACTCCTTCAGCATGGTCCACGCCTCCAACGGCCAGTTGCAGCCGCTGTCGTCGCAGATGCGCTCCGAGCCGTGGATCCTCGCCGGTATCGCCGCTGCAACCCTGGGCAGCCGGCCGGTGGACTGGAACTGGCTGGCGGCCGACTACGGACGCATCCGCGACCTGATCGCCGACACCATTCCCGGCTTCAAGGACTTCAACGAACGGCTCAAGCATCCTGGCGGTTTCTACCTGGGCAACAGTGCCGGCGCCCGCCAGTGGAACACCCCGTCGGGGCGCGCCAACTTCCGCGCCAACTCGTTGCCCAAGGACCTGATCCACGAGCGCACCCGGGCCACCGGCCAACTGCCGGACCTGATCCTGCAATCGATGCGCTCCCACGACCAGTACAACACCACCATCTATGGGCTGGACGACCGCTACCGCGGGGTCAAGGGCCAGCGCGACGTGTTGTTCGCCAACGAGGCGGACATCATCCGCCTGGGCTTCAAGCCGGGGCAAAAGGCCGATATCGTCTCGCTCTGGGACGACGGCCGCGAGCGCCGGGTCAAGGGCTTCACCCTGCTGGCCTTCGACATTCCGGCCGGCCAGGCCGCGGCCTACTACCCGGAAGTGAACCCCCTGGTACCGCTGGAAAGCACCGGCGACGGCAGCCACACCCCGACTTCCAAGTTCATCGCCATTCGCCTGGAAGCGGCCAGCGCCAGCGGCCTGATCATGGCTCGCTCGGCCTGATTCCTGGCTTGAGGGCCTCTTCGCTGGCAAGCCAGCTCCTACGGTTAGCGCGTGAACCGTAGGAGCCGGCGACAGCCGCTGCGCAGCCTTGAACCGCAGGCACAAAAAAGGCCGCTTTTGTATCAAAGCGGCCGTTCCGAAGTAGCTAAAGACCCGCAAAAATCACTTAAGTTCCGCATTAAAAACAATAAGTTACGAGATTGTGTACAATTCGTGCTATTCGTCGGATTTCGTTTGTAAGCCCCTCGATACAGCCTCAGGATCGCGCCGTCATCCCTTTGAGGCTCCTCTATGAAGTTCTCCTCGATTCTCTTGTTGTCCCTTGGCCTGGTCAGCGGCGTCGCCTCTGCCGGAGGCACCACTGAAGCAGGTGTGGGCGGCGCATTGGGCGGGGTTCTAGGCTCGGTGGTCGGTCAGCAGATCGGCGGCAATACCGGTTCCGCCATCGGTGCGGCCCTGGGCGGCGCCGGCGGTAGCGCAGTGGGTGCGGACAAACGCAGCCGTGGCCAGGCAGCCATTGGTGGCGCCCTGGGCGCAGCCGGCGGCAACGTGGTGGGCCGCAGCATGGGCGGCAACACCGGCAGCCTGATCGGCGCAGCGGCAGGCGGTGGCGCCGGCGGCGCGCTGGGCAACTACATGGGCAATGAAAGTGCCCGGGAAGATCGCGACTACCGCGGCCGCGACGACCGCCGCTACTACCGCGACGGCCACCGTGGCCGTGGCCATGCCTACGGGCATCGCAAGCACCGCCACTACCGCGACTGATCCCCTGTAGCCGCTGGCGCAGGCTGCGAACGAGGCCGCAGGACTCGCCAGAGCAGGCGCTGCGGTGTGTCAGGCGGCTCGTGGAGACAGGTTAGCGTCTCCTGCGGAGCCGATCGCAGCCTACGGCAGCGGCTACAGATTCCAGATTCCAGATCGATTATCGACGTTCACGCCACCAGCAGCTGTTCCAGCGCCGCCCGCAATGCGGGCGGAATCGGCACCGGCTGGTTCGATGCCCGATCCACGAACACATGGACAAAACGCCCCGCTGCACAGGCATCCGCCTCTCCCGCCTTGAACACCGCCAGTTCGTACTGCACTGAACTGTTGCCCAGCTTGCCGACCCGCAAACCGATCTCGATGCGTTCGGGAAAGGCGATGGACGCAAAGTAATCACAAGCCGAGCTGACCACGAATCCCACCACCTCGCCGTCATGGATATCCAGCCCGCCCCGTTCGATCAGGTAGGTGTTCACCGCCGTGTCGAAGAAGCTGTAGTAGGTGACATTGTTCACGTGGCCGTAGACATCGTTGTCATGCCAGCGGGTGATGATCGGCTGGAAATGACGATAGTCGCCGCGTTGCGGCATAGGCTCGGACATCAGGGCTCTCTCCCATCGATTGAAGGCCGGGCGATCGGTTGATCGCCCGGCATTTCACCCCAGGCAGCTAAGCCTGGGCAAACCCTTTTCCGGCCGCGGCCAGTTCCTCGATCAACTGCGCCGGGCGCCAATGCGCCCCGTGCTCGGCTTGCAGGTGCTGCAAACGCTGGCGGACCTGCTCCAGCCCCTGGGCATCCGCCCAGCTCATCGGCCCACCCTGCTCCTTGGGAAAACCGTAGCCATTGAGATAGACCCGGTCGATGTCGGCGGCCGACTGGGCGATGCCCTCCTGGAGAATCTTCGCACCTTCGTTGACCAGCGCCAGCAGGCAGCGCTCGAGGATCTCCTCGGGGCCGATGTCCCGGCGCCGGTAACCCAGCTCCTCGCTGACCTGCAGCACCAGCGCATCCACCTGCAGGTCATGCTCGGCCTGGCGGCTGCCGGGTTCGTAGTGGTAGTAGCCGTCGCCACTCTTCTGGCCGAAACGACCCGACTCGCACAACCGGTTGTCGATCTGCACCTCGGGCGCATCCTGGCCCACACCGTCCAGTTGCCGGGCGCGCCAGCCCAGGTCGATGCCCACCACGTCATACATGCGGAACGGGCCCATGGCGAAACCGAACCCCTGCAAGGCGCCATCCACCTGATAGGGAAACGCCCCTTCCAGCAGCATCTTGCGCGCCTCGAGCACGTAGGTGTTGAGCATGCGATTGCCGATGAAGCCGAAGCAGTTGCCCGCCACGACACTGACCTTGCCCATGCGCTGCCCCAGGGCCAAGGCAGCGTCGAGCACCGCAGGCGCGGTCTTGGCCGCGCGCACCACCTCCAGCAGTTTCATGATGTGGGCCGGGCTGAAGAAGTGCAGGCCCAGTACCTGTGGCGCCCGCTGGGTGACTGCGGCAATCGCGTCGATATCCAGGGCCGAGGTGTTGCTGGCAAGGATCGCCTCGGGCTTGAGGGTCGCGTCCAGCTGGCGGAAGATCTGCTGCTTGAGTTCGAGGTTTTCGTAGACCGCCTCGATCACCAGGTCCACGTCGGCGAGCTGTGGATAATCCGCCGCCGGCTTGATCCGCGCCACCCGCGCATCGGCCTCGGCCTGATCGATGCGCCCCTGGCGCACGTTGTGGGCATAGGTGTCCGCCACCGCCGCCAGGGCCTGCTGGAGCATCTGCGGGTTGTTGTCCAGCCACAGTACCGGCAGGCCGGCATTGGCCAGGCACATGACAATGCCACGGCCCATGGTGCCGGCACCGATCACGGCGGCGCGCTGAATATCGAAAGCTGTCTGGCTCATGCTGGCTCTCTTGTGGGCGATCCAAAGACAGCCCCCACCATAGTCAGGCCCTCATCATTTTTGAAATTTATTCCTGTGATAAGCAGCATTCAGCAGATGGATTTTCAGCCTGGCAAATGGGCCTCGCACCACGCCCGCACCGCGGCATAAGGGTAATCTTCCAGTGCCGCGAAACCGGGGATGCTCCGAGCCTTGAGCCGGGTGAACAACGGCACGCTGATACCACAGAGAAAACGGGTCAGGCGTTCCGCCCCGGGTACATCGCCGGTGTGCTGCTGGTGCCTGTGGATAAAGTGGCCACACAGCCCGTCGAAACTCTTATCCACAAGCGCGGGCAGAACCGGCGGCTCCGGCAGCCGCGCCACCTGGCCATGGCACACCGAACAATGCCCGCAACGCTGGGGTGCCTGCCGGTCGCCGAAATACTCCGCCAGGCGGTAACCCAGGCACTGCTCGGTGGCGAACAGGTCGAGCATGGCGTGGATCCGCGCAATTTCACTGCCCTCGTGGCGGGTGAAATAACCGTGCAGGTCGGCACTCAGTGCCGCCAGGTCAAAGTCCGTCTGCAACAGGCTGTAGACCTCGGTCATCTGCTTGCTTTCCAGCTCTACCCAGCCTTTTTCCTGGAAGTAGTCCAAGGCCTTGACCACCCGGTTGCGCGGCGCCTGGTACTGCTCGTAGAGCGCGTCGAAATTCACCGTAGCCCAGGTCCTGGCGCGGCTTGAAGTGTTGATCACGGCCTCGACGAAGTCCCTCCGCTCGCCTTCGAAACGCGCCAGCAGGGCCTCGGTTTCCAGCAGCAGTTTGAAGCGGTATTCCGCGAAATAGGCATAGCGCGGCGCGATCAGGCCCCGCAGTTCCAGCTGCACCAGCAAGGTCTTGAGTGGCAGTTGGCGAATGTTGCTCTGGTCCGCCAGGGGGCCGAGCAGGAACTCCCATTGCCCGTCCGCCGCCGATGCCTGCAACTCCTCCAGCACACAACGGATGCCACTCAATTCCGGGGTGTCGCCGTAGACGAAGTTTTCCAGCACGTTGAGGCTGTCGCGGTTGGCCAGCACCAGGCAATCCGAAGGCTGGCCGTCGCGCCCGGCACGACCGATTTCCTGGCTGTAGTTCTCGATGGACTTGGGCAGATCGAAGTGCACCACGTTGCGGATGTCGCTCTTGTCGATGCCCATGCCGAAGGCGATGGTGGCGACGATGCAGTGGCTGCGGCCCTCCATGAAACGACGCTGGATCGACTCGCGCTGCTCGTGGGGCAGGCCGGCGTGGTAGGCCTCGGCGGAGATGCCTTGCTGGCTCAGGTGCTCGGCGATCTGCTCGGCGGTTTTCTGCAGGGTCACGTAGACAATGCTCGGCTGCCCGGCCCGGGCGCTCATCCACTGCACCAGCCGCCGACGCTTGTCGGCGCCCGGTACCGGCTCCACCAGCAGGTTGAGGTTGGGCCGGTAGAAACCGGTGGTTACTACGTCCTGCTGGGCGATGGCGAACTTGGCCTGCATGTCGGCGATCACTTTGGGGGTCGCCGTGGCCGTCAGTAGCAGGGCCTGGGGGATGTTGAACTGGCGCTGGTAGTCCGGCAGTTTCAGGTAGTCGGGGCGGAAGTTGTGGCCCCATTCGGAGATGCAGTGCGCCTCGTCCACCACCAGCAGGGAGATGGGCACCTGCTGCAGAAAATTGCGAAAGCGTTCGTTCTTCAGCCGCTCCACCGAGATCATCAGGATCTTCAGCTCCCCGGAACGAGCCCGGGCCATGACCTCATTGGCTTCATCCCGGCCCTGGGCCGAGTCGATGCTGGCAGCGGCAATGCCGTGGCGCTGGAGGAAGGCCAACTGGTCCTGCATCAGCGCCAGCAGCGGCGAAACCACCAGGGTCAGGTGCGGCAGCAGCAGGGCCGGCAACTGGTAGCACAGGGACTTGCCCGAACCGGTGGGAAAGATCGCTGCCGCCGAGCGCCCGGAGAGCACCGCGCTGACCGCGGCCTCCTGGCCCGGACGAAACTGTGGATAACCGAAGACCTGTTCCAGGGTGCTGTGCATAAGGGTCACTCCTTGGACCGCTGACCTGTCTTGAAGACTAGCGGGACAGGTCGGCAGGGCCAGAAAAGGTCGAAGGAAAAGCGCTACCGGATGATACCGGGCACAAGAAGCTTCATCGGCAAGCCAGCCCCAGCGCAGTAGCCGGCTTGCCGCTAAAGGAGGCCACCGCTAGCGCAAGGTCCGGCAATCCAGCCACTGCACGCCGTTGTGCTGATTGGCCTTGAGCAAGGCCGGAACCGCCTGGGCGGCCTTGGCATGGGTGTCATGGAACAGAATGATGCCCCGGCGCCAGAGCAGCATCAGTGTCTGCACCCGCTGCGCGGCCGCCTCGGCGCCGACCTTCTTGCTCCAGTCCTGGGAGTCGATGTTCCACAGCATCACCTGCACCCCCTGGGCCTTGAAGAACCCGGCGCTGTCACTGCGACGCTGCCCGTATGGCGGCCGGAACAGCGGCAGGTACTCATTGGTCAACGTGCGGTTGGCCAAGTTGGCGCTGCGAATCACCGAGCTTTGCCATTCGTTCCAGGAGGAGTGGGACTTGTGCTCCCAGCCGTGTACGCCCACACACTGACCGTCGTACAACTCGCGCATTTTCCCTGCCGAAGACTGGCTCAGGCGCGCCTGAAACGAGTCCCCCAGGACAAAGAAAAGGCTATGCAGATCGTAGGCCCGCAGCACCTCGATCAACTGATCCGTAGGCCCGTCTCTCAGGCTCGGCCCATCGTCGAAGGTCAGCAGAAACTGCCGGTCTGCCAGTTCGTCGCCCAGGCGCTCTGCCGGGTCCATGCGCTGGATCTCACTGCTGACGGCGGGAAACAAGGCGGCCAGGCGCAGCTGTTCATTGAGGTACTGCTGATGAAACTGCCCACTGGCCTCACCCCAGGCGCCGTAGGCCGCCTTGCTGGCGCCGGTGAAACTGGCCGCCAGTTGCCGCAGCTCCCCAAGGCTGCGTACCTGCAGACAGAAAGGCTGGCCATCACAGCCCTGGCTGGCCTGCCGGTAGTTGCCCAGCAATTGGTCCCAAAAACGCTGGCGCAGTTGATCCACCGACTTGCGGTCAAGCTGCCGCACTCCAAGCCGCTGCTTGAGGGCCTTGTCATCCAAGGCCTCGGTGGCCAGCAGGGCTTTGCTGAACATCAGAATCTCGGCCCGGGAGGCGGTATCGAAATCTGCGGCGCTGGTCAGCGGATTCGGCCAGCCACTGCGGTCGATGGTGGCGAACACCAGCGGCCCGGCCGCCTGGGCCACCCCTGTGGTCAGACACAGCGCCAGCAACCAGGGGAAAACACGAATTCGCATACCAACCTCCATAAATGCACAACGCGCCACTGCCGGCGCGTTGTGGAGATAACTTCTGCCTGTGTGATCAGCGGTTCTGCAACCGCTCTATCGCCTTGTCGTACACCGGGTTGGCCTTCTGCTCCCGGGCCTTGCGGTAGTGCTCCAGCGCCGTGACCAATTGCCCGGCATCTTCGTAGATGCGCCCCATGTCGTAGTAGGCGCTGGCGCGTATGGTGGGTGCCGACGGGCCACTGGCCAGGGCGATTGCCTGGCGATCGGCGGCCACGGCCTCGTCGGGGCGGCTGTTCTTGCGGTTGGACAGCGCCAGGTTGCTGTAGGCCTGGGCAAAGCCTGGATCCAGCTCGATGGCTTCGCGATAGTAGATACCCGCACTGCCGAAGTCGCCCTTGCGGTAGGAAGCCTCGCCTTTCTGGTTGAGGCTCTTGGCATCCACCGGCCCCTCGTCCCTGGCCAGCACTTCATCGATGGGCTTGCCATTGGCCAGTAGCAGCGGATCGAGGTCGCTCATCCGCGACTCCACTTCCTCGTTGCCTTGCAGCACCCGATCGATGTCCTGCAGTTGGCCATTGGCCGTCAGGCGAAACACTACCCAGAGGTTGCCCTGGCGGTTCTGTGGCACCCGGTAGCTGCGCATCAGCGTCGGGCCCTTATAGACAAAGACCTGCGCCTGGCTGCGGCCCAGGCGCAAGGATTCGGGATTATTGCCGTTGGTAAAGTCGTGCACCGCATACACGTAGGCATCGCCCGGCACAGGCTGTTCGATGGTGAGGGTCTCCGGCCCGCGGCTGTCGGTGCTATCCACATTCATCCGCGCCCCCGGCCCGGTGCCGGTGGCGTAATACAGCAACCGGTGGGGATAGCTCAAATGCGCATCCAGGTCTTCCCCCGGTGCACTCCAGCTCAGCACCACGCGCAGGCTTTGCGGATCCTTGAGCACCGGGCTCATGGCGTAGCTCAGCCCCTGGCACGGGCACTTGGCCCGCAGGTCGGCATAACCGAGCTTGCGGATCAGCAGTTCACTGCCCGGCGAATCGGCGGCCTCCAGCGTCACTCGCCCCTGGGCATCGGTCCGTCCGGAAGCCTGCCCCAACTGCACTTCGGCATCGGCCAGTACCGCGTCCTTGACCACCGCATCCAGCACCTGGAGCGACAACGACTGAGCCTGCACCGGACTCATCAGCATCCCTAGCCACAACAACGCCGCCAGGCGGAAAAAAGCCATAACAAAATCCCTGTAGATAACGATGGCCGGACCTCTGTCCCGCCCCACCCATCAGCGGCGAACCATACACAGTTTTGCCCGCCAATGCTCGGCCTGGCGCCGTAAATACAGCGCCAAACGACAGTCTTGCCTACCCGGAGCAACGCCCCCCGTCCCGACCTCCGAGCACTTGCAAGCCAAACCCCTACTCGCCTTACACTGCAGCTCCTGGAAACCGCAAGTGAACCCCGACCATGCAACTGGCCCCCGGCTTTCCCGACGACGTCATCATGCGCCAGCTCATGCAACTGCTGCATGAGGAAATAGGCCTGCCCGAGCGCAAGACTCTTCGCCTGAACACCGCGATCAATCTCGACCTGGGTTGCGACGGCGCCGACGCCCGTCATTTACTCAACGCTCTGGAAGAACAGTTTGATATCGATTTTGTCGATTTCGACAGCTATCGCTACTTCCAGCCCGAAGGCTACGATGTGTCCCTCAAGCGTCGCGCCAAGGGTCGGGGAGATAAGCTCCCGCTGACCATCGGCATGCTGTACCGGGCGCTCAAGGAGCAACGCTGGGACACTCAGGAGCTGGAAGGCCTCTAAGGTTCACGGCAGTACATAAGGAAATACCGTGGACGTACTGATGGGCTTGCTCGCCGCCCTGCTCTGGGGCGGCACCGATTTTCTCGTGGGGCTCAACGTGCGCGCCGTGGGCGTGAAACGTGCGGTGTTCTTCAGCCAGAGCCTGGGGTTCACCCTGATGAGCCTGCTGCTGGTGATCTTTCCCGCCTTCCTGCTCCAGGCCATGGCCGCGCCCCTGGAGGTCTGGCTGATGGGCGTGCTCGCCGCGACCTTTACCGTCTCCGGCGCCCTGGCCCTGGGCAAGGCCTTCGCCCTAGGCAAAGCCTCCATCGTCGCCCCATTGGTGACCTCCTACGGTGTGGTCACCACCTTGCTGTCCTGGGCCAGTGGCGAGCAGATCAGCCTGCTGCAGCTCATGTGCATCCTGTTGTGCGTGATCGGCGTGATCCTCTCCAGCCTGCACTCGGACTCCAAGCTGCCCCACAGCACCGCCGCCGGCCGCTCGATCTTCTTCGCCCTGCTCTCGGCCTTCCTCTATGGCACCAGCTTCTGGCTGCAGGGCCGCTACACCCTGCCGCAACTGGGGCCGATCAGCATGCTCTGGCTGGGTTACGCGGTGGGCAGCGGCGTGATGCTGCTGATGGTGCTCAAAGTTGCGGACGGGCTGAAGATCCCGCCGCTGAAGAACTGCGGCCTGCTGGCCTCCACCAGCCTGATGAACCTTGGCGCCTTCTTCGCCTTTTCCTGGGGTGCCATGAGCGGCTCGGTGTCGGTGGTGACGGTAATCAGCACCCTGTCCGGCGGCATCGCTGCGGTGCTGGGCTATGTGTTCTTCAAGGAGCGGCTGACGGCGGTGCAAGTGGCGGGCGTGGTGCTGGTGTTGCTGGGGGCGCTGGTGTTGCACTTGAAGACGTGAGGGTGTCTGGCTGGCCCAGGGGATGCCGCGCATCCCATCGCAGCCTGCGCCTGCGGCTACAGCGGCGCACAAAAAAGCCGCCCCGAAGGGCGGCTTTTTCATTGCAGGTCGAGGCTTACAGCTTTGGACCGGCTGCCTTGATCGCGTCGCTCACGTCGAACTTCTTGAAGTTCTCGATGAACAGGCCGGCCAGGGCCTTGGCGGCTTCGTCGTAGGCGGCTTTGTCCGCCCAGGTGTTACGTGGGTTGAGCAGGCCGGTTTCGACGCCCGGTACGGCTTTTGGCACGTCCAGGTTGACGATGTCCAGGTGCTCGGTCTCGGCACCAATCAGCGCGCCGCTCTGGATCGCTGCAATCACGCCACGGGTGGTGGGGATGTTGAAGCGTTTGCCCACGCCGTAGCCACCGCCGGTCCAGCCGGTGTTGACCAGGTAGACCTTGGAGCCGAAACCGCGGATGCGCTTGATCAGCAGCTCGGCGTATTCGCCCGCCGGACGCGGGAAGAACGGTGCGCCGAAGCAGGTGGAGAAGGTCGACTTGATGCCCGAGCCCGAACCCATTTCAGTCGAGCCCACCAGAGCGGTGTAGCCGGACAGGAAGTGGTAGGCGGCTTGTTCTTCGCTGAGGATCGAGACGGGCGGCAGTACGCCGGTCAGGTCGCAGGTCAGGAAGATCACGGCGTTAGGCTCGCCACCGAGGTTCTTCGGTGCGCGTTTTTCGATCAGCTCGCGCGGGTAGGCGGCGCGGCTGTTCTGGGTCAGGCTGTCGTCGGCGTAGTCGGCTTTCTTGGTGACCGGGTCGATCACCACGTTTTCCAGAACGGCACCGTGCTGGATGGCTTTCCAGATCACCGGCTCGTTCTTTTCCGACAGGTCGATGCACTTGGCATAGCAACCGCCTTCGATGTTGAACACCACGCCCACGCCCCAACCGTGTTCGTCGTCACCGATCAGGTAACGGCTTTCGTCAGCGGACAGGGTGGTCTTGCCGGTGCCCGACAGACCGAAGAACAGGGTCACGTCGCCTTCTTCGCCCATGTTTGCAGCGCAGTGCATCGGCAGTACGTCGGCAGCCGGCAGCAGGAAGTTCTGCACGGAGAACAGGGCTTTCTTCATTTCACCGGCGTAGCGCATGCCGGCGATCAGCACTTTCTTGGCCGCGAAGTTGAGGATCACGGTGCCATCGGAGTTGGTGCCGTCGCGCTCTGGCTCGCAGACGAAGTTCGGCGCGTTGAGGATCTGCCACTCATCCTTGCCACCGGCGTTGTACTGCTCGGGGTTGATGAACAGGCAGCGGCCGAACAGGTTGTGCCAGGCGGTCTCGGTGGTCATTTTCACCGGCAGGTAGTGCGCCGGATCGGAACCTACATGCACATGGGAAACAAAACGCTCGCGCTCGCCCAGGTAGGCTTCAACGCGGTCCCACAGGGCGTCGAACTTGGCCGCCGGGAACTTGCGGTTGATCGGGCCCCAGGCGATAGCGTCCTGGGTGCTGGGCTCTTCTACGATGAAACGATCCACTGGCGAACGGCCGGTACGATGACCGGTGCGAACCACCAGAGCGCCGGTATCGGCAAGCTCGCCCTCACCGCGGTTCAGGGCTTCTTTGACCAGATCATCCACACTCAGATCGGTGTACACGGCGTTATTGGCTTGCGTCATGAGGTTCCCCGTCGGCCATTGGCCGAGTGCTCCAAACGTTTTGTAGTAGAAACTCGCGCACTACTACCGCGAAAAAAGTGCGCCGGATTATGCCAGAAAAGCCCCAAAATAGTAGGGCCCTCCCGTCAGCACGGCGTAATTCCGGCGTTTGCCAGGTGATTTACCTGCGCTGAATCGTTTTAGTGACGAGTATCTGACGGCGTGTCCACGCCCGCCCCCGCGAACAATTGCGCGATATCAGCGGCATCGAACAGGTAGCGTTCGTTGCAGAACTGGCAATCGATCTCGATGCTGCCGCCATGTTCGACCACCAGTTGCTGGGCATCTTCCAGACCCAGGCTGACCAGCGCATTGCCCGACCGTTCCCGCGAGCAACTGCAGCGAAAACGCAGCGGCTGCACGTCGAACAGGCGCACGGCTTCTTCGTGGTACAGGCGGTGGAGCACGGTTTCGTTGTCCAGGCTCAGCAGCTCATCGGCGGTCAGGGTGCTGGCCAGGGCAGTGAGGTGCTGCCAGCTGGCGTCACGCTCTTCCTGATCACGCAGGCGGTCGGCGGGCAGTTGTTGCAGGAGCAGGCCACGGGCGCTGCGGCCGTCGGCATAGAGCCAGAAACGGGTGCCGGTCTGTTGCGACATGACGAAGTAGTTGGTGAAGCATTCCGCCAGGTTGGTGCCGTCCAGGTCGACGATGCCCTGGTAGCGCTGGCCATTGGTCGGGTCCACGGTCAGGGCCAGGACGCCGTTGGGCATCAGGTCGGCGAGGGTGGCATCAGGGGCGATCTGCTCCGCGTCGTAACGGGCCAGGCCACGGATCTCGCGCTCGCTGGAGCACTCGATCATCAGCAGCGGCACCGGGCCTTCGGAGCGGGCCTGGAGAATCAGCAAGCCATCGAATTTCAGGGTGCCGACCAGCAACGATGCCGCCGCCATCAGTTCGCCAAGCAGCTGTGCAACCGGCTCGGGATAGGGGTGTTTGGCGAGGACTTCCGCGTAACTGCGCTCCAGCGCCACCAGCTCGCCGCGGGTGTCGCTCTCATCGAAGATGAAGCGTTGAGTGAAGTCGGTATCCGGCAAATCAGTCATAGGTCTGGGTATCTGAATGATGACAAAAAGGTGACAAGCACCGAAAATTGCGGCTTTGCACCATGAGGGTGCAGTTTTGCGGTGATTGGAGATATTTTATGAACAATCCGGGTTTGTTCCAAGCAAGGTGGAACCTCGGCAAGCTGGTTCTGTGCAATTTACTCCCTTTGGCCCTGCTGGGTTTCTGGTTGTGGCCCACCGGGCAGGCGCTCTGCACGGTCTTCGACGAATGGCTGTTCCACCACCTCAACGCCCCTCTGGCAAGCAACTCGACCTGGCTGCATATCTGGGCCGTGGCCAGCCTGCGGCCGTTCGATATCGTAGTGGGGCTGATCATGCTCGGCCTGCTGATTCGCGGTGACTGGGTGTTCAAGGCGGTGGACGTGCGCCGTGCCTTCTTCGGCTTTCTATCGATCCTGATTCTGATGGTGGTGATTCGCGCGCTGTTTTCCAAGCTGGTGGCCGTCATGAACTGGCAGCACAACAGCCCGTCCATGGTGCTGGAAGGCGCCGTGCACATGAGCGACTACTTCCCGGGCTGGGAAAAGACCTGGGAACTCAAGGACCGCTCCAGCCAGAGCTTCCCGGGCGACCACGCTTCGGTGCTGCTGATCTGGGGCCTGTTCATGGGGATCTTCAGCCGCAGCATCGGCCAGTTCCTGATCGTCTGGGGCCTGACCCTGCTGTTCATGATGCCGCGCCTGGTGGCAGGCGCCCACTGGGGCCAGGACGACTACATCGGCGGTGTGCTGCTGGCGGTGCTGGCCCTGGGCTGGGGCTACTACACCCCGTACGCGGCGCGGATGTCGAACTTCCTGCTGCGCCTGACCCACCCGCTGTTCAACCTGTTGAGCCGGATGCCCGTGCTCTCGCGCATGAGCGTGGTGCGCGCCAGCAGCCTGCTGCGCTAAGCAGCCCCGTAGGAGCCGGCTTACCGGCTCCTACGGTTTCATTCGTGGTTGCTGCCGTGGAACTTGAACAGGTCCCGGCGCTGTTTCTTGCTCGGTTTACCGTCGGTGCTCACTCCTAGGGCACCAGCCTTGCGCTGGGCCGCAGCGGCTTCGCGCTTGGCGATGCTGGCCTCGGTTTCCGCGTACAGAGCCTGCGCTTCAGGAGCGCCACGGCGGACGATGGACAGGGCCTGGACCACCACGGTGCGTTCGTCGAAGCCGGCGCGAATCTGGTATTCATCGCCTACCCGCGGCTCCTTGCCCGGTTTGCAGCGCTCGCCCCGGTGATGCACCTTGCCGCTTTCAATCGCTGTCTTGGCCAGGGCACGAGTCTTGTAGAAGCGCGCTGCCCACAGCCATTTATCCAGACGAACCTTGTCCTCTTCTTCCTGCTTGTGCGCCACTGGAATTCCCCTCGCTGAAAAATGTCGCAACTTTACCGCCTGCAAGCGGGCTCTCATAAACCCTGCCGCTCACCTAAAATAACCCAGGTTGCGCCCTGATACGCGAGGAGTCCCCGTGACTGACTTCCCCACTTCCCTGACCTCGCCCGGCAACCGTTGCGAAGGTTGCCAGCAAAGCCAGCCACTGGGCTTCGATTTTTCCTTCGCCTACCAGCCCATAGTCGATCTGCGGGACCGCTCGGTCTTCGCCCATGAAGCCCTGGTGCGCGGGGTCAATGGCGAAGGGGCGGGAACGGTGCTGGGCCAGGTCAATGAAAGCAATCGCTACCGTTTCGACCAGCGCTGCCGGACCCAGGCAATCACCCTCGCCGCCCAGTTGGGGATGCAAAGCCACCTGTCGATCAACTTCATGCCCAACGCCGTGTACCGGCCGGAACTGTGCATCCGCAGCACCCTGGAGGCGGCCCGGGCCCAGCGTTTTCCCCTGGACCGGCTGATTTTCGAAACCCTGGAAAGCCAGCACGTAGATAACTATCGCCATTTGACCAATATTCTGCGTGAATACCGCGAATTCGGCTTCAAGACCGCCATCGACGACTTCGGCTCGGGGTACTCGGGGCTGAACCTGCTGGCGGATTTCCAACCCGACCTGATCAAGCTCGACATGGCGCTGGTGCGCGATGTGGACCAGGATCGCGTACGCCAGGCGATCATCCGCGCGATTGTCACAATGTGTGCGGAGTTGGGGGTTACAGTCATCGCCGAAGGTATTGAAAGCGCCGGTGAACGGGACTTTCTCAGCGACTGTGGAATTTATCTGATGCAGGGCTACTGGTTCGCCAAGCCTGCATTCAAAGCCCTGGCCGAGGTTCCGGCCGCGGCCTGGAACAGCTAATTGCGGATTTTCCTTATTGAAGACTTTTGACCATTTGACCGTTGTCGGTCTGCGCGAGTGGGTGGCGCTCCCGGATCTGGGCGTGGCCGGCCTGCGCGCCAAGATCGACACCGGGGCCAGCACCTCCAGCCTGCATGCCACCGAGATCGAGCCCTTCGAGCGCGAAGGTGAGCAGTGGGTGCGCTTCAATGCCCACCTGGGCAGTGTGGTGCAGTTGCGTCACCGGCGCTGCGAAGCACCGCTGGTGGCGATGAAAACCATTAAAAGCTCCAACGGCCAGGCCCAGGTGCGCTACGTGATCAGCACCACCCTGGCCCTGGGCGATCGGGTGTGGCGGGTGGAGTTCACCCTCGCCTGCCGCAAGGCCATGCGCTATCGCCTGCTGCTGGGTTCCAAGGCTCTGATCGACGGCCAACTGGTGGTCAATCCGGGCATCAAGTACGTACAAGACAAACCGGTGTTCCCGGTATCCACTACCTCTGCCACAGGTGTTGCATGAAGATCGCTGTGCTGTCGCGTAACCCGCGTCTGTATTCCACTCGTCGTCTGGTCGAGGCCGGCACCGAGCGTGGCCATGAAATGGTAGTGGTCGATACCCTGCGCGCCTACATGAACATCGCCAGTCACAAGCCGCAGATCCACTACCGCGGCAAGCCCCTGGAAGGCTTCGATGCGGTGATCCCGCGGATCGGTGCCTCGGTGACCTTCTATGGCTGCGCGGTGCTGCGCCAGTTCGAAATGATGGGGGTGTTCCCCCTCAACGAATCGGTGGCCATCGCCCGCTCCCGGGACAAGCTGCGCTCGCTGCAGTTGCTGTCGCGGCGTGGCATCGGCCTGCCGGTGACCGGCTTCGCCCATTCCCCGGACGACATTCCCGACCTGATCGAGATGGTCAATGGCGCGCCGTTGGTGATCAAGGTGCTGGAAGGCACCCAGGGCATCGGCGTGGTGCTGTGTGAAACCGCCACGGCGGCGGAATCGGTGATCGAGGCCTTCATGGGCCTGAAGCAGAACATCATGGTCCAGGAGTACATCAAGGAGGCCGGCGGCGCCGACATTCGCTGCTTCGTGGTGGGGGACAAGGTGATCGCGGCGATGAAACGCCAGGCCAAGCCGGGGGAGTTCCGCTCCAACCTGCATCGCGGCGGCAGCGCCAGCCTGATCAAGATCACTCCCGAAGAACGCATGACCGCGCTGCGGGCGGCCAAGGTCATGGGCCTGAGCGTGGCAGGGGTGGATATCCTGCGTTCCAATCACGGGCCGCTGGTGATGGAAGTCAATTCCTCGCCGGGCCTGGAAGGCATCGAGACCACCACCGGCAAGAACGTGGCGGGAATCATCATCGAGCACATCGAGAAGAACGGCGGGCCGAACATGACCCGGACCAAGGGCAAGGGCTAGGGATCGGGTTGCCGGCCTTGCGCTGGCAAGCCAGCTCCTACGGGCTATGTGCTGCCTGCAGGAGCGAAGCCCTGATCAATCCGCATCACGGGGCAGCAGCAAGCCCAGCGGCAGGCGTACCCGCGCTTCCAGGCCACCATCGGGGCGGTTGCGCAGTTCGACATTGCCACCGTGCATGGCGGCAATCCGCTTGACGATGGCCAGCCCCAGCCCGGTGCCCTTGCCGCCGCGGGCACGGTCGCCACGGGTGAAGGGGTTGAAGATCGCTTCCAGTTCCGAAGGATCGATCCCCGCGCCACGGTCCATCACGCTGAGCACCACATAGGGCGCATTGGTGTCACCGGACACATAGGCCGCCACTTCCACTTCCGTACCCGCATGATTCAGGGCGTTACCGATCAGGTTGTTGAGCAGGCGCTTCATCGACACCCGGCGCAACGGGAACGGCTGGATCGGCTCCAGGCGCAGGTGCACCCGTTCTTCGTTCTGGTTGTAGGGCGCCGCCACTTCCTGCACCAGATCGCCCAGGTCCACCTCTTCCACCGATTCGTCGCGCCCATCGCGAATGAAGGCCAGGAACTGGTCGAGAATGGCGTCCATGTCCTCGATATCCCGCACCATGTCGTCGGTCAGGTCAGTGTGATCGCCCATCAATTCCAGCGACAGGCGCAGCCGGGTCAGCGGCGTGCGCAGGTCGTGGGACACCCCGGCCAGCATCAACTCCCGTTCTCGCCCTGCCTGTTCCACGTCCTCGGCCATCTGGTTGAACGCGCGGTAGACCTCGGTCATTTCGCTGGGCGTATCGCTGATGGGCAGGCGCACGCTGCGCCCCTGGCCCAGTTGCCGGGCGGCATACACCAGGCGCTTGAGGGGCTGGTTGAGCTGGCTGACGAAAATCCAGGCCGAGGCGGTGGACAAGAGGCCAATGGCCAGGAACCAGCCCAACACGCTCCAGATCTTCTGCCCCCGCAGCGGGTGGGGGTACAGCGGCACCTTGAGCCAGCCGTCCCCCAGGCTCGGCGCCCGCACCCAGAGCGCCGGCGGCGCATGCATGCGCAGGCGCACTTCGGTGTCGGCGCCCAGTTCGGCCTGCATCTGCCGCTGGTAGATCTCGCTGTAGGGCCAATGCTGCTCGCCGGCCGGTACGCCGCTGCCCACCACCTTGATCAGGCCGGCAGCCTCGGCGATCTGGTCACGGTTGGATTCATCGGCAGCCCAGTAGGCGCGCAGGGTCAGGGCCACGCCGTGGCTGTACTGCCGGTCCACCAGCACGTCCTCGTTCATCAACAGATAAACCAGGGTCAATGCCTTGGAAAACAGCACCACGATCAGCACCAGCCACAGGGTGCGGGAGAAGAAACTCTGGGGGAACCACAGCGGGGTTTTCATAACAGCCACTACACACTTTGCAGGAGCGACTCGCGCTCGCACCGTTGCGGAATGCGAACGCCCGGGTCGTTACCGGCCCGGGCGTTGGCTCCTACAAATCAATGATCACTTGGTCGCGGTGCCATCCGGCACAAAGACATAACCCACGCCCCAGACGGTCTGGATGTAGCGCGGCTTGGAAGGATCGGGCTCGATCATCCGACGCAGGCGGGAGATCTGCACGTCAATGGAACGCTCCAGGGCGTCCCATTCGCGACCACGGGCCAGGTTCATCAACTTGTCCCGGGTCAGCGGCTGGCGGGCGTTCATCACCAGCGCCTTGAGCACCGCGAATTCACCGGTGGTGAGCATGTGCACTTCATTGCCGCGCTTGAGCTCGCGGGTGGCCAGGGACAACTCGTAGTCGCCGAAGGTCACGCTTTCGTCTTCGCTGCCCGGCGCACCCGGCACCGGGGCGGACTGGCGACGCAATACGGCCTTGACCCGCGCCATCAGCTCGTCGGGGTTGAACGGCTTGGCCAGGTAATCGTCGGCGCCCAGTTCCAGGCCCTTGATGCGGCTCAGCTCGTCGCCCTTGGCGGTGAGCATGATGATCGGAATCTGGTTGTTCGCGCTGCGCAGGCGGCGGCATGCGGTCAAGCCGTCTTCGCCGGGCAGCATCAGGTCGAGTACCACCAGGTTGAACACTTCGCGACCCAGCAGGCGGTCCATTTGCTCGGTGTTAGGTACTGCGCGGGCACGGTAGCCCTTGCTGACGAAGAAACGCTCCAGCAGGCTGCTCAGCCCCGGGTCGTCGTCAACAATAAGAATTTTTTCGCCTTCAGCAGTTTGTACAGTGCTGCTCATTGGATGCTCCTCTTATCTCGGTGCGCATTATGGCGTAGCTGCCGTTATACGCACCGAGTGCATTGTTAGCAGATTTTTCCTCTATCGCCAGCAAACCCGCTGTCGGCCTGAGGCTGGCGATCACCCCGCAACGGCTAACGCTGGGTATAATGCGCCGCCTTTTGTGTTGGGCAATATCTGATCAGTACGCCTGCGGCCGGTTTATTTTTTTACCCGGGCCGGCAGTATTTTTTCGATTTCACGGGTCAACAGGCAGCCTTTTGATCCAGGTGGCGGCGCGTGCCAGGCCGCTCAACCAGACTCGCCGGGCCTTATTTTCGTGCCCGCGGGCCTGCTTTCACAATTTGTCAGGTGGTTTTATGGACAGCATCAACAGCCGCATTGCCGAGGAACTCGGCGTACGCCCACAACAGGTCGAAGCGGCCGTCGCTCTATTGGATGAAGGCTCCACCGTGCCCTTCATCGCCCGCTACCGGAAAGAAGTCACCGGCAGCCTCGATGACACCCAGCTGCGTCATCTGGAAGAGCGCCTGCGCTACCTGCGAGAACTCGACGAACGGCGGATCAGCATCCTGGCCAGCATCGAAGAGCAAGGCAAGCTGACCCCGGAGCTGGCCCGCGACATCAAGCTGGCCGACACCAAGACCCGCCTCGAAGACCTTTACCTGCCTTATAAGCAGAAGCGCCGCACCAAGGGCCAGATCGCCCTGGAAGCCGGCCTCGGCGAACTGGCCGACGGCCTGTTCAACGACCCGAACCTGGCTCCGGAAACCGAAGCCGCACGCTTCGTCGACGCCGAAAAAGGCGTGGCCGACGTCAAGGCCGCCCTGGAAGGCGCCAAGTACATCCTGATGGAGCGCTTCGCCGAAGACGCCAGCCTGCTGGAAAAGCTGCGCAATTTCCTCAAGCAGGAAGCCACCATCAGCGCCCGCGTGATCGCCGGCAAGGAAGAGGAAGGCGCCAAGTTCCGCGACTACTTCGAACACGATGAACCACTCAAAAGCATGCCGTCGCACCGCGCCCTGGCAATTTTCCGTGGCCGCAACGAAGGCATTCTCAGCTCCGCGCTGAAAGTCGGTGACGAACTGCCGGGCACCATGCACCCGTGCGAAGGCATGATCGGCCAGCAATTCGGCATCCAGAACCAGAACCGCCCGGCCGACAAATGGCTCGGCGAAGTGGTGCGCTGGACCTGGAAGGTCAAGCTCTACACCCACCTGGAAACAGACCTGCTGGGCGAACTGCGCGATGGCGCGGAAACCGAGGCGATCAACGTCTTCGCCCACAACCTGCACGACCTGCTGCTGGCCGCTCCGGCCGGCCCGCGCGCCACCCTGGGCCTGGACCCGGGCCTGCGCACCGGCTGCAAGGTGGCGGTGGTGGATGCCACCGGCAAGCTGCTGGACCACGCCACCGTCTACCCCCATGTGCCGCATAACAAGTGGGACCAGACCCTGGGCATTCTGGCTGCCCTGTGCGCCAAGCACTCGGTGGACCTGATCGCCATCGGCAACGGCACCGCCAGCCGGGAAACCGACAAGCTGGCGGCCGAGCTGATCAAGAAATACCCGGCCATGAAGATGACCAAGGTCATGGTCTCCGAAGCCGGTGCATCGGTGTACTCGGCCTCGGAGCTGGCGGCCAAGGAATTCCCGGACCTGGACGTATCGATCCGTGGCGCGGTGTCCATCGCCCGCCGCCTGCAGGATCCACTGGCCGAGCTGGTGAAGATCGACCCGAAATCCATCGGTGTCGGCCAGTACCAGCACGATGTCTCGCAACTGAAACTGGCCCGTGGCCTGGACGCGGTGGTGGAAGACTGCGTGAACGCCGTGGGCGTCGACGTCAACACCGCCTCCGTGGCCCTGCTGGCGCGGATCTCCGGCCTCAACGCGACCCTGGCGCAGAACATCGTCAGCCACCGCGACGAACACGGTGCCTTCAAGACCCGCGCCGCGCTGAAAAAAGTCGCCCGCCTGGGTGAAAAGACCTTCGAACAGGCCGCCGGCTTCCTGCGTGTGATGAACGGCGACAACCCGCTGGACGCTTCCGCAGTGCACCCGGAAGCCTACCCGCTGGTACAACGCATCGCTGCCGACACCGGCCGCGACATCCGCTCGCTGATCGGCGACAGCGGCTTCCTCAAGCGCCTGGACCCGAAAAAGTTCACCGACGAAACCTTCGGCCTGCCCACCGTCACCGACATCCTCCAGGAACTGGACAAGCCCGGCCGCGACCCGCGCCCCGAGTTCAAGACCGCCGAGTTCCAGGACGGTGTCGAAGACCTCAAGGACCTGCAACTGGGGATGATCCTCGAAGGCGTGGTGACCAACGTCACCAATTTCGGGGCCTTCGTCGACATCGGCGTGCACCAGGACGGCCTGGTGCACATTTCGGCGCTGTCGGAGAAGTTCATCAAGGACCCACGCGAAGCGGTGAAGGCCGGTGACGTGGTGAAAGTGAAGGTTATGGAAGTCGATATCCCGCGCAAACGCGTCGGCCTGTCGATGCGCATGGGCGACACCCCGGGCGAGAAGATCGACGGTGCCCGTGGCTCCCGCCCCGGCTCGGCGCCACGCTCCTCCCAGGGCAATGCACCGCGCAAGGAGAGCGCCGCGCCCGCCCCGAGCAACAACGCCATGGCCTCGCTGTTCGCCAACGCCAAGCAGTTGAAGAAACGCTGATGCAGATCCCTGCCGGCCTGACCGAAAGCGCCTTCAGCCAATTGCTCGGCTGCCGTCTGCAACGCCTGGAAACCGGCGAAGCGGACGTCGCCCTGGAGCTGACCCCGCAACTGCGCAATCGCGGGCAGAAGCTGCACGGCGGGGCGATCTTCAGCCTGGTGGACATTGCCATGGGGCTGGCCTGTTCCAGCACCCACGGCTTCGACCAGCAGAGCGCCACCATCGAGTGCAAGATCAACTACATCCGCGCCGTGGCCGAGGGCGAGGTGCTGTGCCGGGCCAAGGTGATCCACCCCGGCCGCCGCACCCTGGTGGTGGAAGCGGATGTGATCCAGGGCGACAAACTGGTCGCAAAAGCACAAGGCACCTTCGCGGTCCTATAGCTCCCTGTCATGTATTTGGGTTAATTTCGGCGCTGCAAAAGCGGCGTCGGAGTTTTCTGCCCGCGCTAAAGCCAGATTCAGGGATGAAGGATTGGCGTTTTCAGGCGAGTCGGCTTGACTCAAAAACCAGGCGAAAACGCCAGTTTTAACTTCACCCTTGTAGACCGTCCTGCCCACCCCCATATTGGGGCGACTGACGCGTGAAGGAATCCAACTTGAGCGAACTTCTCAACCGCCGCCTGGCTCTGCTCGGCGAGCGCGCTAACCTCTCTCTGCTCGAGCAGTGCCTGCACGGTATCGAACGTGAATGCCTGCGTGTCACCGGCGAAGGCCGCCTGGCACAGACCCCGCACCCGGAAGAACTGGGTTCCGCGCTGACCAACGAACAGATCACCACGGACTACTCCGAGTCGCTGCTGGAGTTCATCACCCCGGCCCTCAAGGACCCGGCGGACACCCTGGCCAGCCTCGACAAGATTCATCGCTTCGCCTACAGCAAGCTCGGCAACGAGTACCTGTGGAGTCCATCGATGCCGTGCCCGTTGCCGGCCGAGGAAGATATCCCCATCGCCTACTACGGCACCTCCAACATCGGTCAGCTCAAGTACGTGTACCGCAAGGGCCTGGCCCTGCGCTACGGCAAGACCATGCAGTGCATTGCCGGGATCCACTACAACTTTTCCCTGCCGGAACAGCTATGGCCGCTGCTCAAGCAGGCCGAGGGCTTTGTCGGCACCGACCGTGACTACCAGTCTTCGGCCTATATCGCGCTGATCCGCAATTTCCGTCGCTACAGCTGGCTGCTGATGTACCTGTTCGGTGCCTCGCCGGCCCTGGACGCGGGTTTCCTGCGCGGCCGCTCGCACCAGCTGGAACAGTTGGACGCCGAGACCCTGTACCTGCCCTACGCCACCAGCCTGCGCATGAGCGACCTGGGCTACCAGAGCAAGGCCCAGGCCGGCCTGACCCCTTGCTACAACGACCTGAACAGCTACACCGACAGCCTGCGCAAGGCCGTGGCCACGCCCTACGCGCCCTATGTGGAAGTCGGCACCCACAAGGATGGCGAATGGGTGCAACTGAACACCAACATCCTGCAGATCGAAAACGAGTACTACTCCAACATCCGCCCCAAGCGCGTGACCTACACCGGCGAGCGGCCGATCCAGGCGCTGATGGCCCGGGGTATCCAGTACGTCGAAGTACGCTGCCTGGACATCAACCCGTTCCTGCCACTGGGCATCGACATCCAGGAAGCCCGCTTCCTCGACGCCTTCCTGCTGTATTGCGCACTCAACGACAGCCCGCTGTTCGAGAACAACGAGTGCGGCAATGCCACCTCGAACTTCCTCGCCGTGGTCAAGGAAGGCCGGCGCCCGGGCCTGCAGCTGCAACGCCAGGGCCAGCCGGTGGAAATGAAGGAGTGGGCCGCCCAACTGCTGGAGCAGATCGCCCCTCTGGCCGCCCTGCTCGACCAGAGCCATGGCAGCGACGTGCACAGCAAGGCCCTGGACGCCCAATTGGCCAAGGTCAAGGATTCGTCCCTGACCCCTTCGGCCCAGGTGCTGGCGGCCATGAGCGAGCACAAGGAGAGCTTCACCCAGTTCTCCCTGCGCCAGAGCCAGGCCCATGCCGAGTACTTCCGCAGCCAGGCCCTGAGCAAGGAAGAGCAAGCCGCGTTCGAAGAAGCGGCGCGCAAATCCCTGGAACAGCAGACCGAGCTTGAACAGAACGAGGTGGGTGATTTCGACGTGTTCGTCGGTGCCTACCAGGCCAGCATCCTGGCCATCAGCAACTGACGCTTCGCCGGCCAGCCGGCTCCTACACCCCTCCCGTAGGAGCCGGCTTGCCGGCGAACAGCACTCTGCATATTCCCCTCATAAGCTAATGCAAATAAGTTATTTATTTCTGCATTCTTAGATCATTTAGTCTCCTCCCACGCCGATCACCGGCCGCCTATGAGGAGCCTCCCATGAAACTGCATTTCCCCCTTCGCCTCCTGGCGGCCGCGTCCCTGGCCGCAGCGAGTTTCTTCGCCCAGGCGGCCGACGTCACCGTCGCCTACCAGACCACCGTCGACCCGGCCAAAGTGGCCCAGGCCGACGGCAGCTATGAAAAAGCCACCCAGGCCAAGATCAACTGGCGCAAATTCGATAACGGCGCCGACGTCATCGCCGCCATCGCTTCCGGCGATGTGCAGATCGGCTACCTGGGCTCCAGCCCGCTGACCGCCGCCATCACCCGCAAGGTGCCGGTGCAGACCTTCCTCATCGCCACCCAGATCGGCGCCGCCGAAGCCCTGGTGGCCCGGGACGGTTCCGGGATCACCTCGCCCCAGGACCTGGTCGGCAAGAAAGTCGCCGTGCCCTTCGTTTCCACCGGCCACTACAGCCTGCTGGCAGCCCTGAAGCACTGGAACATCGACCCCTCGAAAGTGCAGATACTCAACCTCGCGCCACCGGCGATCATCGCCGCCTGGAAGCGCGGCGATATCGATGCCACCTACGTCTGGGACCCGGCCCTGGGCGTGGCCAAGGAAAACGGCAAGGTGCTGATCACCTCCGGTGAACTGGCCAAGTTCGGCGCGCCGACCTTCGATGCCTGGATCGTGCGCAAGGATTTTGCCGAGAAGCATCCGGAAATCGTCACGGCCTTCGCCAAGGTGACCCTGGATGCCTACGCCCAGTACCGCAAGGACCCGCAAGCCTGGCTGGCCAACCAGGGCAACGTCGACAAGCTGGTGAAGCTCTCCGGGGCCAAGGCCAGCGATATTCCGCTGCTGCTGCAGGGCAACGTCTACCCGCTGGCCGCCGACCAGGTGGTCAGCCTCGGTGCGCCGACCACCAAGGCCATCACCGACACCGCCGCGTTCCTCAAGGAGCAGGGCAAGGTGGAGGCAGTGCTGCCGGACTACGCCCCCTACGTCAGCGCCAAGTTCATCCCTGAATAACCCGCGTCAGGACAGGAGATAGCCGTCATGGCCTTGCTACAACTGGAGCGCATCAGCGCACAGTACCCCGGCGCCGCCGAACCGGTGCTGGCGGATATTTCCCTGACCCTGGGGCCACAGCAACTGCTGGTCGCCCTGGGCCCTTCCGGCAGCGGCAAGACCTCGCTGCTGAACCTGATTGCCGGCTTCGTCGAACCCAGCGCCGGGCGCATCCAGCTCGATGGCGTACCGGTGCAGGGCCCCAGCGCCGAACGCGGCGTGGTGTTCCAGGACGATGCCCTGCTGCCCTGGCAGGACGTGCTGGGCAACGTCGCCTTCGGCCTGGAGCTGGCCGGCGTGGCCCGCGACAAGCGCGAAGCCCGGGCTCGGGAAATGCTTGCCCTGGTGGACCTGGCCGGCTTCGACAAGCGCCGCATCTGGCAGCTCTCCGGTGGCCAGAAGCAGCGTGTGGGCCTGGCCCGCGCCCTGGCGGCCGACCCGCGGGTGCTGCTGATGGACGAACCTTTCGGTGCCCTGGATGCCTTCACTCGCGAGCAGATGCAGGAGCTGTTGCTGCAAGTCTGGCGGCGCACTGCCAAGCCGGTGTTCCTGATTACCCACGACATCGAGGAAGCGGTGTTCCTGGCCACCGACCTGATTCTCCTGGCGCCCAACCCGGGGCAGATCGTCGAACGCCTGAACCTGGACTTCGGCCAGCGCTACGCCGCCGGCGAGTCGGCGCGGGCGATCAAGTCCGACCCGCGGTTCATCGAAACCCGCGAAAACGTGCTGGCCCGGGTGTTCTCCCAGCGCAGCGCCACCCAGCAGCAGGAGCGGCCATGAGCAGCTACGAGATTCCCGCCACCGCCACTGGCGATGCCAACCCCAAAGCGCCACAAATCGTGCGCCGCAGCCTGAGCACCCGCTGGATCAGCGTGCTGACCCTGATCGCCCTGCTGGCCTTGTGGTGGGCCGTCACCGCCACCGGCCTGATCGAGCCGCTGTTCCTGCCGCCCCCTTCTGCGGTGCTGCAAAAGGGCTGGTTGCTGGCCACCAGCGGCTACATGGATTCCACCCTATGGCAGCACCTGGCGGCGAGCCTGCAACGCATCGGCCTGGCCCTGGGCTTTGCCGTGCTGACGGCGATTCCGGTGGGCATCGCCATCGGCGCCAACCGCATCGCCCGTGGCGTGCTCGACCCTTTGATCGAGTTCTACCGGCCGATTCCGCCCCTGGCCTACCTGCCGCTGATCGTCATCTGGTGCGGCATTGGCGAGCTGTCCAAGGTGCTGCTGATCTACCTTGCGATCTTCGCCCCGATCGCCATCGCCACCGCCACCGGCGTGCGCACCGTGGACCCGGCGAAGCTGCGCGCCGCCCAGTCCCTGGGGGCTACCCGGGCCCAGCTGATTCGCCATGTGATCCTGCCCAGCGCCTTGCCGGACATCCTCACCGGCGTGCGCATCGGCCTGGGCGTGGGCTGGTCGACCCTGGTGGCGGCAGAGCTGATTGCCGCCACCAGCGGCCTGGGCTTCATGGTGCAGTCCGCCGCGCAATTCCTGGTCACCGATGTGGTGGTGCTGGGGATCCTGGTGATTGCCCTGATCGCCTTCGCCATGGAAATGGGCCTGCGCGCCCTGCAGCGCAAGCTGGTGCCCTGGCATGGCCAGAGCCACTGACTGGCGCCTGCCTTGCGTCGATTGCCCCGGTTGTCTGTAGCCGTGCATGCCAGCGATTTCAAGATTGATGCAGATAAACCGAATCCGACCACGCCGACGTCCGGCGCCGTACAAGAGAACGACCATGAGCCTGACCATCACTCCTCTAAGCTCCGCCCTCGGCGCCCAGATCGGCGGCATCGATATCAGCCAGCCCTTGAGCATCGAACATCGTGACGCCATCGAGCAGGCGCTGCTCAAGCACCAGGTACTGTTCTTTCGCAACCAGCCGGTCACCCCGCAGCAGCAGGCGCGTTTCGCCGCCTGCTTCGGCGACCTGCACATCCACCCGATCTACCCCAATGTGCCGGAGCAGCCGGAGGTATTGATCCTCGATACCGCCGAGACCGACGTACGCGACAACGCCATCTGGCACACCGACGTAACCTTTCTGCCGACCCCGGCCCTGGGCGCGGTGCTCAGCGCCAAGCTGCTGCCGGAGTTCGGCGGCGATACCCTGTGGGCCAGCGGCATTGCCGCCTACGAGGCGCTGTCGGAGCCGATGAAGAATCTGCTGCAGGGCCTGACCGCGACCCACGACTTCACCAAGTCCTTCCCTCTGGAGCGCTTCGGCAACACCCCCGAGGACCTGGCGCGCTGGGAAGAAACCCGGCGCAAGAACCCGCCGCTGTCGCACCCGGTGATCCGCACGCACCCGGTGAGCGGGCGCAAGTCGCTGTTCGTCAACGACGGCTTTACCACCCGGATCAACGAGCTGTCGGAAAGCGAAAGCGCAGCCATCCTGCAACTGCTGTTCGCCCACGCCACCCGCCCGGAATTCACCATTCGCTGGCGCTGGCAGGAGAACGACATTGCCTTCTGGGACAACCGCGTGACCCAGCACTATGCGGTGGACGACTACCGTCCACAGCGCCGGGTGATGCAGCGCGCGACCATTCTTGGGGATGTGCCGTTCTTGCGCTGAAACGCGGGGATGCAGCAAACCCCGGCCGCGCTGCATGAGCGGGGCCGGGGCCACTGGCTATTTGACGCCGGCGGGGGCTTTCTTCTTGCGATTGCCGATATGGATCGCCTGGCCATTCACGGCCAGCGCGGCTTCATGCAGGGCTTCGGACAGGGTCGGATGGGAGAACACCATCATCCCCAGGTCCTCGGCGCTGGTGCCGAACTCCATGCCGATGGCCCCTTCCTGAACCAGCTCCGCCGCGCCCGGCCCGATCACATGCACGCCCAGCACGCGGTCGGTGCCTGCATCGGCAATCACCTTGACCAGCCCGGCGGTGTCGTTGGCCGCCATGGCCCGGCTGCTGGCAGCGAACGGGAAGGTGCCGATGTTCAACTCGACGCCCTCGGCCTTGAGGGCCTGCTCGGTCTGGCCGACCCAGGCGATTTCCGGGTGGGTGTAGATTACCGAGGGGATCAGGTCGTAATTCAACGGGTGCCGATGCCCGGCAATCCCCTCGGCCACCATCACCCCCTCTTCAGAAGCCTTGTGCGCCAGCATCGGGCCGCGTACCACGTCGCCAATGGCGAACACCCCGGGAACGCTGGTGCAGCACTGGCCATCGACGTGGATGAAACCGCGTTCGTCCAGGTGCACGCCGCTGTCGGCGGCCAGCAGATCGGTGGTCAGGGGGCGGCGACCGACGGCGACGATCAGCCGGTCGAACACCTGCTGCTTGTCCTCGCCGGCCTCACTGAGGCTGACCTTGACGCTGTCGCCCTGCACTTCGCAGGCCGTCACCCGGGCGCCCAGGCGGATATCCAGGCCCTGCTTGCCGAGGATCTTCTGCGCCTCCTTGGCGATCTGCGCATCCACCGCCGGGAGGAAGCTGTCGAGGGCTTCCAGCACTGTGACTTCAGCCCCCAGGCGTGCCCAGACCGACCCCAGTTCCAGGCCGATGACGCCGGCACCGATCACCCCGAGGCGCTTGGGCACCTGGGTGAATTCCAGGGCGCCGGTGGAGTCCACTATCACCTCGCCGGCCAGGGGCGCCGCGGGAATGTCGATCGGCCGCGAGCCGGGAGCCAGGATGATATTGCCGGCGCTGATGCGTTGCGTGCTGCCATCGGCGGCGGTGACTTCCACTTCCTTGTTGGCCAGCAGCTTGCCGTGACCTTCCAGCAGGGCCACGCCATTGGCCTTGAACAGCGAGGCAATGCCGCCGTTGAAATTGCGCACCACGTTGTCCTTGCGCGCCAGCATGGCCGGCACATCCATCTGCGGATTGCTGATGCCGATGCCGTGCACTTCGAAGCCGTTGCGCGCTTCGTAGTAGTGGTGGGAACTGTCCAGCAGTGCCTTGGAGGGAATGCAGCCAACGTTCAGGCACGTCCCGCCCAGGGCGGTCTTGCCATCCTTGCCCTTGTAGCGCTCGATGCAGACTGTCTTGAGCCCCAGTTGCGCGGCCCGGATGGCGGCGACATAGCCGCCGGGCCCCGCACCAATAACGATCACATCGTAACTTTCACTCATAGGTTGCCGTCCTTTGCACAGACAAACTCGACCACGGCCTCCATGGTCGCGCTGTCCTTGAGAATTTTCAGATGGCCCAACCCGCGAGTCTGCAAGACTCGCCGGTGTCGCAAGCCTTCGGCGAAGGATTGCAGGTCATCTGCCGGGACTTCCTGATCCTGCTGGTCATGCACCAGCAGCACCGGGACCTCCACCTGGCGCCCATAACGGCTGACCGCCAGGCTAGCCATGTCCTTCTGATAGCGTTGCTCAACCAGAAGTTGCATGCGTTGCCTGACGTCATCGTTGATCCACAAAAATGCGCCAAAGCGCCGGACCACGTTTTCGATATCGGCCGGCGCGGCCACCAGGACCGCCCGCTGGAAACCCTTGCCGACCGGAGTGCTCAAGGCATACCCGGCGGCAGCGCCGCCCAGGGAGTGACCAATCACGGTGTCGAAGGGCCCCAGTTGCTTTTGCACCTGGTCGAGCATGCTGACGAAGGTCGGCAGCGAGGCCTGCCGACCGCCGCTGCCGCCATGGCCGATGCAGTCGAAGGAGAGGACCTCGCAGCCCTCCTCCAGCAACAGCGGGATCAGGTACTGCCACTGGGTGCTGGCGCCACTCCAACCGTGCACCAGCACCACCCGGCGCCGGACCTGCGGTGGAGTCCAGCGAAAGCAGCGCAGGCGCCCCTGGTCGGTTTCCAGGTCCTGCACCGTGGCGCTGGGCAAGGTCTGCGGAAAATGCTGGCGCAGCCGTTGTGGCGTCGTGAACATCTTCAGCGCCCGTGCTGCAGCGCGCTGGGGAAAAAGCCGCGACTCAATCCAGAAGCTGCAGCGAAGCAGCCCCAGAACCCCGTTGTAAATGCCCTTGAAGAGCATCTTCCTGAAGCTGTTGCGCCGGCCCCTGGCAGGTGCCGGCCTTGGCTCTTGGGTCGCCATCTTCCTTCCTCATCGACTACAGAATTCAAGCGCTGGGCTACAGCTTCACCATGTTGAAGTCCAACTTGCTCACGCCGCATTCCGGGCAGGTCCAATCCTCGGCAATGTCGTCCCAGGCGGTGCCCGGAGGCACCCCCGAATCCGGATCGCCAAGGCGTTGATCGTAGATCCAGCCACAGATCAGGCACATCCACAGGCCGGACTCGGCCACAGCGTTTTCAGCGTAGGTGCTCATGGGTGGTCAACCATCATCAAAGGGTTATGCGTTGTTCTCATGCGCTGGCCTGAGCCACTTCGGCCACCTTGACGTTCTCCACGAGGAACTGCGCCACCTGCTCCAGCACCGCGGCATCGGAGAGGATCCGCACATGCCCGAGCCCGGACACCGGCTCCAGCTTGGCCCATGGCATCAGCGTGGTGATCTGCTGCGCTTCGCAGAACGGCACGATCGGGTCGTTGAGGTCATGCAGCACCAGGGTTGGCAGTTGCAGGGCGTTGCCCAGCGCCGGGATATCCCAGTGCTCCACCGGCACGCCGTTACGTTTCCACAGTTCCCGGTGCATGGCCTGGACCACCGCCGGCTTGAGCTTCAGGTAGCCGTTGGCCCAGCGCTGGATCACCACCGGCAGGTTGGCCGGCGAGCCCAGCAGGCACAGGGCCTTGATCCGATGAGTCTCGGCCAGTTCGGCCAGGGCTCCGGTGGCGGCGATCCCGCCTAGGGAATGGGCAACGATACCCACCACGTCACCGAGGGCGACAATCGCCGCTTTCACCGCGTCCTTGAACTCGGTCATGGTGCTCAGCGAGCCCGGCGAGATGCCGTGGGCCGGCGCATCGAAGGTCGCGACCTTGAAGCCCTGGCGCTGCAGGACCCGGGTGAAGGAATACAGGCTGCGGCTGTCCGCACCCCAGCCATGGACCAGCAGGATGGTCTGGTTGCCCGTGCCCCACTGATAGCCATGGGGAACGCCGGGGATACCCTTGATATGGAAACGCTGGGCGCCCAGGGGGCTCATTTCCTTGTCCGGCTGCTTGATGTATTCCCGGGTGTAGCCGAACAGGTCGGTGGCCTTGGCCCCGGCGGTCTCCAGCGACACCGATCCCAGCACGCCCATGTAGCTGCGCAGCATCTGCTGCTTCATGGTCAACGGGCCGTTGGCGGCCCGGGCTCCGGGGGTGCTCGGGTCACCGGCCGCCTGGGCTGGTTGGTCGAAGGACTCATAGAAACCGTTCACCGGGTCGTACAGGTGGCAGCTACGCGCCACGTGCCACACGTCCTGCACGGTCATGGGCTTTTCCCGGACCATGCCGGGGAAGGCCGTCTTCAACGCGGCCTGGGCTTCGGGCAGGTTGTAGTGGGGAATGATCGGCGCCACATGGTGCGCGGTGTGCACCGAAATGTAGTGGGTCAGGAACAGCAGCCACTTGGGGTACATGTAGTCGGTGGTCAGCAGCAGGCGGCTGCTGTTGAAGCTCCAGTGTTCCTTGGTGAGGAACGGGGTCTCGTCGCTGATGTGGTGCATCATGGTGGTCAGGCTGAACCAGGCATGGGTCGCCAGCCACGGGGCGATGAAGTACAGGAACAGGCCGGTGAAGCCGGTGAAGTAGACCAGGGTCGGCAGGTAGATCAGCGCAGCCACCACCATGAACAGGATCGAGCGACGCACTTCGTTGCGCGCTTCGAGCTTGTGGAACATCGACGGACGGAAGCCCGAGTGACGCTGGTAGTTGACCGTGCCCAGCCAGAACAGCCAGGTGCGGGTGCTGCTGTAGACCAGCTTGTCCCACCAGGGCATGGCGTCATATTGCACGCGCAGCACCGGGCGCCAGTCGACGTCCATTTCCAGGTTGTTGGTGTTGGCGTGGTGCATGTTGTGCATGTGGCGCCAGCCGTGGAACGGGTACAGCAACGGCAGCAGCGCGATGTGCCCGAGGATGTGGTTGAAGCTGCGGTTGCGCGAGAACGAGTTGTGCCCGCAATCGTGAGCGACACAGAACAGGCCCCAGCCGCCCAGGCCCGCCACCAGCCACAGCGGCAGGTAGAACATCCAGTGCACGTGGGCGACCGCCACGATGGCACCGATGTAGAGCATGTAGCTGACGACGAAGCTGAGCATCCCGCGCCATACCCGCGGCTGATACAGGTGCTTGGGGATTGCGTCGGTCAGACGCAGGCCCTCGATCTCCTGAGAGCGTCGGAGCAGGTCATTGAATTTATCGTTTTTTTGCGAGGGCATCTGTGCAATGGCCATGGCCAAGCTCCTGCGAAGTCAAACTTCGGATGTGGTCAGTTCATTGGCCAGGTATTTGGACAGGTCATCGATGCTGGAGTATTCGAACAGCAGGGCCGGCGACAGGCGCTGCTCCATGAACTTCTCCAGGTCACCCGCCACTTTCACCGCTACCAGCGAATCGAGGCCGTAGGACTCGAAGCTGCGGGCGGTATCGACCTGGGAAGGATCGATCTTCAAGAGCGCGCCCATCTTCTGCACCAGCCAATGCTTGATGCTGTCCTCGTTGAGTTCGACCGCCGCCTGTTTTTTCTCTGAGAAGCTCAGAGTGCTCAGCAAATTGGAGATGAAATTGGACATAGGATCTTCCTTGATGAGTGAGGTGGTTAATACGATCAGCCGATTGGGCGTTTCAGGACGAGGCCTGGCGCTTGCGGACTTTGTCGATCATTGCCTGGGACGGGGAACGCAGGTCTGAGACCAGTCTCAGCTTGCCCATTAACGCCAGTGTCCAGCCCGACAGGTCGGGCTCCCACCAGTGCACGCCATGCCGGTACCAGGCAGGGAATGCGTGGTGATTGTTTTGCAGCCCCTCGCCAAAGGTGAGGAAGGCCACGATCCAGTTGTTGGTGCTCTGGTCGTGGGTCACGAACGGGCGAGCGCCGTAGCGGTGGCAGATGGAGCCCACACACCAGGCCGCCTGGTTGGCGACGAAGATCCGCGCCAGGCCGCCGAAGATCAGGCCGCTCCAGGCACCGGACCAGCTCTGGCTGACCAGCCCGCCGATCACCCCTGGCAGGATTACCCCCAGGGCCACCCAGAACAGGTAGGTCTGGTTGTAGAAGAACAGCCGGCGGTCGCGCAGGATGTCCGGGGCGAAGAAGTTCCAGCTCGACATGTCCGGGGCCAGCATCCACGGCATGTGCGCATGCCACAGCCCCTTGGCCCGTTGCCAGCGGCTCTGGCCCATGAGGTTGGGGGAATGCGGGTCACCGTGCTGGTCACTGTAGGTGTGGTGCCGGCGATGGGTGGTGACCCAGAACAGGATCGGCCCCTGGGCCGCCATGCAACCGGCGATCAGCATCAGGCTGCTCATCAGCCGCGAGGTCTTGAACGCACGATGGGCCAGGTAACGGTGGTAGCCCATGGAAACCCCGAACATCTGCACCGCGTAGAACACCGCGAAGAGGATGAAATCCAGGGCATGGACCTGGCCGGTGAACCATAGCCGGATTGCCTCGAAAGTCCCGAACAGGGGCACCAGCATGACTGCCAGCGCGATCCGCGCCTTGGTCCTGGCCGCACTCGGGCTCAGCTGGGCAACCCCGCCGACCTCTGGTGTCGCTGTGTTGGTGAGTATCTCGTCCATGAATTGCTTCCTGTGAGGTAGGGACCGGCAATCAGCTTTCTGAAGGTTCTGCAGCCACGGTCGGGCCGGGCCGTTTGACATCCCAGGCCAGGCCGCAGAGGGCGAGCAGCTCGATGAACAGGCCGCCAATATCCAACTGCCAGGGTTTCAGGCCGGCATGGGCCAGCGCCGGGAAGGCATGGTGGTTGTTGTGCCAACCGCCCCCTACCGTCGGAATCGCCAGCCAGAACACGTTGCGGCTGGTATCCCGGGTCTTGTGGTCGCGGCCGCCAACCCGGTGGGCAAAGGAGTTGATGCACCAGGTGGCGTGGTCCACCAGGAAGATCCGCACGAAGCCGCCCCACAGCAGGCCGCTGAGCGCGCCCTCCCAGCTGCGGGTTATCAGCCCGCATGCCAGGCTGGGCAGCAGCAGGCCGAGGATGATCCACAGGTAGTAGCGCTGGTTGATCTGCATGATCAGTCGATCGCGCAGCAGGTCCGGCACGAACTGGCTCCAGTTCTGCTTGCGCAGGCTGAACAGCCAGCCCAGGTGAGCGTGCCACCAGCCCTGGATATTGCCGATAAAACCCGCCTTGAGCGGACGCGGCGAATGCGGGTCGCCTTCCTTGTCGGTGAAGGCGTGGTGCTGGCGATGGGTCGCCGCCCAGAACAGGATCGGGCCCTGCGCCGCCATCGAACCGGCGATGCCGAAGAATGCGGTGATCACCGGGCCGGCCTTGAACGCATGGTGGGAAAAGAACCGGTGCATGCCCACTTCCACTCCCAGGGCGGTCAGCAGGTACATGCTGGCCAGCGCGCCGATTTCCAGCCAGCCGATGCCCTGATGCCAGGCCAGCACCAGGGCCACCACGGTGCCCACTGCCGGAGTTGCGACCGTCAGCCAGGCCAATTGCCGCTCGCGCTGGCCGGTGCGGTCGATATGAGGATTCATGGCCGTCATGACAGGGCATCCGTAGCAGTTTTAAGGGTAGGTGCCGCAGCCGCGCGACTGGCGCCATAGCGCGCCAGCGTGTCGTTGAGCAGGGCCTTGCGGGTGGCCTGGCGCTGGACCTTGCCACTGGTGGTCAGTGGAATGCCGCCCATGGGCGCCAGGTGGATGCGCGCCGGGGCCACGCCGAACTGGCTGACCAGCGCACTGGTGATCACCTGGCGCAGCTGTTCCTGCTGGGCTTCATCGAGTTTCTCGCTGCGCTTGACCTCGGCCACGATCGCCAGTTGTTCCTGCTGACCGTTATCGATGCCCACCGCCACGCAGCCGTTGCTGCGGATGCGCGGGTCGGCGCTTTCCACCGCCAGCTCCAGGTCCTGGGGATACAGGTTGCGCCCGGCAATGATGATCAGGTCCTTGAGGCGCCCGGTGACGAACAGCTCATCGCGGTGCAGCGCGCCAAGATCGCCGGTGCGCATGAAACGCCCATGGATGCCCGGCAGGCTGGCGCGAAACACCTGCTGGCTCAGCGCTTCCTTGCCCCAGTAGCCGGCGCCCACGTTGTCGCCCTGGACCCAGATCTCGCCGATCTGGCCGTCCGCCACCGGTTGCAGGCTGACAGGGTCGACAATCGCCACACGCAGGCCCGGGGCGACCCTGCCGCTACTGACCAGCGGCAGGGCCCGGGCATCCTCGGCATCGACGATGGCCAGGGTGCCACTGGCGAGTTGGTCCCGATCCACCTGGGTATTGAACGCCGGCTCATCGTGGCGCTTGCCCGAGACCAGTACGGTGGCCTCGGCCAACCCGTAGCAGGGGCCCAGGGCCGCCGGGTTGAAGCCGGCGGCGGCAAAACGTTCGGAGAAGCGCGCCAGGGTGCTCTGGCGCACCGGCTCGGCCCCGCAATAGATAGCCTTGAGCTTGCTCAGGTCGAGCTCTGCCAGTTCCTCGTCGGTGATGTTTTCGACACACAGGTCGAAGGCGAAGTTGGGCGCGATGGTGACGTCGGCGCCGTACCTGGACACCGCATCCAGCCAGCGCAGCGGCCGCTGGACAAAGTGCCCGGGGCTGATGAGCACGGTAGGGAAGGCATCGAAGATCGGCTGCAGGATTCCGCCCATCAGGCCCATGTCGTGATAGGGCGGCAGCCAGCTGCAACCCACGCGATTCCTGGCCGGGCCCATCCACTGGCTGGCACTGCGGCAATTACTGTAGAGGTTGTCGTGGGTCAGCATCACGCCCTTGGGCGCCGAGGTGGAGCCCGAGGTGTATTGCAGCAGGGCCAGTTGGCCGTGGGCGAGCGCCTGCCCGCGCCAGGATGAATCCGCCTCGGCCAACTGCTCCGGGTCAACCCACTGGGGCGCGGGCAAATCACCCTGGAGCAGAGCGTTGACCCGCTCCTGGGACCGCATGAAGCGCGAGCTGGTGAGCACCAGTTGCGGATGGGCATCAGCGCAGATCAGTGCCAGCCGCTCCAGCCCCCGGGTCCCCACTGGGGGAAAGGCCGGGATCGCCACGGCACCGGCCAGCAGCAGGCCGAACAGTGAAACGATGTAGTCGATACCGGTCTCGAACAGCATCAGCACCCGTTTTTCACGGGGCTCGAAGATCTGCAGCGCGGCGGCCAATCGTTGACTACGCTTCCACAGTTCGGCGTAGCTGATCGACGCCTCCTCCCGCTCGCCATCGAGCAGATGGATGAAGGCAATGGCATCGGGTTGCCGCCATGCGCGATAGGCCAGTACTTCGGTAACCGAACTTAAACATTCGATGCCCGGGACTTCAGCCAACGGCAGATCATCAACTGCTACATGCGCTGAGATGGCTGGATTGACATCATTAAGATAATCACGAGGCACGGCGTAGTTCATTCAAAATCCTTTTTAAATGGAGAGCCATATATTGACCTGGAGGTCGTTTATTATTTTCAGCACTAAGGAACCGAACAAACGCCCCTAAGAAGGGGAGCTCTTACTAGGCAGTAGACAAAGATGTCATTTTATTGACAGAGCAACGCATTCACTTGATGAATGCATATTTTTTTATGTCCCACAGGGAATAGCGTGGGCAGGAAAGTGAAATCTGGATGCGTTGAGAAGTCTGCCACCAGCTTGTATATTTTGCTAATGCACAAATGGACACTTACAGGGAGAAAATGGACATGGATGTGCTCACGCTTATTGCGCTGGAAGGTGCCATGGGATCGAGTGTCGCGATCACCCTGGATGTGCTGCGAACAGCTAACCAGGTCGCCGAAGTCATGGGCCGGCCAACCATCACCTGGAAGATTATCGGCAGCAGCGAATCGGTTCGCATGCGCAACGGCATGCGCCTGGATGCCCAGCCACTGGACAAGGTCCAGGCCATCGAAGGCAGCATGCTGGTGATCCCGGGACTGGGGCTGGAGAACACCCAGGAGCTGGATTTCTTTGGCTGTCGCCGGGAAAAAAGGCTGCCTGGGCTAAGCCTGTCCAGCGAACTGATCACCCGGCTCGGGCACGCCGATATCCGCAAGCTCAGCCAGTTGGTGCATGACCATCACCGCCGCGGGCAGCAGACGGCGGCGTCCTGTTCAGCAGTTTTCGTCCTGGGTGAGGCGGGGGTTCTGGAGGGGCATACGGTCACCACTCATTGGCAACTGTATGAAACTTTCAAAGAGCGTTATCCCGAAGCGATACTCGACACAAAACGCATGCTTATTCATGACGGAAATATGATTACAGCAGGCGCAGGCATGTCGCAAATGGATCTAATGCTCTACATATTGCGTAATAAGATGGGCAATCAGATTGCTGAATTGACCATGCGTTATCTGTTGATAGATGGTCGACCGGCGCAATATCACTACATGGCCCTGTCCAACTTGCAAACGGAAAACCGTGAAGTTTTGTTAATGGAGAAGTTCATCGAGGATTGCCTGCCCAACGTTCCGCCACTGAGCACCATTGCCGAACACTTGCGTATAACCGAGAAGACCTTATCCCGCAGAATTCGTAGCGCCACGGGAAAGCCGCCCATGGCCTTCATTCAGAAAGTTCGCCTGCAACATGTTCAAAGCTTATTGGAAACCACCAATATGAGCATTGAAGAAGTTGCTTTCAAAGTGGGCTATGCCGATTCCACCGCTCTACGCCGCCTGATGTGGAAAAACATGGGCTGCACCCCCAGCCAGTTGCGCAAGACCCGCTCCGGGCCGCCGATCATCTAGGCCCCGGCTGCTTATCACTTCTCCTCCTCGGCTGCGCCTGGCACGGCCGGGGGCACCTTGCACAACGGCACCAGCAACAACGCCACCACGAACATCATCGCCATCAGGCGGAACACATCGCCAAAGGCCAGGGTCAGCGCTTCACGCCCCACCAGGCGGCCGAGAATGCCCTGAGCCATCAGGAAAGCGTGGCTGGCATCCGGTGTATCGGCGGCAATCTTCAGCGCCAGTTGGCCCATGAGTTCCTGGGCGGCGACAGCCTTGCTCCCCAGCGACTCGGACAGGCGCAGGACCTGAGTCCGGGCATCGTCCTGCAGCCAGGTGTTGACCGTAGCAATACCAATGGCGCCGCCCAGGTTGCGCATCAGGTTGAACAGCCCGGAGGCCTGGCGCAGTTCAACCCCCTGGAACGAACTCAAGGCCATGTTCACGCTCGGCACGATGCACAGCATCAGGAACAGCCCACGCGCCACCTGCGGCACCAGCAACTCATCGAATCCCCAGTTGGAGGTGACCCGGGAAGTCAGCCACAGGCTCAGCGCCAGGCCGAGGAAACCCACCGAGATGATCAGGCGCCGATCAACTTTTTCCGAGGCCCGGGCAGCAATAATCGTACTGACCAACTGCCCGATGCCCACGACAAAAACCGTGGTGCCGATTTCCAGGCTATCGAAGCCACGCACCCGGCCAAGAAACACCGGCACCAGGTAGGTCGACGAATAAAGGCCAAAACCGATCACCAGGTTCAACAGGCAGGCAATGGAAAAGGTGCGGTCGCGAAACGGCACCAGGGACACGATCGGGTTGTTCGAATACAACGAGCGCTCGATGAACAAACCAAAGGACACAAGGGACACCCAGGCCGCGATGACGATCCCGGTATCGCTGAACCAGTCCTTGCGCGGCCCCTCCTCCAGCACGTATTCAAAACACCCCAGGGCCAGCGCCATGGCGACGAAATGCAGCCAGTCGATACGCCGCAGCATGGACAGGTCCGGGCGATCCACATCGATCAGCAACGCCGCGCCGATGCAGATCACCAGCCCCGGCAGCACGTTGATGAAGAAGATCCAGCGCCAGTCCAGGTAGAAGGTCACCAGGCCGCCCACCGTGGGGCCCAGGGTCGGTGCCAGCACCGCGGTCATGCCAAGGATTGCCGGGACCATCGCCCGCTGCTTGCCTTCGAACAACACGAACCCCACAGCGAATACCGTGGGCACCATCGCCCCGCCGGCAAAGCCTTGCAGGGCCCGCAGCACGATCATCGACTCGATGTTCCAGGCCATCCCGCAACCCACGCTGAACAGGGTAAAGAACGCCGCGCTGGCAGCGAACAGCCAGCGGGTGGAAATCGCCTGGGCAAGAAACGCCGAGAAGGGAATCATGATCAGTTCGGCAATCAGATAGGCGGTCTGCACCCAGCTCACTTCATCAGGGCCGGCACTGAGCCCGGCCTGCACGTCGTTGAGCGAGGCCGCCACGATCTGGATGTCGATCAGCGCCATGAACATGCCGAAAGCCATGATCGTGAAGACCAGAAACTTGCGCTTGGTGGACTGTTGGCCGGGCTGGGCACCCGCTTCGGAGAGGTCAGTTGCGCTTGTCGTCACGGTAGGTACTTCCCTGTAGTATTGCGACCGACATGTGAATATTATGATCGTAATTCAAAACAGCATGGAGCTTCAACATGGAGCAGAGCACCCAGACTCAGAACGCCATCCTGCAAGCCGCCCAAGAGTCCGAGAAGCCGCGCAAGCGTTCCAAGCGCCCGCTGATCGCCGGCGCTATCGCCCTGACATTGGTAGCAGTCGGGGTTGGCTGGGTGCTGATGGCGCCGTCGACGCAGGCCACGGACGATGCCTACATCGCCGCCGATGCGACCTCCGTCGCGCCGCGGGTCCATGGCCTGGTGACAGAGGTGCTGGTCAAGGATCACCAGAACGTCACCGCCGGGCAGCCCCTGGTGCGCATCAACAGCGAAGAGTTCGACAGCCGGGTATCCCTGGCCGAAGGCGATCTGGCGGACAACCAGGCCCAGGTCGCCCTGGCCGAGGCCGCGCTGACCATCCAGGACGCCGAGCAGCGCCTGGCCAGTGCCCGCGTGCAGGCGGCGCGCACCTCGATCCGCACCAACCAGGCCGAATCCAAGCGTGCCGGTGCGGAGCGCAATCGCTTCGATACCCTGGTCACCACCGGCGCCGTGGCGCGCAACGAGGTGGAGAAATACAGCACCCAGGCCATCTCCGCCGAACAAGGCCTGGCCTACGCCCAGGCCATGTTGCAAGTGGCGGAGAACGACCTTGCGGTCACCACCGCGCAACGGCAACGCCTGCAAGCGCAATTGCAGATGGCCAAGGCCAAGGTGGTAACCGCCAAGGCGCGGCTGGAACTGGCCCAGCAGGACCTGCGCCACACCACCATCTATGCACCGATGGACGGCACCGTCGGCAATCGGCAGATCCAGGTTGGCGATTACGTGCAACCGGGTTCGCGCCTGCTGACCCTGGTGCCGCTGCATGACCTCTATGTACTGGCCAACTTCAAGGAGACCCAGACCCAGCACATGTACCCGGGGCAATCGACGCAGATCAAGATCGATGCCCTGCCAGGCGTCAGCATCACCGGCACCGTGGAAAGCCTGGCTCCGGGTTCAGGCTCGACCTTTGCCCTGCTGCCCTTCGAACCAGGCACCGGCAACTTCACCAAGATCGTCCAGCGGGTGCCGGTGCGCATTCGCTTCGACGCCAACCAGTCCGGCCTCGAACGCCTGCGGCCGGGCCTGTCGGTGACCGCCAAGGTCGACCTCGATGATCCCCAGGACCGCACTGTGGCCGGCAATCCGTCCTCCTTGAAAGTCAGCAGCACGACCAGGTAACGACGCCTGCCGCCCCGCTCCAGGCGGCAAAGCCAACAGCCCCCGGCAGATCGCTCTGCCGGGGGCTGTTTTATCGGTGCAGGGGCAGACTTACCTCACTCTGCCGTCGAAGGTTTTTCCCACAGGTTGATGCGCCCTTCTTTGGCGAAATGATCGATTTCCGCCAGTTCCTCGACACTGAAGCTCAGGTTCTGCAACGCCCCGACGTTCTCGATGATCTGCTCCGGCCGGCTGGCACCGATCAGCGCCGAGGTCACCCGCGGGTCGCGCAGGGTCCAGGCCAGGGCCAGTTGCGCCAGGCTCTGGCCGCGGTTCTTGGCGATCTCGTTGAGCGCGCGGACATGGGCGATATTGGCCTCCGACAAGTGCGAAGCCTGCAACGAGCCGCCCCCCGGACGATTGACCCGCGCATCCTCGGGAATGCCATTGAGGTACTTGTCGGTAAGCAGGCCCTGGGCCAGCGGCGTAAAGGCGATGACCCCGGCGCCGAGTTCCTCGGTGGTGTCCAGCAGGTCCTTCTCGACCCAGCGGTTGAGCATGTTGTAGGCCGGTTGATGGATCAGCAGCGGCACCTTCCACTCCTTGAGCAACGCGGCGATTTCCCGGGTCTTGGCCCCCGAATAGGAAGAAATACCGATATACAGCGCCTTGCCCTGCTGCACGGCGGTGGCCAGGGCGCTGGCGGTTTCCTCCAGCGGCGTATCCGGGTCGAAGCGGTGGGAATAGAAGATATCCACATAGTCCAGGCCCAGGCGCTGCAGGCTCTGGTCGAGGCTGGCCAGCACGTACTTGCGCGAACCGCCGCCCTGGCCGTAAGGCCCGGGCCACATGTCCCAACCGGCCTTGCTGGAGATGATCAATTCATCGCGATAGGCCTTGAAGTCTTCACGCAGCAGGCGGCCGAAGTTGATTTCGGCGCTGCCGTAGGGCGGGCCGTAGTTGTTGGCCAGGTCGAAGTGGTTGATCCCCAGGTCGAAGGCGGTGCGCAGCAAGGCACGCTGGGTGTCGATCGGCGTGCTGTCGCCAAAGTTGTGCCACAGCCCCAGGGACAGCGCCGGCAGTACCAGGCCACTGCGGCCGACACGGCGATAGGGGATGGAGTCGTAGCGGTTTTCAGCAGCTATGTAAGTCATCGAATCCTCTCTGAGTCAGGTCTTTCCAAAACGACTAACGTCGATCAAAGCGCCCCACGGTAGGAGCCGGCTTGCCGGCCAAAGGCCCGCAAGCCTTAACCAGCACGAGCGCCTTCGCTGGCAAGCCGGCCCCTGCGCCAGCCGCGTTGTCACACAAACTGATTTTTCGGTCGCGCCAACCCCAGGTTTTCCCGCAGGGTTCGGCCCTCGTATTCAGTTCTGAACAGCCCGCGCCGCTGCAGTTCCGGAATCACCCCGCCGGCAAAGTCCCGTAGCCCACCAGGGAGATGCGGCACCAGCACATTGAAACCATCGGCCGCGCCCTCCTCGAACCAGGCTTGCAGTTCGTCGGCTATCTGCCCGGGCGTACCGATCAGGCTGTAGTGCCCACGGCCACCGGCAATCCTGCGCCCCAGCTGGGCCAGGGTCAGGTTGTCCTTGCCGGCCAGCTCGGTGAGCAATTGCTGGCGGCTCTGCTGGCCGCTCTCGGTCAGTGGCAGCGCCGGCAACGGTGCATCCAGCGGGTAGCCGGACAAGTCGAAGTTGCCCAGCATCCTCCCCAACAGGGCCACGCCCACTTCGGGCTCCACCAGGTCCTGGAAGGCTTCGAACTTTTCCCGGGCCTGACTTTCGCTGTCCCCCACCACCACGAATACCCCAGGCATGATTTTCAGGGATTGCGTACTACGATCGTACTGCTTCAGGCGCCCTTTCAGGTCGGCATAGAAGGCCTGCGCGGCGGCCATGGAAGGCTGGGCGGTGAATACCACTTCGGCGGTCTGGGCCGCCAGCTCACGACCGCTCTCGGAAGAACCGGCCTGGACGATCACCGGGTATCCCTGGGGTGGGCGCGCCACATTCAATGGCCCTTTGACCTGGAAGAATTCACCGCGATGGTCCAGTAAATGCTGCTTGTCTGGGTCGAAATACTTGCCACTGGCCTTGTCGCGGACAAAGGCGTCGTCCTCCCAGCTGTCCCAGAGCCCGGTGACCACCCGATGGAACTCCCGGGCCCTGCGATAACGTTCCGCGTGCCCAAAATGTTCCTCCCGGCCGAAATTCCGCGCTTCGGCGGCATTGTCGGAAGTCACCAGGTTCCACCCCGCCCGACCACCTGAAAGATGGTCCAGCGACGCAAATTTACGTGCTACGTGGTACGGTACGTTATAGCTCGTAGTGCTAGTGGCAATTAGCCCTATTCGCTCGGTCACGGCCGCCAGGGCCGCCAGTAACGTCAAGGGTTCGAAGTAATCGGAGCGGGCCATGCGGCTGGCGATGGGGCCGGTAGGGGCTGCCAGGCTGTCGGCGACGAACAGTGCATCGAAGCGCGCGGCTTCGGCGATCTGCGCCAGTTTTTTATAGACGGCAAAATCCAGCCCTGCCTGGGCCGGAACATCCGGATGACGCCAGGCGGCAACGTGGTGACCGGTGGCCATGAGAAAGGCACCGAGCTTGAGCTGGCGAGTGGAACGGGACATGGATCACTCCTTGTTTCATGCTGCAAAAAGGGCACCGCCAAAGCCCGCTGTAGGAGCGGGCTTGCCAGCGAAAGCGCCCTCGGGACCTGCTCCCAGCTCGCCGACCCATTCGCCGGCAAGCCGGCTCCTACAACGGCAGGGCATCAGAAATCCTTGCGCAACTGCACGCCGAAATAACGTTCGTCATCCCGGGGCACGGCGCGGTAGATGTAGTTGCCGCCACTGGCCAGCAAGGGCGAATAGGACTTGTCGGCAAGGTTCTTGCCCAGCAATGCCACGCGCCAGCCATCGTTGTAGTCGGCCAGGGCAATGCTGGCGTTCCAGATGCCGTAGGCGCCCTCCCGGGTGTCGAGGTTCTGGCTGATGTCGTACTGCACTTCGCTTTGCCAGCTGTAGTCAGTGCCCAACTCGATATCCAGGCCGTTATCCAGGGGAATGCTGTAGTCGGCGCGCACGTAGCTTTTCCAGTCCGGGCTGAAGGGCAACGGCTTGCCGTTGACATTGCACGAAGCCGCCGCGCCCGCCGGGCAGGCGAATTCGTCGATGCGCGCCCGGGTGTAGGCCAGGGCCCCGGAGAACTTCAGTTGCTGGGTGGCCTGCAGGGCGTAATCCAGTTCCACGCCCTCGCTGCTGACGCTCCCGGCATTGATCAGGCGGGTCACTACCTGCCCGGCCACGGTGTCGAAGAAGTTGGCCTGGTAGTTGTCGTATTCGCTGTGGAACACCGCGAGGTTGGTGGTCAGCCGGTTGTTCCAGCTGCTGGCCTTGATCCCCACCTCCCAGGTGTTGGAGGTTTCGGGTTTCAGTGCTTGGGTGTCCCGCGGCTGCATGTTGAAGAACACGTTGTAGGCCGGGCCCTTGTAGCCCCGGGAATAGGTCAGGTAGCTGGTGACCGTGGCGCTGAGGTCATATTGCAGGCCCAGGCGCCCGGACCAGCCATCCTCGTCCACCGAGCCGGAACTCTGAGTGCCCGGTTGGATACCGCTGACCGTGGTCGCCGAAGTCGAGACCCGGCGGTGATCGTACTTCAGGTCATCGTGGGTCCAGCGCAGGCCGGCGATGCCACGAAAGTCCTCGGTGAAATTCAGGGTGCTCTCGCCAAATACCGCGTAGCTGTCGTTGGTGGTGCTGTAGTCGGCAATGCCCCGGTTGGCGCCGGTGGTCGTGGTCAGGGTGCGCTGGTAGGTTTCTTCATCCTTGCCGTGCATGTAGAACAGACCACCGACGTACTCCAGGAACCGCCCCTTGGGCGATGCCAGGCGCAGCTCCTGCGAGTACTGGTTGTAGTCCAGGTCACCCTTGTCGGCGGTCCCGGGGAAAGCCGCAGTGACCGTGCCAAGACGGTCGCCGTCCTGGTACTGGGTATTGTTCCAGCCGCGCCAGGCGGTGATCGAGGTCAGGGTGTAGTCGCCCAGGCTCCAGTCCAGCTGGCCGGAAAGGCCCTTGTTGATATCGTCCACATGGGTACGGGTGTCGGTGTTGATGTCCCGGTTGTCGCTGCTGGCGCGCACGGGGTTCAGGGCATTGGCAAAGGCAGGTGTCAGGGCCTTGCTCACCACCCCGTTGGGGGCGTCATCATGGGATTGCATGTAGTCCGCCGCGAAGGTGAACTTGAGGTCCTCGCTGGGGGTGAACTCCAGCTTGCCGCGCACGCCCTTGCGGTTGTAGCCGTTGACCTCCTGGCCGTTGTGGCGGTTATCCACATTGCCGTCGTAACTGCCGAACAAGGTGGTGAACGAGCCCTTGAGGGTGTCGGGAATCAGGCTGCCGCCAATGCCGAAACGGGTGCGGCTTTCATTGCCGCTGTAGTAGGCCTGGTCGATGTAGCCATGAGTCTCGGCCGTAGGCGCCTTGGTGATGACATTCAGCACCCCGGCCGAGGCGTTCTTGCCGAACAGGGTGCCCTGGGGCCCGCGCAGGACTTCGATCCGTTCCAGATCCAGCAGGTCCAGGGTGGCCTGGCCGGGGCGGCCGTAGACCACGCCGTCGATCACCGTCGCCACCGTGGGCTCCACCCCCGGTGAGGTGGAAATGGTGCCCACGCCACGGATGAACAGCGAGGTGTCCTTGTTCGAGGCACCCGTGCGGAAGTTCAGCGATGGCACCTGCTGCACGATGCTTGCAACGCCGTTGCGGTTATCCCGCTCCAGTTGCTCGCCCTCCACCACCGAGACCGCCACCGGGACTTTCTGCAGCGATTCTTCGCGGCGGGTGGCGGTGACGGTCACCGACTTCAGGGTCGGTTCCTGATCCTGTGCGCTGGCGCCGCTGTCAGCGGCAAAAGCCGCCGGCAGCGGCAAGGCAACCAGCCCCGCCAGCAACCAGCCCAGATGGGGTCGCAATGGCGTGGCACCGCGGATCGACTGCGTGAGACTGTGCTGTTCCCCAAGAAAGTTCTGCATGCTGCACCTGCTGAAAAATGCCCCGAACCGCTGCCGATCTGTGCCGGCAGCGCCTGAAAACTATCTTGGGCATTCGCTCGAGCGAGTAGCAGACATGGCGCTTTGTTAGCGCTAACATCGCCAGTATCGACAGGCTCTTGATAGAGCGTCCAATACTGAAAAATTACTTTTATATGCCTTTTTGTTCAGCCAAAGGGATGCGCTCATGACCTCTGACCAAGCGCCTGGCCGCAAGCGCCGCGGCGCCGGCCGCGTAACCCTGAACACCGTGGCGCGCCAGGCCGGGGTCTCGGCGATCACCGTTTCGCGCTATTTCAACCAGCCCGACAGTGTTTCCCCCGAGCGCCGTGAACGCATCGCCGCGGTGGTCGCCGAACTCGGCTATGTACCGAACCTGGTGGCCGGCGGGCTGGCCTCGGCCCGCGGGCGGATTGTCGCCATGGTCATCCCGAACATTTCCGGGCCGATTTTCGCCCAGACCATCCAGGGCTTCAGCGACACCCTCAGCCGCCATGGCTACCAACTGCTGCTGGCTTCCAGCTACTTCGACGCAAGGCAGGAGGAGAGCGCGGTAAGGGCCTTTCTCGGCTGGTCGCCGGCAGCCCTGGTACTGACCAGCCACTTCCATAGCCCGGGCACGGAAAAGATGCTCGCCGACACCGAGATCCCGGTGATCGAAACCTGGGACTACCAGCCCCAGCGCCAACCGCTGCAGATCGGCTTTTCGCACTTTCAGGTAGGGGTCACGGCCGCTCGCCACCTGCACGCCAAAGGCTACCGGTGCATCGCCTTCGTGCAGAACAGCGCCCCGGGAGACTTCAGTGCCCTGGAGCGGCGCGACGGCTATCTGGCAACGCTGGCCGAGTTGGGGCTGGCGCCCCGGGTGTTTGCCCCGGATGCCGACCGCGCGCCCTTCGAGGCCGGCAAACAGGCCATGGAAGCGCTGATGGGCAACCCGGAACGCCCCGACGCGATCATCTTCGCCAACGACAACCTGGCGGCCGGCGGCCTGCTGGCGGGGCAACGAGCCGGGCTGAAGATCCCCGAGGAATGTGCGGTGCTGGGCTTTGGCGACTACCCCTTTGCGCAGATGCTGCTGCCCAGCCTGAGCACCATCCAGCCACCGGCGCTTCAGATCGGCGTACTGGCCGCGACCCGGGTGCTGGAGAGCCTGGGAGTGCTGCCAGTGGCCGGCACGGTGCAACGCCTGAACCTGCTGCAATGCCAGCTGATCGAGCGCGAAAGCAGTTGAGCCCACCGCCCCTCAGGCAGAGAGCTCGCGCAGCGCCGCAGCGGCGAGGAACCCGGAACGCGAACGGTAGCGCTGATCGCGTTCGACCCTCTGGTCGATGCGCTCCAGCAATTGCTCCGGCAGGGTGGCGTTGAAGCGCACCGACTTGCCGAAGTAGGGCGTCACGTCGAACTCCACCACGCCCCATACGCCACCGGCGTAGTCGGGGTTGTCCAGGTGATCGTCAATCTCATGCACCTGGGGCAAGGGCTCGCCGTCCGCCACCAGGCCCTCGTAGTGCAGGGACAGCGCTTCCTTGATGTTCTCGAACGCCAGGGAAACCGTCGGGCCGGCAGAATGGCAGCCCGGTACATCCGGAACTGTCACCCCATATTCGGAGTCGGCATCCTTGTGCAGAACCACCGGGAATTTCATGTCGTTGGACTCCTCGTTCAGAAACAGACTCATTTCAGGCCCGCCTGTTTCAAGATGCTGTTGAGCATGCCTTTGGGCAGATCCGTATCCGGGTGCCTGATGGTCACGCGGCCCGGCTTGAAAGGATGCTTGTACTGATGGTGACTGCCCTTGACGGCCACCAAGTACCAACCATCCGCCTCGATCCTGCTGATCATTTCCCGACTGCGCATAGCCCCGCCCTGTGGATGCCGAACGATCAGGCACCTTAAGCAATGCAGCAGAGCAAAATACACACTATACACACTTGGTTAATTAATACGCTGGTGGCCAATCGCCCAGCGTGCAGGAGCCGGCTTGCCGGGGAACAGGCCTTTAGGTCCGGCATCGCTCTCGCGGCGGCCTTCGCTGGCAAGACGGCTCCTGCGCATGGCGTGCCAGCGGGGGGCGTCAATGCGCCTCGGTAAACACCTGCGCCAGCCAGTCGACAAACACCCGCACCCGCGGCGACATATGCCGGCTGTGGGGGTAGACCACCGACACCGGCATTGCCGGGGGCGGCATGTGACAGAGAATCTCGCGCATCGATCCCTGCTCGATCTGCCGCGCCACGTGATAACGCGGACACTGGATGATCCCCAGCCCCGCCAGGGCCGAGGCGCCGTAGATCTGCGCACCGAACACCGACAAGGCGCCATCGATGGTCACTTCGCGCACCTGCCCCTCGACCAGGAACTCGAAGGGGAACGAGCGGGTGGCGGTACGCGAAACGTAGTTCACCGCCCGATGCGCACCGAGTTCGTCCAGGCTCCGCGGTTCGCCATATCGCGCCAGGTAGGCGGGGCTGGCGCAGGTCACCTGCTGCAGGTTCGCCACCCGCCGGGCAATCAGCGAGGAGCCTTCCAGGTTGCCGGCACGCAGCACGCAGTCCACGCCCTCGGCGACCAGGTCGACAAAGTGGTCGGCCTCGCTGATGGCCAGTTCGATCTGTGGATAACGTTGCATGAACTCCCCCAGCCGCGGGATCACGAAGTGCTTGGCCAGGGTGCCGTGCATGTCCACCCGCAAGCGCCCATGGGGCTCCACAGTGCGAAACGCCAGTTCAGCCTCTTCCAGCTCCGCCAGCAGTTGCACGCAACGGGGGTAATAGGCCTGGCCATCCAGAGTCGGGCGTACCCGGCGGGTGCTGCGCTCCAGCAGCCGGGTGCCGAGCCAGGCCTCGAACTGGTTGAGGGTGTGGGTCAGGGTCGCCCGGGGCAGGTTCAGGTCATCGGCGGCTAGAGTGAAGCTGCTGCGCTCGTAGATCCTTACGAACACTTTCATCCCTTTGACTTGGTCCACAGGTGGCTCCAGAAGCTCGATTGTTGGCGAATATTGAACAGTCAAGGCAACTCTGGCGCATTTATCCAGCACGGTAAATCCGTGAACCTGTTGTCCAGACAAGCCGTTCAACCTCCGTGAAGGACTGACCCCATGACCGCTCAAGCCGCAAAAGTCGCCATTGTCACCGGAGCCTCCCGAGGCATAGGCGCAGTGATCGCCCGCCAGTTGGCCAAGGAGGGTTACGCCGTGGCGATCAACTACGCCAGCAGCAGCGAGGAAGCTTCCCGGCTGGTGGTGGAACTGCGCCAGGCCGGGCACCGGGCCATAGCGGTCAAGGCCGACGTGGCCAGCGCCAACGATGTGCGCCGGCTGTTCGAAGAGACCGAGACCCAACTGGGCAAGGTCGATGTTCTGATCAACAACGCCGGCATCCTCAAGGTGCTGCCCCTGGCCGAGCACAGCGACGAGCTCTACGAGCAGACCTTCGCCATCAACACTCGCGGTACCTTCAACACCCTGCGCGAAGCCGCCGGGCGCCTGAATGACGGCGGCCGTATCGTCAACTTCTCCAGCAGCACCGTCGGCCTCAACCTGCCGGGCTACGCGGTGTACATCGCCAGCAAGGCGGCGGTGGAATCCCTGACCCAGGTGTTTGCCAAGGAGCTGCGCGGGCGCCAGATCACGGTCAATGCCGTGGCGCCGGGGCCGGTGGCCACCGAACTGTTCCTCAAGGACAAGACTGCCGAGCAGGTGGCCAGCTTCGCCAGGATGCCGCCCCTGGAACGCCTGGGGCAGCCGGAGGATATCGCCAGCATCATCAGCTTCCTGGCGAGCCCGGCGGCGGCCTGGGTCAACGGGCAGATCCTGCGGGCCAATGGCGGGCTGGTTTGACGCCTATGCTCGATACATGCGCCGGCACACCGGCTCCCGGGGAGTACCCATCATGCACACCACCATCATCATCACCTTTGGCCTGATCCTGCTGGCACTGGTGCTGTTTATCGGCGAGCGGCTGGGTTTCAGCCGCCATACCCTGGGCTATGGCTTCTCGGGGCTGTGGCTGGCGTTGACGGTCATCAACGGTGCGGTGGGCATGGTCACCGCCCACCAGCCCCTGCGTTCGGAGCTGGCGGTCGGCAGCCTGGTGTTTGCCGTGCCGGTGCTGGCCCTGGTGCTCTACCTGTTGCTCACCAAGGCCTGAGCGAACGGCTCAGCGCACCAGATGCAGGAACTGCATATGGCGTTCGTACTGGTCGAGGATGTCGTTGATGATCTGTTCCTTGGTGTAGCCCATCAGGTCGTAATCCTGACTGCCCTCGGCCAGATGCACCTCGGCCCGGTAGTAACGGCGGTTGCGCAGCTCCTTGGGCCCCATGCCGCCACGGGCGAAGGACGGGGTGAAGTAACCGCGCATCTGCACCTGGTAGATGAACGGGTGCTGGTCGCCATGGCCGATTTCCAGGCTCACGCTGTCGTTGGCCGGGTCGGGCTGGGTCACCACGTTCAAGCCCTTCTCGACGAACACCGCGGTCACCTCTTCGATGGCCGGGCGCACTGTCTGGTCGAGGAAGCGATACACCTCATCCCGTGACGGGAAATGCACCGCCTGGCTCAGGCGCTGGCGCCAGCCGCCCTTGCCCCGCCGCGAAGGCGCAACCGGCGCCAGGGAGTGCAACTGGGCGATGCGCCGCTGTGATTCCAGGTAGAACGCCTTGTGCAGCCCCCACATCATCAACAGCAGGATCAGCGAAAACGGCAGCGAGGTCAGCACCACCGCCGACTTCAGCGAGTCGATGCTGCCGGCGAACAACAGCGCGCTGGTAACCAGCGCCGTCATCGCCCCCCAGAACACCCGCAGCCACTTCGGCCCGTCTTCATCGGCGTTGCCGCCCTTGGCCGACAGGGTCGAGAGCACCACGGTGCCGGAATCCGCCGAGGTGACGAAGAACACGAAGCTGATGAACACCGTGACCGCAATCACGGTCTTGCTCCAGGGGTAGGTTTCCAGCAGCAGGTAGAGGGTCATCGACGGGTTGTCGATAGCCGACATGCCCAGGGCGCTCATACCGTGGTTGAGCACCTGGTCGATGGCGCTGTTACCGAAGATCGACATCCACGCCAGGGTGAAGCCCAGGGGAATCAGCAGTACGCCGAACACGAACTCGCGAATGGTCCGGCCCCGGGAAATCCGCGCGATGAACAGGCCCACGAACGGCGACCATGCAATCCACCAGGCCCAGTAGAACACCGTCCAGCCGCCCAGCCAGTCGCTGGGCTTGTTGTAGGCATAGACGTCGAAGCTCTTGGTGGGCAAGGCACCCAGGTAGTCGCCCAGGTTCTGGATCAGGGTGTTGAGCAGGTGCTGGGTGGGGCCGGCGAACAGCACGAACAGCAGCAGCGCCACCGCCAGCAGCATGTTGATGTCGGACATCACCCGCACGCCCTTGTCGACCCCGGACACCGCGACAATGATCGCCGCGCCCATCATCAGGGTGATCAGGCCAACCTGGATCCACTGGGTGTGGGCGATGCCGAACAGGTAGTCGAGGCCGGAGTTCAGGTGCAGTACGCCAAAGCCCATGTCGGCGCCCAGGCCGAACACCGTGGCGATGATGCCGAAGCCATCCACCGCGTAGCCGATAGGGCCGTTGATGCGCTTGCCGATCAGCGGGTACAGCGCCGAACGCAGGGCCAGCGGCAGGTTGTGCCGATAGGCGAAGTACGCCAGGGCCATGCCGACGAAGGCGAACACCCCCCACCCGTGCAGGCCCCAGTGCAGGAACAGCAGCTGCATGCCCTGGCGCGCCGCCTCGGCGGTGCCAGCCTCGCCCTGGGGCGGTTGCAGCATATGGGTCAGGGGCTCGGAAACGCAGAAGAAGAACAGCGTGATGCTGATCCCGGCGGCGAACAGCATGCCGGCCCAGGACAGGTAACTGAACTCGGGTTCGTCGTGGTCGGCACCGAGCTTGATCTTGCCGTAGCCGGACAAGGCGGTGACCACCACGAAGACCAGGTACAGGGTCATCGCCAGCATGTAGTACCAGCCGACCGTATTGGCCGCCCAGTTTTGCGCCGCCAGCAGCCAGGCGCCGGCCTGTTCCGGCGTGGAAATGACCACCACACCGAAGATCAGGATAAAGCTCGCGGCGAAGTAGAACACCGGAGGGTTCATGCGAATCAAAGCATTCGCGGAGGTGGATGGTGCACTCATGAACGGTGCACCTCGAAGGGATGAAACATGGCTGAAATAGACGGACTCAGCAAAGGCAAGCCTCCTGTTGTGAGCGGGCAGCGAACCACCGGTTTAACTTGAACAAGCGTTCAAGTTAAACATGGATAGGGGGCTCAGGACTAATCGCAGGGCTCAGCGGTACCTTTTGTACGCTAGCTCAGGGAAGGGTATGACGTGTGTCGAACGCAATCGTTCAGCAGAAAAAGCCCCTTGCCGGGCCGGCCTCTCTCCCGTAGGAGCCGGCTTGCCGGCGAATAGGCCCGCAAGCCCTGCATCGCCCTCAGGGACGCCTTCGCTGGCAAGCCAGCTCCTACAACAGGCGGGCGTACACCTTCTTCCGTAGGAGCCGGCTTGCCGGCGAATAGGCCGGCAAGTCCTGCATCGCTCTCAGAGACGCCTTCGCTGGCAAGCCAGCGCCTACACAAGCCAGCGCCTACTTCTGCGAGCCGTCGTCGTGCTGCAGGTTGGCCTGGGTCAGGTTGCAGCCGGCCGGCACGCTGCGGGTCAGCCAGACGTTGCCGCCAATGGTCGAGCCCTTGCCGATGGTAATGCGCCCCAGGATGGTCGCGCCGGCGTAGATCACCACGTCGTCCTCGACGATCGGGTGGCGCGGGTGGCCCTTCTGCAACTGGCCGTCCTCGTCCGCCGGGAAGCGCTTGGCGCCCAGGGTCACCGCCTGATAGATGCGCACCCGCTCGCCGATGATCGCGGTCTCGCCGATCACCACGCCGGTACCGTGGTCGATGAAGAAGCTGCGGCCGATCTGCGCACCCGGGTGGATGTCGATGCCGGTGGCCGAGTGGGCGATTTCCGAGCTGATCCGCGCCAGCAGCGGCAGGCCGGCGCGATACAGATGGTGCGCCAGGCGGTGGTGGATCACCGCCAGGATGCCGGGGTAGCACAGCAGCACCTCATCCACGCTGCGGGCCGCAGGGTCGCCGTGATAGGCCGCCAGCACATCGGTGTCCAGCAGCACCCGCAGGCCGGGCAGGGCCAGGGCGAAATCCTGGATCAGGCGGATCGCCCGGGCGTTGACTTCAGCATCGGCCTCGCCGCTCTGCCGGGCCACATAGCGCAGCTCCAGGCGCGCCTGGGCCAGCAAGGCGTTGAGCGCCGCGTCCAGGGTGTGGCCCACGTAGAAGTCCTCGCTCTCTTCGCGCAGGTCCACCGGCCCCAGGCGCATGGGGAACAGGGCACCGCACAGGGCTTCGAGGATTTCTGCCATGGCCGCTCGCGACGGCAGCTCACGCCCGCCCTGCTCGCCGCTGACCCGACCGTTGCGGGTACGCCACTGGTCACGGGCATCACGCAGTTGGCCAACGATGGTCTGCAATTGCCAATGGCTGGAACGCTCGCTCACGATAAGACTCCTTACTCGGGCGGCCGGACAATCGGGCCGCGCAAACGGCGATCACTTTACGCCCGGCGACGGCGGCGCTTAAGAACTAATTGTCTGGCTTCAAGCACTTTTTCGCATAAGCGATTGGCGGTTGCCCGGGCAAAAAGGGCTGCCTATAGTCCTTGCACCTTCCCTGTTCCGTGCGGCCCCATGATCAAACAACAGCTCGCCCGCTTTAATCGCCTCGACCTGCTCAGGTCTACCACCGCCCTGGAAAAACTCGAACGGCTGTCGGCCTGGATCGGTCGCGATGTCTACGTCAAGCGTGACGACAGCACACCCCTGGCCATGGGCGGCAACAAGCTGCGCAAGCTCGAATACCTGGCCGCCGATGCCCTGGCCCAGGGCGCCGACACCCTGATCACCGCCGGTGCCATCCAGTCCAACCATGTGCGCCAGACCGCAGCCCTGGCCGCCAAGTTGGGGCTGGGCTGCGTGGCCCTGCTGGAAAACCCCACCGGCACCCAAGACCCCAACTACCTGGGCAATGGCAACCGCCTGCTGCTGGACCTGTTCGACGCCAAGGTGGAGCTGGTGGAAAACCTCGACCAGGCCGACGAGCAACTGCACGCCCTGGCCGCGCGCCTGCGCAGCAACGGCAAGAAACCCTACCTGGTGCCCATCGGCGGCTCCAACGCCCTGGGGGCCCTGGGCTACGTGCGCGCCGGCCTGGAGCTGGCGCAGCAGATCGAAGACAGCGGCCTGGAATTTGCCGCCGTGGTCCTGGCCTCCGGCAGCGCCGGCACCCACAGCGGCCTGGCCCTGGCCTTGAGCGACGTGCTGCCGCAACTGCCGGTAATCGGGGTCACCGTGTCGCGCAGCGAAGAAGACCAGCGGCCCAAGGTCCAGGGCCTGGCCGAGCGCACCGCCGAGTTGCTGGGAGTGAAGCTGCCCGACGCTTTCAACGTGCAGTTGTGGGACGAGTACTTCGCCCCGCGCTACGGTGAACCCAATGCCGGGACGCTGGCGGCGGTCAAGCTGCTGGCCAGCCAGGAGGGCCTGTTGCTGGACCCGGTATACACCGGCAAGGCCATGGCCGGCCTGCTGGACGGGGTCGGCCGCCAGCGCTTCGACGATGGCCCGCTGATTTTCCTGCACACCGGCGGCGCCCCGGCCCTGTTCGCCTACGCCGGCGCCTTCTCGTAGCAGCGCAAGCCTTGCATCGCCCTCGATGCCGCCTTCGCGGGCAAGCCAGCTCCTACGGAAGGATGGTGCGAGGAGAACCAAACAAAAAGGAATAACAAAGTAAATTTATATTATTTTTAAACCTATAAATGCCATCTTATAGTCGCGCCGCAGGCCCAATTGCCACGAGACGCGCCGCGCGCATTTAAGGCAGGATAAAGCACAGTTCGCGCCTCACCGATTGACCTGCAACTCCACCCGCATCGTGCATAAGAAAACACACAGGGGCTTGTCATGAATTTTTCCGTACTGCGTCGCAATCTGCTGATTGGCACACTGGGCCTGGCCTTGGGTGCCGGACTGATGGGGCAAGCGGTTGCCGGCGAGCAACTGCAGAAAATCAAGGATGCCGGAGTCATCAACGTCGGCCTGGAAGGCACCTACCCACCGTTCAGCTATGTGGACGAAAACGGCAAGCTGACCGGCTTCGAGGTGGAATTCTCCGAAGCCCTGGCGAACAAGCTCGGGGTCAAGGTCAAGCTGCAGCCGACCAAGTGGGACGGCATTCTCGCCGCCCTGGAGTCCAAGCGCCTGGACGCCGTGGTGAACCAGGTGACCATCTCTGAAGAGCGCAAGAAAAAGTACGATTTCTCCATCCCCTATACCGTCTCCGGCATCCAGGCCCTAACCCAGAAGAAGGACGAAGGCAAGTTCAAGACCGCCGCCGACCTGGGTGGGCACAAGGTCGGCGTGGGCCTGGGCACCAACTACGAGCAGTGGCTCAAGGACAACGTGCCCACCGCCATCATCAAGACCTACGACGACGATCCGACCAAGTACCAGGACCTGCGCGTAGGCCGTATCGAAGCCATCCTGGTGGACCGCCTGGCGGCCTTCGAGCTGATCAAGAAAACCAAGGACACCCTGGTGGTTTCCGGCGAACCCTTCTCCCGCCAGGAAGCCGGCGTGGCCCTGCGCAAGGGCGAACCTGAGCTGTTGGCGGCGGTGAACAAGGCCATCGAGGAACTGCGGGCCGATGGCACGCTGAAAAAGCTCTCGGAAAAATACTTCAACGCTGACGTCACCCAATAATGGAAGCAGGCCTGCAACTGGCGCTGGAATCAGCGCCATTTCTTCTCAAAGGCGCGTACTACACGATCATCCTCAGCCTCGGCGGCATGTTCTTCGGACTGCTGCTGGGCTTTGGCCTGGCCTTGATGCGCCTGTCGCGCCTGGCCCTGGTGAGCTGGATCGCCCGCATCTACGTGTCGTTCTTTCGCGGCACGCCGCTCTTGGTGCAGCTCTTCGTGATCTATTACGGCCTGCCGCAACTGGGGCTGGAACTGGACCCGCTGCCCGCCGCGCTGATCGGTTTCTCCCTGAACATGGCGGCCTATGCCTGTGAAATCCTCAGGGCTGCCATCGGCTCCATCGAGCGTGGCCAATGGGAAGCCGCCGCCAGCATCGGCATGACCCGCGCGCAGACCCTGCGCCGGGCGATCCTGCCCCAAGCCATGCGCACGGCCCTGCCGCCGCTGGGCAACAGCTTCATTTCCCTGGTCAAGGATACGGCCCTGGCCGCCACCATCCAGGTGCCTGAACTGTTCCGCCAGGCGCAGCTGATCACCGCCCGCACCTTCGAAATCTTCACCATGTATCTTGCCGCCGCCCTGATCTACTGGATTCTCGCCAGCGTGCTCGCGCACCTGCAGAACCGGCTTGAAGAGCGGGTCAATCGGCACGACCAGGAGTCCTGAAGCCATGATCGTGGTGGAAAAACTGACCAAGCAGTTCAAGGGCCAGACGGTGCTCAATGGCATCGACCTGGAGGTCAAGGAAGGCGAAGTGGTCGCTATCATCGGCCCCAGCGGCTCGGGCAAGACCACCTTCCTGCGCTGCCTGAATTTTCTCGAAGAACCCACCAGCGGCCGCATCCGCATCGGTGACATCAGCATCGACAGCAGCATCCCCCTGAGCCATCAGCAGGGCCGGATCCGCCAGTTGCGCCAGCAAGTGGGCTTCGTGTTCCAGAACTTCAACCTGTTCCCCCACCGCACCGCCCTGGAGAACGTCATCGAAGGCCCGCTGGTGGTGAAGAAAACCCCGCGGGAGCAAGCCGTCGCCCTGGGTCGCGCGCTGCTGGCCAAGGTCGGGCTGGCAGGTAAGGAAGATGCCTACCCCAGGCGCCTGTCCGGCGGCCAGCAACAGCGGGTAGCGATCGCCCGGGCCCTGGCCATGGAACCGCGGGTGATCCTGTTCGACGAACCCACCTCGGCCCTGGACCCGGAGCTGGTGGGCGAAGTACTGGCCACCATCCGCAGCCTGGCCGAAGAGAAACGCACCATGGTCATCGTCACCCACGAGATGGGCTTTGCCCGGGACGTGGCCAACCGGGTGATCTTCTTCGACAAGGGGGTGATCGTCGAACAGGGCGAAGCCAAGGCGCTGTTCGCCAACCCCCAGCACGAACGCACCCGACAGTTTCTCAGCAAGTTCCTCGGCGCAAGCCACGCCCCCTTGTAGGAGCCGGCTTGCCGGCGAAAAGGCCCTCAAGCCTTGCACCACCCTCGCGGACGCTTTCGCTGGCAAGCCAGCTCCTACAGCAGATCACGCCCCCTCCCCCGTAGGAGCCGTCTTGCCGGCGAAAAGGCCCTCGAGCCTTGCATCGCCCTCGCGGACGCCTTCGCTGGCAAGCCAGCTCCTACAGCAGATCACGCCCCCTCCCCCGTAGGAGCCGGCTTGCCGGCGAAAAGGCCCTCAAGCCTTGCACCACCCTCGCGGACGCCTTCGCTGGCAAGCCAGCTCCTACAGCAGATCACGCCCCCTCCCCCGTAGGAGCCGGCTTGCCGGCGAAGAGGCCCTCGAGCCTTGCATCGCCCTCAAGGACGCTTTCGCTGGCAAGCCAGCTCCTACGTGCAGGTACGGGGTGGTTTTGGGGAGGCATTCGTCGCTAGAACCACAGCCGTGGAAGCACGCTAAGGCCTTGATCCATAACGCCTGCGGGCTTCGATTTAACCCTTCTATTCATATTCCTAAAAGTTAGTTTATTTAATTTTTATACGCGCATAGGGTATATGCACCGGACCACCGGACATTCTTGATTCTGATTTCGCCGCATGACGCGGCCTATCCAAAAGATGTGAGGTAGGTATGGTCCGGAACACAATCACCCCAGTGCAGATCGCCAGGGCATTGCGTGCAGCCAAGGAGTGGCACTGATGTCCAGTCTGATCGAAGCCCAGGTCCAGAGTGACCTGGATATCGCTCCCCTTTTGCTGCCCGCTCGGGTTCTGCGCAACGACGCCGAAGCCCTTCAGGCTGCCCATGAATTGGCCGACGCGGCCCGCCAGCAGGCCGCCCAGCGCGACCGCCAGCGCAAGCTGCCCTGGGCGCAGATCGAACAATTCACCCGCAGCGGCCTGGGCAGTATTTCCGTGCCCCGGGCCTACGGCGGGCCACAGGTTTCCTTCGTCACCCTGGCCGAAGTCTTCGCCATCATTTCCGCGGCCGACCCGGCCCTGGGGCAGATCCCGCAGAACCAGTTCGGCATCCTCGGCCTGATTCTCGGCTGCGGCACCGAGCGGCAGAAGAAACAGCTGCTGCAGAGCGTTCTGGAAGGCTGGCGCATCGGCAATGCCGGCCCGGAACGCGGCACCAAGAACACCCTGGAACTCAAGGCACGGATCACCGCCGACGCCGACGGCCACGTGATCAATGGCCAGAAGTTCTACTCCACCGGCGCCCTGTTCGCCCACTGGGTGGCGGTCAAGGCACTCAACGAGGAAGGCCGCCAGGTGCTGGCCTTCGTCCGTCGTGGCACCCCGGGGCTGCGCATCGTCGACGACTGGTCGGGCTTCGGCCAGCGCACCACCGCCAGCGGCACCATCCTGCTCAACGATGTGCGGGTGGACGCCGAGCTGGTGCTGGACAACTGGCGGATCAACGAAACACCGAATATCCAGGGCGCGGTATCCCAGCTGATCCAGGCCGCCATTGACGCCGGCATCGCCCGGGAAGCCGTGGCCGACGCCATCCGTTTCGTTCGTGAACGAGCACGCCCGTGGATCGATGCCAACGTCGAGCGGGCCGGCGATGACCTGTATGTGATCGCCGACATCGGCAAGCTGCAGATCGAACTGCACGCCGCCGAAGCCCTGCTGCGCAAGGCCGGGCAGGTGCTGGACCAGGTCAGCGCGGCGCCGATCACTGCCGAGTCCGCGGCCCGCGCCTCCATCGCCGTAGCCGAAGCCAAGGTGCTGACCACCGAGATCTCGCTGCTGGCCAGTGAAAAGCTCTTCGAGCTGGCTGGCAGCCGCGCCACCCTCGCCGAATTCAACCTCGACCGTCACTGGCGCAACGCCCGGGTGCACACCCTGCACGACCCGGTGCGCTGGAAGTACCACGCCGTGGGCACCTATCACCTGAACGGCACCTTGCCTGCCCGGCACTCCTGGATTTAACCGCCCAGAACGCTTTTGACCAGATCTCTGGAGAAACACATGTCTCTTTCCCAACACGTCGCGGTCATTACCAGCGATGAGCAAGCCCTGATTGTCGCCAGCGACCTGGCGGAAGATTTCAAGCGCGACAGCGCCCTGCGCGACCGCGAGCGGCGCCTGCCACACCCCGAGCTGGAAGCCTTTTCCCGCTCCGGCCTGTGGGGCATCAGCGTGCCCAAGGAATACGGCGGCGCCGGGGTTTCCAACGTCACCCTGGCCAAGGTCATCGCCCTGATCGCCGAAGCCGACGCCTCCCTGGGGCAGATCCCGCAGAACCATTTCTACGCCCTGGAAGTGCTGCGGGTGAATGGCAGCGAGCCGCAGAAGCAGCGGCTGTATGCCGAAGTCCTGGCCGGCCGGCGTTTCGGCAACGCCCTGGCCGAGCTGGGCACCAAGACCGCCCACGACCGCACCACCCGCCTGAGCCGCGACAGCAACGACCCGGGCTACCGCATCGACGGGCGCAAGTTCTACGCCACCGGCGCCCTCTACGCCCAGCGCATCCCCACCTCGGTGGTGGATGAACACGGCGTGCAGCAACTGGCCTTCGTCCCCGCCGACGCCCAGGGCCTGGACGTGATCGACGACTGGAGCGGCTTCGGCCAGCGCACCACCGGCAGCGGCTCGGTGCAATTCGACAACGTGTGGGTGGACGAGGCCGACGTGGTGCCGTTCCAGAGCGCCTTCGAGCGCCCGACCCCAGTCGGGCCGCTGGCGCAGATTCTCCACGCCGCCATCGACACCGGCATCGCCCGCGCCGCCTATGAAGACGCCCTGCGCTTTGTGCGCACCAAGACCCGGCCGTGGATCGACTCCGGCAACGACAAGGCCACCGACGACCCGCTGACCATCAAGAGCTTCGGCCACCTGAGCATCCGCCTGCACGCCACCGAGGCCCTGCTGGAACGCGCCGGGGAGTTCCTCGACCGGGCCCAGGCCGACACCAACGCCGACACCGTGGCCGCCGCGTCCATCGCCGTGGCCGAGGTCCGCGCCCTGAGCACGGAAATCTCCCTGGCCGCCGGCAGCACCCTGTTCGAACTGGCGGGCAGCCAGGCGACCCTGGCCGAGCACGGCCTGGACCGCCACTGGCGCAATGCCCGGGTACACACCCTGCACGACCCGGTGCGCTGGAAGTACCACGCGGTGGGCAACTACTACCTGAACCAGCAGAACCCGCCGCTGCGGGGGACCATCTGATGGCCGCGCCACAAACCACCAAGAAGAAAATCCTGCTCAACGCCTTCAACATGAACTGCGTCGGGCACATCAACCACGGCCTGTGGACCCACCCGCGGGACAACTCGACCCAGTACAAGACCCTCGAGTACTGGACCGAGCTGGCCCAGTTGCTGGAGCGCGGGCTGTTCGACGGGCTGTTCATCGCCGACATCGTCGGGGTCTACGACGTCTACCAGAACTCGGTGGACGTGCCCCTCAAGGAGTCGATCCAGCTGCCGGTGAACGACCCGCTGCTGCTGGTCTCGGCCATGGCCGCGGTTACCAAGAACCTGGGGTTCGGCCTCACCGCCAACCTCACCTACGAGGCGCCCTACCTGTTCGCCCGGCGCCTTTCCACCCTCGACCACCTGAGCCGTGGCCGGGTCGGCTGGAACATCGTCACCGGCTACCTGGACAGCGCCGCCCAGGCCATGGGGCTCAAGGAGCAGATCGAGCACGACCGCCGCTACGACCAGGCCGACGAGTACCTGGAGGTGCTGTACAAACTCTGGGAAGGCAGTTGGGAGGACGACGCGGTCCTCAATGACCGCGAGCAACGCATCTATGCCCAGCCGGAAAAAGTGCACAAGGTCGAGCACCAGGGCGAGTTCTACCAGGTCAGTGGCTACCACCTGTGCGAGCCGTCGCCGCAACGCACCCCGGTGCTGTTCCAGGCCGGTAGCTCGGACCGCGGCCTGCTGTTCGCCGGGCGCCACGCCGAGTGCGTGTTCATCAGCGGGCAGAACAAGGCGGCGACCAAGGCCCAGGTGGACAAGGTCCGCGCCAGCGCCGTGGCCGCCGGGCGCAATCCCGGAGACATCAAGGTGTTCATGGGCCTCAACGTGATAGTCGGCGAGACCGAGGAACTGGCCTGGAAGAAGCACGCCGAGTACCGCAGCCACGCCAGCGCCGAAGCCGGGGTGGCGCATTTTTCCGCGTCCACCGGGATCGATTTTTCCCAGTACGAGATCGACGAGCCGATCCAGTACGTGAAGAGCAATGCCATCCAGTCGGCCACCAAGAACCTGCAGAACAACGACTGGACCCGACGCAAGCTGTTGGACCAGCACGCCCTGGGCGGCCGCTACTTCACCGTGGTCGGCTCGCCGCAGCAGGTGGCCGACGACCTGGAATCCTGGATCGCCGAAACCGGCCTGGACGGCTTCAACCTGACCCGCATCGTCACCCCGGAAAGCTACGTCGACTTCATCGACCTGGTCATCCCCGAACTGCAGCGCCGTGGCTCCTACAAGACCGCCTACGACGACGGCACCCTGCGGGAAAAGCTCTTCCGCCAGGGCCGCAAGCTGCCCGAACAACACACCGGCGCGGCCTACCGCCGCTAAACGCTTCGCCGGCAAGCCGGCTCCTGCACACCTCACTGTAGGCGCTGGCTAGCCAGCAAAGAGGCCCGCAACCACACCCCATTCCCTGGCCCCGACTCGGACCCTGACCCCTATGAAAACCAAACGCCTGCGCCACCCGCTCAAAGCCCTGGCCCTCGCCCTCGGCCTGTTCAGCAGCGCCGTCTTCGCCGCCGACGCGCCGCTCAAGGTCGGCACCACCGCCGCCTTCGCCATTCCCCTGGAGGCCGCCGTGGAAGAGGCCGACAAGCAGGGCCTGAAAGTCGAGCTGGTGGAGTTCACCGACTGGATCGCGCCCAACGTCAGCCTGGCCGCCGGTGACATCGACGTGAACTACTTCCAGCACATCCCGTTCCTGGAAAACGCCAAGGCCGCCGCCGGTTTCGACCTGGTGCCCTTCGCCCCGGGCATCATCAACAACGTCGGCCTGTACTCGAAGAAATACAAAAGCTTCGACGAACTGCCACAAGGTGCCAGCGTGGCCATCGCCAACGACCCGATCAACAGCGGGCGCGGCCTGCAACTGCTGGCCAAGGCCGGGCTGATCACCCTCAAGCCGGGCGTTGGCTACAAGGCCACCGAAGAAGACATCGTCAGCAACCCGAAGAAGATCAAGATCCTCCAGGTCGAAGCCGTGCAACTGGTGCGCGCCTATGACGACGCTGACCTGGTCCAGGGCTACCCGGCCTACATCCGCCTGGCCAAGACCTTCGATGCCGGCTCGGCGCTGCTGTTCGACGGCCTGGACCACAAGGAATACGTGATCCAGTTCGTGATCCAGCCCAAGAGCAAGAACGACCCGCGGCTGATCAAGTTCGTCGATATCTACCAGCACTCGCCTGCCGTTCGCGCCGCTCTGGACAAAGCCCACGGCAAGCTCTACCAAGCCGGCTGGGAAGGTTGAGATGAGTGTCGCGACGCTACAGCGCAAGCTGCCGGAAGCGGCGCCCCGGCGCGCCGGGCAGACCGAGCTGCACCCCGAACTGAATCGCGCCCAGGTGCGCTTTATCGGCCTGGGCAAGACCTACCAGGGCCAGCAGGGTCCGGTGCAGGCCTTGCACGATATCGACCTGTCGATCCAGCGCGGCGAGGTGTTCGGCATCATCGGCCGCAGCGGCGCCGGCAAGTCGTCGCTGATCCGCACCATCAACCGCCTGGAGCAGCCCAGCAGCGGCCGGGTGCTGATCGACCAGGTGGACATCGGCGACTTCGACGAAGACCGCCTGGTGGCCCTGCGCCGGCGCATCGGCATGATCTTCCAGCACTTCAACCTGATGTCGGCCAAGACCGTGTGGCACAACGTCGAGCTGCCGCTGAAGGTGGCCGGGGTACCCAAGGCCGAGCGCGAGCGCAAGGTGCGCGAGCTGCTGGAGCTGGTGGGCCTCAAGGACAAGCACCGGGCCTACCCGGCGCAGTTGTCCGGCGGCCAGAAGCAGCGGGTGGGGATCGCCCGGGCCCTGGTCCACGATCCCGAGATCCTGCTGTGCGACGAGGCCACTTCGGCCCTGGACCCGGAAACCACCCAGTCGATCCTCGGCCTGCTGAAAGAGATCAACCAGCGCCTGGGCCTGACCATCATCCTGATCACCCACGAGATGGCGGTGATCCGCGATATCTGCGACCGGGTGGTGGTACTGGAGCACGGGCGCATCGTCGAGCAGGGGCCGGTCTGGGAAGTCTTCGGCAACCCGCAGCACGAGGTCAGCAAGACCCTGCTGGCGCCCCTGCAGCACGGCCTGCCGGAAGAACTGCAGAACCGCCTGCAAAGCCATCCGACGTCTTCCGATGCGGCGCTGGTGCTGAGCCTGCGCTTCACCGGCAGCAGCCATGAGGAACCGGACCTGGCGGCGCTGTTCGGCGCCCTGGGCGGCCGCGTACGCCTGCTGCAAGGCGGCGTGGAACGCATCCAGGGCCACGCCCTGGGGCAACTGCTGCTGGCGGTCCAGGGCTCGTCCCTGGAGGCTGCGCAACTGCGCCAGCGCGCCGGGCAATGGGCACAGCAAGTGGAGGTACTGGGCTATGTGGTTTGATCGCTTGTTGCAGGGCGTCCTCGACACCCTGCTGATGGTCGGCGTGTCCTCGCTGATTGCCCTGCTGGCGGGGATTCCCCTGGCGGTGATCCTGGTCACCAGCGGCAAGGGCGGGATCTATGAGGCGCCGACCCTGAACCGGGCCCTGGGGGCCTTTGTGAACCTGTTCCGCTCGATCCCGTTCCTGATCCTGATGGTGGCGCTGATCCCCTTTACCCGGCTGATCGTCGGCACCACCTACGGCGTGTGGGCCGCCGTGGTGCCGCTGACCATCGCCGCCACGCCGTTCTTTGCGCGGATCGCCGAAGTCAGCCTGCGGGAAGTCGACCACGGCCTGATCGAGGCCGCCCAGGCCATGGGTTGCCGGCGCTGGCACATCGTCTGGCACGTGCTGCTGCCCGAAGCGCTGCCGGGCATCGTCGGCGGCTTCACCATCACCCTGGTGACCATGATCAACTCCTCGGCCATGGCCGGGGCGATTGGCGCGGGCGGCCTGGGGGACATTGCCTACCGCTACGGTTATCAGCGGTTCGACAGCCAGATCATGCTCACGGTGATCGTGCTGCTGGTGATTCTGGTAGCCGCGATCCAGCTGGGTGGCGACCGTCTGGCGCGGGTGCTGAACAAGCGCTAGCGGCATCCCGTGTAGCCGCTGCCGCAGACTGCGACAAGGTCCGCAGGACCTTCCGAGGCCCTCAAGAGCGGCGTCTCCTGCGGAGCCGTTCGCAGCCTTCGGCAGCGGCTACAGGGTGCATGGGGTATATTCGGGCCATTCCCTTAACGCCATGCGACCCGCCATGAAACTCGCCCCCGACGATCTCGACAGCATCACCGCCACCACCCTCGGCCACTACCAGCAGGTGGCCGAGGACTTTCGCGAAGGCACCCGCGACCACGACGTCAGCCAGAACATCGACGCGCTGCTGCGGCACATTCAGGGCTCGGCGCCATTCACCGTGCTGGATTTTGGCTGCGGACCCGGCCGCGACCTGCAGGCCTTCACCCGCCTGGGCCATGTGGCCATCGGCCTCGACGGCTGCGAGCGCTTCGCCCAGATGGCCCGGGAAGACAGCGGCTGCGAAGTCTGGCAGCAGGACTTCCTCAAGCTCGATCTACCGGCGGCTCACTTCGACGGCATCTTCGCCAACGCGGTGCTGTTCCACATTCCCCGCCAGGAACTGCCGCGGGTGCTCAAGCAACTGCATGCCAGCCTCAAGGACGGTGGCGTACTGTTCAGCTCCAATCCCCGGGGTAACAACCAGGAAGGCTGGAACGGCCCGCGCTATGGTGCCTACCACGACCTGGCGGCCTGGCAGGCGTTGCTGACGGATGCCGGGTTCGTCGAGCTGGAACACTACTACCGCCCCGCCGGCCTGCCTCGGGAACAGCAACCGTGGCTGGCCAGCGTCTGGCGCAAGGCCTGATCCCCCTGCGAGGAGCCGGCTCGCCAGCTGCTACGAGGCCGTGGGGGGCCTATGCCCTCTGCAACGCCGCATACCCCGTAGGAGCCGGCTTGCCGGCGAAGACACTTGCGAGTCAGGCGCCTGTCTCTCGGGCCTCTTCGCTGGCAAGCCAGCTCCTACGGAAATAGCCAGCGCCTACGAGGCCGTGGGCCGGGTGCGCTCGGTGTCCTTGCTCGGTTCCTTGATCTTGTACCAGGCCACGTACAGCGCCGGGAGGAACAGCAGGGTGAGCAAGGTGGCAACGATGATGCCGCCGATCATGGCGTATGCCATCGGCCCCCAGAACACTTCCCGGGCAATCGGGATCATCCCCAGGCTGGCCGCCGCCGCGGTCAGCAGGATCGGCCGCCGTCGATGGTGGGTGGCTTCCAGCACCGCGTCCCAGGGGTGATAGCCCTCACGCTCGTATTCGTCGATCTGGGTCACCAGGATCACCGAGTTGCGGATGATGATGCCGATCAGCGCCAGGATCCCGAGGATCGCCACAAAGCCCATGGGCGTGCCCGTGGGCACCAGGGCCAGGACCACGCCGATCAGCCCCAGGGGCGCCACGCTGGCCACCAGGAACAGCTTCTGCACGCTGTGCAGCTGGATCATCAGGAAGGTCGCCATCAGGAACAGCATCAGCGGCACCACCTTGGCGATCGGACCCTGGGCCTTGCCGCTTTCCTCCACAGTGCCACCGGTGGCCACCGAGTAGCCGGCGGGCAGTTGCGCGGCGAAATGGTCGATGTCCGGCTTCAGTTGCTTGACCAGGTCGGTGGGCTGGATCGCATCGCGCACCGCGGCCTTGATGGTGATGGTCGGCTTGCGGTCGCGACGCCACACCAGCGGCTGCTCCAGTTCGTAGCGCACCGTGGCGAAGGCCAGCAGCGGAATCGAAGTGCCGTTGGGGGTGACGATCTGCAGGTTCTGCAGGGTTTCCGGGGAGCCGCGCTCGTTGTCGTCGGCGCGACCGACCACGTTGATCAGGTAGATGTCGTCATGCACCTGGGTCACGGTGGAGCCGCTGACGATGCTGTTCATCAACTGCGCCACGTCTTCGGAGGACAGCCCCAGTTGCCGCGCCTTGTCCTGGGCGATGTCGATGCGCAGCACTTTGCCGGGCTCGTTCCAGTCATAGATGATCTCGCCAATGTGCGGGTTCTTGTCCAGCTCGGTGGCCAGTTCGATGGCGTGCTTGCGCACCTGGTCGATGTCCTTGCCACTGACCCGGTACTGAATCGGCCGCCCCACCGGCGGGCCCATTTCCAGGGCCTGCACATAGCTGCCGATGCCGACGAAATCTTCCCGCAGGCGTTTCTGCAAGCGCTGGGTCAGGGCCGTGCGCTGCTCCAGGCCCTTGCTGACGATCACCAGCTGGGCGTAGTAGGGGTTCTGCAGTTGCTGGTCCAGGGGCAGGTAGAAACGGATCGCGCCCTCGCCGATGTAGGTGCTCCAGCGCTCGATGTCCGGGTCGTCCTTGAGGGTGGCCTCCAGGCGGTCCACGGCCTGGCGGGTCTCGTTGATCGAAGCGTTCTGCGGCAGGTTGAGGTCAACGAGGATCTCCGGCCGGTCCGATGACGGGAAGAACTGGTTCTGCACGAAACGCATGCAGAACACCGAAGCCACGAACAGCAGCACGGTGATGCCGATGGCCCACCAGCGGTTGCGCATGGCCCACAGCAGGCCACCGTTGAAGGCCCGTCCGATACGCCCCGGCTCATCGGAATGGGGTTTGACGTTGGTGCTGAGGATATGGATGCCGATCACCGGGGCAAACAGCACCGCGACTATCCACGACACCAGCATGGCCACCGCGATCACCGCGAACAGGGTAAATGTGTACTCACCGGCAGAACTGGCGTTGAGGCCGATGGGCACGAAGCCGGCCACGGTCACCAGGGTCCCGGTGAGCATGGGAAAGGCGGTGGAGGTGTAGGCGAAGGTCGCTGCCTGCTCCTTGCTCTCGCCCTTCTCCAGCCGCGTGACCATCATTTCCACGGTGATCATCGCGTCATCCACCAGCAGCCCCAGGGCGATGATCAGCGCCCCCAGGGAGATCCGCTGCATGGTGATGCCGCTGTACTCCATGAACACGAAGACCATGGCCAGCACCAGCGGAATCGAGCAGGCCACCACCAGCCCGGCGCGGACCCCGAGGCTGATGAAACTCACCACCAGCACGATGATCACCGCCTCGAACAGGGCACTGGTGAAACCGCCCACTGCCTCTTCCACCACCTCGGCCTGGTCGGAAACCTTGTGCACCCCGACGCCCACCGGCAGGTCGGCGGTGAGCTGGTCCATGCGGGCGTGCAAGGCCTTGCCGAAGTCCTGGATGTTGCCGCCCTTCTTCATGGCGATCGCCAGGCCGATGGCCGGCTTGCCATTGAAGCGGAACAGCGGCGTGGAAGGGTCGACATAGCCGCGGCTGATCTCGGCGATGTCCGCCAGCCGGTAGAAGCGGTCGTTGAGCCGCAGGTTGACCGTGGCCAGGTCCTTCTCCGAGGCGAACTGCCCGGACGTGCGCACCGAGATGCGCTCCGGCCCTGCCTCGATCACCCCGGCCGGGGTCACCGCGTTCTGCGATTGCAGGCTCTGCAGGACCTGGCGCTGGTCGATGCCCAGGGCCGCCAGCTTGCGGGTGGAGAAGTTCAGGTAGATGACTTCATCCTGCTCGCCGACCATCTCCACCTTGCCCAGGTTCGGCACTTCGCGGATCTGCGCCCGTACCTGTTCCACGTAGTCGCGCAGCTGGCGCATGCTCAGGCCATCGGCGGTGAAGGCGTAGATCGAGCCGAACACATCGCCGAACTCATCGTTGAACCCCGGGCCCTGCAGGCCCTGGGGAAAGTCGCCGCGGATGTCGTTGATCTTCTTGCGCACCTGGTACCAGATCTCGGGAATGTCCTTGGCACTGGTGGTGTCGCGCAGGTAGACGAAAACCGTCGATTCGCCGGGGCGGGTGTAGCTTTTCACGTAGTCCAGCGAGTCCAGCTCTTCGAGTTTTTTCTCGATGCGGTCGGTGACCTGCTTCAGGGTTTCTTCCTGGGTCGCACCGGGCCAGCGGGTCTGGATGACCATGGTCTTGATGGTGAAGGAGGGGTCTTCCTCGCGCCCCAAATTCATGTAGGAAAACACGCCCATCAGCAGCGCAACGAACATCAGGTACCAGACGAAGGACTGATGCTTGATCGCCCACTCGGACAGGTTGAAGCTCCCTTTGCTGTCGGGCGTCATTGTGCGCGGTCCTCATCGATTTTGACTTTCTGCCCCGGCTTGAGGCTGTTGACGCCGGCACTGACCACCCGCTCGCCGGACTTGACGCCCTGGCTGATCAACGCCGAAGCGCTGTCGCGGCTGAGCACCGTGACCTCGCGCGGAGCCACCGTCTGGCTCTGGGGGTCGACGACCCAGATCCGGGTCTTGCCCTCCACCTCTTGCAGGGCGGTCAGCGGCACCTCGGTGCGCGGCTCGATGGCCGAGCTCAGGGTCACGCTGATGGCGGTGCCCAGGCGAAAGGCCTCGGGCGTGTCCTTGAGGGTCAGGCGGGCGCGGCGGGTACGGGTTGCACTCTGGGCCTGGGGTTCGATCTCACGCACCGTGGCGGTGGTGCTGATGCTCGGATCCAGCTGTGCCGCGACCTTGAATTCCACACCGGCCGGCAACTGGTCCACCAGGCTGGCCGGCAGGTCGATCACCGCTTCCTTGATCTCCGGCCGGGCCAGGGTCACCACTTGCTGGCCGGCGGTCACCACCTGCCCGGCCTCGGCGTTCCAGGCGGTGATCACGCCGCCGTGATCGCTGCGCAGTTCGCTGTAGTTGAGCTGGTCCCGGGCCTGGCGTACCGAGGCCTTGGCCTGGTCCAGGGAGGCACCGGTGGTCTTCAGGTCGGTCTGGGCGATGTCCAGTTGCGCCTGGGCGCCCACGCCGCGATCGAACAGTTCCTGCTGGCGCCTGGCATTGGCCTGGGCGTTGATCCACTGCGCCTCGACCTTGGCCAGGTCGCCCTGGGCGGCCCGCAGCTGGTTCTGCTGGTCGGTGGGGTCCAGAGTGGCCAGCAAGTCCCCGGGGCCCACTTCGGCACCGACATCGACATTGCGGTTGGCAATGCGCCCCGGCACCCGGAAGCCCAGGTTGGTCTCGTAGCGGGCCTGGATGGTGCCGGCAAAACGCCCCAGGCTTTCCTCGGCCTGGGGCGCCACCCGGAACGACAGCACCGGGCGCACCGGCTCCGGCGCCGGCTCTTCCCTGGAGCAGCCCAGCAACAAGGCGCTGGCACACAACAACGGCAGCAGGCGCTTCATGGCTGTGCTCCCTGGTCGCTCGTTTGCGAGGCGATCTCCACGAACATCCCCGGGTGCAGCAACTGCCCACCCGCCACCACCACTTTCTCGCCGCCCTTGAGGCCGTCGCTGATGATCACCTTGCCGGTGAGGTAGCGCCCGACCTTCACCGTGTGCAGGGCCGTCTTGCCGTCCTCGCCCACCAGCCACACGGCAGGCTCGCTGAGATTCTTGGTCAGGGCCGACCAGGGCAGCACCACACTGGCCTTGCCATGGGCCCGGGCGGTGGCGCTGACCACCGAGCCCAGGTCCATGCCCGCCGGCAACGAATCGAGCACCACCTTGACCTGCACCGTGCCGCTCTGGGCCGAGACCACCGGCGTCACCTCGCGCACCTTGCCGGTGGTGGTCACCTTGGGGTTGTCCAGCAGGCTGATGTGAATGGTTTCCTGGCCCGGTGGCTGCATCAGCAGCGACTCGTAGACGTTGAACACCGCATCGCGCTCGCCATCCCGGGCCAGGCTGAAGATCGGCACCGTGGCCTGCACCACCTGGCCGACCTCGGCCTGGCGCGCGGTGATCACCCCCGGAGCCTCGGCCACCAGCTCGGTGTAGCTCAGTTGCTCGCGGGCGTTGGCCAGTTGCGCCTGGGCCGCGCTCAGGGCGCTCTGGCTGCTGCGCAGGGCGGCCTGGGCCGAATCGTATTCGCTCTGGCTGGTGTAGCCCTTGGGCAAGAGCTTCTGCTGGCGGACAAACGCCGCGCCGGCCTGCTTGACCCGGGCCTGCTCGGCGAACACCGAGGCCGCGGCAGAATCGACATTGGTCTGCAGGTCCTTGGGATCGAGCTTGGCCAGCACCTGTTGCGCGGTAACCCGATCGCCGACATCGACCATGCGCTGGATGATCTTGCCGCCGACGCGGAACGACAGTTCGGTCTGCACCCGGGCCTGGACGTCACCGGTCAGGGTCACCGAAGGGGCGAAGTCACTGCTCTGCACCTCCAGGATGCGCACCCGCGGGCGCTCCTTTTCCCCGGGCTTTTCCGCCCCGCAGCCGCCAAGCAGCAGCAACAGGGTCAATCCCACTATCCACTTCGAATTGAACGCAGCCATGCAGGCTCCTTTTGCGTGATGCTGTCTCGCCAGTGACGTTACGACTGTGAGCTTAGAACAGGGTTCAACCGCTGCACGCCAGTCTCATCAGAGAGGGTTTCGGTGGCGCGGAGCTTGCTCCCACTGGCCGGCCGGCACCCCGGGGCGCAGCAGCCGCAACGGCCCTCGACGCGCTCTATCCTGGCAAGCACAACGTCGGTTTCGAGGGCCGCCGCAAGCAAGCTGCGGCTTCACAAATCAGGCACACTGCGCACCACGCAACAGGAGACCCGGCATGCTCAAGACCCTGGCGGTGGCCAACTACCGCTCCATCAACAAACTGGTAATTCCCCTGGGTCGGCTGAACCTGGTCACCGGCGCCAACGGCAGCGGCAAGTCCAACCTGTACCGCGCCCTGCGCCTGCTGGCGGAGACCGCCCAGGGCGGCGTGGTCAACGCCCTGGCCAAGGAAGGCGGGCTGGAATCGACGTATTGGGCCGGGCCGGAACAGATCAGCCGACGCATGAGCCAGGGCGAGGTGCCGATCCAGGGCGGGCCGCGCAAGGCCGCCAGACGCCTGCAACTGGGCTTTGCCGGTGAGGACTTCGGGTACGCGATCAGCCTGGGGCTGCCGGATTCCAGCGGCCATTTCATGTTGCCCGGGCACAGCTCGCCGATTGCCTCGCGCTTCACTCTCGACCCGTGGATCAAGCGCGAGAGCATCTGGGGCGGGCCCCTGTACCGCTCGGCCAGTGCCCTGGTGGACCGCCAGGGCCCGATGATACGAGCCCGTGCGGGCCGCCAATGGGAGGTGCTGGCGCAGCACACGAGCAGCGGCGACAGCCTGTTCGACCGGGTGGGCAACCTGAGTTCATCACCCGAGGTCCTGCATCTGCGCGAGCAGATCCGTGGCTGGCGTTTTTATGACCACTTGCGCACCGACAGCCAGGCACCCGCGCGCCGACCACAACTGGGCACCCGCACCCCGGTGCTGCACCATGATGGCCGGGACCTGGCCGCCGCGTTGCAGACCATCATCGAAGTGGGCGATCAGCAGGCATTGCACGAAACCATCAGCGATGCCTTCCCGGAGTCGCGGCTGGAGATCGATGCCGTTCCGGGGGGGCTGTTCGGGGTGCAGTTCTATCAGGAAGGCCTGTTGCGACCGTTGTCGGCCGCGGAACTGTCCGACGGCACCTTGCGCTACCTGTTGCTGGTAGCGGCCCTGCTGACCCCACGACCACCGACCCTGATGGTGCTCAACGAACCGGAGACCAGCCTGCACCCGGACCTGTTGCCGGCCCTGGCGCGCCTGATCATTCGCGCCTCGCAGCAATGCCAGGTGTGGGTGGTGTCCCACGCCCGGCGGCTGATCGCAGCCTTGCAGCAAGACCCCGAATGCAACTGCATCGTGCTGGAGAAACAACTGGGCCAGACCGGCATCGTCGGCCAGCGCATGCTGGACGAACCGGCGTGGAACTGGCCCGATTGACCCCTCCCCGCCGGCCCCGACTGCCATGCCCCCCGTAGGAGCCAGCTTGCTGGCGAAGAGGCCCTTAAGCCCTGCACCGTTCTCACGGACGCCTTCGCTGGCAAGCCAGCTCCTACAAATACACCCTCTGTAGGAGCCAGCTTGCTGGCGAAGAGGCCCTCAAGCCCTGCACCGTCCTCGCGGACGCCTTCGCTGGCAAGCCAGCTCCTACGCGGAGGGAGGAGGGATCAGCCCTGCCACTTGCCGCCTTCGACAATCACGCTCTCGGGCTTGGTGTCGTCGCTCAGTTCCTTGCGCACGTACTGGTCATACAGCTTGAGCAGGTATTTCTCTTCGCCCAGTTTGGCCAGTTCGGCATTCACCCAGTCCCGCAGTTCGATGTTGCCTTTCTTCACCGCCGGGGCAATCGGCGCCTGTTCGCCCAGGGTCTGGGGCAATACGCGGTAGCCCGGGTTCTGCTTGGACCAGCTGAACAGAATCAGGTTGTCCTGGGCATAGGCGTCGCCACGGCCATTGGCCAAGGCTTGCAGGGACTCGGTGTTCTTCTCGAACTTGAGCAGTTTCCAGTCCGGGTGGTTCTGGGTCAGCCAGATGTCCGCGGTGGTGCCGGTGGTGACGATGGTGGTGCGGCTCGCCAGGTCATCCAGGCTCTTCACTGCACTGCCTTCGGGCACCAGGGCCTGCACCGCCACCTTGAGGTTGGGGTTGGTGAATTCCACCGCTTCCTTGCGCTCCGGAGTCACGGTCATGTTGGCCAGGATCAGGTCAACCTTGTCGCTCTGCAGGAAGGGAATGCGGCTGGCCGGTTCCACGGCGACGAATTCAACCTTGTTCTCGTCCCCCAGCAGGTCCTTGGCCAGTCGCCGGCCGATGTCGGTATCGAACCCCACATAGCGCCCGGTTTCATCGACGAAACCGAACGGCGGCTTGTCGGTGAACACGCCGACGATCAGCTTGTCCCGGGCCTTGATCTTGTCCAGGTAGCCGGCCGCCGGCGCGGCGCTGGCAGCGGTGGCCGCAGGCTTGGGGGCCTCGGCAGATTTATCGCAGCCGGCCAGCAGGGCCAGACCGAACAGCGGCAGTAACAACAGCGAAGACTTGGCAGTTTTCATAAGAGCTCCAGTTCCTTTTTAGGGGCTTTCTTGGGCAGTGCTTCAACGAAGGAGAACTTCTCCAGGAACTGCTGCGCGCGTGCGCTCTGCGGGTTCGTGAAGAAAGCCTCGGGGGTGTTCTGTTCCACGATGCGCCCGCCATCCATGAACACGATGCGGTCGGCCACGGCCCGGGCGAAGGCCATTTCATGGGTGACGATCAACAGGGTCATGCCGTCCCGGGCCAGGCCCTGGATCACCTGCAGCACTTCCTTGACCATCTCCGGATCAAGGGCCGCGGTGACCTCATCGAACAACATCACCTGGGGGTTCATGCACAACGAGCGGACGATGGCGATGCGTTGCTGCTGGCCGCCGGACAGCTGTCGGGGAAAGGCTTCGCGCTTGTCCAGCAGGCCCACTCGCTCCAGCAGCGCCTCGGCCTGGGCCCGGGCTTCCCGGGGCTCGCGCTTCTGTACCTTGAGCGGCCCCAGGAGGATGTTGTCCAGCACGTTCATGTGGGGAAACAGGTGATAGCTCTGGAACACCATGCCGATCTGCTGGCGCACCTGGCGCCAGTCGGTGGCGGGGCTCAGCAGTTCGCGCCCGGCAAAACGCAGGTGGCCGCTGTGGGCGGTTTCCAGGCCGTTGAGGCAGCGCAACAGGGTGCTCTTGCCGCAGCCGCTGGGGCCGAGGATGACGATCACCTCACCCGCCGCCACGCAGAGGTCGACCTCCTTGAGCACCTGCTGCGGGCCGAAGAACTTGTTGAAACCCTGGAACTCGATCAATGCGCTCATGCTTGCGTCCAGCGCCGTTCCAGCACGCGGGAGGCGGCCGACAACGGGTAGCAGATAAAGAAGAAAAACAGAAACAGCACGCCGTAGATCAGCACCGACTCGTAGGTGCGCTCGATGATCTGCTGGCCGACCTTGATCACGTCCACCACGCCGATCAGCACCGCCAGGGAGCTGGTCTTGATGATCCGCGTGTAGACGTTGATGGTCGGTGGCGTCATGCGTTTCAGCGCCTGGGGCAGCAACACGTAGCCGTACAACTGGGTACCGGAAAGGCCGATGGACAGCCCTGCCTCACGCTGGCCTCGAGGCAGGGACTGCAGCGCCCCGCGCACCACCTCGCCGACCTCGCTGGCGCCCCACAGCGACAGCACCAGCACCGCGCAGGTGAAGCTGGGAATGCTAATGCCGAAGAAGATCGGAAAACCGAAGAACAGCAGGTACAGCCAGACCAGCACCGGAATCGCCCGGAACAGCTCCAGGTAGATCCGCAGCGGCACGTCCAGCACCTTGCGCTGCAGGCTGCGCAGCACGCCATAGAGCACGCCGCCCAGGGTGCTGAAGGCAATGCTCAGCAAGGAAATCGACAAGGTCTGCGCAGCGCCCCTGGCCAGTTGCGGCAGGGACACCAGCAACAGCTCAAGACCCGAACTGGCCATGCTGCAACCTCCTTTCCAGACGGCTGAGCAACAGCGACAGGGGCAGGAACAACAGCACGCAGATCAGCGTCAGCACCGCGAGCATTTCGTAGGTCTTGTAGTACAGGGCGATGTAGCTCTTGGTGGTGTAGAGAATTTCCGGCACCGCCACCGCCGAGACCACGGTGGTTTCCTTGAGCAGGAAAATGAAATTGGCGAACAGCGATGGCAGGCTGAGGATCCCGGCCTGGGGCAGGATCACGTAGCGCAGCAACTGCCACTGCGACAGGCCGATGGAACGCCCCGACTCCAACTGCGCCTGGGGCACGGCTTCCACGCCGGCCCGCAGCACCTCGGTGAGGTAGGCGCCGCCAAGAAAAGTCATGGTGATGATCGCCGCGGTGAAGCCGGAGACCTTGATCCCCAGGGCCGGCAAGGCGAAGTAGACGAAGAACAGTTGGATCAGCAGCGGTGTGTTGCGCGCCAGTTCCACGTACAGGCCGATCAGCCGGTGCAGGTAAGGGGTGCGAAATACCAGGAGCGTGGCGTTGATCAGGGCCACCAGCAGGGAAGTGCCGATGGCGATCAGGCCGACCTGCAGGGTTACCCCAACGGCTTTGAGAAAGGCCGGCAGGGTGCTGAGGATAAAGGCGTAGTCGAGGGTCATTGAAAGTCCTGGACGCCGCTGGGGTATAGCGGCGGTGGTGCAGTCCATGGGGCGATGGGTAACCGCCCGGCTGCCGCGACTTTATAGCTATAAAAAGCAGAATTTAAATACCGTTAAGGCATATTTATATCACCCAAAAACCTAACCCGCGGATTTGCCGGGCTGGCGCCCAGCTACTACCTTCTCTGCCGGGCCTGCCGGGTTCTTTCGCGCTCGAACAGCCCCACTGGACGCTGCACTTCTCAAGGACGACCACCATGGCCGATGCAAAGACCCCGCAACCCCTGGACCCCCATGAACTGATGAAATGGCTGGCGGCCCTGCGCCGGGCCACCCAGCCCACTGCCAAAAACGCCCCTGTGTAGGCGCCGGCTCCTACGGTTTTTTCCGGCGCAATAAAAAACGCCGACGCTGCGCTAGCCGTCGGCGTTTAAACCTTGAAGGGGTTTGTCGCGTCAGTAGCCTAGTTCATCAGAACGCCGGCAGTACTGCGCCGCTGTATTTTTTCTCGATGAAGGCTTTGACTTCCGGGCTGGTCAGGGCCTTGGCCAACTTCTGGATGGCCGGGCTGTCCTTGTTGTCCGGGCGGGCCACCAGGTAGTTCACGTAAGGCGAATCGGAACCTTCGATGATCAGCGCATCCTTCGCCGGGTTCAGGCCGGCTTCCAGGGCGTAGTTGGTGTTGATCATGTCCAGGTCAACCTGGTCCAGGACCCGCGGCAGCATGGCCGACTCAAGTTCCTTGAACTTGAAGTTGTGCGGGTTCTTGGCGATGTCCTTGGGCGTGGCCACGGCGTTCTTCGGGTCCTTGAGCTCGATCAGGCCGGCCTTCTGCAGCAGGATCAGGGCGCGGCCACTGTTGCTGCCTTCGTTGGGGATGGCGATGGTTGCGCCATCTTTCAGCTCGGCCAGGGTCTTGACCTTCTTCGAGTAACCGCCGAAAGGTTCGACGTGCACGCCGATCACGGTTTCCAGGTGGGTGCCTTTGCCTTCGTTGAAGCTTTTCAGGTAGGGCAGGGTCTGGAAGTAGTTGGCGTCCAGGCGCTTCTGGTCGACCTGCACGTTGGGCTGCACGTAGTCGGTGAAGACCTTGATTTCCAGGTCCACGCCTTCCTTGGCCAGGGTCGGCTTGATCAGCTCGAGGATCTCGGCGTGGGGCACCGGGGTCGCGGCGACCACCAGCTTCTCGCCAGCCTGGGCGATACCTGCGCTCAGGGCTGCCGCCAGTGCGGTGAACAACAGAACTTTTTTCATGCAAGGTCCTTAGGTGTCGAGGTCGACGACGGCTTCAAATAGGGAACTGATTGAGGTGCCAGTGAAGTGCCACTGCTGGCGTGAGGCGGACAATACCGAGATTTTTTATTCCCGAACAATATCTTTTATTCACGTTCATATTCCATTTTGTTCATACAGCCTCCCGGCGCTCTAGCCTGCGATTTCCCACCTGCCAGGCCAGCCTTGGTAGTAGCCGGCTTGCCGGCGAAGAGGCCCTGAGGCCTTGCATCACCCTAACGAACGCCTTCGCTGGCAAGCCAGCTCCTACGGTGGCCGGGGTTTCAGGTCAGGGCGGTGCGTTGCAGCAACTGGTGCAGCGCCTGGCGCTCGACAGCGGATCCGATCTCGGCGATCTGCTGCAACAACTGCTGGATCTGCTCCAGCGGCGAGGGCGTCGGCGGCAGGTTGAGGTGCTCGGGCAGTATCTCCTCGCCGCTGCTGACCAGCAGCGCAAAGTGGATGACGTTCTCCAGCTCCCGGGTGTTGCCCGGCCAGCTGTGGCGATTCAGGGCCTGCTGCGCGGCTTCGCTGATCAGCGGCACCGGCAGGTCCAGGCGCTGGCTGTAGATGCCGAGGAAGTATTCGGCCAGGGACTCGATGTCTCCCACCCGTTCCCGCAGCGCCGGCAGTTCCAGCTGGCCTTCGCTGAGGTAGCGATACAGGCGCTCGTGAAACTTGCCCGCCGCCACCGCCTGGGCCAGGTCGATGCTGGTGGCCGCCACCAGGCGTACGTCCACCGGGCTCGGTTGCTGGGCGCCAACCCGGGTCACTTCGTGGTTCTCCAGGGCGGCCAGCAGCTTGGTCTGGATCGGCAGCGGCAGGTCGCCGATTTCATCCAGGTACAGGGTCCCGCCGTTGGCCGAGCCGAACCAGCCGGCGCGGCTGCTGGCCGAACCGCTGAAACTGCCGGCGGCATAACCGAACAGTTCGGCGTCGGCGTAGGTCGGGCTGATGGCGCCGCAGTTCACCGAGACGAACAGGCCACTGCGATCGCTGGCACGGTGGATGTGCCGGGCCAGCAGCTCCTTGCCGGTGCCGGTTTCGCCACGGATCAGTACCGAGACCGAACGCGGCGCCAGTTGCTCCAGCTCTTCGCGCAACTGCCGCGAGCGCGGGTCGACGAACACCAGCGCCTTGGCGCGGATGCTCAGGGGGCTTTTCTCGGCATCGGGGAAGGTCAGCAACGGCTGACCGAATGGGGTATGGGCACTCATGGCAGGCTCCCGCCCCAGACCGCCGGGGGACGGGGCGTTTAAACGAAAAAAGGACGATCAGGCACGACGCAGGGCGTGTTGTTCCATGCGGTTCTGCAAGCGGTACAGATAGGCGAAACCCTGCTCCCAGCGATGGTGGCCGGACTTGACGTTGATATGGCCGGCGCCGGCCAGGATCCCGGCTTCGGCGCCCCAGTCACGGGCCAGCTCCAGGGCCCGCGGCGCGCTCACGGCACTGTCGTTATCCGAGCTGACCACTTGGCTGGGGAACGGCAGCAGGTGCCGGGGGATCGGCGCGAAATTGCGCAGCGCCGGGGCACAGGCCGGGCGCTCGACGTCCGCCGGGGCCACCAGCAACGCACCGCGCACCTGGCGCAGGGCCGCTACGGGGGCGCGCGCGGCCCAATGAGCCACGGTAATGCAACCCAGGCTGTGGGCAATCAGGATCACCGGAGTGTCGTCGGCGGCAATGGCCTCGGCCAGGGCCGCCACCCAATCTTCGCGGCGCGGCGTCAGCCAGTCGGCCTGCTCCACCCGCGCGCTGTTGGGCAGGCTGTTCTGCCAGTGGGTTTGCCAATGATCTTCTGGCGATCCTTGCCAGCCCGGCACAATCAAGTAGCGAATGGATTCGTTGCGCATGGGGAACTCTCCTGCTGCGTGTCTGTTCCCGGACGATTATAGGGAGGGGATTTATATTCGTTAAGGAATAAGAAGCTATTTATTAATGCCTTAAACGAATATAAAACTTCCCCCCGGCCTCCGTAGGAGCCGGCTTGCCGGCGAAGGGGCCCGCAAGCCTTGCACCGCGCTCAAGGGCGCCTTCGCTGGCAAGCCAGCTCCTACATCTGGCGCGATTACGGCGGTGTTCTTGTAGGAGCCGGCTTGCCGGCGAAGAGGCCCGCAAGCCTTGCACCGCGCTCAAGGACGCCTTCGCTGGCAAGCCAGCGCCTACGGCTGGCGCGATTTCGGTGGGGGCCTTGCGGGGGCTTTTCGCCAGGCAAAAAAAAGGCCGCACCCTGCCAAGGAGACGGCCTGAAAAGTCGTGGCGTTGTTGCTCGGTCTCAGCGCGCGGTAATCACCGACAGTTTGGTGATGCCCGCACGCTCGATGGACGCCATGGCTCGGGCCACTTCGCCGTAGTTGACGCCATCGTCGGCCTGCAGCTGGACCCGCACTTGCGGGTCCTTGGCCTTGGCCGCTTGCAAGTTGGTTTCCAGCAGGTCCGGCTGGATCTCGTCCTTGTTGATAAAGAGTTTGCCGGCACCGTCGATGCTCACCACCAGCGGGTCTTTCTGCTCCACCGGGGCCACGGCCTCGGTCTTGGGCAGGTTGATCGGAATGGCGTTGGTCAGCAGCGGTGCGGTGACGATGAACACCACCAGCAGCACCAGCATCACGTCCACCAGCGGCGTGACGTTGATCTCGCTCAGCACTTCATCGCTGTCTTGGGTGGAAAAGGCCATGTCAGGACGCCTCCTTCACTTTTTGCGGGCTGCCCTGGGCCGCGGCCTTGTGCACGCTCGGGTGGATCAGCACGCGGAAGGAGTTCTTCTGCGCCAGGCTGTAGAAGTCGTGGGCGAAGTCGTCCAGGTCCGCGGCCGTGAGCTTCAGGCGCCGCAGGAAGTAGTTGTAGACCAGCACCGCCGGCACTGCGACGGCGATCCCCACCCCCGTCGCCACCAGGGCTGCGCCAATGGGACCGGCCACGGTTTCCAGGCTCGCCGAACCAGCAGCGCTGATGCCTTTCAAGGCTTCCATGATCCCCCACACGGTGCCGAACAGGCCGATGAAGGGCGAGGTGCTGCCGATACTGGCAACCACCGCCAGGCCGGTTTCCAGGGAACGACGCTCACGCACGATCTGCTGGCGCAGGGCACGTTCGAGACGGTCCTGGTGGTTGATTGCCTGGCTCAGGTCCGCCGCGTGGGGCGCTTCGCCAACCTGGATCGCCGCATAGCCGGCCTGGGCCACCCGGGCCGCCGCGCCGGGCTGGGTTTCACTCAACGAGGCAGCGGAGTCGAGGCTGGACGCTGCCCAGAACTGATTGTGGAACTTGCGATCCTGGGACTTGAGGCGGGCGAACTGCACGCCCTTGACCAGGGCCAGGCCCCAAGTGGCGACGGAGAAGACCACCAACAGCCAGATCACCGCGCTTTCGATGGATTCCAGTGGAGATGCCAGTAACGTCATGATGTATTCCCTCTGTGTAAGCGTTTAGCGCGTGTTGGTTGATCGGCCTTGCGGCTCAATGAATCTTGAAATCTATGGGTACGCTGACCCAGCCGTCCTGGGCCACGTCGCCCTGCTTGGCAGGGACGAAACTCCAGCGCTTGACCGCGGCCAGGGCGGCGTCATCGAGTTGCTGGCGACCACTGCTCTTCTGGATCTGGATCTCGCCCGGCTTGCCGCTGGCCAGTACATGCACCCGCAGCAGCACCGTGCCTTCCCAACCGCGACGCTGGGCCAGCGACGGATATTCCGGCGCCGGGTTCTTCAAGTACGCGGCATTCGCCGAAGCCGGGGTCACGGGCGCCGGGACCGGTGGCGCGGGCGGAGCCGGAGCGGCTACCGGGGCCGCGGGCTGTGGCGGCGCCGGAGTCTGCTGCACCGGTTTGGGCGCAGGTTTCGGCTCGGGCTTGGGCACCGGCTTGGGTTTGGGTTTGGGCACCGGCTTGGGCGGTGGCGGCTTCACGGCCAGCTCGTCCTCCACTGGCGGTGGCGGCTCCACCACCGGCTGTACCGGCTGTGGCGGTGGGGGCTCGACCACCGGCGGCGCCGGGCGCGAGAACTCGATGGTCATGGGCGGGATTTCCGGCGGTACGATCGGCAGCACCGGGGTAGGCTTCTGGCTCAGCCAGTAGATCACTGCCGCGTGCAGTACCAGGGCCGCGGCGCCGAGGATGATGGCCTCACGGCGACGCAATATCCCCTTGGGCGTGCGTTGCAAACGCAATTGGCCCAGCGGCAAGCGGTGAGGCCGGCCGAGGTCGACCAACTCGCCGCTCGGTGCCTGGCGCCACAGCACCTCGTGTGCACTGGCGGCGGTCTGGACATTGCCCATGGATTCACTCCCTACGATCTTTTGAAAAACCCGGCACCGGCGTTTGAACTGCCCCCACGCAACGGTGCCGCGGGGTCAATGATCAGTGCCCCGTGCTTATCTCTTAAAGTAATCTTTCAAGTTATAGATAGATCGAAATCGAATACATGATTTCGCGAAAAAGCCCCAGGCCCCGTGGTTCAAGGGCTGCAGCCAAGAGGGAAAAACACCATGCCTTGCGGGCATCGAAAATATTCCTGCAAAGCATCGAAACAAGACGCTTGGCGGGGGATGGAACAGCTCTCCAAGCAGCAGCGCCCCCTCAAGATCAGCCCTTGCGCTGCTGAACAATCTTGTGAAGGGGCATTCCAGGGCCGCTGGGGCACTGTGCTACCGGCATGAGGCGACGAGATCCCGGCGGCCGCCTGTTATCGAACGCGCGACGGCTAGACGAAGCTGTTCCGCAACTCGCCCCCCGGATGATCGGCCTGTACAGCCCTGGTGCAGACGAACCTGGCCAACCAGCAGACAGTCATCGCCTGGCCACTTGCGGCTTGACGCTTGCCACTGCCCGCAACTGTTCCTGTAGCTCCTTGCCGGCCCGGCTCAAGCCACTGCCGGCGTACAACGCCAGGCGCACGCCCTGGATGTCCGGCAAACCGCTGTCGGCGTCGAGCACGCGATGCCCCTTGCCCAGCACCCGTACCGGCAACAGGCTGATGCCCAGGCCCGCCGCCACCGCCGAACAGACGCTGGCCAGGCTGGCGCTGGAATAGGCGATGCGCCACGGCCAGCCTCCGACCTCCAGGTGATGGAGCATTTCCTGGCGGTACAGGCCGCCCACCGGGAACGCCACCAAAGGCAACGGATCGCGGCCAAAGGCGGGCTGGCGAACGCTATCGACCCAGCACAGCGGCTCGGGCCAGGAGTCCACGCAGTCATCGCTGTGGCCCATCTGCTTGACCAGCAGCAGGTCGAACTCACCCCGCCGGTACTGGCGCAACAGCTCAGGGCCCAGGCCGCTGCTGACCTCCAGGCGCACTGCCGGGTAGTCCAGGCCAAAGCGCGAGAGCATGGGCATCAGGCGCTCGGCGGCGAAATCTTCCGGCACCCCGAGGCGCAGGACTTCTTCGCCGCGCTGGTTGACCAGCATATCGCTGGCCTCTTCATGCAGCGCCAGGATGCGCCGGGCGTAGGCCAGCAGCCGCTCGCCCTCCACCGTGGCCACCACCCGGCGCTGGTCACGGTCCAGCAACTGGCAGCCCAGGCTCTCTTCCAGGCGCCGCACCTGCTGGCTCACAGTGGACTGGGTGAGGTGCAGGCGCTCGGCGGCGCGGGTGAAGTTCTGACTGTCGGCGACCGCGACAAAACTGCGTAACAACACCGGATCCAACATGTTGACCTACCATCCTGACTGCCACTGGTTGGCATGATTATATTTAATTTCAGAATACCCAGGGCCGTCACCATACTTCCCTTTCATCAGCCGGAACGGGAGGTTCTCATGCAACTCAAGCGTTTTCTCAAACGCGGCCTGATCGCCGCCGGCCTGTTCACTGCGGGGGTGGTCATGGCCAGCGATGGCGCGTTGCTGGAAGCGGTACGCAAGGGGCAACTGCAACAGGTGCAACAGTTGCTTGAGCAAGGCGCGGCGCTCGATGGCCGTGGCCTGGACGGCAGCAGCCCGCTACTGGTGGCCACCCGGGACAACCGCATCGACATCGCCCGGGCGCTGATCGAGGCCGGGGCCGACGTCAACCGCAAGAACCTGATCCAGGACAGCCCCTACCTGCTGGCCGGCGCCAGCGGTCACAACGAAATCCTCAAGCTGACCCTGGCCCACGGCGCCGACCTCAAGAGCACCAACCGCTACGGCGGCACCGCGCTGATCCCGGCCTGCGAACGCGGCCACGTGGAAACCGTGCGCCTGCTGATCGAGGCCGGCGTCGAGCTGGACCACGTCAACCACCTGGGCTGGACCTGCCTGATGGAAGCCATAGTGCTGTCCGACGGCGGCCCGGCGCACCAACAGATCGTCGCCCAACTGATTGCCGCCGGCGCCGACCTGAACCTGCCGGACCGCGCCGGCCTCAGCCCGTTGCAACAGGCCGAGCGCCGTGGCCAGGGCGCCATCGCCAAGCTGCTGCGCGATGCCGGCGCTGCCTGAGCCCGCCCCTCTTTTGAAGGAACCTTGCATGCACGACGATCAACACTACCTGCAACAGGCCGTGGCACTGGCCCGGCGCAATGTCGAACAGGGCGGCCGCCCGTTCGGCGCATTGCTGGTGCGCAACGGCCGGGTACTGGCCGAGGCGGTGAATGAAATCCACCTCAGCCAGGACCCCACCGCCCACGCCGAGATGCTGGCCATCCGCGCCGCCAGCAGGCAATTGGGCCCGCGCCTGGATGATTGCGTGATCTACGCCAGCGGCCAGCCCTGCCCCATGTGCCTGGCCGCCATGTACCTGTGCGGCGTGTCCCGCGCGGTATTCGCTGCCAGCAATGAGCAAGCTGAGCCGTTCGGCCTGTCCACCGCGGCCATCTACCAGCAACTGAGCAAGCCCCTGGAAGCCCAGCGCCTGCCGGTGCTGCACCTGCCCCAGGCAGCGATGAGCGCCCTCTACCAGGATTGGCAGGAGCGTCATGCAGCGAACTGAATCCACCTTCCAGCGCTGGGCCGGCTGGGCCCTGCTGGTGTGCCTGGGGCTGAACCTGCGGCCCATCCTCAGCTCGGTCAGCCCGCTGCTCAACGAGATCCGCGGCGCCACCGGCATGAGCTTCCAGAGCAGCGCCTGGCTCACCAGCCTGCCGGTGATCTGCATGGGCCTGGTGGCCTTGCTCGGTGTACGCATCGAAGCCCGCCTGGGCGAGCGTCGGGGCGTTTCCCTGGGCTTGCTGCTAGTGCTGCTGGCCTGCCTGGTGCGGCTGTTCTTCGGCCAGGCCGCGGCCTTGCTCGCCACCGCCCTGCTCGGCGGCGCCGGGGTGGCCTTGATCCAGGCCCTGGTGCCGGCGTTGATCAAGCGCCAGTTCCAGCACCGGGTGGCCCTGGCCATGGGCGTCTACTCGGCCTCGCTGATGGGCGGTGGCGGCATTGCCGCCCTGCTCAGCCCGCAGGTGGCCAGCCACTTCGCCAACTGGCAGGCGGGGCTTGGCGTCTGGCTGCTACCGGCCATGGCGGCGCTGCTGCTCTGGGCCTGCCTGCCCCTGGGCGCCGGCCGCCGCAACGGCAGCCCGGCCCCCCTGGCCGGGCTCTGGAACAACCGCCGCGCCTGGCTGCTGGCGTTGTATTTCGGCCTGGTGAACTGCGGCTACATGAGCATGGTCGCCTGGCTGCCGGCCTACTACCTGCAGATGGGCTGGAGCGCCAGCCAGAGCGGTTCGCTGCTGGCCTTCATGACCCTGTTCCAAGTCAGCGCCGCCCTGCTGATGCCGGCCCTGGCCCAGCGCAGCAGCGACCGCCGCCCGCTGCTGGGCATCAGCCTCGCGGCCCAGGCCGCGGGTTTTCTCGGGCTGGTGCTGTGGCCCTTGCAGAGCCCGCACCTGTGGGTGGCGCTGATCGGCTTCGGCCTCGGAGCGTGCTTTGCCCTGAGCCTGATCCTCACCCTGGATCACCGGCGCGACCCTCGGGAAGCCGGGCAACTGGCGGCTTTTGTCCAGGGCGTGGGCTTTCTGATCAACGCCGTCTCGCCATGGCTCAGCGGCTGGCTGCGGCAAGTCACCGGCAGCTTTGTCAGCGCCTGGTGGGTGCTGATCGTGGGTGTCCTGGCGATGCTGCTCCTGACCCGGATCTTCAGCCCCGCCAGCTATCAGGCCCGGGCCCAGCTCGATACCGCGCCCCAACCGGCCTGACACCGGCCCTCCAACCCACCGCCTGCCAGCACGGCAGGCGGCGTTCTTCATGTCGCCACAGCACCACTATCCTTCTCGACCGGCTAAGATCGGCCGCCAACGCCTCTCGCGACAACGGGCACACACTCAACTCAGGACACAGGAATAGCGATGGACGCTGCAACGATCGGCCGCTGGGTAAGCAGCCTGGGGCTCAGCCATGAAGAACTGATCGCCCGGGGAGAACGCATCGAGACCCCGACGGACAAGATCTACGATGAATTCGATTGGCTGACCGTGATCGTCGAGCCCGGCCTGATGCTGGACTTCTGGGAAGACAGCCTGGCCCTGGAAAAGGTATTGATCGAACTCATGCCCCTTGAACAGGGGCGCTCCTTCTACAGGGGCGAGCTGCCCGCCCCGTTCTCGCGCAGCATGACCCACGCCGACATCCGCAACCTGCTGGGTACGCCCCTGCGATCGGGGGAGCGCAGGCCATCAGCAGATGGGCAATACACGCTCAACGCCTGGGAGAGCTACCGCCTGCCGGAGCACCTGCATCCCGGTGCGCGGGTTGGGTTCGTCTATAGCGCCGACCGGCAGATCAAGGTCCTGTCGTTCGACTTGCTGGAGCCGCAGCGCGACTGATTCGGCCACACAGAGTGGCTCGTGGAAACTCGCGGCGATCCGCCAGGCATCAGAGGACCGGCGCGAGATCGCCAAGCAAGGCCCTGCGGTCCTTTTCGCAGCCTCGCAGGCTCGGCAGCGGCGACAGGAAACGTGGAGGACGACAGAGATAGGTCGGCCGGTAGGCCGCCGGCAGATTTTGATCCTGCTCTGGCTTTTGATCTTACTGCCCCCTTAGACACGATGGCCAAACGCAGGCGAGGCACCGAGTGGAGGGGCAGGAGCCTTTGGTTACTTTGGGCTGGCCGGCATTCCGGGCTTCAAAGTGACTCGCTGCAAGAGCGAAACCATAAGTGGCCGTGACCGCAGCAATGGATAGGTACACCAATAAGACCCCAACCTCAGGTTTTACGGCCACTACGCGCCCGAGCGGGAACAAGCTCCCTCGCCACAGCATGATTCCTGGCCTGGAGTCGTGACGATTATTGAAAATAAATTATTGTAATTCGATAATTTTTTATCAATAATTTGCCACCCCCAAAGTTTTGCAAGGAATAACGCATGAACTCCCAAATCAACGGCTCGGCCCAGTACCGCTTACGACGGGTCGGCCTGCTGGCCGCGATCCTGGCCTGGGTCATGGGCGTGGTGGAGCTGGGCGGCAATGCCGGGCTCTGGATCTACAGCAAGGACCAGGTCCTGGGCGCCCTGCTCGGCGTATTCGCCGAACACTCGCCGCGCCTGCTGGAAGCGGACTTCAAGCTCTCGTCGCTGAGCTTCGCCCTGCTGGTGATCCTCGACTTCCTGCCACTGCTGCTGTCGAGCTTCGCCCTGTACCTGACCGGCGTGTTCTTCCTGCGCCTGTCCCGTGGCGAAACCTGGAGCGATCGCAACATCCGCATCCTCTGGCGCGTGGGCATGCTGTGGATAGTCGCCCCGGCCACGTTCCCGATGATGGAAACCCTGCAAGGCCTGGCCCTGTCCATCGACCTGCCGCCCGGCCAGCGCATCCTGCAGATTTCCGCGGGCTTCTCGTCCTACGCGGCCTACGAGGTGGTCAAAGGAATCTTGCTCTGCTCGTTTTCCATTATCATGCGCGACGCCAAAGTCCTCAGTGATGAGCACAGTCACTACATATAGAACAATGAGATGACCATTATCGTTCGGCTTGACGTTGTCATGGCTAAAAACAAGATTCGCTCGAAAGAGTTGGCCGCCATCCTGGGCATTACCGAGGCCAATCTGTCGTTGCTGAAAAATGGCAAGGTCAAGGGGATGAAAATCGAGACCCTGGACAAACTCTGCGCCGCACTCGACTGCCAGCCCGGCGACCTGCTGGAATATCAGGCCACCGAGCCCGCGTGACACCCCCGCGTTTGTTTGATCCGAGTCCCGATCGTTAAAGCCTTACCACTCCTCACGTTGCACATTGGCTTATTCATGACTCGCTACCTGCTCTGCCCGCTGCTTTTGCTCGCCTGTCTTTTGACCGGCTGCGCCAACAAACTCGAAGTGGCGATTGCCGCCACTCCGGCCCCGGACTACTACTTCGACCCTCAGGCCCCGGTGCTGGTAAGCATCAACGGAGCCAACGATGCCCACGGCCTCAACGCCAGCTACTACCTGCGCGACATGGTCGCCGCCCTGCATGGCATGGGTTTCAAGCAGGTCTACACCGATACGTCGCTGCCCAAGAACCATCCGCCGTTCCGAATGAACTTCACCCTCGACGTGGGCAGCGAAAAGGTCAGCTACCGCTACACCGCCACCGACTACGGCCAGGTGCCCAGCAGCACCAAGACGGTGTGCAAGCAGAGCACCCATAAAGACAAGAACCTGGTGTGCAACAGCACCCCGACCACCACCTGGGGCCCGGTGGGTTCCTCGGAGCGCACCGGCTACACCACCCTCAGTACCTTCAACATCAAGGCCAAGGACGAGCAGAGCCGGCGCACGGTATTCCTGCTGCGGGCCTCGTCCTATAACGAGGACTGCCAGGACGCCAAGGTCGAGGATTTCCTGGTGCAGGAAAGCCTGGACAACCTGGACTTCCGCAACCGGGTGCAGCGCAAATACACCGTCACCCTGCCCGAAGGCCATAGCTGCAAATAAGCGCCTACCACGCACCGGGCGACACGCCTACAATCGCCCCTCGACGCCCGCCCGATCCTCCATCGGGCGGGCGCGGTCCCTCAACGACAAGGCGCATGTCGAGCATGACCCTGGATTGGAATGCCTGGGAAATAGAACCCGGATCTATCGTGGACGAACAGCTGATCGCCCAGGTGCAGCATCGCCTCGGCGTCGAGTTTCCGTCGCTGTACCTGGAGCTGGTGCAGTACGCCGAGGCCGCCACGCCGGGGATCGGCGGCTTCGCCTATGACGGCGGCTACACCTGCATCAGCGAGTTCTTCGAATTCGGCCTGAGCAGCCAGCCCTGGACCCTGCTCTGGTACGCCAGCCCTGGCCGTGTGCCGGGGCTCGCCGCAGGCTGCCTGCCGATTGCCCGGGATGCCGGCGGCCTGCTGATCTGCCTGGACTTCAACAGCCCGGCCGTGGCGGTGGAAATCTTCGACCCCGAGAGCGCCAGCCGTTACCCGGTGGCCGCCGATTTCAAGGCCTTTGTCGAGCTGTGGCAGCCATGAAGTGGATAGTCGTGCCCACCAGCAAAGACGCCCAGCAACGCCTGGACCTGGACCAGTGCCTGCCAGGAGACCTGGAGGAACTGGCGCTGTCCCCGGAGCAGTGGGCAGCCCTGTCCCGCAGCGACCTGCTGCCCAGCTTGAACCGTGCCCTGGGCACCCTGATCGATGACTACGAGGACGCGTCGATCCAGGGCCAGACCGCCCTGGCCACGGCCCTGTCGATCCTGACCCGGGCCGCTACGGCGCAAGACGAACTGCTCCCCAAGCTGATCGCCTTGAATCGTCTGGCCCTGGAACGCGACACCGGCCTGTTTTTCTACTTCTGAGGCCATCCCCAGGGCTGCTCCCGCACCTGATTTGTGGCGAGGCCGCCCGCCCCGGGAACCTGCTCAAATCCCCGCCTGTTTGAGCCCCGAGTCCGGCACGCTCACTGCCGTTTCCGAACGCGGCGTGCCCTGGGGCACCCAGTCGTAACTCACCGGCAGAGCCCGGTACACCCAGTTGCTGATGGCCTCGCTGCCCGGCGCCTTGCCCAGATAGGGGCTGACGTATTCCCAGACGATTTCACCGCCGGCCGTCGCCTGGAAGAAGCGCCCGTTCATGCCTTCATCGATCAGGGTGTTGCCGTTGGGCAGGCGCCGCGCACTGCTGATGAACGAGCTGTAGAAAGCCCAGCCCGGCTGCCGGGAACTGGCGGCGCTGTACTGCCAGACGATCTGGTTCTTGATCGGGTCGATCTCCAGCACCCGGGAGCCGGCGATCAGCCCCAGGGGCACCGAGGGGTAACCGGCAGTGCCCTGGTTGTCGAACACCAGCAGATGCCCGGCCCCTGGCAAGCCGGCGGGAATGATGTGGGCGTCATGCTGGCCGACGAACTGGTCCACCGGGCGCGGCACCTTGGCGGCGGTCTTCGGGTTGATCGGCGACAGGTTCGGCCCCAGGCGCCAGACCACCTTGCCGCTGTGCTTGTCGAGGATGGCGATGAAGTTGGCGTTGCGCGAGTCGATCAGCAGGTTGTCCGGGGCGAAGCGTTTATCACCGGCGTCGAACCACTGGTTGGGGCCCACCACGCTGAGGTTGTTGATGTGCAGGTAGTCCGGGTTGTCGGTGCCGTACACCAGCTTCAGTTGCGCCGGGGTAAAGCCGAATTCCTTGAGGTGTTCGGAGGCCAGCCACTGCCATTTGACCTGGCCCTCGGGGCTGACTTCATAGATCGCGTCGTCGATTACCTGGGGCACCTTGAACCCCGCCACCTTGTGCACCTTGTTGGCCAGCACCAGGGTGTTGCCGTTGCTCAGCCGGCGCTGGTCATGATGCTGCTGGGCCGCGCCGCCCGGGGCCTGGTCGCCCCACTGCCAGACCAGCTTGCCGTTCCAGTCCAGCTCGCCGACGCTCTGGTTGCCCAGGCCGTTGCCCGCCGAACCCAGGGGCCCGGGCTCCTTGTCCTTGAGCTGCAACAGCACCCGGCCACGCTCGCCGCCCACCAGTTGCGGGTCGATGATGGCCGAGGGGAAACCGGCCTGGGGCCAGTTCTTCACTTCGTTGCCGTTCATGTCGATCAGGTGGGTCTGCTTATCGGCACCACTGAAGATCACGTACTGGTTATAGGCCCTGGCCGGGTCGTAGCGAGTGACGCCGGTGGGGTAGACGCTGGGCGCGGCCTGCACCGCCGAGGCCAGCAGGGCGGTGGACAGCAGCAGGGGCAAAGCGGTGGTGAGGCGCAACATGACAAGCACTCCTATTCAAGTCGAAAGGCGCCGGAGAACCCGGCGCAAGGTGCGAAAAGCCGGGTATCAGAAATCGTAGCGACCGGTCACGCCCAAGGTCCGCGGGGTGCCCAGCAGGCCTTCGTAACCGCCGTTGCCGCCGGTCCAGAGGGTGGTGTAGTAGGTCTTGTCGAAGGCGTTCTTCAGCCACAGCGAAACGTCCCACTGGCCCTGCTCGTAGTTGCCGCGCAAGCCGGTGGAAAGGTTGACCACGGCGTAGCTGGGGATCTGCCCGTACTCGGAATCCTCCACGGTGCCCACCGCCTTGGAACGGAACGCATAGCTGGCGGTGACGTACTCTTCCAGGCCGTTGTCCAGGTTCCACTTGTATTCGCCGTTGGCGTTGCCGATCCATTTCGAGGCGCCCACTACCTGGTGGCCGCTGAGATCGCACGAGGCCGGGGCACCGGGGCGCAGGCTGACTTCCGGCGGGCACGGCGCATCCTTGTAGGAGAGGTAGCGCACGTCGTTGTAGGAACCGTTGAGGTTCAGGGTCAGGCCACGGATCGGCACCAGGGTGCTTTCCACTTCCACCCCGCGCGAGCGCACCGAACCGGCGTTGGTCAGGTACTGCACGCGGTTGACGTCGTCGTAGGCGTTGGTCTGGTAGCCGTTGACCTGGGTCCAGAACAGGTTGGCGTTGAGTTGCAGGCGGCGGTCCCACAGGGTGCTCTTGAAACCCAGCTCGGCGTTGTTGGCGCGCTCGGTGCCGATCAGCAGCGAATCGGCCCCGGCGGTAGGCGCCGACCCCACCGTCAGGTTGACCCCACCGGACTTCTCGCCGTGGGACAGGGTGGCGTAGCCCAGCAGGTCGTCGGTGATGCGGTAGCTGAGGTTGAGCAGGCCCGAGGGGCTGGTGCTGTACTGATTGAGGTCGCCGGAGTCATAGGCTCCGGTGCGCCCGCGCCGCGCGTTGGCGGCGGCGCCGGCCACCGCCACGCCGCCCACCGGGGCGTTGCGGGTCACCCAGGCACTTTTCTCCTCATAGGTGCCGCGCAGGCCGGCGGTGAAATCCAGGCGCTCGGTGAGGTGCCAGGTGCCCTGGGCAAACAGGGCGAAACTGTTGGTCTGGATATGCCCGTTGCCGATGCTGGTGACGTTGCTCAGGGCGCCGGCCGGGGTGCCATTCCAGATGTCCGCCTTGGGCCCGTAATAGGCGAAGGATTTGTTGTCCAGGTCGGAGCCGAAGTAGTAGGCGCCCAGCACGTAGTCGAAGAAGCCGCCGGTGGGCGAGGCCAGGCGAAATTCCTGGGACCACTGCTTGTCTTGCACCGAAACCCCGGCGTTGTAGCTGGCCGGAACGTTGAGGCCATCGTCGTTGCGAGGGGTGAAATTCCACCAGCGGTAGGAGCTGACCGAGGTCAGGGTGAAGTCGCTGGGCAGGGTCCAGTTGGCCTCAAGCGAAGTGCCGCCCTGGAACACCGTCACGTGCTGGTCGTTGTCCAGGTTGACCTTGCGGTGCGAACCATTGACCAGGGTCGCGCCGGCCGCCGCCGCGCGCGACTCGTAGACATTGGTGCCGTTGATGGTCGGCCCGGTGCTGTACAGGACTCGGGTGCCGGCGCTGGAATCCTCTTCGTTGTAGTCGCCGATCCAGCGCAGGTTGAAGCTCTCATTGGGCTTGTACAGCAACTGCCCGCGAAAGCCCTGGCGTGAGCCGCCATTGAGGTCGTGGCCGTCGAATTCGTTCTTGATGTCGCCGTCGCTGCGGGTGCGATAGGCGGAAAAACGCCCCGCCAGCTCATCGGTCAGCGGCCCGGAAATCGTGCCCTTGGTCTGGAAGTATCCATCCTCGCCGAGGGAGGTTTCGATGCTGCGCTCCGGGGTGAAGCTCGGCGCCCGGGTGCTGATGTTGATCACCCCGGCGGTGGTGTTCTTGCCGAACAGGGTGCCCTGGGGGCCGCGCAGCACTTCCAGCTGCTCGATGTCCATCAGGTCGAACACCGCCATCCCCGGCCTTCCGAGGTAGACGTTGTCGATGTACAGCCCGACGCTGCCTTCCAGGCCGTCGCTGGCCGGGTTGTTGCCCAGGCCACGGATCGACACGCTGGACTGGCGCGCATGCATGTAGGCGACGTTGACGCTGGGCACCAGTTGCTGCAGATCCTGGATGCGGTACACCCGCTGGCTCTCCAGGGCCTGGCCGCTGACCACGCTCATGGGGGTGGGCACGCTCTGGGAGCTTTCCTCGCGTCGACGGGCAGTGACGGTCACCGTCTGCAACTGGCCATCATCGGCCTTGGCCTTGTTGGCACTGCTCTTGGCCGGGGTGGCTTGCGGCGCCGGGGCCTCTTCGGCCCAGGTCGGTGTCCAACTGGCACTGCCGGCCAGCAACAGCGCCAGGGGCAGGCGCTTGAGCCGCCGGGGCGAGAGGGGTGAAGCGAGGGACAACGGGCTCATGGGCGGCTCCTGGTCAGAAAATATACAGCCTTGTATATTCCTTAAAGTTATTTATTTATGTTTTTACAAAGATTTACTGCATAAGAGATTGCCTTTATAAGGAGTCGACCTAATGCATAGCCAATGCATTTCCCCGATATTTTTTATGTGAAAAATGCATATCGACCTGCGCCAGCTCCGCCACTTCATCGCCCTCGCCGAACAGCGCAGCTTTGTCGCGGCCGCAGCGGCGGTGAACCTCTCGCAATCGGCCTTCAGCCGCAGCATCCAGGCCCTGGAACACAGCGTCGGCTGCCAGCTGGTGGATCGCGGGCGCAAGGACCTGGCGCCGACCAAGCAGGGCCAGTTGCTGCTGGAGCACGCGCGCCGGCTGGTCAGCGGCGCCCAGCAGATGGCCAACGAGATCAGCCAGTTCAATGGCCTGGAAGCGGGAGAGTTGCGCTTCGGCTGTGGCCCGGCGCCAGCCGCAGGGCTGATCCCCCGGGCCATCGGCAGCTTTATCGGGCGTTATCCCAAGGCCCGGGTGCAGTTCCAGGTGGATGACTGGCAAAGCCTGAGCAAGCGCCTGCTCAGCGAAGAGTTCGAATTCTTCGTTGCCGACACCCGGCACTTCGAGGCCGATCCGGACTACCTGACCCAGCGCCTGCGCCCGCGCAAATGGCATTTCTGCTGCCGCGCCGGGCACCCCCTGGCCCAGCGCGAAAGTGTCAGCGCCAGCGAACTGATGAGCTACCCACTGGCGGTGACCATCCGCCCGCCCAACCTGCGCAAGGTCATTGTCGACCTGAGCGGCAAGCCGGACTTCACGCCCAATGTGGAATGCGAAAACAGCTACAGCCTGCTGGGGGTGGTCATGCGCTCGGACGCCATCGGCATCGTCGGTTCCTACAGCGACGCGTTGCACAACGCCAAGGGCGAGCTGGTGTGCCTGAAGATCGACGGCCTGGCCGACGACCTGGAAGAGCTCTACACCCGCTACGGCATCGTCAGCCGTGCCGGCTATCGCCTGTCGCCTTTGGCCGCGGCGATGATCGACGAGATCAAGGCCATCGACGAACAGGACGAAGAGGTATGCAACCTGGACAACCTCGCCGTGTGAGCGGCCCCCACCCGTAGGAGCCGGCTTGCCGGCGAAGAGGCCCTTGAACCTTGCAGCGCACTCGAGGACGCCTTCGCTGGCAAGCCAGCTCCTACAAGACCCTGCCGTCCGCACACGACGTGGGGGGCCGGTCGGCATTGCATGAAACGCATCGAAACTATTCGGCAAATGCGCTTGCCGGAAGCCCCCGCCGGAGGCGAAAAACCTCGCCTGTCTTCCCCTCGGTGAACCCCATGTCCAATACCCATCCGCCCGTGCGCAACGTGCTCTACATCATGTGCGACCAGCTGCGCCGGGATTACCTCTCGTGCTACGGCCACCCGCACCTGCATACCCCGAACATCGACCGCCTGGCCGCCGCCGGGGTGCGCTTCAGCCGCGCCTACACCCAGGGCACCATCTGCGGCCCGTCGCGCATGTCGGCCTACACCGGGCGCTACGTCAGCAGCCACCAGGTGGCCTGGAACGCCGTGCCCCTGCCCCTTGAAGAACTGACCCTGGGGGACTACCTGCGACCCCACGGCATCCGCACCGCGCTGGTGGGCAAGACCCACGCCACACCCAACCTCGACGCTCTGCAGCGCCTGGCCATCGACCCCGGGAGTGCCCAGGCCGAGGTGCTCAACGAAGTCGGCTTCGAGCCCTATTTCCGCCATGACGGCATCTACCCCGACGACCCGGTATTCGACGACAAGCGCGAGTCCGCGCCCTACACCCACTACCTGCGCGACCTCGGCTACCAAGGGCGCAACCCCTGGCACGACTGGGCCAACGCCGGGGCCGGCGAGCAGGGAGAAATCCGCAGCGGCTGGAAAATGCGCAACGCCCACCTGCCGGCCCGGGTCGCGCAAGAGCACTCGGAAACCGTCTACACCACCGACCGCGCCATCGACTTCATCAGCGAACAAGGCGAGCAGCCCTGGTGCCTGCACCTGTCCTACATCAAGCCCCACTGGCCCTATATCGCACCCGCGCCCTACCACTCGCTGTATGGCCCGGAGCAGGTGATCCCGGCGGTGCGCGCCGCGCCAGGGCAGCTCAGCGATCACCCGGTCTACGCCGCCTTCCGCCAGCATGAAGAAAGCCTGAATTTTTCCCGGGACGAAGTGCGCCTGAACGTGGTGCCCACCTACATGGGCCTGATCAAGCAGGTGGATGACCAGCTCGGCCGGCTGTTTGACTTCCTGCAGAGCAACGGCCGCTGGGACGACACCCTGATCGTCTTCACCAGCGACCACGGCGACTTCCTTGGCGACCACTACCTGGGGGAAAAGGAATTTCTGCTGGAACCGGCGGTGGGCGTGCCGTTGATCGTCCGCGACCCACGCACGGCGGCAGACAGCAGCCGCGGCACCGTGGACGAACGCCTGGTGGAAACCATCGACGCCCTGCCGACCTTTCTCGAGGCCCTGGGCCTGCCGGGGGCCGAGCATCGCCTGGAAGGCCGCTCGCTGATTCCCCTGCTGCACGGCGCCGAACCGGCCTGGCGCCGCTACGCCATCAGCGAATACGACTACGCCTTCCAGGCCCCGGCGCGAGAGCGCCTGGGCCAGCCCATCGACCGCTGCCGCATGACCATGGTGCGCAGCGAGCGCTGGAAGTACCTGGCCTACGATGGCTTGCGCCCGCAGTTGTTCGACCTGCACAACGACCCCCAGGAGTTGCACGACCTGGGGGCCGATCCGGCCTATGCCGCGGTGCGCGAAGAACACCTGGGATATGTGCTGGAATGGCTGCGCGGCCTGAAACGCCGTACCACCATCAGCCATCAAGAAATCGACCTGCGCGGCCAGCGTTTTCGCTACGGCGAGCCGGAAAGCGAAAAGCTGGTGCAGATCGGCGTGTGGTAACCCCCACCCGTACCTGCACCTTCCCCCGTAGGAGCCGGCTTGCCGGCGAACAGGCCCTTGGGCATTGCAGCGCTCTTGAGGACGCCTTCGCTGACAAGCCAGCGCCTACGGGGATGGGGCGGCGGTCAGAGCCCCTTGATGGTCTGGCTGCGCTGGCCGTGGACGCCCACCGGAACGTCGCCCTTGAGGGTCACGCGGCGCACGATTCGGTCCTGGGTGCCGTAGTCGTCCACGGCATAGTGCTGGGTCGAGCGGTTGTCCCAGATCGCCACGTCCCCTGCGCTCCAGCGCCAGCGCACGGTGTTTTCCAGACGGGTGACGTGGCTTTGCAGCAAGCCGAACAGATGCGCCGAGTCCGCCTGGGAATAGCCCTTGATGCGCTTCACGAAGTGCCCCAGCACCAGGCTCTTTTCACCGCTCTCGGGGTGCACGCGAACGATCGGGTGCTCGGTCTCGAACACCGTGGAGGTGAACACCTTGCGGTAACGCTCCAGCTTCTCCGCCGAAACGTCCGGCTTGGCCCCGGCGTAGTCGTATTCATTGCTGTGCACCGCCCAGAGCTTGTCCGCCAGCTCCCGCAGTTCCGCCGACAGTTCGTTGTAGGCCGTGGCGGTGTTGGCCCAGACGGTGTCGCCACCGTAGGCCGGGGCCACCACCGAGCGCAGGATCGAGGCCTTGGGGTAAGCGTCGACGAAGGTCACGTCGGTGTGCCAGGAGTTGGCCCGCTGGCCCTGGGCGCCATCCAGCTCCATCAGGTAGCGGGTGCCGTCGCGTACCGGCACGGTGGGGTGGGCCACCGGTTCGCCCAGCAGGTGCGAGAAGGCTTCCTGGCTCTGGTCGTCGAGGTGGGTCTGGCCACGGAAGAAAATCACCTTGTACTGCACCAGCGCTTGCCGGATCGCTTCCACGGTGGCGGCGTCGAGATCGCCGGACAGTTGCACGCCACGGATCTCGGCGCCGATACGGCCGGCCACCGGGTGAATATCAAGGGCATGAACAGCAGGTTGAACGGCTAAGGCGGCATTGCTCATCAGGTACACCCTCATCGGACTGCTTACGGTGGAACCGCCGCGAAACAACGCTCTATCTATATTCAATTTAGATCTAATAGATAACCACATGCTTCGTTGACGGAATAAGAGCTTGCATTTAAAACCTCATTCCTCACTCGTCGCAAATGCCTTCGAGCTATTTTTCGGATGCCGGGAAAGCATATGGATCTTCGCCAATTGCGTTACTTCATCGCCCTCAATGAACACCGCAGTTTTGTCCGCGCCGCCGACGCCATGGGCATCACCCAGCCGGCCTTCAGCCGCAGTATCCAGGGCCTGGAACAGGAGTTCGGCTGCGTGCTGGTGGACCGCGGCAACAAGGATCTGCGCCCCACCCCGGAAGGCCAGGTGGTGCTGCAGCACGCCTTGAGCCTGGTTCAGGGCGCGGCCTTGCTCAGCAGCGAAGTGACACAGATGACCAAGCTCGACGCCGGTGAGGTGCGCTTCGGCTGCGGCCCGGCCCCGGCAGTGAAGTTGGTACCCGATGCGGTGGCGCAATTCACCAGTGCCCACCCGAAGGTACGCACCTGCTTTGCCGTGGATAACTGGGAAAAACTCAGCCGCAGCCTGAACCGCGAAGAGATCGAATTCTTTATTGCCGACATCCGCCATTTCGAAGCCGACCCGAACTACCAGACCCAGCCCCTGACGCCCAAGCGCGGGGTGTTCTTCTGCCGCCCGGGGCACCCGCTGCTGGCCAAGGAGAGCCTGTCCACCAACGACATGTTCGATTACCCCCTGGCCACCACCCTGATCCCCCCGGGGATCCGCAAGCTGCTGGCCAACCTCAGCGGGCGCATCGATTTTTCCCCGACCATCGAGACCGAGCACTTTCCGGCGCTGGTGAAGATCGTCCGCCAGTCCAATGCCATCGGCGTGGGCACCGCCGAGGCCTTTGCCGAAGACATCGCCCAGGGTTCGCTGGCGCTGCTGCACTGGCGCAACCTGCCGCAGAACATCGACAGCCTGAATGCCCGTTGCGGCATCGTCAGCCGCAGCGGTTTTCGCCTGTCGCCGGCGGCGCGCAAGATGATCGAAGTGCTGGTGGCGGTGGATCGGCAGGGGCACGCCATCGCCGTGTAGAACAGCTTCGCCGGCAAGCCGGCTCCTACACGATCCCGCACGATATCCCCGCCGACCGTGGGAGCTGGCTTGCCAGCGAAGAGGCCCTCAAGCCCTCCCTCGCCGACAAGCCGGCTCCAGGGTTACGCAGGAGCCGGCTTGCCGGCGAATGGTGCCGACCTCAAAGACCGGCAGCGGCCAACTGCGGGGCGACCCAGGCATCCACCTTGAACGGCTTGCGAATCAAGCGTTCCTTGGCCGCCAGGTCTACTGAATCCTGCAGTTTGCCGAGGAACACCGGGTCCAGGGTCGAGGGGAAGATCTCGCTCAGGCGCTGGTCCTTGAGGTCATCCTGCAAGATCACCGGCGGGTAGCTGGCCAGCCCCGAAACCAGCTGGATGTAGGCTTCCTTGTTGCTGTCCTGGGTCAGCCACTCTACGGCCTGCTGCTGGGCCTTGAGCAGTTTTGCCACGGCCTCGGGATGTTCGTCGACAAACTTGCCGGCGCCCACCAGCACGCTCTGCACGCTGCCGGCGCCGCCCAGGTCCTTGGTGCTCAGGGGCAGTTCGGCCAGGCCTTTGCTGCGCAGGGCCGAGAGCCCGGTGCTGCCCCAGGAGGCGTCGATCTGCTTGGCCGCCAATGCAGCCACCGCTGCGTTGAAGTCAAGGTTGACCACCTTCAGGTCCTTCTCGCTCAGGCCCCGGCTGGCCAGGGCCGCGTCGAACGACAGCTGGGTGGCGGTGCCACGGAACACTGCCACGCGCTTGCCCTTGAGGTCTTCCAGGGTCTTGATCCCGGAACCCGGCACCACCCCCAGATAGTGCTTGACCCCACGGGCCGAGGCGCTGAGCAGGCGGGTATCCAGGCCGTTGGACTTGCCGATGATGGCGGCCAGGTCCCCCAGGTACGCCAGGTCCACCTGGCCGTTGGCGAAGGCCTCGTTGATCACCGGGCCTGCGCCCTTGAAGAAATTCCACTGGATCTTGATGCCCTGGTCGGCGAAGGCCTTTTCAAAGATCTGTTGCTGGCGCAGCACATCCACCACCCCACCGCCGCTGTGCTGGGTGCCGGCACTGAGGTCGGGCACGGCAATGCGGATTTCCTTGAGTTCGTCGGCCTGGGCCAGCAGCGGCAGGCAGCCCAGGAGCCCCGCCAGGGCCGGGGCGGCGAACAGGCTGATGACGCGTTTGAAGGGAAGGTTCATGGGTGCGGCTCCTGGTGGCAAAGGCTGAGAGGAGCAAAAGGTAGGCACGGAATCGTTCAACATTTAAATACTATAAATTCACATTTTAATAACTATATCGAATAAATCAGCTGCCACGGGCGTCCCCGGGGATATGCATGAAATGCATGAAAAATATTCTTCAAATGCATTGGATGCGTGTCGGCGAGAAGCCTTAAATGGCCTTTTTTATCTCTTAATAGAATCGATAAGAATTTTAATAGACCACAAATGCATAACACGTAGAAACCGCCTTGCCAGCGAACAGACCCTCAAACGCTGATTCGCCGACAAGCCAGCCCCTACGGCATCGACCCACGCCATGCAGTACCCGACGACGGAGGTCATCCATGGCCCGTGTTTCCCTGCTCAGCCTGCCCCTGGCGGCGCCGTCCGACGGACGCCCGGGCTGGCCCCTGATCAGCCAGCGGCTGCTGCCCTGGCTGTTGCCCATCAGCCTGTTAGCCCTGTGGTGGCTGGCCAGCCGCAATCAATGGATGAGCGAACAGATCCTGCCGGCCCCGGCCCTGGTCTGGAGCAGTGCCCTGGAACTGGGCCATGGCGAGCTGTGGAGCCATCTGGCGATCAGCCTGCAACGGCTGTTCTGGGGCCTGCTGGCGGGTATCGCCGCCGGCGCCCTGCTGGGGGGTGCCCTGGGCTTCAGCCGACGCCTGGAGCGCCTGGTGTTTCCCACCTTCGGCGCCCTGTCGCAGATCCCCACCCTGGCCTGGATCCCGCTGTTCATGGTGTTTTTCGGCATCGGCGAAGTGCTCAAGCTGGTGGTGCTGATCAAGGCGGTGGTGGTGCCCGTGACCCTGCACACCCTGGTGGGCGTGCGCGATGCCCAGCCCCGGCTGCGGGAAGCCGCCGCGGTGCTGCGCCTGCCGCCGGCGCTGCTGGTGCGCCGCCTGGTGCTGCCCGCTGCGCTGCCGGCCTTCATGGCCGGGGTGCGCCTGGCGCTGGCCACCGGCTGGACCTCGCTGCTGGCAGTGGAACTGCTGGCCTCCAGCGAAGGCATCGGCTACCTGATGGTCTGGGCACGCCAGCTGTTCATGCTGGACATCGTCTTCGTGTGCATCCTGGTGATCGGCCTGCTGGGGGTGTGCATGGACCGCGGCATCGGCTGGCTCGACCGCCGGCTGGTGCACTGGCCGCACCCGGCCACCGCCGAATTCCGTCGCGGCCCGCGCTACCAGGGCTGGCAGCGCCTGCAACCCTGGCTGCTGCCCCTGGCGCTGCTGGCCCTGTGGCAAGTGGCGAGCGACCAGCAGTGGGTCGACCCGAACATCCTGCCCAGCCCCCTGGCGGTACTCGCCACCACCGGCAACGGCCTGCTCGATGGCAGCCTGCTGGGGGGCATGGGCCTGAGCCTGGGCCGCACCCTCGGCGGCCTGCTGCTGGGCGGCGGCCTGGGCTTTGCCTTTGGCCTGCTGCTGGGCCTGTCGCGGTTCAGTGAACGCCTGCTGGGCCCGACCCTGGCCGCCATCCGCCAGATCGCCATCTTCGCCTGGGTGCCGCTGCTCACCGCCTGGTTCGGCCTGGGGGAACTGGCCAAGTGGGTGTTCGTCGCCCTGGCCGCATTCTTCCCGCTGTTCATCGCCACCCAGCGCAGCGTCGCCCAGCTCTCGCCGCAACTGGCGGAAGCCGCCCAGGTACTGCGCCTGAACCTCTGGCAACGGCTGCGCCGGCTGGTGCTGCCCGGCGCCGCGCCGGGGATTTTCGCCGGCCTGCGCATCAGCCTGATCTACGCCTGGCTGGGCACCATCGGCGCGGAATACTTCATGCCGTCCAACGGCGGCATCGGCAGCCAGATGATCAGCGCCCAGCAACTGCTACGCATGGACCTGATCATGGCCGGCATGCTCCTGGTGGGCCTTACCGGGGCCCTGCTCAACCTGATCGGGCAACAACTCGAACTTCGCGCCACCCGCTGGAGACACGCATGAACGCACCCCTGGTCAGTTTCACTCACGTGGGCAAGACCTTCGCCGTCGCCGGTGGCGAGGTGGAGGCGATCCGCGAATTCAACCTGGACATCGCCGAAGGCGAGTTCGTCGCCATCGTCGGTTCCAGCGGTTGCGGCAAGTCCACCCTGCTGCGCCTGCTGATCGGCCTGGACACCGAGTTTCGTGGCCAGATCCGGGTCGACGGCAAGGCCGTCAGCGGCATCGGCGGCGAGCGCGGCATCGTGTTCCAGGAACACCGCCTGTTCCCCTGGCTGACGGTGGCCGAGAACATCGGCCTGGGCCTGGTCAACGAGCCCCTGAGCGCCGCCGAGCGCCAGCAACGGGTCGGCGAATTCATCGAACTGGTGGGCCTCAAGGATTTCACCCGGGCCTATCCCCACCAACTGTCCGGCGGTATGGCGCAACGAGTGGCCATTGCCCGGGGGCTGGTAGCCAGCCCGCGGATCCTGCTGCTGGACGAACCCTTCGGCGCCCTCGACGCCCTGACCCGCCAACAGATGCAGGACGAACTGCTGGCGATCCGCGAGCGGGCCAAGATCACCACGGTGCTGGTGACCCACGATGTCGAGGAAGCGATTTTCCTCGCCGACCGGGTGGTGGTGATGGAACCGCGCCCGGGGCGGATCAAGCGCGTGGTCGAGGTGGCCCTGCCCCACCCGCGCCAGCGCAGCAGTTTCGACTTCCACCAACTGCGTGAGGAGCTGCTTCACGAACTGACCCGCGACGAGCTCTACCAGGCGCCTTCGCCGGTACAGATCCGCGACCTGCCCCTGACCTTCATTGCTTGCTGAACAGGAGTGACTCGATGCCGCAACGTCCCAACTTCCTGGTGATCCTGGCCGACGACCTGGGCTTCTCCGACCTCGGCGCCTTCGGCGGTGAGATCGCCACGCCGAACCTCGACGCCCTGGCCGCAGGTGGCCTGCGCCTGACCGATTTCCATACCGCCCCCACCTGCTCGCCGACCCGCTCCATGCTGCTCACCGGCACCGACCACCACATTGCCGGGATCGGCACCATGGCCGAAGCCCTGACCCCCGAACTGATCGGCAAGCCGGGCTACGAGGGTTACCTCAACGACCGCGTGGTGGCCCTGCCGGAACTGCTGCGCGAGGCCGGCTACCAGACCCTGATGAGCGGCAAATGGCACCTGGGGCTGACTGCCGAACGCGCGCCCCATGCCCGGGGCTTCGAGCGCTCGTTCTCGCTGTTGCCGGGGGCGGCCAACCACTACGGCTTCGAGCCGACCTACGACGAGCACACCCCCGGGCTGCTCAAATCCACGCCGGCGCTGTACATCGAGGACGACCGCTTCATCGATGAACTGCCAGCGGATTTCTATTCCTCCGATGCCTTTGGCGACAAGCTCTTGCAGTACCTGAAAGAGCGCGACCAGAGCCGGCCGTTCTTCGCCTACCTGCCGTTCTCGGCGCCCCATTGGCCGCTGCAGGCTCCGGAGGAAATCGTCGCCAAGTACCGGGGCCGCTATGACGCCGGCCCCGAAGTGCTGCGCCGCGAGCGCCTGGAAAAACTCCAGGCCCTGGGCCTGGTGGACCCGCAGGTCGAGCCCCATCCGCTGATCAACCTGAACGCCGAATGGAACGCCCTCAGCGAAGAACAGCGCCAGGTTTCGGCACGGGCCATGGAGGTGTATGCGGCGATGGTCGAGCGCATGGACTGGAACATCGGCCGGGTGGTGGACTACCTGCGCCAGCAGGGCCAGCTGGACAACACCCTGATCCTGTTCATGTCCGACAACGGTGCCGAGGGCGCGCTGCTGGAAGCCTTCCCCAAGTTCGGCCCGGAGCTTTTGACCTACCTCAACCAGCACTACGACAACCGCCTGGAGAACATCGGCCGGGCCAACTCCTACGTCTGGTACGGCCCGGCCTGGGCCCAGGCGGCCACTGCGCCATCGCGGCTGTTCAAGGCCTTCACCACCCAGGGCGGAATTCGCGTGCCGGCGCTGCTGCACTACCCGCAACTGCCGCTCAAGGGGCAGATCAGCCACGGCTTCGGCACGGTGATGGACATTACTCCGACCCTGCTCGACCTGGCCGGCGTGCGCCACCCGGGCAAGCGCTGGCGCGGGCGCGATGTGGCGCCGCTGCGGGGCAAGTCCTGGCTGGGCTTTCTCTCCGGCGAAACCGCCCGGGTGCATGACGAACAAACGGTAACCGGCTGGGAGCTGTTCGGCCGCCGGGCAATTCGCCAGGGCCAGTGGAAGGCGGTGTACATCCCCGGCCCCGTGGGCCCGGCGACGTGGCAGCTGTACGACCTGGGCCAGGACCCGGGGGAGATTCACGACCTGGCCCACAGCCAGCCGGAAAAACTGCGCACCCTGCTGGAAGAATGGCAGCGCTACGTGGATGAAACCGGAGTGATCCTCAGCGAATCACCGTTCCAGCCGGATTGAGCTTGTAGGAGCTGGCTATCGGACCGTGTAAAAGCCGGCTCCTACGCTCGCACAGCCTCCCCCGCATCCCCCTGCGCCTGTTCCACAGGATGAAAACGGTTGGCCCGGGCAAAAGTGCCGAAATCGTTGAAGCGCACGCCCATCTCGGCCATCACTTTATGCGCCACCGATGCCGTCATCTGGCGGATGTAGAACGGCTCCCTGACCACGAAATGGTGGATGCCGTGGGTGCTGCCGAAGTTGCAGCAGAAGGCCTGTAGCGGCCACATCCACCAGGGGTTGAGCACCTGGGTCTGCTGGATCACGTTGCCCGGTTCGATATCGCCGTAGTAGTGCATGTTGGAGCTGACGAAGTGCAGGCAGAAGGTGCGCAGCACGTTGGGGCCGATGATCACCACCACGGCGATATCGACGTAGTGCATCAGCGACACGGTGTCTTGCGACCACTGGATCGGGCTGCCCAGCAGGGCGGCCACGCCGTTGGCCCCATGAAAGCCCAGGAACACATACCAGGCGCCCCAATGCAGCAATGCCAGCGGCGCGTACACCGCCAGGGTACGAACGAGGATGCCCAGCTTGCGCCTGGCCCCCGGCGCCCGCAGCAGGCGGATGAAGGCCGCCATCATGTTGTCCCCCACCATCAGCAGGCGGGCGATGCCCCAGGGCTCGCCGTTGGTGATGGCGCGCTCCTCGATGTCGCTCTCGCTGCCGGACACCTTGTGATGATTCAGGTGCAGGTGGCGGCGCACCCAGGGGTTGATGGTACTCGGCCGCGCCAGCCACACCAGCCCCAGCATCAGGTTGTGGGGCAGGCGCTGCTTGCGAAAGTACATACTGTGGATCAGGTCGTGTTCCAGCTCGTGGGTCAGGGAGGCGAAGAACGCGTTGAGCAGCAGGCACGCCCACCAGGCCAGGTGACCCGTGACATAGAGCAGCGCTGACCCCAGCATCCCCGACAGAGCGAACGCAAGGATCCCCGCGCCCAGCGCGTCCTGGTGCCGCAGCAAAGGAAAACGCTGGCGCAGTTCATCACCCCGGGCCAGGACCACCTGGCGTATATGCGCCGCCCGCTGCTGTACGTTCATCCGCTCGGGGCTTGCAGAAATACCCTGCATGATTCCATCCTTTGGTCAGTGATGTGTGCATCCTGCCCCGAGCCCCGGCTCCGGGCGCTAGCCGTAAACGCCAACCTGTTGACCGGACGCGCCAATCGCATGACCGAAGCCACCTCCCTTGCCAGCTGGACCCGCGCCTTGCGCAAGCAACTGGACGCTCTGGACCTCGACAGCGCCGCACTGTGCCGCGAAGCCGGGCTCGACCCGCAATTGATGGACGACCCCAACGCCCGCTACCCGCTGTCGGCCACCACCCGCCTGTGGCATCTCGCCGTGCAGGCCAGCGGCGACCCGGCCATCGGCCTTAGGGTGTCGCGCTTTGTCAGCCCCACCACCTTCCACGCCCTGGGCTACGCCCTGGTGGCCAGCGGCAGCCTGCGGGAAGTGTTCGAGCGCATCGTGCGTTATCACCAGGTGGTCAGCGACGCCCTGGAACTGGCCCTGACCCGGGAAGCGGACCGCTACCGGTTTTTCCTCAAGGTGCCCGAAGGCGCGCCGCAACCGGCCTTCGAAGCCATCGACGCCTTTGCCGCGATCTACGTGCGCACCTGCCGCAACCGCCTGGGCCGTGACTACGCGCCGTTGGCCGTGCAATTGCGGCGCCCGGCCCCGGCGGACCCGAGCCAGTGGCACAAGGTATTCCGCTGCCCGGTGCAGTTCGCCGCCGTGGACGACTGCCTGGAGTTCGGCCTGCACGATTTCGACAGCCACCTGGACGACGCCAACCCGGAGCTGGCCGAGCACAACGAAGCGGTGCTCAAGCGCACCCTCCTGCAACTGCGGCCCCTGACCTGGGAGCGCAAGGTACGCGGGGTGATCGAAGCCCAATTGCCCGAAGGCGAACCTTCGGCCGAGCGAGTGGCCCAGGCCCTGCACCTGAGCCTGCGCAGCCTGCAACGGCACCTGGCGGATGAAGGCACGCGCTTTGACACCCTGCTCAACGAATGCCGGGAAAACCTCGCCCTGCTGCACCTGCGGGACCTGGAATGCTCCCTGAGCGAGATCAGCTACCTGCTGGGCTTTGCCGATGCCAGCAGCTTCAGCCGGGCATTCAAGCGCTGGACCGGGATGACCCCGGGGCAGTTTCGCGACGGCCTGCGCTAAGCCCCTGCAACCTTGTAGCCGCTGCTGAGCCTGCGAAGCTGCGAACGACCGCAACGCGGGCGCAAATACTGCAGGCCGCTGAAGGCCTGGCGGCCTTGTCGCAGCCTCGGCAGCGGCTACAGGAGGGGGAAGCCCAGTTCGAATACCGTGGCCTGCTCATCGCTCGTGACCCGCACCTGGCCGCCATGCAGCAGCATGATCGAGTGCACGATGGCCAGCCCCAGGCCCCCGGAGTCCCCCGGCTCGGCTCGGGACGGGTCGACCCGGTAGAAACGGTCGAACAGCCGGGGCAGGTGCTCGGGGGCGATCGCCGGGCCCTGGTTGTGCACCTGCAACCAGCACCAGCCCGCTTCGTCGTGGCGCCGCAGGCGGATCAGCGACCCTGCATCGGCATGACGCACGGCATTGGCCAGAAGGTTGCCCAGGGCCCGTTGCAGCAATTGCTGGTCAGCCCGCAGCTCGCCGGAAAAACCGTTCTCCAGGCGCAACTGGCGGTCGTCGGCCAGGGCTTCGAAGTAGTCGCACAGTTGCGCCCCGACACCGGCCAGTGACAGTACCTGCAGGTCCAGCACCGCATCGGCCTGCTCGGCCCGGGCCAGGAACAGCAGGTTCTCGGCCATGCGCCCCAGGCGCTCGAACTCTTCCATGTTGGAGGCCAGCACTTCCTGGTACTCCGCCGCACTGCGCGGCTGGTTCAAGGCCAGGCCATTGCTGCCCAGGAGGTTGTGCAACGGCGTGCGGATCTCGTGGGCCAGGTCGGCGGAAAATTGCGACAGACGCTCAAAGCTCTCTTCCAGCCGCGCCAGCATGGCGTTCAGGGCCTGCACCGGCTCGTGGAATTCCGCCGGGATGCCGTTGGTGTGCAGGCGCCGGTCGAGGCTGCGCAGGTCGATCTGGCGGGCCGCTTCGCTGAGCTGGCGCAAGGGCTGCAAGCCCCGGCGCAACAGCAGCAGGCCCAGGGCGAAGGCCAGCAAGGCCCCCAGCCCCACCGCCAGGTACAGGCGCAGGCGGTAACTGGCGAGCATCTGCTCGCGCTCGCTGAGAACCTTGCCGGCGACCACAGTCAGGGCTTCGCCCTTGGGCCCCCGGGCCTGGCCCGCCAGCAGCGCCACCGGCACATCGTCCGGCCCCGGCCAGAGGCGGACATCGGTGCGTTGCGGCGCCTGTTGCAGCGCAATGGGGTCGAGCGCGGGCAGGGGCTGCCGGCGCGGGTTGATGTCGATCACCGTCGAGCCATCGGCCCGCAGCACCAGCAGCAGGCTTTCCTGGTTGCCCAGCATGTTCTGGTACAGCCGGGGCCGGGCTTGCAGGGCATCCAGGCTGTCGCTGTCCTGCAGCAGGGCCCGCACCTGTTCCAGGCGGCCGAGCAGGGCCAGGTCGTCGCGGTAGGCGATTTCCCCGGCCAGGGAACGGTAGAGGAACACCCCGATCACGCTGAGCACCAGGGCGCAGACCGCGGCAAAGGCCAGGGCCAGCCGCCAGGCGATGGAACTAGAGCGCTTCATCCGGGGCTTCCAGCTGGTAGCCGACGCCACGCACGGTGTGGATCAGCTTGGGCATGTAGGGGTCGTCGACCTTGGCCCGCAACCTTCGTACCGCCACTTCCACCATGTTGGTGTCGCTGTCGAAGTTCAGGTTCCACACCTGGGAGGCGATGAGGGTCCGCGACAGCACTTCGCCCTGGCGGCTGGCCAACAGGTGCAGTAGGGCGAACTCCTTGTTGGTCAGGGCGATGCGCTGGCCGCCACGGCTGACGCGACGGCGCAGCACGTCGATCTCCAGGTCGGCGATGCTGAAGGACTCGGCCTCGCGCAGCGGTCCGCGGCGCAGCAGGGTGCGCACCCGGGCCAGTAGCTCGGCAAAGGCGAAGGGCTTGAGCAGGTAGTCGTCGGCGCCCAGTTCCAGGCCGCGGACCCGATCCTCGATAGCGTCGCGGGCGGTGAGGAACAGCACCGGGGTGGCACCGCGCTGGCGCACCAGTTGCAGCAACTGCCAGCCGTTGAGGCCGGGGAGCATGACGTCGAGGATGATCAGGTCGTACTCCTGCTGCTCGATGAAATAGCGCCCGTCCAGGCCGTTCAGGGCCACGTCCACGGCAAAGCCGGATTCTCCCAGGCCCTTGGCAAGGAAATGGGCGGTCTTGGCTTCGTCTTCAACTACCAGCAAACGCATGGCGCACCTCGGAAATGATCGGCACAGGCTAGGCGCCCGACGCGCGCTTGCCCATTACAAACTTGTAATCAAGACGACGGAGTTCTGACGGAGTGCGCTGGCTAAGGTGGCCACCGGTCTTTATGGAGCTCGTTCGATGATCTGCAAACCTCTTGTCCTGGGCCTCGGCCTGAGCCTCGCCGGCACGGCCCTGGCGGCGCTCGAACTGCCGCGCCATGCCGAACTGGACCTGGCCGCCGCCCGCCAGTTGGCCGATGCCAGCCTGGCCCAGTGCACCGCGGCGGTATCGGTGCTGGACCGTGGCGGCAACCTGCTGGTGGCGATGCGCGGCGATGGGGTGGGCCCGCACAACGGCCCGGCCAGCCAGCGCAAGGCCTACACCGCGCTGTCGACCAAGACTTCGAGCCGGCTGTTCGCCGAACGGGCGCGCAACAACCCCGAGGCGGCCAATCTCAATACCTTGCCGGAGCTGTTGTTGCTCGGTGGCGGCCTTGCGTTGTTTGCCGGCAAGCAGTTGGTGGGGGCCATCGGGATTGCCGGGGCCGGTGGCGCAGCGCAGGACGAGGCGTGTGCGCTCCAGGCCGCGCAGCGGGTGGGGTTGGCTACCGAGGCCGGGCGTGAGTGATCGTGAAAGCCTGCGCCCGCGTTGCGGTCGTTCGCAGCCTCGCGGGCTCGGCAGCGGCTACAGGTTGTGTTGTTTGTTCAATCGAGGAAGGAGTGGGGCATGAATGTTTTGCGTAATAGTCTGGCGGCCATCGGCCTGTGTGGTTTGTCGAGCCTGGCCCTGGCGGCAGGCAATCCGTTGAGCGTGCACGTGCTAAACCTGGAGAACGGCCTGCCATCGCCGGGGGTCAAGGTGACCCTGGAGCAGCAGGTGGGCCAGGACTGGAAGCCCTTGTCCGAAGGGGTGACCAATGAGCAGGGGCGGATTGCCGAGCTGTTTCCGGCGGGCCGGGCGCTGACGGCCGGCGAATATCGGGTGGTGTTCAAGACCGGCGAGTACTTCAGGCAAGCCAAGCGCGAGACCTTCTTTCCGGAGATCCCGGTGATCTTCGAGGTCAGGCAGACCGAGCAGCATTACCACATTCCGTTGTTGCTCAGCCCTTATGGGTTCTCGACCTATCGTGGCTCGTAGGAACCGGCTGCCGGCGAAGGCGATCTCGCGGGCCTCTTCGCTGGCAAGCCAGCTCCTACGGGAGGCAGGAACATCGCGGGGGTTTCTGTAGGAGCCGGCTTGCCGGCGAAGGCTATCTCGCGGGCCTCTTCGCTGGCAAGCCAGCTCCTACGGGAGGCAGGGACAACGCGGGGGGCTTCTGTAGGAGCCGGCTTGCCGGCGAAGGCGATCTTGCGGGCCTCTTCGCTGGCAAGCCAGCTCCTACGGGAGGCAGGAATATCGCGGGGGCTTCTATGGCGAGGTCAGGGCGTGCAGGCGCTCGGTGTCGAGGATTTCGATCTCGCCGTAGCTCAAGCGCAGGATGCCCTGGTGCTGCAGGTCCTTGAGGATCTGGTTGGTGGTCTGGCGCGACAGCGAGAGCATCAGCGCCAGTTGTTCCTGGGGCAGTTGCAACACGCGGCGGGCCTGGGCCACTTCACCGTAGCCGGCGGCCATCGCCAGCAGGCGGCTGGCCACCCGCGCCGGGGCCGGCATCAGGCTCAACTGCTCCAGGTTGATAAAGGCCAGGCGCAGTTTGTGGCTCATCAGCAGGGCGAACTGGCGCCAGTATTGCGGCTGCTGCTCCAGTAGTTGCAGCAGATTCGCCTGCGGCACCTGGAGCAGGGTGCAGGCGCCCTCGGCGTAGGCATCGTGGGTACGGGGCTGGCCGTCGAACAGGCAGATCTCGCCGAACCAGTGGGGCGCTTCCATCAGGCTCAGCAAGGCCTCCTTGCCCTGCTCGCTGACCGCGCCCACCCGCACCGTGCCCTCCAGCACCGCGTACAGCCCGCAGGGCGGATCGCCGCGCCGGAACAGGCACTGCCCCGCCGTCAGCCGGCGCAGGCGCGCACTGTCGAGCAAACTATTCTGTAAGGAAGCCGGCAGGTGGCTGAACCACTGGCCGGTCATCAGGCATTCACGCCACTGGTGCAGGTCCATGAACAGGTCTTTCCCTCAGGGCATCGCAATGATTGTCGCCTAGCTGACAGAGCCGAGCACCGCCGCCGGGCATGATCGAGCCACCCTAACGGAGGAACAACAATGAAAAGCCTCGTTGATCATCTCAGTCAATACGCCGCCTACCACCGCGACCCGCGCAATATCGCCAGCCACTTTATCGGCATTCCGATGATCGTGGTGGCGGTGGCCGTGCTGTTGTCGCGTCCCGCCTGGAGCATGGCCGGGCTGTCGTGGTCGCCGGCGTTGCTGCTGGCCCTGGCCGCATCAGTGTTCTACCTGCGCCTGGAAGTGCGCCTGGGGGTGCTGATGACGGTGCTGATGGCGCTATCGGTGTGGGCCGGCCAGGTGCTGGCGGCGCAAAGTACCGGGCTCTGGCTGAGCAGCGGCCTGGGCCTGTTCGTGATCGGGTGGGTGATCCAGTTCATCGGCCATTACTACGAAGGCCGCAAACCGGCCTTTGTCGATGATCTGTCGGGTTTGATCGTCGGTCCGCTGTTCGTGGTGGCCGAACTGGCGTTCCTGCTGGGGCTGCGCCACGACTTGAAACAGGCCATCGAGCAGCGCTCGGGCCCGGTGGCCCTGCGGCACAAGAAAGCCATGATCTGAAGCCCGGGAACGCTTCGGGAATATTGGGCCGGCCCCCGCAGGAGCCGGCTTGCCGGCGAAGAGGCCTTCGAGCCAGGTGCAAACCTGAAGGACGCTTTCGCTGGCAAGCCAGCTCCTACAGCGGGCGTGATGTCGGCGGGGTCAGAGGCTGGCGTGTTTCTGCCAGACCTTGGGCTTGAAGAACAGGGTTTCGCCACGAGCCAGGCCGATCAGGCTGTCGTGGTCCTTCACCACTTCGGCTTCGATCAGTTCGCTCTGCCCTTCCACCTTCAGGGTCACCCGGGTGGTGGCCCCCAGCGGACGGATATCCCGCACTTCGGCGGCGTGGTGGTCTTCCAGTTCGGAACGCGACAGCGACACTTCGTGAGGCCGGAACAACACGTGGTTGTCCTCCCCCAGGTGCAGGCGGTTGGAGTCGCCGAGGAAGTGGTAGACGAAGTCGCTGGCCGGGTTCTCGTAGACCTCGCCCGGGGAACCGATCTGCTCGATCACGCCCTTGTTCATCACCACGATGCGGTCGGCCACTTCCATGGCTTCTTCCTGGTCGTGGGTAACGAATACCGAAGTCAGGTTGATGTCTTCGTGCAGCCGCGCCAGCCAGCGCCGCAGCTCCTTGCGCACCTTGGCGTCGAGGGCGCCGAAGGGTTCGTCCAGCAGCAGCACCTTGGGCTCCACCGCCAGGGCGCGGGCCAGGGCGATACGCTGGCGCTGGCCGCCGGAGAGCTGTTCCGGGTAACGGTCGGAGAGCCAGTCCAGCTGCACCATGTTCAGCAGCTCGTGGACCTTCTCGGCGATCTTGCTCTCGCTGGGGCGCTGGTTCTTCGGCTTCATGCGCAGGCCGAAGGCAACGTTGTCGAACACGCTCATGTGGCGGAACAGGGCGTAGTGCTGGAACACGAAACCGACGTTGCGATCACGCACGTCGTGGCCCGAGACATCCTCGCCGTGGAACACGATGCTGCCTTGGTCCGGGGTTTCCAGCCCGGCGATGATCCGCAGCAGCGTGGTCTTGCCGCAACCGGACGGGCCCAGCAGGGCCACCAGCTCGCCGCTCTGGATGTCCAGGTTGATGCTGTTCAGGGCCTTGAAGGCGTTGAAGTTCTTGCTGACGTTACGGACTTCGATCGACATGACTTATTCCTCCGCGGCGCTGGCGCGCAGGCGGTTGATTCGGGATTCGCTCCACTGCTTGAGCAGCAGGATGAACAACGCAAGGATCAGCAACAGGCTGGCGACGGCAAAGGCGGCGACGTGGTTGTACTCGTTGTAGAGGATTTCCACGTGCAGCGGCAGGGTGTTGGTGACCCCGCGAATATGCCCGGAAACCACCGACACCGCGCCGAACTCACCCATGGCCCGGGCGGTACACAGCACCACGCCGTAGATCAGGCCCCATTTGATGTTGGGCACGGTGACGTGCCAGAACATCTGCCAGCCATTGGCCCCCAGCAACCTGGCGGCCTCCTCTTCCTGCGTGCCCTGCTCCTGCATCAGCGGGATCAGTTCCCGGGCAACGAAGGGCACGGTGACGAAGATGGTGGCCAGGACAATGCCCGGCAAGGCGAAGACGATCTGGATGTCGTGGTCCGAAAGCCACGGGCCGAACAGGCCCTGGGCGCCGAACATCAGCACATAGACCAGGCCGGCGATCACCGGCGACACCGAGAACGGCAGGTCGATCAGGGTCACCAGGATGCTCTTGCCGCGGAACGAGTACTTGCTCACGCACCAGGCCGCGCTGACCCCGAACACCAGGTTCAGGGGCACCGAGATCAGCACCGCGATCACCGTGAGTTTCAGCGCCGACAGGGCGTCGGGCTCGAAGATCGCATCGAAGAACGCCCCCAGGCCGAGCTTCAGGCCCTGGGACACCACGATGAACAGCGGCAGCAGCAGGAACAGGGCGAAGATCAGCCAGCCGAGGCCGATCAGCAGGCGCCGCGAGGTGGCGCTGCCACGGCGGGCGGCGTTGGCGGAGGACGCGGCGGAAATGGACGATTGGGACATGGTCGCGCCTCCTTAAGGTCGTTCGATGCGTCGCTGCAGCAGGTTGATCAGCAGCAGCAGAATGAAGGAAACCACCAGCATCAGCACGCCGATGGAAGTGGCGCCGGTGTAATCGTACTGGTCGAGCTTGACCATGATCAGCAGGGGCAGGATCTCGGTCTTCATCGGCATGTTGCCGGCGATGAAGATCACCGAGCCGTACTCGCCCACGCCCCGGGCAAAGGCCAGGGCAAAACCGGTGAGCCAGGCCGGCAGCAGGGCCGGTACCAGGATATGGCGGAACACCTGCCACGGCTTGGCACCCAGGCAGGCGGCGGCTTCTTCCACTTCACGGGGGATGTCCGCCAGCACCGGCTGCACCGTGCGCACCACGAATGGCAGGGTGACGAAGGTCAGTGCCAGGGTGATGCCCAGGGGGGTGTAGGCGATCTTGAAACCCAGGTCGGTGGCGAACTGCCCCACCAGGCCGGTGGGCGCGTAGAGCGCGGTCAGGGCAATGCCCGCCACGGCGGTGGGCAGGGCGAATGGCAGGTCGATCATGGCATCGATGATCTTGCGCCCGGGGAAGCTGTAGCGCACCAGGACCCAGGCCAGCAGGGTGCCGATGACGCCGTTGATGATGGCCGCATACAACGCGGTACCGAAGCTCAGCTTGAGCGCGGCGAGCACCCGTGGCGCCGAAATGATCGCCCAGAACTGTTCCCAGGTGAGTTGCGCGGCATGCACGAACATCGCCGCCAGGGGGATGAGCACAATCAGGCTGAGGTACACCAAGGTGTAGCCCAGCGTCAGCCCGAAGCCGGGTATGACGGGGGAGATACGACGCGACATAAGAGTCCTTGGTTAACGGAACGGATACGCAAAACCCGCAACTCAATGCGGGCTCTGCCTGGTAGGAGCCGGCTTGCCGGCCAAAGGGCCCGCAAGTCGTGCGTTGCCCTCAGGGGCGCCTTCGCTGGCAAGCCAGCCCCTACAACAGGGTTATTGCGCCGTGTAGATCTGGTCGAACACGCCACCGTCATTGAAGAATTTCGGTTGGGCAGTTTTCCAGCCGCCGAAGTCCTTGTCGATAGTTACCAGGTCCAGTTTCGGGAACTGCTGGGCATATTTGGCGGCGATGTCCTTGTCCCGTGGGCGGTAGAAGTTCTTCGCGGCAATTTCCTGGCCGGCCGGGCTGTACAGGTGCTTGAGGTAGGCCTCGGCGATCTGAGTGTTGCCTTTCTTCTCGGCGTTCTTGTCCACCACCGCCACTGGCGGCTCGGCGAGGATCGACAGCGAAGGCACGACGATATCGAACTTGTCGGCGCCGCCGTCTTCCTTGAGGGCCAGGAAAGCTTCGTTTTCCCAGGCCAGCAGCACGTCGCCCTGGCCGTTGTTGACGAAGGTGATGGTCGAGCCGCGGGCCCCGGTGTCCAGCACCGGTACGTGCTTGAACAGTTCTTTCACGTATTCCTGAGCTTTGGCCTCACTGCCACCGGCCTTCAGGCCGTAGGCCCAGGCGGCGAGGAAGTTCCAGCGTGCACCACCGGAGGTTTTCGGGTTCGGGGTGATCACCGAGACGTCTTTCTTGATCAGGTCGCCCCAATCCTTGATGCCCTTGGGGTTGCCCTTGCGCACCAGGAACACGATGGTCGAGGTGTATGGCGTGCTGGCGTCGGGCAGGCGCTTCTGCCAGTCCGCCGGCAGCGTCTTGCCGAGCTTGGCGATTTCGTCGATGTCACCGGCCAGGGCCAGGGTCACCACGTCGGCGCGCAGGCCGTCGATCACCGCCCGGCCCTGTTTGCCGGAGCCACCGTGGGATTGCTGGATCTTCACGTTGTCGCCCGGGTGGTCCTTCTTCCAGAAGTTCACGAACTCGGCGTTGTAATCCTGGTACAGCTCACGGGTCGGGTCATAGGACACATTGAGCAGCTCATAGTCCTTGGCAACGGCGGAACCGGCGAAAACGGCGCTGGCGAGGGCGGCCAGGGCATAACGGCGAATCGACGACATGGTGAAGCTCCTGAAATTTTTTAAGGTGCTGGCATTTTTCTTATGGCGATTTCAGCCCGCATTCGAAAAGGAACGCTGGGATTCGTGCAGGGGGTCATGGATGACGCCCTCCGGTTGACCAGTCGGGCCTCTCGTTCGCGAGAGGGTGACGCGGTGTTCAGCGAGGTACTTTCAACTCGGTTTGTGGCCGGGCTGCTGCAGACGGAATTTTTCCTTGCGTTCGATCTGCACGACCTGGGCGTTGTGCACGGTGATTTCCACCGCACCGAAGCGCAGGTCGCGCAGTGCGCTTTGAATTTCCCGCAAGATGGTTGCTTCGTCCTGGCCGTCAACGCTACGTAGAGATGCGCTCATGGTGTTGCTCCTGAGTGGGATGTGCCTGGCAGTGGCGGCACTGCTTGCGGCGTGGGAGCAATACTAGATAGGGCCGGATATTCTTAAAAATACTATTTAAGAATGTTTATATAACCAGAAGAAATTATTCGAGCTGACAGCAGCTTAGCCCCAACCCTGTAGCCGCTGCCGAGCTTCAGCGAGGTTGCGCAAAGGCCCCCAGGGCCTTGCCTGGCGCCCTTGCGCCAAACCTCAACACCGCGCCTGCCACGTCGGTATGCCGCCCAAACCGTTCGCAGCCTGCGCCAGCGGCTACAGGGATCAACGGATCTGCGGGGCGTTGCTCCAGACCAGTTGCGCCGCCGGCATCGGCCGGCCGAACCAGTAGCCCTGGCCCAGGTCGCAGGCGTGCTCCAGAAGGAAACGCGCCTGTTCCACCTGCTCGATACCCTCGGCATGCACCTGCATGCCCATGCTCTGGGCCAGGGCAATGATGACCCGGGATATCGCTGCATCGTCCTCGTCGAACGGCAGGCCGGCGACAAAACCCTGGTCGATCTTAAGCTTCTGCACCGGCAGGCGCTTGAGCCGCAGCAGGGAGGAGTAGCCCGTGCCGAAGTCGTCGATGGCCAGGCGAATACCCAGCTCGCGCAAACGGTGCATCTGCTCCAGGGCCACTTCGGGATCGTCCATCACCGCGCTTTCGGTGACTTCCAGCTCCAGGTAGGCCGGGTCCAGCCCGGTCTCGTGCAGCACCTGGGCCACCTGCTGGTACAGCTCGCTGCGGGCGAACAGGCGGGTCGAGACATTCACCGCGATAAACGACAGCACCACGCCATCGGCCTGCCACTGGCACATCTGCCGGCAAGCCTGCTGCATGACCCAGGCATCGATCTCGGCGATCATCCCGGTGCGCTCGGCAATCGGTATGAACTCCGCCGGCGACACCAGCCCGCGCTCGGGATGCTCCCAGCGCACCAGGGCCTCGACGCCTACCAGGCGGCTGGTCTTGAGGTCGTGCACCGGCTGGTAATAGACCCGCAGTTCCTGCTGGTCCAGGGCGCGGCGCAGCTCGAAGGCGATTTCCACCCGCTGCTGGGCATGGGCGGTGAGCTCCTCGGTGTACAGGGCGTAACCGTTGCGCCCGGCGCTTTTGGCCTTGAACAGCGCCGCATCGGCGTTGCGCAGCAGTTGGCTGGCACTCAACGCGTCGCTGGGAAACAGGCTGATACCGATACTGGCGTTGATCACCACCTGCTGCTCGCCGAGCTGGAAGGGCTCCTTGAGGCCGTCGATGATGCGCTGGGCCAGGGCCGCCGCCTGCACCAGCTGCGGGCAGCTTTCGGCCAGCACCGCGAACTCGTCGCCGCCCAGGCGCGCCAGGGTGATGCCCGGGCCGAACATCCCGCCCAGGCGCTCGGCCACCGCCTTGAGCAGCTGGTCGCCGACGTTGTGCCCCAGGCTGTCGTTGATCATCTTGAAGTGGTCCAGATCGATCATCAGCATGGCGCAGCCGCGCTTGTGGATCTGCGCTGAAGCCAGGGCCTGTTCGGCACGGTCGGTGAACAGCAGGCGGTTGGGCAGGTCGGTCAGCGGATCGTGATGGGCCAGGTGAGCCAGCTCGTGCTCGGAATCCTTGATCGCGCTGATGTCGGAAAATACCGCAACGTAATGAGTCAGCTCGCCCTGCTCATCGCGGATCGCGCGGATGGTCTGCCATTGCGGGTAGATCTCGCCGCTCTTGCGCCGATTCCAGATTTCGCCGCTCCACTCATCGGTCTTCTGCAACGAGTCGAACATCGATTGATAGAACTGCGCCGAATGATGCCCGGACTTGAACAGGCTCGGCTGACGGCCCAGCACCTCTTCGCGCTGGTAGCCGGTGATTTCGATGAAGGCGCGGTTGACGTGGACGATCTGCCCCTGGGTATCGCTCACCAGCACCCCTTCGCGGGTGCAGTCGAATACCGCCGCAGCCTGGCGCAGGCGCTCGCGGTCCTTCTGCTGGTGGCGCAGCCAGCGATCGGCCCCCAACACCCGCAGCAGACGGGCCCGGGCGAAGAAGATCAGCACCGCGCTGACCACCGCCCAGGCATAGCCGCCAACCAGTTGCCAATGGGCCCGATCGGAAGACTCATCGAAGAAACTGCTCAATAAGTAACCACTGAACTGCAACCAGACCAGCGACAACAGCAGATAGAGCAGCGCGGCACGCAAACCATTGCGATAAGAAACCGACATAAGTCCGTCTATTTCCACACGAAAAGTTTGGGATTATAGAGGAAGAAACATTCCGCCACTCTTATCTGAAAGGGCGACTGGTTTTCTCAGTGGGCTTAGTGATAATGCCTGGGCTGTTTTTTTCTTTATCGAGGGCCTTATCGCCTATGTGGTACGAAGGTTTACTTGGCTTGTCCGCCTGGCAACTGGTGGCAGTCACCCTGTTGATGACCCACGTGACCATTGTCGCGGTCACGGTCTATCTGCATCGCTATTCCGCGCACCGTTCCCTGGAACTCAACGCCGGCCTGAAACATTTCTTCCGCTTCTGGCTGTGGCTGACCACGGCGCAGAACACCCGCGAGTGGACCGCCATCCACCGCAAGCACCACGCCAAGTGCGAAACCGCCGACGACCCCCACAGCCCGGTGGTCAAGGGCCTGTCCACCGTGCTGCGCAAGGGCGCAGAGCTGTATCGCGAAGAGGCGAAGAACCCGGAGACCCTGCGCATCTACGGCAAGAACTGCCCGGAAGACTGGATCGAACGCAACCTCTACAGCCGCTACAAGCTGGGCGGCGTGGCGCTGATGGCAGCCATCGACCTGCTGCTGTTCGGCACCATCGGCATCACCATCTGGGCCATCCAGATGATGTGGATTCCGTTCTGGGCCGCCGGGGTCATCAATGGCCTGGGGCATGCGGTGGGCTACCGTAACTTCGAATGCCGCGACGCCGCCACCAACCTGGTGCCCTGGGGCATCATCGTCGGCGGCGAAGAGCTGCACAACAACCACCACACCTACCCCAACTCGGCCAAGCTCTCGGTGAAGAAGTGGGAGTTCGACCTGGGCTGGGCCTGGATCAAGGTCTTCAGCTTCCTGCGTCTGGCCAGGGTCCAGCGCGTGGCGCCCATCGCCCACCGGGTCGAAGGCAAGGGCCACCTGGACATGGATACCGCCATGGCCATCCTCAACAACCGGTTCCAGATCATGGCCCAGTACCGCAAGCTGGTGATCGGCCCGCTGGTGAAACAGGAACTGGCCAAGGTCGATCATTCGGTGCGCCACCAGTTCCACCGCGCCAAGCGCCTGCTGTCCCGGGAAACCAGCCTGCTGGAAGACCGCCACCACCTGCGCATCCAGAGCATGCTGGAGCACAGCCAGGCCTTGAAGGTGATCTACGAGAAGCGTCTGGCCCTGCAGCAGATCTGGGTCAAGACCAGCTCCAACGGCCACGACATGCTCGCGGCCATCAAGGATTGGGTGCATGAGGCCGAGGCCAGCGGCATTCAGTCCCTGCGTGATTTCGCCCATCAGCTCAAGACCTATTCCCTGCGTCCCACCACCGCCTGACCCCAGCCCCTCGCCACTCCCGTGGCGAGGGGCTGCCCTTCTGAAATCAAGCCTTACAGGCACCTCTCGACCGTCTGGCGGGCGCTCGCGCTATCGCTGTAGCGGCCGGGAACTTAGCGCCCGATCCCCTATCTCAAACAACACTTCGCCACCCAGGCGGGCTTGGTTGTAGCCGCTGCCTAACGGCGCGCGGCACGCCCTTTGAGATCTGTGCCGATGGTCAACAAGAACCCACACACTCCCTCTGCGCTTCCACAGTGGCCCGAAGCCGCGCAAACCCTGATGGCCCTGATGCATGCACAGGGCGAAGTGGCCCGCCTGACCGAACGAGAGCAGCTGTTCAGCTCGCTGCTGGTCAGTGTCAACGCGGTGCTCTGGGCCTTCGACTGGGACAGCCGCCAGGTGCTGTACGTCAGCCCGGCCTATGAACGGATCTTCGGTCGCCCCGCAGGCCTGCTTCTGGCGGACTGCAATCAATGGCGCGACAGCATCTACCCCGATGACCTGGAGTACGCCGAGCGCAGCCTGGCCCAGGTCCTGGAAAAGGGCGCGGTGGAAGATCGCGAATACCGCATCATCGATGCCCAGGGCCAGGTGCGCTGGCTCAGCGACAAATGCTTCATCAACCGCAATGCCGAGCCCGGGCAACGCCTGATCGTGGTCGGCATCGCCGAAGACATCACCGAAAAGAAGCAGCTGGAAACCGAGTTGCAACGCCTGGCCACCACCGACGTGCTGACCCAGAGCAGCAACCGTCGGCACTTCTTCGAATGCGCCAACCGCGAGTTCGAGCAGGCGCGCCTGCAAGGCTCGTCCCTGGCCTTCTTGCTGCTGGATATCGATGACTTCAAAGTGATCAACGACACCTACGGCCACCCCGAAGGCGACATCGTCCTGCAGCGCATCGCCGAAAGCGGGCGCGCGGCCCTGCGTCGCGGCGACCTGTTCGGGCGGATCGGTGGCGAGGAGTTCGCCGCGGTTTTTCCCGGCTGCACCGCGGACATGGCCCGCCAGGTGGCCGAGCGCCTGCAACGGGAGATCCAGCGCCAGAATTTCAGCCACCAGGGCCAGACGTTCACCATCACCGTGAGCCAGGGCCTGACCGGCCTGCTGGCGGAAGACGAAAGCCTGGACAACCTGTTCGCCCGCGCCGACAGCGCCATGTACGAAGCCAAGCGCCAGGGCAAGAACCGCATCATCACCGGATAAACCCGCGATCACTCGCCCGTAGGAGCTGGCTGGCCCGCGAAGGCGCCCGCAAGGCTTGCACAAGACTCCAAGGCCTCTTCGCCGGCCAGCCGGCTCCTACAGTGGTTCAGCCCGTGCGCAGGCGGGTCAGTTCCGGCAGCCCGACCTTCAGCAGCCGCGCGGTCTTGCAGCGCGCGATCTCTTCCACCCCTTCGTGCTCGGTCAGCCGCGCCAGCTGCGCCGCCAGGTTCATCACCAGTGCCTCGCGGGAATACACCCCACCGCCCAACTGGTAGATCGAGGCAATCAGTTCCCGCAGTTCAAGGGGCATGCGCCAGCGGGTCCGCAGCGCCGAGCCGTAGGCCGCGCCAAAGCGCTCCAGGGCATCGCCGATTTCTTCCTGGTCGTCCAGCTCGCCGCCGGCCTGTTTCCACTCCTGCAGGCAACGCAGCAGCGCCAGGTCGCCCAGGCGATGCAGTAGCCCGGCGCAGTAGCAGCGCTCCTGGTCCAGGTCCAGCAGGCGCGCCAGGGTCCGGCCGTATTCCGCGGTATGCAGGGACAGCTCCCAATAGCGCTCGGCATAGTCGGCCAGGGCCGGATCGCTCAGGCGCGCGCTGCGCTTGAGGGTCAGGCCGAGGATCAGGTTCATGCTCTGCCCGGTGCCCAGCCGATGCAGGGCCTGGGACAGGGTCTGCACGCCGTCACCATGGTGCTGCGCGGCGCTGTTGGCTGCAGCGATCAGCACCGCGGTGACCTGGGGATCGGTGCGGATCTCTTCCTCCAGCACCTTGAGGTCCAGGCCTTCGGGGTTGAGGCTGCGCTTGACCGCCAATTGCACATCGGTGAGCAGCGGCGCGCCGTCGGCCACATCGCGCCGGCGTTCGAGAAAGGGCCACAGGGTCATGCCCGGCGCTAGGGCCGGCACCTCGCAGGAGACTTCCTGGCCGGCGTCCAGCAGCAGGCCCTGCAGGCGCTGGGTCAGCCCCTCCATGTTCAGGGGCTTGGTCAGGTAGGCAGTGGGCGCCAGGGGCAAGGCCTCGCGCACGCTGGCGCTGTCGCTGCGCACGCTCAGCAGGATGAACGGCTGCACCGGATTGCGCTTGCGCTGGCGCACCGCGCGCAGCAGCGACAGGCCATCGATGCCCGGCAGCTCCCAATCGGCAATGATCAGGTCATAGGGTTTGGCGCTCAGCAGGTCCATGGCCTCCTGACCGTCGGCACACAAGTCCAGACGCGCATCACAGCGCACGTTCAACAGCACTTGCTTGAGCAAATCACGAGACCAGGGATCAGCCTCGGCAATCAGCACGCGAGGTACAGCGGGTAAATCAACAGCGGTCATGCAGCACGCTCCCTAGGCAATCCCTTGCACCTTAGTCAATGCGCGGGCTTCCATACAACGCAAATCCCCCTGGAGCCGCTTGAGGGCGAAAAAAAACCCGCCGAAGCGGGTTTTTCTGTCGATCAGGTCACAGCGTCATCAGAGTTCAGCGAAGCACTCTTCGATGATGGCCAGGCCTTTGTCCAGCTGGGCATCCGGCGAGGTCAGCGGTACCAGAACCCGCAGAACGTTGCCGTAGGTGCCGCAGGACAGCAGGATCAGCCCCTTGTCGCGAGCCTTGGCCACGACCTGGGCCACGGCAGCGGCGTTCGGCTTGTGGCTGTCGCCATTCTCGAACAGTTCCACCGCGATCATCGCGCCCAGGGCACGCACTTCACCGATCACCGGGTACTTGGCCTGGATGGCCTTGAGGCCGGTCACCAGGCGCTCGCCAACAGCCTTGCAGCGATCCAGCAGGTGCTCTTCCTCGAACACTTCCATCACCGCCAGGGCCGCCGCACAGGCGATCGGGCTACCGGCGTAGGTGCCGCCCAGGCCGCCTGGAGCGATGGCGTCCATGTACTCGGCCTTGCCGCAGACACCGGCCAGCGGGAAGCCGCCGGCGATGGACTTGGCGAAGGTGGTCAGGTCGGCGGTAACGCCCATCTGTTCCATGGCGAAGAAGGTGCCGGTACGGCCAGCGCCGGTCTGCACTTCGTCAGCGATCAGCAGGATGCCGTGCTGGTCGCACAGGGCGCGCAGGCGCTTCATGAACTCTTTGGGCGCGACGTAGAAGCCGCCTTCGCCCTGCACCGGCTCGATGATGATCGCGGCGATATCACGAGGCTCGGCGTCGTTCTTGAAGATGCGTTCGATGCTGGCGATGGAGTCGTCGATGCTCACGCCGTGCAGTTCATTCGGGTACAGCGCGCGGAAGATGCCGCCTGGCATCAGGCCCATGCCGGCCGAGTAAGGCACGACCTTGCCGGTCAGGCCCAGGGTCATCATGGTGCGGCCGTGGTAGGCGCCGGTGAAGGCGATCACGCCGGCGCGGCCAGTGGCGGCACGGGCGATCTTCACGGCGTTCTCTACGGCTTCGGAGCCGGTGGTCACCAGCAGGGTTTTCTTGGCGAAATCACCTGGCACCTTGGCGTTGATTTTCTCGCACAGCTCCACGTAAGGCTCGTAGGCCAGGACCTGGAAGCAGGTGTGGGTCAGCTTGTTCAGTTGCTCGGTCACCGCGGCGATGATCTTCGGGTGCACGTGACCGGTGTTCAGTACCGCGATACCGCCGGCGAAGTCGATGAACTCGCGGCCTTCAACGTCGGTGACGGTGGCGTTCTTCGCGCTGTCGGCGAAGATCGGGTGAATCTGGCCAACACCGCGCGGTACAGCGGCTTCACGGCGTTTCATCAAAGATGCGTTGGTCTTGCTCATAGTGTCCTCATTCACCGCTGCGGCAGCGGTGTGATTCAAGGGTTGCGGGGCGGGGAAGCGCCTGCGACAGCATGCGATGATCGACTGTCGGAGCGGTCCCGGGCCACCTTGAAAAGTGCGTTTTTTAAAGCTGCGCAGGGGGACAGCGCTCTCGTGCCCCCGGCGCTTGAAACCGGATCAGATACCCAGGCAGAGGTATTTGATTTCCAGGTAATCCTCGATCCCGTACTTGGAACCTTCACGGCCCAGGCCCGAGGCCTTGATGCCGCCGAACGGCGCCACTTCGTTGGAGATCAGGCCGGTGTTGACCCCGACCATGCCGTATTCCAAGGCCTCGGCCACACGGAACACACGGCCCAGGTCACGGGCATAGAAGTACGAGGCCAGGCCGAACTCGGTGTCGTTGGACATGGCGATGACTTCGGCTTCGTCTTTGAAGCGGAACAGCGGCGCCAGTGGGCCAAAGGTTTCTTCCTTGGCCACGGCTGCATCCTTGGGCACGTTGACCAGGATGGTCGGCTCGAAGAAGTTGCCTTCCATGGACTTGCCGCCGGCCAGCAGGGTCGCGCCTTTTTTCAGGGCGTCGGCGATGTGTTCCTGGACCTTGGCCACGGCTTTTTCGTCGATCAGCGGGCCAGTGGTGGTGCCTTCTTCCAGGCCGTTGCCGATCTTCAGCTTGGCCACTGCTGCCTTCAATTTCTCGGCGAAGGCGTCGTAGACCGAATCCTGGATGTACAGGCGGTTGGCGCAGACGCAGGTCTGGCCGTTGTTGCGGTACTTGGAGATGATCGCGCCTTCGACGGCCTTATCCAGGTCCGCGTCGTCGAACACGATGAACGGCGCGTTGCCGCCCAGCTCCAGGGAGACTTTCTTGATGTCCTTGGCGCATTCGGCCATCAGCTGGCGACCGATCTCGGTGGAGCCAGTGAACGACAGCTTGCGCACGATCGGGTTGCTGGTGAGCTCGCCGCCGATGTCGCCGGCGCTGCCGGTGACCACACTCAGCACGCCTTTCGGGATGCCGGCACGGTGCGCCAGTTCCACCAGGGCCAGGGCCGAGAACGGGGTTTGCGAAGCGGGCTTGATGACCATGGTGCAACCGGCGGCCAGGGCCGGGCCGGCTTTACGGGTGATCATCGCCGCCGGGAAGTTCCACGGGGTGATGGCCGCGGTCACGCCGATCGGCTGCTTGATCACGATCAGGCGCTTGTCGGGCTGGTGGCCGGGAATCACGTCACCGTAGATGCGCTTGGCTTCTTCGGCGAACCATTCGATGAAGGAGGCGGCGTAGGCGATTTCGCCCTTGGCTTCGGCCAGCGGCTTACCCTGCTCCAGGGTCATCAGGCGACCCAGGTCGTCCTGGTTCTCGATCAGCAATTCATACCAGCGGCGCAGCTTGGTGGCGCGCTCCTTGGCAGTCAGGGCACGCCAGGCCGGCAGGGCCTTGTCGGCGGCCTCGATGGCGCGGCGGGTTTCGGCAGCGCCCATCTTTGGCACGGTACCGAGGATTTCACCGGTAGCGGGGTTGTTGACCTTGATCGTCTGGCCGTTGTCCGCGTCGACCCAAGCTCCATCGATGAAGGCTTGTTGGCGGAACAACTGGGCGTCTTTGAGCTGCATGTCGGCTTCCTTAACAGCACCGCGCATACGCGGGGCGAATTGTGATTGTAGAAAGGCGCCAGGTCAGGAGGAGAGCGCCGGGGCGCTGTCACCAGCCCGTGGCCAGGCTGCCGTCAGGAAAATCGTTCACTGGGTAAAAGCACGAAAAAGTCGCACACAAGAATAGACGTGCGTTTGGGCACCCAGGCAAGAGCGTTTGAAATCTCAAACGAATCCTAGGGTCAACGGGGGTAAAGGACAATAGGCTGTTCGAAAAAAAGAACGTAAAGGCGCCTAGCGGTAAAAAATCCGCTTCAACCTCCCATGCCGCCGGGCAAAAGACAACGCCCCCGCAGCCTATGGCAGGCGGCGGGGGCGCTGGCATGGCGCCTGTGGAACGGTCAGCTACTGAACGACTTGAGCACCGTCAACAGGCTGGTGAGGTTGTCGGCCACACCGCCCTGGGCGACTTTCTCGGTGGCCGACGCACCGGCGGTGGTGTCGACGCTGTAGATCTGCATCACGCCCTGGTTGGTGGCCGCCTGGGCCAGGGTGTTTTGCTGCTGCTGCGCCGAAACCGAGTTCTGGAACAGGATGGCCACGGACTGGCCCATGGACTGGTAGATGGTGCCCATCGACATGGCTGGCGCTTCGGCGACGACCTTGACGTTGGTCTGGGTGACGGCATCGGTGATTTGCGGACTGACTGTGCTCATAAAAACTCCATTTTTTCAGCAGGTAGGTTCAACGGAAAATCAGGCTTTCAGCCATCAGCTCTGAAAGGACTTGAGAACCGTCAACAGGCTGGTGAGGTTGTCGGAGACCCCGCCCTGGGCGACTTTTTCGGTGGCCGCCGCCCCGGCGGTAGTGTCGACGCTGTAGATCTGCATCACGCCCTGGTTGGTGGCCGCCTGGGCCAGGGTGTTTTGCTGCTGCTGCGCCGAGACCGAGTTCTGGAACAGGATCGCGGTGGCCTGGGCCATGGATTGGTAGATGGTGCCCATCGCCATGGCCGGCGCTTCAGCGACGACCTTGACGTTGGTCTGGGTGACGGCATCGGTGATTTGTTCGTTTACAAGTGGCATGGCTCAACTTCCTTTGTTAGGCACACGGAGCATTCCGTGTCATTGAGTGAACGTGGCAGCCCTGATGCTGTGAAGCGGGGCTTGAACGGCCTTGCGGTTATTTCAGGGGGCCCTTATTGCCCACTGCCGGCGGTCAGTTGCTTGAGGGTGTCTTCGACTTTCTGCGACAGCCCGGCCATCCGCGCCTCGACCGCGGCTTTCACCTCCTGCTGGACCAGGGCGCTGATCATTGCCTTGAGCTGCGGGTCGTCCGCCGGGAAGCTGGCCGGGGACAGTGCCGGCGCCAGCGCCGCCGCGGCGGCTGCAGCGGCGGCGGTCGTCACCAGGCCGGCCCCGGGGGGCGATACCGACAGCGGCTCCTCGGACTCGGCGGCCGCCAGCAATTGGCGCAGCACCAGCTCCCGCGCCTGGGGATCGGCCTTGCCCGCGGCGGCGGAACCGGCCAGTTGATCGATGATCTGTCGGGTGCGCAGCCCATCGGACTGCATCAGCTCCGTGGCCCGCTGCCGCGCCTGATCGACGCTCTGTTGCGCGGCCCTGGACATGTCCAGCGGCTTGTCCTGGGCAAATGCCTCCAGTACCTGGCGCTCGACCTGGGTCAACGGGCGTTTCAGATACTTCTCGGCAAAGCCGAATATCGTCGCCATCGGGGTCTGCTCTTCATTCGCCATTGCATGCTCCTTACTCAATGAATGACGTTGAAGGGCTGGGCACCGGGTCCGTCGAACTTCAACGCCAGGGGGAAAGCCTGTGTCGCGGTCATGCTCCTGGCCGTGCAGGCCCCGGGCACCTGGCGCGCCCGGGGCGCTTGCTCAGGAGGACGGTGTGCGATTGGCCAGGGTGCTGCTGTACTTGGTGATGCTCTGGTCGATCTTGTCGATGGCCACGCCGGCCGCGTCGGCCTCCATGGCTCCGGCAGCCGCCGCCACCGCAGCCGCCGCGCCCACCAGCAGATCGGTGACCAACGCGCCCAGGGCATCCTCGGCAGCCCCCTTGACGTTCTCTTTGACGATGTTCTCGGTCATCTGCTTGAGCAGCACCGCCTGGGCCGCCAGAGCCAGCTTGCTGACCCCGTCGAAATACCCCGCCGCCGACTGCGCCACCAGGCCGGCGGCCTGGCTGATCATCATGTCCGGCGCTGCTGCGATCTGCGCCGGGGCATAGCTGAAGGTCTGGGCATTGCTGAACTGCACCGCCTGGACAATCTGGCTGTTCAGGGCATCGGTGCTGTCGCTGCTGGGCGTGCCGGCCTGCTTGAGCAGGTGCGCGTTCATCGTCTGCATCATCGAGGGCTGCGCCGGGCCTGCAGGCGATGGAGCAGGTTCGGGCGCCGGCGCGCTGGCCGTCGAGGCGGCGTCACCGGCCATCGCCGAGGGTGCCTCAGGCTCGGCGGCTACAGCAGCGGCGCCAGGGTCGGCCGCCGCGCCGGCGCTTTCATCGGCCGCGGCTGCGGGTGGGGTTTTCTTCTTGAACCAGGCCATGACGATTCTCCCGGGCGGTCAGCCCTACTCGCCAATCGCCATGATCAGCGCCACGGCCTTGGACACCACCGCATTGGAGATCTGGTTGAGCGCCTGCTGGCTGTTGACCGCGTTCTGCAGCGACAGGCCGGCCGAGTGGCTGGCCACCTGGTACAGCGAGGCGATGGCCTGGGCCGGAGCCTCGGCCACGACCTTGACGTTGGTCTGGGTGACGGCATCGGTGATCTGCGAGTTGACCATTGGATCGGGCATACATCTCTCCTTAGATGGAATGGCCCACCGCAGAAGGCGGCGGCACCGGCTACAGCATCGAAAACAGGCTCACTGAACAGGAACGCCCGAGCGAGCCGGCTGTGAAACCTCAGGCCGCATCAACGCAACTGCGCCCGCAACAGCTGCACATACTTGCGCGCCAAGGGCTGGTTCATGCCCAGCTCGGCGGCGATGTGGGGATAGGGCAGGTCGTCGACAAACTTTAGTTCAAACAGGCGGCGCTTCTTCGGCGGCAGTTGCGCCACCCGTCGACTGAGCAGGGCCAGGGTCTCCAGCAATTCCACCTGGTCGAGCACCGACATCTGCGGGGCCTCCAGCTGCTGCAGCGGGTCATCCTCGAGCCCGGCGAAATCCACAAACAGGCGCTGCTCCCGGGCCTGCCGGCGGCAGCTGTCGACAAACACATGATCGAGCACCAGGAACAGAAAGCCCTGGGGGTCGCGAATCCGCTCCGGCGAGCGGCGAAAGAACAGCAGCGCCTTGATCGCCGTGGCCGCCAGCCACTCTTGGGCACCATCGGCGTTGCCCCGCGCCAACTGCCGGGCGCGGCGCTGCAAACCGGGCAATACCGCCCTCCAGCTGGCTTCGAACAGTTGGTCCGGCAGGCCCGCTTGCAGGCCGCCCGGCATGGAACAGTTCATCTCCTGCACCTCCCTGTGCCCCGTGATTGCACGGTTCTGGCTGCAGGTTGCGCGCAGGTACGAGGAAGCTTCAGCAGGAAAAACTGCCACTACGGCCCGGGTTTCCGGGGGTTGCGACGGACAAGCACCAGCCGATGAAAACCGGCGTGGACGCCCCGAGTCGACATAGGTATGATGTCGCCCGCACTGCACTCGTAGCTCAGCTGGATAGAGTACTGCCCTCCGAAGGCAGGGGTCGTGGGTTCGAATCCCGCCGAGTGCGCCATCTTCAGCGAAAAAGCCCCAGGTCTTACGGCCTGGGGCTTTTTTGTTGATCCGCGATGCAAAACGGCGCAATGCCCGGACGGCACCCCGCACACATGACGGCCCCGGGCTGTCCTGGCGAGGCGCAACTTGCTACATTCGCCGCCCCCGGACAGGAGGTCCCGATGCTGCGCCATCCCCTGCACAATCAACCCTTCGAGCCCCAGATACGCGACTGGGTCACCTGGTTCATGGGCTATGACATGCCCCCGGCCCTGGATGCCGAACTGAACCGCTACAACCCCAATGACCCGGACGACCGCGAATACCTGGTCCGCCACTACGGCCTGATGCGCCACGGTTCCCGGGAGAATTTCCGGCATCGACAGCGGCTGGTGGAGGTGCTGCAAGCGGCCCTGGATGACCCGGACTATGACTTCGAACAGATCTGGGAGCCCATCGAGGACGACTACGAATACGATCAGTGGCCCAGCAACTGGCCAGGGGTGATCGACAACAGCCGGGACCTTTTCCAGCGCCTGCTGAACGCGGCACGGGAGCGCTGGCAGGAAGACCTGGTCCGCGCGCAATTGCCTTCGCTGGCAGAGTGCCGGGCAATCCCGCACCGTGAGCGTTTCGGCGGGGATTGGCTGTTCGGCATCGACAACCCTGAAGCCTGGCGGGCCGAGTTCGATGTGACCGCCACGCCCTATGACCTGGAGACCCAGGGCCCGCAGTTCCAGGGCGAGCAACTGAGCCTGCACCTGAGCGGTGAACTGCCGCGCTTGTCTGTGCCTGCCAGCTGGCCGGTGATCGAGGCGGCGACCCACTGCAGTTTCGTGCTCAAGGTCCAGGGCATCAGCGAACTGGCGGTCAGCGGCACGCGCTTCGACGGGCGCATGCGCACCCAGCTCACTCGCCTGGGCCCCGGTTATCACCTGCGCCTGGAAATCGGCTTCGATTGCGTGATCGAATGCGTGGCGTTATCTGTGAGCATCGCCGACGTCAAGGGAACACCCGATGAAAAGCAACTTTGAAGTGGCTCTGGAGCGCGAGGAAGTGCTGCAGTTCTTTCGCGGCCAGGGCCAGTACCTGACCCGGGACGGCGATTGGGACGAGCACCTGTACTGCATCAATTGGCCGGGGATCTTCGCCTACCTGCGGGACAACGCCGACGGCGCACAGCAACTGAGTGCCAGCTTCGAGCGCTACGCGTACAGCGTCGAGGAAAGCATTGAGGACTGTTTCGGCCTGCGGGAAAACCTGTTCTGCTACTACTCGACCCGAGCCCGCTGGGCGCCCGAGAGTGTCGACCTGCTGGGGCAATTGCCGGAGCCCTGCCGGCGGCGGATCGTGCAGCGCCTGAGCTGGTATCGCTGGCAAGTGGAAAACCACGCCCGGCTGCTGCCGGAACGGGCCCGGCGCATGACCGCGGACGGTGCCTGCGCCGAGTTCATCGAGTTGCCCGCCACCCCCTACGCCTGAGCGCTGGGGCTGCCGGATCACTCCTCCTCGACGGCGTCGGAGTGCGGGGCCGCCTGATCGTCTTCGTCGTCGGCCTGCTGATCGAGGTCCTCGCCCTCTTCAAGGCCAAAGTCCTTGCGGCTTTCCTTGATGGCCTGGCGCAGCTCCGCGCCCTTGATCGGGCAGTTCAACATTGCAGCAATACGGTCGATGCGGGGTGCCATGACCGGCCTCTCACTTTCTGGAAACTGGGCAGATAGTGCGCGTTTTCCGCTGCGACAGCCAACCCCCGCACCTTATTGACGACGCAAGGCTTGCAGGCGCGCGTCCAGATCCTCCTGTGGATAAGTTTCCTGCAGCTGGAGCAGCAACTCGGCCGCCGCGCGGTTCTGACCCTCGTCCCATAGACGCAGCACTGTCTGCAGTTGCTCATTCAATCGCTTGATCGCCCGGGGCGCGGCCGGCGCCGACATGCGCTTGGCCAGCTTGCTCGACTCGGCCCTGGGCTTGGCCATCGCAGGTGGCGCTGCATCAGCGGACGCTTCCATCTCCGGCGCCGCGGCAAAACTGCCGACAGGGGCCGCCGGAGCGATGGGCGAAGGGGCAGCCGGCTCAGGGACGCTCAAGGCCCCGGCCAACTCGGCGGAACGTGGCGCCGCCTGGCGTGCCATGGGCGCAGCTGGGGCTGGAGCGGGCGCAGGGACAAAGGCCTGCTCTTGTGGATAGTGCTCCGGGGAAGGGCGCAGCAAACCGATGACCAGCGCCACGCCAAACAGACTGGCAAAAGCCAGTTGATAACGCGGCCGCAGGCAGGCCTGCATCCAGCGTTGCCAGAAGCCGGGCTTGGGCGCCGGGGCTTCGCGGCGGGCAGTGGCCAGGATCAGGGCATCCAGATGGGCCGGTGGTTCCTGGGTACTGTGTTGGCGGATATGCGCCAGCATCTGCTCTTCGGGGGTTGGGGTCTGTCGGGCGTCAGTCATGTGAGTACCTCCTCGGCCAGGAGCCGACGCAATTTTTTCAACGCATAGCGGAAACGGCTTTTCACCGTTTCCAGGGGAGCCTGGGTCAGGCTGGCGATTTCCGGCAGTTCCAGGTCGCCGTGGGCCCGCAGCAGGAACACCTCGCGCTGGTCTTCGGGCAGGTCCTGCAGGGCGGCTTCGATACGCTGCTGGTCGCGGCACAGGCTCAGTTGCTGTTCGGGGCCGGGGGCTTGGTCGGCTTCACCGTGCAGTTGTTCGTCATAGCTGTCGTGCAACGGGTTGCGCTGGCCGTGCTTGCGCCAGTGGTCGATCAAGCGGTTGCGGGCAATCTGGTACAACCAGGTCCGGAAGCTGGCCCGGCCCTGGGGCTGGCTGGTGCTGCGGATCAGACTGAGCCAGGTTTCCTGGTAGACCTCATCCGCCAGCTCGGCCTTGCCACACAGGCTCAGCACAAAGCGATACAAGCCCTGGCGATGGCGCTGGTAAAGCACCTCGAAGGCCGCGGGGTCTCCGGCACGGTAACGCGCCAGCAGCGTTTCATCGCTGCTGGCGTCGCTGGTGGATTGGGCAGCAGACATAGGGCGGTTGAACTCCTGTTCACTGCGGGTCTGAGGTCTACTCAAGGCGGCTCTGCACTTGGCTCAAGTCCACGGGCTGCGCCGCCTGGGCTTTCGGCGCCTGAGTTTGCAGACTTTGCGCCAGCTCCACCAGCTGTACGAACTCGCCTCGCAGGCCGTAAGGGTCGGCACCCTTGGCGCCCTGGGCCAGCTTGACCGTGTCGGCCAGGCTGAAGTTGCCGGTGTAGCGGCCGTCCTTGAGCTGCTGGGAGAACGCCGCCACGGCTGCGGCGAAGCGCAGGTCGGGGCTGGCCGCCGCCAGGCTGCCGGGCTGCTGGGCACTGATGGGCCGTTCGATCAGGCGGCTGCTGCCGCCTTCCGGCGCCTTGTAGCGCAGCCGCAGCATGGCCAGCTCGCCCTGCTTGCCACTCTGTTGCGGCGCCTTGGCCTGGGCATAACGCAGCGGCTCCAGCCAACCCTTCTCGCCAGCCGGGACAATTTCATACAACGCGGTAACCGTATGCCCTGCACCGATTTCCCCGGCGTCGACCTTGTCGTTGCTGAAGTCTTCTCGCTTGAGTGCACGGTTCTCATAACCCAGCAGGCGGTATTCGCTGACCTGGGCCGGGTTGAACTCCACTTGCAGCTTCACGTCCTTGGCCACCACCGCCAGGGTCGAGCTGAGCTGGTCCACCAGCACCTTGCGCGCTTCGCGCAGATTGTCGATGTAGGCGTAGTTGCCGTCACCGGCATCGGCCAGTTGCTCCATCAGGTGCTCGTTGTAGTTGTCCACACCGAACCCCAGGGTGGTCAGGGAGACACCACTCTTGCGCTTCTCGGCGGCCATGGCCTTGAGGCTGTCGAAGTCGCTGACGCCGACGTTGAAGTCGCCGTCGGTGGCCAGCAGGATGCGGTTGATGCCCTTGTCGATAAAACCCTGCTGGGCCATCTGGTAGGCCAGCTGGATACCCGAGGCGCCCGCCGTGGAACCACCCGCGGTGAGCTGGTCGATGGCAGTGCGGATCTTCGCCTTGTCACGACCGGACGTGGGCTCCAGCACCGCCCGTGATTCACCGGCGTAGACCACCAGCGACACCCGATCCTGGTCCCGCAGTTGATCCACCAGCAGCTTGAGGGTGCTTTTCACCAGGGGCAGGCCTTCACGGCGATCCATGGAGCCGGAGACATCCACCAGGAACACCAGGTTGGCCGGGGCCAGCTCCGCCACCGCGCGATCCGATGCCTTGATGCCGATGCGCAGCAGGCGGGTATGGGGATTCCACGGCGACGGCGCCAGCTCGGTGGTCACGCCAAAGGGCGAGCCGTCCGTGGGCAGGGCGTAATCGTAGGGGAAGTAGTTGACCAGTTCCTCCAGGCGCACCGCGCCCTCCGGCGGCAGGCTGCCCTGGTTGAGCAAGCGGCGGACGTTGGCATAGGCACCCGTATCGACGTCGGCGCTGAAGGTCGAGACCGGTGCTTCGGCGACGCTGTGGATCGGGTTGTCCGGCAGTTTCTGGTACTGCTCCCGGGGCTCGTCGCGGTAACCGGCCACCAGCGAATCCCGTGAGCTAACGGGCGCCGGCATCGGCGCTGACAACCTCATGGGATGCACTGCGCGCTTGGCCATGGTGGCATCGGCATGCTGCACCTCGTACTGCGGCAATGCTCCCTGGGTTGACGAGCCGGCAGCGGATTCGGGCTTGGACGACACACCACAGCCGGCAACTGCCAGCAACAGGCCGGCGGCAAAACCCTGGGCGGCCGGACGAAGGAAATGCACGGGAAGGGACATGGGGCTGACCTCGGAAAGAAATGATCCATTCCTCCCTTCAGACGAAGCCCCTGGGCGATTCGGGTTAAGCCTTCGGAAAAAATTTCACTCAGCGGGAATAGCGGCGCACCACACTGCTGTTGCGCAGTACGTGACCGTTGATCTTTTCCAGCAGTTGGGCGCGGGTCAGCCCGGCGGGCAGGGCTTCCGGCGGCAGGTCCAGGGCGTAGATCTGGATGATGTAGTGGTGCGCGCTGTCACCCACCGGCGGGCACGGGCCCATATAGGAAGTACCGTTGCGGCTGTTGAGGCCGGCCAGCCCTTCCAGGTTCGGCTTGTTGCCGGCACCGGCGGGAATCTGCCGGGTGGTGGGCTTGATGCCGTAGTGCACCCAGTGATCCACGCCCTGGCCCTTGGCCCCGTCCGGGTCGTGCATGACGATGGCGTAGCTCAAGGTCCCGGTCGGGCCGGCAGTCCAGTTCAAGGCCGGGGAATTATTGTGCCCGCCACAGCCCTTAGCATCGCTGGCATTGCCCGTGGTGAACAGCCGGTCATCCGAAACCCCGGGAATGTTCAGGGTAAAACGCTCCTGGGCCTGCACGGGCAAGTGCAGGCACAGCAACGCGGCACCAACGGCCAGCCAAGTATTGCGGGAGGCAAAGCGAGACATACGAAAGCACCTTATTTGCGGATGAGGTCAGGGTGAGCACAAGACTATAGCCTGCACGAAAGAGCGCACTCCTTCGCACCAGGCAAGGGAGCAGATTGAGCTTGAGGACGGGGGTAGTTGTAAATGAATATTTCAGACAGGAATCGCAATGGCGACCACCCTCCACGGCCGGCCGGAAAGAGCGGCGGGCCATCCGCCCGCCTCCTGAAATGATGCACAGGCCTCAGTCCCGGTGGGCCTGCATGTACTGGCGCAGCAATTGGTTGATCCGCGTCTGGTAACCCGCGCCCTGGCCCTTGAACCACTCCAGCACATCGGCATCCAGGCGAATGGTCACGGCCTTCTTGCCCGGCAGGTGCACCTCGGCGCGGCGAAAGAAATCGTCATCCAGCTCGGGGATATCAGAAGTATCGATGCCCTGGTCATCGGTTTTCGCCAGGCGATCCCAATCAGTTTTCGATCCGTTGGACATAATATTTAGCCTCCCGCTTAGTGGCTTTTCGCGCCGAGATGATGCGCACCGCATGACCCCGCCGCTCGGTATGGACCACCACGCCCACCAGGGTCCTGATCCAACCGAGGCTGGCCCAGCGCTCCTCGCCGTAGTCCAGGCGCTCATCGCGCAAGGACAGCACCGGGCGCTGGAACATCAGCACCGCATCGTTGAAATCGATGCCGTGCTTGAGCATGTTGGCGTGGTTCTTGGCCTCGTCCCATGCAACGTACATAAGCAATTCCGTATTTACAAATGTACATACAGGCTAGCCGACCGTTCGCCAAAAGCGCCCTGGCTAAACACCTGGAAATACAGTCGCAAGCGGGATGGATGTGTACGGAAAAAGCCCTACAACGCTCTCGGAAAAGACGCCACCACACTTGCCTTGCACCCTCGCAAGCCGGCGGCTTATAGTCCGGCCGTCGCCCATATGGCGACCTGGTTTGGCGACCGGGGTAACGAGTACATCGATCCATTAAGCGAGGTGTACTAATGAACCGTTATATATCCCTAACCGGCCACGACTGCCTGATTCCTTCCCTGCTGATCGACACCCAGGCGCCCATCGATGTGCTGCACGACGCCGCAGCCTTTCGCATCCGCGCCGCGACCCAACTGCTGGAGAACTTCGCCGCCGAGACCCTGCGCAGCGAACCGGTGCTACTGCAGGAACTGACCCTGGTGTGCAGCATCCTGCTGCGCGATGGCTGTGATCTGCTGGATGTGACATCACGGCGTTTGCAACCGCAAATGACCTAGTCAATAAATAAGGGCGACTTTAAAGTCGCCCGCTGCCTTTAGCGGAAGTTGCTCACTTATATTGTTCAGCAACACATTCATCTCCTTCGGCATTCATTACTTTTGAAATGCATGGTCGGAATATCGATTTTTTTAGTGTTCACAAATATATCAGGAAGGGTTATCGAAAAATCGTCCAACTGCCCCGACGACAATTGGATGGATATAACACTGGGTCGATTTTTCTTCGCTTCAAAAGTCGTCTGCATTTGCGGAGCAAAAATTTCTCTCTGGTCTCCATTATTCAATCGCAACACTATATAAGACGAGAATGTACTGATGAACGTAGGGTTTTGCGCATGCATTTTCTGCATGACATGTGCTTGTCGAACAATGGCCTTGGCCTCTTTGCCGAAAGCCCATTGTTGTTCAGGCTTATATGGATGAACCTCAAACTCAATTCTCAATTGAGTGTCTGTTGTACCGGTAATAGATCGAGTAACAGGGTCAAATTCTGGCGTACCTGGCAGCGTGGTATAAACAGTCGCAATCACCGCTCCAGAAAAATCGCCAGGATTTACAATCCCATACCAAAAGGCACTTCGCCTGCCATGACAAGTCGAATTAGAGTGACCCTTATTTATATTCGTAGATTCAGGATGAATATAGGGACCAACACTACATCCGGAAAAAATTAGAAAAACACTAAAAAAAGACAGTCTCAGCATCTGACTCACTTGAATACAAACTCCTGTATTTCACGACCTCCCGCTTCTTTAAATAGTCACCTCTTTCAAAGCTGTTCGTCCCTATCTATAGCCATTAGACTAAAAAACATAACAGCTTTTCGTGTTTGCGGCCTCATATCTCCAAGACTTTATAATTCCATCCCTAGAAACCAAAACAGAATATCGACAATCTCTTATCCACGTTATGTAAAAGCGCCTGCCTTCCCCTTCTTCGAGCACACGATCAAACACTTCATTTCTATTTACCGGCGACCAATACGAATCTCCACACCCTCGACTACAGTCCGAATAAATATGGGACTCAAACTTAGTACCAACCAGAGCATTCATCCCGTCAGTCCAGTGAGAGTATGAAGGGGCACAACCCACAAGCAAAAACAGCACTAAAATAATAGCATTATTTCTTATCACGCCTTTTCTCCAGCAGTTCCTTTTGCAGCTACAAAATCACAATCGAATTAAAGTGATTGGAAACTGAACGTCCTCGCCGTCAACATACATCCAGGATATTGAAAACAGCTTTTTTGATGTTTTTTCATCAAATGGCATGAGTAACATCACAAACTCATCCAGTTCGCAACTATACTCAACACCTCTTATATCTGAGTCATCATGCATCTTCCCGGTTAGTTTTCGCTCAACGCCGTCAACTATAAAAACATAAAGAATTTCCTGAGAGCCCTCAGAATAACAAAGCGACCGAATTACAACGCTACTGCTTATATACGGACTGCCCATTCCATACGTCCTTAAAGCTATAAAGATCCATCTTACGAGTCTTTAATCAACACTCGGCCCGCATCATCACCCCCACTAACAACAACCCAACGCCCTATTTTATTTTCCGAACCCCACATTATTGCACTTCACAAGCCTGTTTTATTCAATGCATTAAAACTAGACGTATACAACAGTATTACCTGCCCAACCAGAGTCAAATTTATTCAGCTTGTTTGCCAACGTACTCATAGAGGTAAGCTCTGTCCCCAACTCAACTTGAGTAGCAAAAATCCTACGATCTCTCAGCATCATCTTACCGCAGGCAACTCCACAACCTGTGGGAGTAATTTGCTTTACAACATAATGAAGAGCCCCGCGTGAACCGGGGTTCTTTAACTTTAAGCATTAGATAAAATCAAGACGTCTATACCTGAGAAAACTCTACTAAAGCGTTTTTTGATGACTCAATAACATCAGCCCATTCAGGCTTCGTCAGATAGTCCTCATCCGCAAGACAAGTCCCATATTTATCGAAAACCTTATCAATACTCTTAACAACATCGGAAATTGCTCTTGCTTCGTTTTCCCCTCTAAGCACAATTCCGATCCAAGAACGAGGGTCGGTTGCTAAATCGGTATCATCGTATAAAAAATGAACAGCGTAATTAAACTCATCATAAGCTATATCCGAGTCAGATCTAGACACCCATGCTCTGTATTGATAATCAGCACTGGACAACCCCTCCAAGTAGGAAATCAGTTCGTCTCTCATCGTAGGATATTCTAGTTCGGAGAGTTCCAAGTTTTCCATTTTTTATACTCGCTCAATGGGATATGAACTTGCTCTGCATGATCTTTAATAGACCCTATAACAGGTTTACCATCTCTACCTATAACCTGACCATTTGACCTAACAATAACGTGATCCACTTGCTGAGTTGGCTGACTTATATGAGGCTCCCCCTTATCTACCCGAACACCATTTCCTTTGTTTTGGGGGTCTTGCCATCTAAACCCAGTGCCTTTTTTATTTGGAGAAACAGCCCAACTTGCTGGAAATTTATTAATTGTAGTATCTGGTACATCCCAAACTTTTGGTAGTTTACTAATCCCAGTTTCAGCATCTGTCAAAGCACTTGTCGGATTAGGATTCCTGGCGGCTTGCCCTGCACCACCAGCACTCCCTACTTTTGAGAACACTCCCACCATGCTGCCAAGCGTAGCCAGTAAGCTCGCATCCTCTACGACTTGCAACCCAACGCGAACCCAGTTTCCATTAGCCAAATTGACTGCCCGGGTAGCCTCGCCGATTGCCTGACCTATACCTACGCTGTCGCCCGCATACGTCACCGTCGTGACGGCCATATGGGTAGCAACATTGCGCTCACAAGCAGCGTTCCCTTTACATAGAGGCAGCACTTTCTCTGTGTAAACTGCCTCTACGAACTCTTCCCACCCTGCCTGAGCCTCTTTTGTCTCCAACCCGCCCTGCCGGTAGGAAGTTTCTTTCCATGTGTCGTAAGTTTTCAGACAAGCTTGCAGCCCTCCGGAATCACCACAGGATGCTTTGAGTTCGTTGCCAAATTCCGCTACTTGGTCCTTACCCAATTGATGGCCAAAAATATTGACCCCTGTTCCTAAATGATTATTTTCCACAGCATTCTTGCCAGCCCCGGCACCCGCAATTGCACCCGCGCTATCGCCTTTCGCAATTCCCCCCGCAAGCCCAGCGGCTAACGTCGATAGCGCAGCCACTGTCTGCTTTTGTTCTTCACTGAGGGAGCTGGTATCGCTGGTGCCATACAGCTGCTGGGTGATCAATCGAGCAGCCAGCTCTCCACCTGCAGCACCTGCAGCGCCCGCTATTGCCGAGTTACCTTGGGCCTGGGCAACGGCAGCTCCCAGCACAGCGTGAGCCATTGTGTTGAGGGCTGGATTGTCACCTGTGGATTTCTTGATCAACTGCGCCAGATACGGTGCCGAGGCGCCAGCCAGGGCAGAGCCGATATCCCCACCGGCCAATCCTTGCAGGGCGGCGGTGACGGCTTGGGCTACTCGCTGGTAATCACCACCCGTACCGTATTTGCCCATGATCTGCTGATAGGCATCAGTAGCAATCAGCTTCGTCTGGTACTTCTCAACCTCCTCTTTGCTGGCATTGCTTCCTGGTCGATAAATACCTTTCTCTTCAAGTTCCTTGCTCGCCTCTTGATCGGCCTTCAACTGCCCCTCGGTCCGAACAATGTCCGTCACCTGAGTGCCAATCTCGCCAATCAGCTGCACCTCTCGCAGGCGCTTCTGCTCCTTCTCCTTGTCGAAGATCGGGCTGATGCTGCCATTGGCGTGTTCGACGTCGCGGCTGAGGGTGGCAACGTCCTGCTTCTGCTGGCCTGGATCACGAATGTCCAAAGTGCCGTTGGAGATTGCCGATGAGGTGGTGCCGCTGGCACTGCCGCCGTGGTTGTAGGCGATCAACATGCCGCTGGGCATGTTGCTGGTGAAGCCATCAGCACCGCCGTTACCGCTGCTGACGCTGGCGCTCTGCATCTGGCTTTTGTATTCGGCCTCGTTCTTGAGATCGCTCCAGCCCAGGGTGCCCGTGCTCAGGCGGTTTTTGTCGGTTTCTGCGGTGCTGGCGATGACGCTGCCATCGAGCTGGGTGTGCTTGCCCACTTCAACCTGATAGCCGCCCTTGCCGGCGAACAACCCGGTCTGTTCCTGCACGCTCTGGTACTTGGAGTCGATCTTGCTCTGGCTGACGCTGACCGAAGCGCTGCCGGTCATCGTGCCGAACGTGAAGCTGGCACCGCCGCTGACATTGCTCTGCTTGGACTTGTAGTCGTCGGTGTCGTGCAGGCTTTGCAGCGTGAGGTCGCGCCCGACCTTGGCCGTGATCTTGTCCGCATTGACTTGCGCACCCTTGAGAACGGCGTCCCGCCCACTGATCAGGCTCGCCTGGTTACCGGCGTCCAGGGTGGTCTCGGTCCAGGTGGTGCCGGTGCCCTTTTCCTTGCCCACACCCTTGTTGCCGTTGGCGAAGATACTCAGGCCTGCGCCGTTGGGGCCAACGCCCAAGCTGACGCCAATGGCACCGCCGCTGCTGCTGTTCTTGCCATCAAGCTTTTGCCGGTTGGCCGCGGCCTCAAGCTGGATGTCACGCTCAGCGGCCAGCAGCACGTTATTGCCCGCCTTGAGTTGGCTGCCTTGCACGCGAATGTCGCCATCTGCCCCAGCGGTACCGCTACCGGCAGCCACAATGGAGAGGTTGTTGCCACTGGTCAGGCTACTGCCCTGACTGACCACCTGCTCCTGAGTCTGCTTGGAACTGGACTGCTGCGAGCCCAGGGAAATGCTGATACCGACGAACTGGCCAATGTTATCGCCGTTCATCCCGCCGCCCTGTTGGGCCGCTTGCCAGGCCTGAACACCAGTCAGGCCAGCCTTGATGCCTTGCAGGGCAGAAAGGCGGCTATCGTCCTCCTCCCTGGCTTGCTTGGTGGTCTGGTACGCGGCGTCGACAGCACTGCCGACGGTTCCGGACAGCGCCAGGGTCAGGCCGCTGGTCTTGGTCTTGGAGGTTTGCTCGCTCTTGTTGTGATTTTCCGCCGCGAGGATGCTGACGTTCTGCCCGACGAGACTGATGTCCTTGCCCGCGATGACGTCGGAACCTTTAAGAGTCAGGTCCTTGCCGGCCTGGATATCGACGTTGCCCAGCACACTGCCAATGGTGCTGGCCTTGGCGTTTTCGGTGGTGCTGGACGAGGTGTTCTGAGCGCTAGTTGAACCCAGGGTGAAACCAATCCCGCCACTGCTCAACAAGCCGGACTTTTTCTTCGATGTCGAATGGCTTTGCTCGTAGGTTTCGGTGGCGCTATCGATCTCGACATTGCGTCCTGCAACCAGGCTGGTGGAGTGGGTGGAGACAATATCGCTGGCGGTCGCGCCAATATCCTGGCCGGCGCGGATGACCACAGTATCACCACTGACGGAAGAGCCCTGTTGAGTGATGGAGTTGCTGCTATCAATCCGTGTTTTTTGGCTGCTGGACAACCCGGAACTGCTGGTCTTGGTCTTGCGGTAATAGCTGTAGTCGCTGTTCTGCCCAGCGCTGAGGTTCACATCACCGCCCGCATAGAGATACGCCTCATCCCCCGCCGTCACCCGACTGGCCGTCAGCGCAAGATCCTCACCGGCCTTGAGCGCCACATTGCCGCCGGCAACCAAGGTGGTGCCCACCTGCTGAACATGATCCTCCTGGCTGGTGACCTTCTTGGTCTTGCTATACGCATGCTGCTCATTGGCCGCTGAAACCAGGCTCAGGTTTTCCGTGGCGGTCATCGCCACATCGCGCTTGGCTTCGATCTGGCTGGCGATGGCGGTGATGTCGCGGCCGGCGCTGATGGCCAGATCGCGACCGGCCTGCAGGCTGGAGCCGTTCTGGGTCACGCTGAGGTCGTTGTAGCGCACGCCGCGGTCGTTGCTGACCACCTGTTCCACAGCGCTCAGGTTGACGTCGCGACCGGCCTTGAGGCTGGTGTCGGCTCCGCTCTTGAGTACGCTGCCGTTGTTGTTGATGTCGCGCCCGGCACTGATCACCAGGCTGTTCGCCGCTTCTACCCGGGCGGCGTTGTCGACGAAGTCGCGCTGCTGGGCGTAGCTGCCGTTGCTGCTCTGGTGCGAGGTCAGGGTGCGCTCGTTGATGACGTCGCCCCAGGTTGCGGCGAGGCTCACGTCACGCCCGGCGACGATGCCGCCGGCCTTGTTCACCAGGTCGTTGCCGGCCAGCAGGTCAAGGCGATTACCGGATTCCACCAGGCCGCTGTTGATCAGGTTCTGCCCGGCCTGGGCCGACAGGTTGTTGGTCGCGCGCAGGGTGCCGACGTTGTTAAGGTCCTGGCCGGCGATCAGGTTGACGTCGTTACCCGCGATCAGGGCGCCGTTCGGGGCCAGTCGGTTCTTGGCCTGGGCCAGGTACAGCACGGGCACCAGCACTTGTTCGCCGTTCACTTCATGGCTTTCCAGCCAGACGATGTCGTGGGTCAGGGCCGCCACCTGCTCGGAGGTCAGGGTCACGCCCACCGACAGGTTGAGCTGTTGCCGGCTTTGAATGGCGTTGTCCATCAGGTACTTGAACAGCTGTTCGTCGCTGTTCTGGCCGTCGATAAAACGCTGGCCGGTACGGGCTTGTACCGCTTGTTGAATCAGCTTCTGCTCGTAGAAGCCATCCCCCAGGCGTTTGGCGCTGTCGTCCGGGTTGTAACCGAGGCTGGACAGCAGGTAGTCCGAGCTCATGAACTGCTTGAGGTCGGTGAGTACCGGGTTGGTTTCTATCAGGTACTTGTGCGGCCGGGTAAGGTTCGCGGCATCCGGCAGGCCGGCGATCTGCGCCGGAGCTGGTGCGGCGCTGCTGCTCTGACCACTGAGGCGGAACAGACCGTTCTGCCCAGCGGGCAGACTAAAGCCAGGCAGGGCCAGGGGGTTGACCTGTTGCTGGGTCAGGTCTGGGGGCAGTTGCGGGCTGAGGCTGATGCGAGTGGCGAAGGCGGTACCCGGTACTTGGGTATCGGTACGCGCACCGCTGCCGACATAGGTGTAACCCGGACGGACCACGCTGCTGTCGAAGCCATTGCCGGCCTTGATGCTCACCGCTCCCCCGGCCTGGATCACTGCGGCATAGCTTTGATCACCACCGGCGAGTTTTTTCGTCGTCCCCAGGCCGACCCACTCACGTTCGGTCATGCCGATAAAACCGGCCAGCGCGCCTTCCAGACCACCCAGGTCATCAGGCGTATAACCCGCACTCTGGAACCAGTATCGGTTGGTGACAGCGTTAGCGACGTTGTACCAGGCACTGGCATTTTTGGTCCGCGCCGACATGAACACCCGGGTGGTTTCGGCCTCGCCGGTTTCCACGCCGCTGTGGGTCAAGTTGTTGACCGTGGCCATCAGGTTGCCGGCCGCGCTGATACTGCTGCTCTGGTTCAGCAGGTCGCCGGCGTTGATATTCAGGTTGACGCCAGCGGCAATGCTCGACGCCGCACTCGCTTCGGTGACTTCAAATTTGTCGCGCTGAACGATCTCCCACACGTGATTGCGTTTGCCGCCACAGTCACCGGCGTTGTAGCCCTCGATGCAGGCGACTTCAGCGATTCTGGCGGTGTAGATGCCGCCGTTGTTGGTGGCCAGCACATCGCGCATGTTCTCAAGGGTGCTGGCTGCAAGCGTCATGGAACCATCGCTTTGCAGGGTGCCGGAACGGTTGGCGATGCGGCTGGCCAGAGCCCCCTGACCATCGCGATCGATCGTCAGATGACCGAGGCTGTAAACGTTGCCGTAGCTGTTGGTCAGGGTGTCGACCCGCAGCCCCATGTCGTCGCCACTGAACACCAGCCCGTGATCGTTGAGCAGGCCGCCGGTGGTCAAGGTCAGGTTCTGGGCAGCCCCAAGGGTGCCCTGATTGTTGATGCCACTCGCGTTGAGCGTGAGCCCGGCCGCAGCGCTCAGGCGCCCTGCGTTGTTCAACTGGCCGACCACCGAGACTGTGGTGTTGCCGCCGCCAGCAATACTGGCACTGTCTGCCAGATCCACTTGGGCAGTTTTTAGGTCCAGTTGCCCAAAGCTGCTGAGTCGGCCCTTGCTGCTGTAATGACCACTGAGGTCGATATTGACGCCTGCATCACTGCCGATCAGGCCGTCATTGATCCAGTTCACGCCGCTGCCTATCAGGCCATTGCCGGCTAGGAGCTGGCCCGTACGGGCCTGGGTCAGGTGGTTGACGTTGACTGTCAGTTTCCCGGCCTGGATCGAGCTGCTGTTGGTCCAGCGTTCGCCTTCCAGGATCAGCTGGCCGGCGGTTTTCAGGCGCCCGCCCACATCCTCGAGGTTGGCCATGGACAGGCCGAACAGGCCGTTGCCGCTGTGCAGCACGCTGCCGCCACGGTTGTTGAAGCTGCCAGCGTCGAAGGCCAGGTTTTGGTTGGCGGTTTCCAGAGAGCCATCGCGGTTGTCGAACAATCCGTCGAGCTCCAGCCGTGTATCGCCACCGTCTCCCAGGGCGCGCAATTGGCCGGTCTGATTGTCGAGGCTGGCGGCCTTGATCGTCAGGCTGCTGTCGCTTTCGATGATGCCCTTGTGGTTATTCAGAGCGCCGCTGAGGTCGAAATTAATCTGCTGGCCGGCGATTTGCCCGTTGTTGCCACTGTTGTCGAAATGGCCGCCGCTAACTTTGACAAGGCCCTTGGCGTAGAGGCCACCGTTGCGGTTATCGAAATCGCCGGTGGTGATCAGCGCATCGCCGCTTTGCGCGGAAATCCGCCCGCCGTCGTTGTCTATGCCAGCCAGGGCCTTGAGGGTCAGGCGCTGGGCCTGGGTCACGCCGCCCTGGCGGTTGTTGCTCGGGTCGTAGCCGTTTTTCAGCACGCCGCGAAGATCGGCGATCATCGAGCCTTGCACGCTAGAAAGCACGCCCCCACGGTTATCCAAGTGGCCGGCGCCGATGTTCAGGTTACCGTTCCTGGCCAGGATGCGACCACTCTGGTTGTCGATGTCGCCGGTGCTCAGGTTCAGAGCGCCTTGGCTCTGCAGGGTGCCCTTGCCATTGGTGAGGCTCCCGGCCTGAACGTGCAGGCCGCCGGTCTGGCTGTAGATCAAGCCATCACCGCTGTTCTGCAGTGCGCCGTCCAGGGTCAGGGTCAGTGGGTCGTTGGCCATCAAGGTCCCACGGTTACGATTGTCCAGGCTGGCAGCGAACAGGCTCAGCAGGCCCTGGCTGGCCATCTGGCCACCCCGATTGTCGATCTGCCCAGCGCGTTCGATGCGCAGCGGGCCGCCGCTGGCCAGCTTGCCGTGGGTATTGTTCAACGCGCCCAACAGATTAAGGGTGACGGCGGTTTTGCCGGTGAAAGTGCCGGTGCCATTGTCCAGGTCGGTGCCGGTAAAGGTCAGGTCACCCGCGGCGTCAAGGGTGCCGCCGTTGTTGCCCAGGGTCATGGCCTGCAGGGTCAGGGTGGCGGCGCTGTCGATGGAGCCGCCCTGGCTGTTGTCCAGCAGGTCGCTGATTTTGAGGCTCTGTGCACCCGCGCTGGAGATCATGCCCTTGAGGCTGTTGTCGAGGCTGGCGGCCTTGACGTCCAGGGCCTGCTGGCTGACCAGGCCACCGCCCTGGCTGTTGTTCAAGGCGTCGCTGAGGATGACCTCGACACCGCCCTTGAGGCTGGAGACGGTGCCTTTGTTGCTGTTGTTCAAGCCTGTGCCGTTGAGGGTCAGGCCCTGCCAGCCCGACAGCAGCCCGCCCTGGTTGTCCAGCTCAGCGCTGCCGGTGATGGTCAGGGTCTGTTGCGCCAGTACCACGCCGGTGAGGTTGTCCATCCCGGCCAGCACCAGGTTGCTGCTGCCCTGGCTCGACAGCTCGCCGCCGCTGTTGCCCAGGTGGCCGAGGGTGGCATTGAGGGACTGCTGGCTCTTGATCAGGCCGCCCTGGCTGTTGCGCACTTGCTCGGCATCGAGTTGCAGGCGCTCGGCGCTCAGCAGCTTGCCCTGATGGCTATTATCCAGAGCCCCGGCACTGACCTTCACCTGGCGCTGCCCGCTCAGGGTGCCGCCCTGGTTGTCCAGGGTCTGGGTGGTCGTGACCGTCAGATCACGGCTGGCCACCACGCTCTTGCCAGTGTTGTTCAGGTTTTGCGCCGTCAGGGTGACATCGCCGTTCGGGTTGCTGCTGTTGTCGAGGTTGACCCCGGCTTCGATGATGCCCTGATTGTTCAGTTGCCCGCCGCTGCCCAGGTTGATGCTGTTGGCCGCCGCCAGGGTGCTGTGGTTGTTCAGGTCGTCTTGGGTTTGCACCTTGAGCTCGGTGCCGGCGTAGACCGCGCCCTGGGCCTCCAGGCTTTGCGCCTTGATCGCCACCGCGCCCTTCTCCGCGCTTGCCTCCGCCATGCGCAACTGGCCGTTGGCATCCAGTTGGATATCACCGCCACTGGCGATCAGCTTGCCGTCGAGCTTCACCCCCACCCCGGCCTCGGTGCCCACCAGTTTGATGGCCCCGGCGTACATGCCGCCCAGGGCTGATGAGTCGATGGCCAGTTGCGGTGCATCCGCCGGGTTGGCGGTGCGGGCCGTGGCGTTCAAGGTCTTGGCGTCGACGTCGTTGGCCCCGGCGATCACCGCCAGGTGCCTGGCCTGGATCTCGGCGTTGATCTTGGCGCTGCGGGTGATGATTTCGAACTGGTCGATATTGCTCGCGTTGAGGCCCGCACCCTCGATGGCGACGCTGCCCTGGTCCACCTGGTAACGCTGGATCTGACCGTTCTCAACCACCGGTTTGCCGGTGGTCAGGGTGGCTTTCGGGGTGTTGATAAAGCCGCAGCCGTTGCAGCTCACGCCATAGGGGTTGGCGACGATGACATGGGCCGACTGCCCGGCCACTTCGGTGTAGCCCTTGAGCTGGCTGGGGCTGCCGCCGTTGACCTCGTTGAGGATCACATTGGCCGCGCGGCCGCCCAGGTTGGGGTTGCCGAGGATGATTCCGCCGAGCTGGGTTTCCTGGGTGCGGTTGATGGCGTTGTTGAGGATCACCCCCTGCTGGCCGACGTTGTAGTCGCTGAACTTGTTGTGCGACAGGCCGCCGCCATTGGGCGTGGCAATGTTGACGATGGGCACGCCATTGCCCGCCTGGCCGAGGCTGGTGCCGCTGCCGTTGACCACGATGCCATCGGCCATCGCCACAACGGGCTGCCAGAACATCATGTTGGCCATGACGAACGCCAGGCTGCGTTTGGACAGCCCCCAGAACGAATCCCGCGCTTGCAGGGTGGCGGAAGGTTTGCGGGCCAAGGCACAGCACAACCTCATCCCGAGCGTGGAGAGAGACATATCCGATCCTTCGAAAGCGTGACGACAAGAGCTACGAAGGGCGTGACGCTAATAAGCTATTACTGCATCGTCAAATGACTGCCGCAGAATCGCCAATAACAATCAAATCAAACTTTCAAACAACTTTACGAGATAAAAAACATGCAGCTCCATCATGGAGCCGCCCATTTTAAATTTTGAAATATTTAAAGGAAAAATCATATGAAAGCCTTTTAAATCAATGCTATAGAGTTTTAAAAAGTTTTAGAAAAAGTTTGAGATTGCACACTTAGAAGAGCCAACGCCCGTACGCAAGAACCCTGCTTCTCACTCTCTCGCTACGATTAAAGAACAACTCACCCACAACCACATCCGTAGCGACAAACCCATGCAGAACCCCAAATAAACCAATAACGCATTGATTTATTTACTGAAAATAGAATCAGACAATTCCCTCTGCAAATTCAGAAGAGCCGTACCCCCCCCCAGGGCTCATCCCCCCTGGGCAATCAATCTTCTCCTGTCTTCTTGCCTTCATCCCCTTCCGAACGCAGATGGATCACCCGCGGCGGCGGTTCCACCCTCAGCGGCGGGTGCTGCTGGTCTTCGGGAAGAATGCGATAGAACTGCGTGGTGACGTGGCTGATACCGCCCTCCTCGTCGTTGTGCACGATCATGGTGCCGGGCTGGCGCATCTGGGCGAAGGTCGCGTCGTTGAGCTTGAAGGTTTCGCTCAGGCGCTTGTCGTCCACCACGGGTGCCGGCAGCCGGGGCGGGTAGCTCTTGTTGCGACGCTGGCGGTAGCGGGCCCAGGAAATCAGCAGCACCGCATTGAGTACCGCCACCCAGGCATAGAACTGCAGGGTGGTCAGGGCATCGAGCATGCCCGCTTCGATCCGCGGCCCTTCATGGCTGTCCAGCAGCGGAATGAGCCCACGAACCAGCAAGTACAGCAGGCCTACCCAGGCCAGTACGGTGAGGACAACGTCGACGATCACCATGAACGGACGCTGGCGGGTTCGGATGATTTTCATCAGCGCACCTCCTCTTCGTCATCGATGGGTTTGATGCCGCGGTCCGGGCTGACCCAGCGCGCGCGTTTCTGGTGTTCGCCAAACAGCACCCGGGGAAAGCTCACCAGGGTGGTGAACAGGCTGATGAACCAGAACACCAGCGGGTACCAGACCACCCAGAACATGGTTTTCCACAGGTCTTTTTCATAACGGCGGTCGATCAGGATACTCACCGCGAACTGGGTCAGGCAGACCATCGCCAGCACCAGCCCGGTGAAGGCCGGCGGGACGATGGTGTGCACCGCGATGGCCTCGGGCATGACGATGAACTTGCCCAGGGCCCAGAAGATCACCGACAGCAGGAAGGTGAAGGCCCAGCCGGTGGACAGGCAGTAGTCGAACAGCAGGGTCCAGAGGTAGCGGTGGCGCCACTCCCAGATCCCGCGGATGTTCTTGAACAGCACCTCGGCGCCGCCCTGGGCCCAGCGCAGGCGTTGCTTCCACAGGCCGCGCAGGGTCTCCGGCATGAGGATCCAGCACAGCGCCCGCGGCTCGAAGAACACGTACCAGTGGTCCAGTTGCAGCTTCCAGCTGATGTCGATGTCTTCGGTGATCATGTCCGGGCTCCAGTAGCCCACCCGGTGCAGGGCGGTGCGACGGAAGGCGACGATCACCCCGGAGACGGTGAAGACTTTGCCGAACACCCGCTGGGTGCGCTTGATCAGGCCGATGATCGAGGAGAACTCGCCCACCTGGACCCGACCCACCAGGGTCGAACGGGTGCGGATCCGCGGGTTGCCGGTCACGGCGCCCAGGCGCGGGTTGTCCAGCATCGGCGCCACCAGGTAGGCCGCCGTGTTGGGCGCCAGCAGGGCATCGCCGTCGATGCACACCAGGTATTCGCTGTGTGCCGCCACCGCGCCCATGCGCAGGGCCACGGCCTTGCCCTGGTTCTGCGCCAGGTGCAACACCCGCAGGCGCGGGTCCTGGGCGGCAAGGCGGTCCAGCACCTCGGCGGTGTTGTCCTTGGAGCCATCGTTGATGGCGATCACTTCGATGTTCGGGTACTGCTGGGCCAGGGCCGCATGAATGGTGTCGGCGACGTTGTCGCCTTCGTTGTAGCAAGGAATGAGGATGCTGATCAGCGGCTCACCGGCCAGGGGCGGCGGCAGGGTGTCGTCGCTCCACGGCCAGTGGCGCTCCCAGTGCATCCAGTAATACAGGCCGCCGGCGATCCACAGCGCCGACATGAACAAGGGGTAGTAGAAGACGAAGTCCATGAGGAATTCGCCGGTCAGCACGAAGATCAGCCCCAGGGGCACGCCGAGAACGAGCGCCAGGACCACCAGCGCAAAGATACGATCCACCATGATTCAAGGGCTCCATTTGTTGGAGAGCGCGGGCCGCAGAGTCTTCAGGTCCGGTGAGTTCTCGAGGAAGTTGTCCGGGTAGTAGCCGAAATTGGTCGCGCCCTGGCGCTTGAGGCGGCCCATCCAGTCCGCCAGTTGCTGGGCGGAGAGGTCGCTGGCGGGCTTGCGGGCCCAGTCCCGGGCCTGCAGCTCGAACACCGTGCGCTGCAAGGCACCGGGGCGGGCGCGCACCTGGTCCACCAGGGCTTCGAGCCAGGGCCCGGAATGCCGCTGGCTCTGGCCTTCCATCAGCGGCATGGCCATGGGCGCGGTCCAGTCGTAGCTGACCAGGAAATCATCGAGGTTCTGGGCGAACCAGGTTTCACTCTGCGGGTTGATGATCGGCTCGGCGAACAGGTTGCGCGCGGTCTGCACCTGCGGCCCGCGAATCGCCCGGACCTTGGCGGCCAGCTCATGGGTGAAGTCGATCAGGTAGCGGCTCTTGAAGCGGGTCCAGCGCTGCAGGGTGGCCGGATCGTCGCGCAGGGCGGCCATGGAACCCGGCAGGCCCTGGGCCACATAGGCGCGCAAGGCCCCGGGGCTGGCATCTTCGAAATCCGAGAGCACGGCGTCGTCGTGGAACAGAATGCCGTCCACCGACGTCATGCGCGCCACGTCCTCGTAAAGGTCACCGATCTGCCGGCGCACATTGGGGTCGAAGGGCGACAGCCGCTGGTACTGCTTAGGATCGATGGTGCTCTGGCCGGTGGCCGGATCCCAGCGCGTGACCCGGGGCAGCCGGGCGTCCAGGGCGAAGCTGAGCACCGGCATCCAGGCATAGACCTTGACGTGGGCCCGGGTGCGCAATTGCCAGGCGACCCGGTCGAACAGGTCGGCGCGCATCGGCAGGTGCCGGTTGGGGAAATACAGCGACTGCACCAGGCCGTCGCCCTTGGGGTCGGCGAAGGCCTGGAGGAATACGGTGTTGGCCCCCAGGTCGGCCATGCGCTGCACCAGCTTGCCGAGGTTGACCTCCTGCTGCTTGGGATCCGGGTCGTAGACGTTGTCCAGGTCCACGTGCACCACGCGCATGGGCGCGGCGGTCTCGGCACCGACAATGCTGTTGGAGAAGTGCATGCCGTCCGGGTCCGACACCACGAGGAAACGCGGGCTGCTCATCAGGTTGTCGAGTGTGTCCAGGCCGTCGTCCAGGGTCAGGGCCAGCTTGAAGCCCTGGCTGTCCACCACTTGCAGGGTGGAGCCGTCGGCCGTGCCGTAGGGCCAGACCCAGATCCGCGGGCGATAGCCGGCCACGGCCAGGATCTTGTTCGAGATGGCGGTCACGTCCTGGCGCATCCGCGCCTGGAAATCCGCCTCGCTTTCATAGCGCCCGGAGGCGGCGTCAAAACGGCGGGTCGCCGCCGCCGGCTGCAGGTTGCCCTGAGGGTTGGCAAGAATGCCCAGGTGGCTGTGGTCGGTATGGGCGGCGATTTCCACCAGCCCGGAACGGGAGATTTCCCGGACCTGCGCCCAGGTCAGGAACTGAGAGCGGGGCCGCAGCTCGCCGGCGAAGTTCACCGGCTGGTCGGCCGGGGTGTCGATCCAGGTGCCCACCGGCGCCAGCACCGCAGGCCAGTGATAGCTGCGCAGCACCGGCAACACCCGGGTGTAGAAGCTCGAATAGCCGTCATCGAAGGTCAGCAGGATGGCCTTGGCCGGCAGTTCGGGGCCGCCGTTGCGCGCCGCCAGGATCTGGTCCACGGTCACGGGCCGGTAGCCGTTTTCCCGCAACCAGGCCAGTTGCTCGATCATCCGCTCGGTGCGCACCGCCACCACCCGTTGGTCCGGGTCGCGATCCTCGATGTCGTGGTAGGCAATGCCCAGCACGTGGTTCTTCGGCCAGGGTGCCTCGGTGTTGGGCAACGGCCGTTGCGCCGGGGCGAGAAAGTCGGCGGCGGGCTGGGAACAGGCGCTGAGAACCAGGGCTCCCAGCAGGAGGATGCAACGGTTGATCAGGCGCATCGTCACACTCTTCTCTAGAAGCGATAGGTAAGGTCGACAGCCAGGCGCAGGTCGGTTTCCCGATCGCCGTCGTAAGGCCGGTTGATCACGCTCAGGACTCCGCCGATGTCGAACACGTCGTTCCAGCTGTAGCGCTGGCCGTAGCTGAGCAGCCCCACCGCTCCAGTGGAGTAGCCGCGTTCGCTGTAGGTACCGGCGCCGGCCTGGAACTGTTGGCTCCAGGAGGTCTGATAGCGGTGATAGAGCACGTGGTTGACGGTGACGGTGGGCAGGACGCTGAGGTCCGCCTCGGGGTTGTAGTAGGGGGTGTCTTCCAGGGTGTTGTGGCTGGCGCCCACTTCCAGGCCGAGGTCGACCTGCACTTTCGGCGAGCGGTAGACCCCTTCGCGGCCCGTGAGCAGGGCCTCGAACCTATTGTTGCCGTCGCTGAAGTGCGATGGGCTAAGGGACAGTTTCCACTCGCGGCTTTCATTGGCCCGCCAACGCAGGAAGGCGCTGCCGCCGTTGGCGCTGATATCACTGTTGAGGGCCCGCAGCGGGGTGTTGGCAGAGAGGTAGTCGAGGCTGCCGCCGTATTGCCAGTGATCGTCGATGTCCCGCGCCAGCGACACCCGGGCACCGGTCTTGTCGCCGTAGCCATAGGAATGGTTGGAGACTTCCGCTTCCAGGGTCATGTCGCGGGTGCGCCGCTCGACCCCCAGGACCTGCCAGCGGTGATGGCCGATCCCTTCCGAAAAGTCCCCCATGGCATAGCCGATGCCGCCGAACAGGCGCCAGTCCTCGGCGATCGGCGGCGTGTAAAGCCGGCTTTCGATGCCGAAATCACGGCTGCCGGATACCGCGCCGGCGCCATTGCTGCCACCGCCGTAACTTTTGCCGCCATAGGTCATGACCCGCAGTTCGGCCATGTCGTGCACTTCGCGCTCGCGGGCCAGGCGCTGCACCTGGCGGCTCTCCGGAAAGCGCTCCACCACGTCGTCGGTCAGCGCATCCAGTTGCCGCCATTCCTGCAGGTCCTGGGCCGTATGGCCCTGGGACACTTCCAGGCTGACATCGCGCGGGGCCACGCTCTCGGTTTCCTTGAGCAGGCTTTCCGAAAGCCGGGGCCAGTCGCGCACCCGGTACAGATCGGCCTGGGCCAGGCGTACGCTGATGTTGCCCGGAGCCTGCCCCGCCAGGGTCTCCAGGCGCTGCTCGGTGCCCGGCAGGTCAGCCCCGGCCGTGCCGTCGGCACCGGCCTGGGCCGCCAGCAGTTGGGCATCGACCCAGTCGTCATTGGGGTCGCCCACGGTTTGCCCGGTGAGCTGAATTCGCTGCGGCACACTGTCGGCCAGGTCATTGGCGAGTTTCAGCGCCTCTTCCGGGCGTTCACTTTCCAGCAGCGCGTAATACAGCGCGGTGGTGTCTTCCAGGCGGTGGTCGGCATCACCGTCCGGTGCCGAAAACACACGCCGATACAGGTCCGCGGCGATTTCCGGCTGGCGCTGGTCGAGGTAGGAAGCCGCCACCCAGCGCAGGGCATACGGGGGAATGGCCACGCCGGCAGCGGTGAGCTGCTCGTATTCGCTGATCACCTCTGCGGTGCGCGCCCGGGACTTGAGGGCGCCCAGGCGGTCGATGCGCCAGCGGGTCAGGTCGTCCTGGGCTTGAGGGTCCTTGCCCCAGGCGGCGAACAGGGAGTCGTAGTCGGCCAGGGCACGGTCGGCCACCACAAAGCGCTCTTTCTCACTGCGGCTGGCCAGCTCCGAGAGGCGCACCCGTTCGGCGGCGAGGTCGGCCTGGATGCGCCGCTGGATCACCGGCTCGATCAGCCCGGGGTGCTGCCGGGCCAGGCGCAGGGCCGGTTCCGGCAGGCGCGCCCGCTGCAGGGCGTAGATGTATTCGCGGATGACTTCGGGCTTGTCGCCAGCGCGGATAAACGCCTGGTCGTATGCGGCCAGGGCGTCATAAGGCTGGTTGGCGCGGGTCAGCGCGTAGCCCAGGGCCAGGCGCCGGTTCGGGTCATCGGGCTTGGCCGCCACCAGGGCCTTGGCCCGGGCCACGGCTTCGGCCGGCTGGCCGGCATCGGCCTGGGTCAGGGCCAGCCCCAGCTGCAGGTCGGCGTTCTGCGGGTCGCGCTGCAGGGCCAGGCGATAGACCTGGGTGGCGTTGTCCCACTGCTTGAGGTTGCGATAGGCACGGGCCGTGGCGGCCAGCGCCTGCGCCGGCAGCACCCGGTTGCGGCCCTGGGTCTCGTAGACCTTCACCACCTCGGCATCGAGGCCCGCCCAGCTGGCGATCTGCAGGTGGTCGCTGACCAGCCCGTTGTTCAACCGGTCCGCCGGCACTTGGCGCAAATGGTTCAGCGCCGGGGCGTAGCTGCCGGCCCGGGCCTGGATGATCAACTGGTCATAGGCCGCATCGGCGAACGCCAGGCCCGGCCATAACAGTTGGCTGCACAATGCCAGGCGAAACAGCGGACGAAGGCCGTAGCGGCGAGCGGGATGAACAGTGCGTTGCATTTCGTCAGCATCCTTACGTGGCTAGCCGGAGTTATGCGCCCCGCCCTTACGCCCCAGCCCGGACGATCAGAAGATCGACAGAGCGTCTGGGAGAATTCTTCCACGAAGGTTAGTTCAGAATTTGCAGCGCCATATTTATTCAGAATCAGATTCTGCGGGGCCTGCAGCCGCCCTCACCGCCTTGCTCCAGACAGCACAACGCCCGACCTGTGGGCTGCACAGGCCGGGCGTCAGGGGTTGCACAAGAAGGGCCGCGCAAAGCGGCCCGTGCACCTTTACTGCTGGGCGCCTACGCCCCCCAGCTTGCTCATGACCAAACCGATGAACTGCTCAACGGTCATTTTCTGGCCGTTGAAGTTCACTTCGTTATTGGCATAGTGCAGGGCCGACACCACGTCATTGCCTTCCAGCTTGGCCAGTTGGGTGGACAGGGCCATGGCACTGAGCATTTCTGCAGTGGCCGCGCTTTGCTCGGCGATCAGCTTGGCATCGGTCTGGCCTTCGGCCTGGGCCTGCAGGGCGGCGATGTCTGCCACCATCGGCTTGGACAGCGACAGCTTGGCATCCAGCTGGCTGACCAGTTGCTTGCCCAGCTCAGCCGGCGGCAGCTCCAGGCTCTGCGGCTTGGCCAGATCCAGGCTCAGGCTGAAACGGCTTTCACCACCGGCGGTCTTGAATGCCAGGCTTTCCAGGGCGATCTGCGGCTTGGCTTCCAGGACCTTGTTCACGGCAGCCCGTACCTTGACCTGCTCGGCGTCGGACATTTGCAGTTCCGGAGCCGGTTCACCCTCGGCAGTGGCCTCGGTGGCGGCCTTCTGATACGGCTGCAGCACGTTCTGGTAGACCTGGACCAGATCGAGCATGCCCTGGCTGTCGAGGCTCTTCATGCTCCAGAGCATCTCGGCCGAACCCACGGTCTTGCCGTCGAAGGCGATTTCACCCACTCGGTAATCCGCACGGCCCGCCACTGTGCTGCCGGTTTCTTCGCTGAAGGTCTTCTGCTCGAAGTGCTTCAGGGTCAGCACCGACTGCTTGTCGCCGAAGGTGGCCTTCAGGCCGCTGAGCTCCAGGGTGTTCTGGCCCAGGAAGTAGTCGAAGCTGCTTTTCTGCAGGTTGCTGGCCAGGGTCAGGCCGTTGATTTCCAGTTTGAGCGGGGCCTTGTCCGGCGAACTGAGGAACAGGCTCAGGCTGTCCATATAGCCATCGACCTTGGCCTTGCGGCGATTGTCGCCGACGCTGAAAGTGGCATTCAGGCCGGAGAACTTGAGGTTGTTCAGCTCATCCAGGGCCAGTTCCATCGGAGCGAAATCCAGGGTGCCCTCCGCGGACAGGTCATAGCCGACATTGACCACGCCCTTGAACGGTGCAGCACCCTTGGTGGCGGCAAACCACTTGTCGGTCTGCCCGTTGTTCTCCAGCTCGTAATGACTGGACGCCATGACTGGCAGCCACTTGAGGCGGATCAAGCGCGAGAAAGGCAGCGGGCCGTGTTCGATATGGTCGGCGATCATCAGTTCCAGCCCACCGTTGAACATCTCGCCCTGGGTCTTGAGGCGGTAGCGGGCATTGCTGCTGAACACGCCACGCTCCAGGGACACCAGCTCCAGAGTGGCGGTGGCGTCATAGCCGATCAGCGCCGCTTGCAGTTCCTTGTTGCTTTCGATCACCTGCTGCTGCAGGACCCCTTCCAGCTTGGTGCCGGTGTACCAGGCACCGCCGGCACTGATGGCACCTACTGCGACGACGATTCCTAACAGTACGCCTGCTGATTTATTCATGTCTGACCCGATCAATATCCGTTGTTTGAAGGTGTGGTCGTCTTCCCTGAACCCATGACGGGTTGCGGCTCGACTCCGCGTAAAACCGGCGCAGATTACCACTGGCGGCTAGGGCGAGCCCAATCTTTGAATGTGAAAAACCGTGGAGCGCGGGGAGATGGCCACGGCAGCGGCTGCCGCAAACCGGCAGCCGCCGCTGTTACAGGGCCAGGGGAAGGGGCTTTTAGGAGTATTCGATTTCCAAGGCATCGAGCTGATGATCGAAGCTCTTGAGCCGAGCGCTCCAGGTGTACACCAGGACCTCGAAATCCCGGTCGATCACCGCGCTGTTGCCCCGGGATTCGCCCCGTGGGTCGCAGAAATCCAGCTGGTAGCGCTCCCGCGCCATGGCGGTGGCGACATCCGACAGCTCCCGGGCATTGCTCAGCCAGTGGTGACCGTCCTCGGCCTGCTTATCCAGCAGCATGCACTGCTTCTTCAGGGCCTCCAGGCTCTTTTCCAGCGGGGTGCCGGTGAGTTCGCCCATGACTTCGGCGAAGGTCCGCCCCGGTTGCCAGTAACTGCCCCAGAAGTAGCGGTCGAATACGGTTTCGACCCGGCGCAAGGCCACCTTGGTGTCCCAGATGACCACCAGGGTCTTGCTCTGTTCGAGCTGTTTTTTCTTGATTTTCTGGCCCTGAAAGGAGGCCCAGGCCACCACACCGATGGCCATCACCGCGATCAACGCGCTGGCGCTGTCGAGGAACACCAGGGCCTTGTCGATCTGATGGGCCAGCATGATGCCGTAGAAGTAGGTGGCAGACAGCAGCACCAGGGCGCAGAGCGCGCACCAGAAGCCCGGAGCATAAGGGTTTTTCATTATTGGAATCCCCATGACCATCACATGCTTTGATCGGTTGGAAGGCACGTTGCACAAGGCACTTTTCCAACTGATCAAAGCATAGCAACCGCCTCAGGGTTTCGCGTGTTCCGGGCCTTGCGTTCGTCCGCTTTCCCAACCGCCGCCCAGGGCCAGGAACAGATCGATCTGGCTCATGGCTACCTGGGTGTTGGCCGCCGCCAGTTGCGCGCGCATATCGGTGTAGGTGCGGGTAGCCTGCAGGTCGGCGAGGAAGGACGCGCGCCCGGCCTGGAAGAAGCGGTGGGTCTGGTCCGCCGCCAGTTGCGCCGACTGCTCGGCATCCGCCAGGGCATCGCGGCGCTGCAGTTGCGCGCTGTACTGGGCCAGGCCGGTCTGGGTTTCGCGGATGGCGTTGAGCACCACCCCATCGAAATGCGCCAGGGCGCCCTGGCTGGCGGCCTCGGCTTCATGAATGCGCTCGCGGGCGCCATTGGCCGGCACCGTCCAGCTGATCAGCGGGCCGAAGCCCCAGCGATTGGTGGAAGGCTTGCCGAGGTTGTCGAGGATGCCCACGGTGCCGACCGTCGCGCCGATGCTGATATCCGGATACAGGGCCCCGGTGGCCACGCCGATGCGCGCGGTGGCGGCGGCCAGCTGGCGCTCGGCCTGCCGTACATCGGGGCGGCGCTTGAGCAGCGCCGCGCCATCGCCCACCGGCAACAGCTGGGTGATATGCGGCAACTGGGCACAACTGTCGGTGCCGGCGGGCAATTGATCCAGCGGCTTGGCCAGCAGCATGGACAGGCGGAACAGGCCCGATTGGCGCGCCGCCTCATAGCGCGGCAGTTCGGCACGCAGGGATTTGAATTGGGTCTGAGAACGGGTGACCTGGGTTTCGTCGCCGCGCCCCGCATCGCGCAGGCGCTGGGTCAGCTCGGTGCTCTGGGCTTGCAGGCTCAGGGAGTGCTCGGCGATTTCCCGTTCTTCGTTGGCCGCGCAAACCTGGGTGTAGGCCCGCACCACGTCCGCCACCAGGGTGATGCGCGCGGTATCCGCCGCAGCCTGGGTCGCGTCGGCATTGGCCTGGGCCGCCTCGATGCCGCGCTGCAAGGTGCCGAACAGGTCGAACTGGTAGGAGGTGCTGATGGACAGGTTGCCGACGTTGGCCACTGGCACCTTTTCCGGCAGCAGGAAGGCTTCGCCGGATTCCTGCAGGCGCTCGACCCCGGCCTTGACCCCACCGCTCCAGCCACCGGCGGCCTGGGCTTCATCCACCTGGGCGCGGGCCCGAGCCAGGTTGGCCGCCGCCACCCGCAGGTCGGTGTTGGAAGCCAGGGCCTGCTGCACCAGCTGGTCCAGACGCGGGTCCTGGTACAGCCGCCACCAGTCGGCAGGCACCGGCGCCGACACCACGTTGGCGCCCTTGGCGCTCAACTGGCCCTGCAAATCCTTGCGCTGCACCGCAGCATCCCCGGGCACCTGGTAATCCGGCCCGACCATCTGGCAGGCCGAGAGCAGCAGGCCGAGCCCGGCCAGGGCCAAACGCGCGCCGTTGTTCATTGGCCGGGCTCCTGCTTGGCCTGGTCGTCGAGGATCGACACCGTGGCGGTGCGCCCGGCGATCATGCGAAAGTCCGCCGGCACATCGTCGAAGGCGATGCGCACCGGAATCCGTTGCGCCAGGCGCACCCAGCTGAAGGCCGGGTTGACGTTGGGCAACAGGTTGGAGCCGCTGCTGCGATCACGGTCCTCGATCCCGGCGACGATGCTTTCCACATGCCCGCGCAGCCGCGCACGGTCGCCGATCACACGGATATCCACGGCCTGGCCGACATGGATGCCATCGAGCTTGGTCTCTTCGAAATAGCCATCGATGTGGAAGGAGTTGCTGTCCACCACCGACAGCACCGGGCGCCCGGCGGTGACGAATTCCTGGGTGCGCGGTGCACGGTCGTTGACGTAGCCGTCCACCGGGCTGCGTACCACCGAGCGGTCGAGGTTGAGCTGGGCGCTGTCCACCGCCACCTGGGCCTCGGCCAGGGCCGATTGGGCACGGGCCTCGCGGGACTGGCTTTCTTCCAGTTGCTCGCGCGGCACCAGGTTGCCCAGGCCACGGTTGCGCTTGGCCTCGCGCTGGGCCTGGGCCAGGGTTTCCTGGCGGTCGGCCAGGGCCGCCTTGGCCTGGCGCAGGGCCAGCTTGAAGCGGTCCTGGTCGATGCTGAACAGCACCTGGCCGCGCTGCACCAGTTGGTTGTCACGCACCTGCACTTGCTGGATCAGCCCGGACACGTCCGGAGCGATCTGCACGATATCGGCGCGGATATGCCCGTCCCGGGTCCAGGGCGCGAACATGTAGTACATCACCATGCGCCAGACCACCACGACCGCGAAGGTCACCACCAGTAACGTCAGGACCACACGGCCAATGGTCAATAAAGGTTTTTTCATGTCATCAGGTATCGACTGAGAGAGTCCACGGCGCCCAGTAGCAGAGCGTAGAGACCCACGTTGAACAGCGCCCGGTGCCAGACCAGACGATAAAAGTGCAAGCGCGTCAGCACCCCGTGCACCAGCAGGTACAAGCCATAAGTGATGCCCATCAGCACCAGCAGCGTGGGCAGGAACACCCCGCTGATATCCAGATCACCGATCATAGGGGCGCTCCATCGATGCCATGGGGAAGGGGTTCTTCAAGCTCGCCGGTGGCGACGAATTCCACCCCCGGCAACAGCGCCAGGCGCAGGCCACTGAGGGCGTGCAGCAGGTGCAGGCGGGTTTCGTGGTCGCCTTGCAGGCCCTGGCTGCCGAGGGCGCGGCGGGTACGGTCGAGGGTCATCAGCAGCCCGCTGGGGGCCGGCAGGCGTTCGCCGGCCTTGAGGCAGGCCTTGAAGTACTCGCCCACCTCGGCCACCACCTGGCGCAGCAGGCTCTGGGCCACGCCCTGCACCCGCGGTGCGTAGGCCAGCAGGTCCAGCATATTGAGCGCCACGCGCAACTCCCGCAGGGCTATGCCGGTGTCCTGCCCGGTCATGGCCAGGCGCGGCAAGTGCTGCATCAGGCGGTCGAGCATCTGTGCGCCCATGTGCCGGTGTTCGGCCAGGGTCGCCGGTTCGCTGAGGCTGACGATGTCGCGCCAGCTGAAGCGGGTCAGGCGCTTGGCCGCCAGTTCGGAGCCGAACGGCCGGGCGATCAGGGTCCAGACAAAGGCGAACAGCAGGCCCATGGGGCCGGCCAGGTTGGAGTTGGCAAAACTCAGGAAGTCCGCGTCGTAGGCGCCCTGGATGCTGATGAAGGACGAGGTGTTGACGATGGTCAGCAGCATGCCGAGGTAGAACCGCGGCTGCACCGTCAGGGTGCCGACGCAAATGAACGGCACGGCAAAGGCCAGCACCAGCATCGGGAAGTCGTGCAGGTTGGGCAGGATCAGGAACAGGTAGAGGCTGGCGAACAGCACCGACATCGCGGTCCAGAAAAAGAACCGGTAGATCTGCGGCGCCGGGTCGTCCATGGAAGCAAAGAAACTGCAGGCCACCGCCGCCAGGATCACGGCGCTGCCGCCGTCGGTCCAGCCCAGGAGAATCCACAGCACCGAGGCGACGATGATCGCCAGGACCGTCGAGCCCGCCGAGTACAGCATCAGCCCGCGATCGAGAAACGGCGTCAGCCGGCCCAGCCGCCAATGCCGGTAGACCGCGCGCCAGGGCGCCTGGCTTTCACTCTGGATGGCGTGCTGCAGGCTGCGGCAGTCCTGCCACAGGTCGATCCACTCGCCGAGGCGATACAGAGCGTTGGACATCAGCAGCTGGCGCCGGTCATCCAGGGCTTCGGGGCTTGGCTGCAAGGCTTCGAGTTCATCGCGCAGGGCCTGCCAGCGTTCCACCGAAGCATCCCGGGCGGTGCCTTGCAGCCATTCATCGGCCTTGGCCAGCAAGGGGGCGAACTGCGCCACCAGCTCCGGGGTACGCCGTTCCAGGGCATACAGGGCATCGTCCAGGGCATCCACCACCGGCAGCAGGTTGATCATCCGCCCGCGCAGCTCCTTGGTGTTGCGCACGGTCTGCGGCCGGGCGCCCTCGTGGGGCAACTGGCCGATCATCAGTTCCAGGGTGTTGAAGGTGCCCACCATGGACGCGCGCAGGGCACTGACTTCCTCGGGCTGGACGTTGCGGGCCAGGAAGCGCTGGCTGTAGAGCGCGGCATCGGCGAACCACTTGGCGGCGGAATCGACGAACACCGGGGCCAGCCGCCGGGGCCAGAACATGCTGCCGATCACCGCGGCGCAAACGATGCCGAGGAAGATTTCCTCGGTCCGCGCCTCGGCGACGTCCCAGACCCCCAGGGGGTTGTCCACCACCGGCAGGGCGATCAGCGGCAAGGTGTAGCCGGCCAGCATCAGGGCGTAGTTGTTGGCAGTGCGCAGGTGCATGGACAGGAACAGCAGGATCCCGGTCCACAGGGCGATGATCACCACCAGCAGGTAGGGGCTCTGTACGAACATCGGCACGAACAGCACCGCGGCCGCCGCCCCGAGAAAGGTGCCGATCGCCCGGTACAGGGCCTTGGAACTGGTGGGGCCGACGTAGGGGCTGGAGACGATGTACACCGTGGCCATCGCCCAATACGGACGGGGCATCTGCATCAGCATGGCGATGTACAGGGCGATCATCGACGCGGCGAAGGTACGTACGCCATAGAACCAGTCCCGCGCGGGAGGCATGCCGGTAAAGAAGCCTTTCAAGATGGCAGCACCGGTACATGACTGGCGGACTCGAACGCGCGGATCACCCGCAACGCCGCCTCCAGGTCGGCGCTGCCAATGCCTTCCAGCACTTCATGACGCAGGCGCACCAACTCGCTTTCCACCGCCTGCACCAGCTCGCGACCGGTGTCGGTCAGGCTCAGGCATTTGGCCCGGCGGTCGTGGGGGTCTTCACTGCGGCACACGTAGCCGGCGCTGCACAGTTGATCCAGCAGGCGCACCAGGGACGGGCTTTCCATCCCTGCGGCCTGGGCCACCGTGACCTGGCGCACGCCCTCGCCCAGGCGCCCGATCATCAACAGCGGCACCGCGCAGGCTTCGGAAATGCCGAAGTTGACCAGCGTGGTCTGGCAGATCCGCCGCCAATGCCGGGACGCGACCACCATGCCACTGCTGATATTCATGTGGAGTGATTCAAGGGAGTTGGACACAAGATTGTTCGCACACTGTTAGTTTGCTAACTATCAATATGTCATTGACGGATAAATCCAGTCAAGTTTTGTAACAAATACCCCGGCCAAGCCTTGGATCCAGCGCCTGCAAAACAGAATAAGTACTGAAAAGGTATATACTTTTTGAGTACTTTTTGAGGAGAACGCTCATGCCCAAGCACGCCATCTTTACGATGAAACTGGAAACTGAACTGCGGGATCAGTTTATGGCGGAGGCACTGGCCGCACATCGCCCAGCCTCACAGATCGTGCGCGAGTTGATGCGCGAGTTCGTGCAAAAACAGCACGAATCCCGTGAGTACGAGGCCTTCCTGCAACAGAAAGTCCTGCTGGCTCGAGCCTCCGTAGACGCTCAACGCGGGCACAACCATGAAGAGGTAGAAGCAGAGTTCGCTGCCAGACGCGCTCGGGCATCGAGGCTAGAATGAAGGTTGTATGGGTTCCCGAAGCCGTACAGGACCGCATGGATATCTGGGATTACCTGCATGTGCTCAACCCGAGGGCTGCGGTCGACATGGACAGGCGCTTCAGCGAATGCGTCGACCATCTGGTCCTCAACCCGCAGATAGGCTCCACGGGACTGGTGGCAGGAACCCGCGAGCTGATTCCCCAACCGAGCTATCGCCTGGTCTATCAGATAAGCCAAGGCCACGTCTGGATCCTGGCCCTGGTCCACACCGCTCGCCAATGGCCGCCACCGACCTAGCCCCCGCGCCCCTTCCTCAACAACACATCCAACTGATCCACCACCTCGGCCCAATCCGCATCATCGAGCACTTCCGTGCGCAGAAAGTCGGCCTGGCTCTCGCTCCAGAAAAATGCGTCCGCCAGGTGCAGCTCCGGTTTGAGCGGCGAATGCGTGGCGATGAAACGCTCGATGCTCACCGGGTCGTCGGCCAGCCCCAACTGCTTGAACAACGCCGGCAGGCTGTGGGTCGGTGCTTCCATGGTCGGGCTCCTGATCAGTGCGAGACTTCGCAAACCTCGGCGTGGGGCACCAGCTTCAGGTACTGGGCCATGCTCATGTGCACCAGGTTGTGGTGGTTGCCGGCTTCCAGGTAGATGTCTTTCTGCCGGGTCAGCAGCGGGTCGATCACCACGTCCAGCCCATAGGACTCGCCCAGGGCCGGCACCGCGCCGCGCTCGCAGTCGTTGAACAGGTGGGCCAGGGTGCTTTCCCGGGTGACCTGCCATTCGCCGCTGCCGCGCACCTTGCCGAGGTCCAGGTGCCGACTGGCCGGCAACACCGCCATCAGGTAATGGCCGTGGTGATCGTCGAGGATCACCGACTTGGCCACTCGCTCCGCCGGTACCCCCGCCACCCGCGCCGTTTCCAGGCTGCTGGCGGAATGGGGATGGCTCACCAGATCAAACTCGCAAGCGGCTTGTTCCAGGCTGCGCTGCACGGTTCTTGCCATACGCATGATGCACCTCGGTGCCCCGCAAGCGGGGACAGGACTGTGACTCCTGATGCAAGTCTAGGTCGCGCTGCAAGACACAAGGCCTCGAACTTCCGAACGGCACCCTGCGCGTTCATTGCCCGGCACAGGAAGCGCCGGCTGCCGAGCCACAGAGGACAAACAAGCGGGCCCGAGTACCACCCGCGGCGAACTGACCGACTTTGTGCCACCCCTGGGGCAATGGCGCGAATTCCTCGGACTGATCGTCCGACCCCACCAGCCAATAGCGCCCGCTGCCCACTGACAAGGCGCTCAACTGATCCAGGTAGACCTGATCCGGGTGGTCGATCAGGGTGCCGAAGCCGTAGGCGTTCGGCCTGCTGGAGGTGCCTCCCGGCAGCGGCGGCGTATAGAGCATCGGCTGGGCATCGGTGCGGTTGTAGTAGACGTAGCTCAAGTACCAGAGCATGTCGCTGATAACGATGCGGTCGCCCGCGACGTAGTGCCGGTTGACGTAGTCGACCATCACGCTGATCTGGTCGTTGGCGTCGACATCGATGTTGTTTTTCAGCCCCACCGCTTCCAGCCCCACGAACCCCAGCAGCAACGCCAGCGCCACCAGCCGGGCACTCTTAAGCCAGCGATCGATGAGCACCGCCATGATCATCGGCAAGCCCAAGGCATACGCGGTCAGGTAGCGTTCGATAAACACTGGCGAAGCGAACGACACCGCAAACACCAACAACAATGGCAGCAGGGTGAAACTCGCCAGCAGCCCGCCGAACCTGGCAGGTACACCATCACGCCAGGCCAGGACGCTACAGACCGCCAGCAACAGCAGCGGCATGCCCACGAACAGCGCACCTGGCAGGTTGTCGCCTTCGTCCTGGATCAGCAATTGCCAGACCATCGCCGGCAGCGAAGACCAGGTGACCACCGGCTCCCAGCCGACATCGCCGTTAGCCTTCAGCTCGTCCATGTGCCGCAGCAGGTCCAGCAACTCCGGAACCCAGGGCAGGAACAGCAGCACGATCGCCGCATTCGCCAGCCACCAGGTCGGGCGGGTGACCAGGCGCCCGCCACCCTCGGCGCGCACGCCCGAAACGACCAGGTACAGCCAGTGCGCCAGCACGCAGAACACCGTGAAGTAATGGGTGTAGAAAGCCAGGGTCATCAGCAGCGCGTAGCTCACCAGATGGCCCCGACGCGAGGGCTGGCGCAGCCAGTACACCAGGGCCAGGGTCGCTCCCAACAGCAACAGGCCCAGCAGCGCATACATGCGCACTTCCTGGCTGTAGCGCACGGCCGTGGGCAGCAGGGCCAGCAGCACACCGGCGAGAATCGCCGCGCGACGGGTCGCCAGCAGCGCCACCAGCCACATGCCGAGCCCTACGGTGACTATCCCTGGCAGCGCGCTGAAGGTGCGAATGGAAAAAATCCCGTCGCCGAACAGTTCAATCCAGCCACGCAAGAGCATGAAATACAGCGGCGGATGGACGTCGCGGGCCGCATGAAACCAGATTTCGCTCAGCGAATACTGGCTGAGCACCAGGCTGGAACCTTCGTCGCCCCAGATGGCCGCGGCGGTCAGGTCATAAAAGCGAACGGCCGCAGCCAACAGCAACACCGGCAGCAACCAATACTCAAGCGCCAAGCGCATCAGCCGCTGCACACCTTGCTCCCGAGGCACGACGGCCTGCTCTTGCAAACGCCCGATCAACTCCGGCGCTCTGCGAAAATCCATTCCTTGCTCCCCATAAACTCGCCTGATCTGGTCGCTCAAACCCCGACAGCATCGTCCTTTGCCTGGAAAACCGCAAAGCACAGACGCAAGGGTAAAAAGCCGCTCCTCGAATGTCATGTGCGACTCTTGCCGATTGCCCTCGGGTACCGCGGTACGGGGTCAGGCCCAGCCATCACCGGCAATGGATGAACATAGACCGGAGGACAGCAAAGCCGCGTCACAGAACGGCGGATTTTCTAACCAGCGACGTAGGTGCCAGCCGGCGCCTTCTGTATGATTTTCGCCACACTCGGAACCTGCCCTCATGGCTTTTCTGAATTAAGGACAATTCATGCGCAAGCTTCTGCTCTCGGCATTGACCCTCACCGCCCTGTGCGCCGGCCAGGCGCAGGCCAGCTCGGATGACATCTGCTCGCCGACCTGGTCGCTCTACTCAAATCGCCTGGACGGTTGCAGCAACCTGCCCTTTCTCAGCCCGGGCAACGACAGCCGGGTCAACTTGCGGCTGCTGCTGGCCGACCAGGGCAGCCTGCCCCTGGCACCCCGGGCCCTGACCCAGGATGAACTGGGCATGGGCTACGGCCCTGTGCCCTTCATGCACTATCGCCTGCACCCGGCGCAGCCCGAACTCGATCCCGACACTGGCAACCCACCCAAGCCCGGCCCCTCGCCCGCCACCGAGCAGCTCGACAGCCTGCTGCAGGCCGTAGGCCTGCGTCGCGATAGCAAGGAAGCCGCCGGGAACGGCTTTCTCTCCGGAGAAGGCAGCCGCTGCCGTAGCAACTCGGACGCCAGTGCCCTGGCTTTTGTGGAGCAGCTCGACCAGGCGCCACTGAGCCCGGAAGAACGCCAGGCCCTGGCCGAGGCCCGGGTGCAACTGCTGGCCAGCTGCGACTGGAACGCCAGCGAAATGAGCAAGCTGCTGCCGGCCAACCTGAACTCGGCGGCGGCCAAGGCGTTCGCCGGCTACCTGCAGGCCGCCGCCGACTTCTACAGCGGCCGCTTCAACGAAGCCGGCAACGGTTTTGCCGCGCTCAAGGACAGTCCCCAGCCCTGGCTGGCCGAAACCGCGGCCTACATGAGCCCGCGCACCCTGCTCAACCTGGCCCAGCAGAACGCCTTCGATGAATGGAGCATGGTCAATCTGGAGCATGTGGACAAAGCCGTCCTGCAACAGGCCGGCGCCGGTTTCGAGGCCTACCTGAAGACTTATCCACAGGGCCGCTACGCCGTTTCCGCCAAGGGTCTGATCCGCCGTGTGCACTGGCTGACGGGCGACACCCAGGCCCTGGCCGATGACTACGCCTGGCAACTGACCCAAGCTCCCGGCACCCCGCGCAACATGCCTCTGGACGACCTGGTGGAAGAAGTCGACTACAAACTGCTGAGCCTGCCCGAAGACCACTTCAAGGCTCCGCTGCTGCTGGCGGTCAAGGACCTGATGCGCATGCGCGACGCCCCATCGGCGCCCCTGACCCGGGACGCCCTGCAACAGCAGAAGGCCCTGTTCGCCAGCCAGCCGGCGCTGTTCGACTACCTCCAGGCCGCTTTCAGCCTGTATGTCGAAAAACAACCGGCGGCGGCGCTCAAACAATTGCCCAGCCAAGTGCCGGCGCAACTGGACTACCTGAGCTTCAGCCAGCAGATCCTGCGTGGCCTGGCCCTGCAGGCCCAGCAGGACTGGAAAGGCGCCGAGGCGCTGTGGCTGCAATTGCTGCCCCTGGCCCAGCAACCGCTGCAACGCGAACAGCTGGAACTGGCCCTGGCCTACACCTACGAGCGCAGCGGGCAACTGGCCAAGGTGTTCGCCGACGACTCGCCGATCAAGACTGCCCAGGTGCGCGCCATTCTCCTGCGCCAGGTGGCCTCTCCCCAACTGCTGCGCCAGCAAGCGCAGAAGGCCGAGTCGCCAGCGGAACGCAACGCCGCGCGTTTTATCCTGCTGTACAAGGACCTGACCCGCGGCCAGTACGCGGCCTTCGGCAAAGACTTCGAGCAACTGCCGCCCACCCTGCCCGACGCTAGCCTTGCCGCCAGCCTGGGCTACATCTACCTCGATACCCCGCCGTTGCAGGACTTCCACTGGGATGGCCCACAGCCCGAAGAAGAAAAACCCGACTACCGCTGCCCAAGCCTGTTGGAGACGGCCGCCCTCCTGCAGCGTGACCCGAAAGCCCCGGCCGGGCTGCTCTGCCTCGGCGAGTTCATGCGTTTCAGCGGCTTCGACCGCATGCCCCTGGACACCCCGCCACCGGCCCAGAACCTGGGCGGCACCCAGGACACGTTCCCGGGCAAGCCGTTCTCGCGGCTCGACGGCTATCAGGTGGTAATCAACAACCCCAAGGCCAGCCGTGACGATCGCGCCTACGCGCTGTACCGAGCCATCAACTGCTACGCCTCCTCGGGCCATAACAACTGTGGCGGTGCCGGTGTCGAGCCCGCCGTGCGCAAGGCCTGGTTCCGCCAGTTGAAGACCAAGTTGGGGGATACCCAGTGGGCCCAGTCGCTGCGTTACTACTGGTAGGCAAGCGCCTGGGCTATGGCCTGCTGCCGCTGTGGCTGTGCTGGGCAACGCCGGCCAGCGCGGCAGTGGACGCCGCCGACTACGACGCCTTCTGGCTGTGGAGCGGGGTCAAGACCCAGCCGGTGCTGGGCCAAGCCAGGACCCTGTACCTCCTCCAGGGCCAGATCAGCCGTTCGCGGCGCCATCCGGCCAGCGGCGTCCAGCTCATCGCCCAGGGCCTGCCGGTGTCGCGTCTGCGCCAGGAGCAGGTGTGGGTGGTCTACCGCGCCCACACCCTGGCCTGGCCCGAACCGCTGTATGACCAGTTGCTGGGCCAGGTCCGGCGTTGGCAGGCCACGGGCACCCAGGTGGTGGGCATCCAGATCGATTTCGACAGCAGCACCCACGACCTGGAGCGCTATGGCCACTTCCTGCGCGACCTGCGCCAGCGCCTGCCGGCGCACTACCGCCTGAGCATCACCGGGTTGATGGACTGGGGCAGCAACGCCGACCCGCAAGCCATCGGCCAGCTCAAGGGCGTGGTGGACGAAGTGGTGGTGCAGACCTACCAGGGCCGCCGCAGCATCCCCAACTACGCCAGCTACCTGCCGCGCCTGGACCGCATGGGCCTGCCCTACAAGGTCGGCCTGATTCAGGGCGGTGAATGGCAGGAACCCCAGGCCCTGCGCGACAGCCCCTGGTTCAAGGGCTACGTGGTGTTCTTGCAGAATCCTCAGTCCGGGCCCTGAGAGCGGTGCAATAAGTGCTCACAGTAATGCCCATCAGTGCCCTTGATCCTCGAAGCCTGCTGAGGCAAAACGGTTCCCGCGGAGTTGATATGCCAAGCAGCCATTTGTGATGCCTCTCTCGTCGGACAAGGATTGACCTCGACGAATACAGGCACTAGGCTCGACCTCACAACTCAACCCCGTACGCAGAGATTAAGTTCGCTGGCCGTTGGGGTGAAAAAACCGGCCCAGGCCGGTTTTTTCGTTTCCAGGGAATGGAATAGTGCGCACGGCCTTCTTTGTCGATGGCTACAACCTGTTCTACGGGTTGCTGGCCGACACCCCATTCAAGTGGCTCGACCTGCCCGGGTTGCTGACCCATATCGTGCAGATCGAAAACCCCGCCAGCCGACTGGCCTCGGTGGACTACTTCACTTCTTCAGTCAAACCCCGGCTGGCCACCCGTGGCCGGGCCTCCAAGGAAGCACAAGACACCTACCTGCGCGCCTTGAAGGCGTCCCAGGTCAATGTGCACCTGGGGCGCCATCAGCTTGAACCGGCCAAAGCCCCACGCTTCATCAATAAAGCCGTAGGGGCTTCACGCCAGGACACGGTGGACATCTGGAAACTTGAGGAAAAGGAAACCGACGTCCATCTGGCGATCAGCATGTACCGCCTCGCAGCCAGGCAAGCCCTGCATCCTCCAGATGAACGCATCGAGCAACTGGTGCTGGTCTCGGGAGACACCGATATGGCACCAGCGCTGCGGGCCATTCGCGAAGACTTCCCGGACTTGACCCTTGGCGTGATCCTGCCTCACCGCCCGCAGTATCAGCGCCCGCAACCCGGCTCATTGAAAGCCCAGGCCCACTGGATGCGCCGGGTCGTCAGCGCAGAGGAACTGTGCAAGCACCAGTTCCCCGAACGAGTGGCGACCCGCAAGGCGCCCGCGATCAAGCCGGACTACTGGTGAGCCCAGCTGCTGCGGCCTTACCAGTCATAAGTCAGGCTCGAGACCATGGTCCGGCCTTCGCCGTAGTAGCAGTCCCAGATGCTGGTGCATTTGGCGACGTAGGTCTTGTCGGTGAGGTTCTTCACGTTCAGCGCCAGCTTCACGCCCTTGAGCTGCAACGGCGACTTTTCAAGGTCGTAGGTCAGGCCGGCGTCGTACACGGTGTAGGAAGGGATCTGGAAGGCGCCGTCGTAGTCGGTGCCGTAGCTGCCCTTGACGTAGCGGGCGCCGACGCCCGCTCCCAGGCCTGCCAGGGGGGTGTCGCCCAGGATGGTGTAGTTGAGCCACAACGCAGCAGTCAGGGGTGGCATGCCCGCCGGGTGGCGACCCTCGCGGCCATCGTTGTCCTTGGTGTACTTGATGTCGTTGCGCGATGCCGAGGCAATCACGTCCAGCGATTCGCTGAGGCTGGCCTTGGCTTCAAGCTCGATACCCCGGGAGCGCACCGCGCCGCTCTGGATACTGAACCCGGGGTTGGCCAGGTCGGTGGTCAGAATGTTCTCCTGGTCCAGCTGATAGGCCGATACCTGGACGAAGCTCTCCTGGCCCGGAGGCTGGAATTTCACCCCCACTTCGTACTGCTTGCCGGTGGAAGGTTCGAACGCGCTGCGCTGGAAGCTGGTGCCGCTCAACGGCAGGAAGGATTCCGAGTAGCTGACAAAGGGCGCCAGCCCGTTGTCGAACAGGTACACCAGCCCCCCGCGCCCGGTGAAGGACTGGTTCTTGACGTTGGTATGGGCCCCACCCAGCGGCGCATTGTTGTCGGTTTCCGCCCAATCGTTGCGACCGCCCAGCACCAGCACCCACTTCTCGTACTTGATCTGGTCCTGCACGTAGAGGCCGGTCTGGATGATGGTGTTGTCCCACTGGTAAGCGTTGCCGAAATTCAGCGACTGGCCGTAGGTGGGGGTGAACATGTCGAGAATCGGCGGGTTGTAGTCGTACTTGCCGTGGTATTTCGAATTGAAGTGGTAGTAATCCAGCCCCACCAACACCGTGTGGTTGAACGGCCCGGTGTCGAACTCGGCCTGGGCGATGTTATCCACGCCGAAGACCTTGTTGTGCTGCTTCCAGTCGACCCCGTAGCGGGTCATGTAGCGCTGGTCGTCGAGCCCGGTCTTGGGGTTGGTGACGAACTTGTAGCCGTGCAGCGGCGCACGGTAACGGTCGTCGACGTCGGCGTAGCGGGCATTCTGCTTCAGGGTCCAGACATCGTTCAGGCGATGGGAGAACTCGTAGCCCACGACGAACTGGTCACGGTCGTAGGCATTGACCCCGGGCTCGCCGAGAAACAGGTCGCGGTCGATCTTGCCGTTGGGGTTGGCGAACACCGTGCCCACGCTGGGCAGGCCCTGGGCCTCGGGCACGTCGTTGTCCTTCTGGAACTGGGCAAACACCGTCAGTTGGGTGTCGTCATCCGGCCGCCAGGTCAGGCTCGGGGCGATGAACTGACGCTGGCGCTGCACGTAATCGATGGCGTCCTGGCTGTCGCTGGCCAGGCCGGTCAGGCGATAGAGGAACTGCCCCTGCTCATCCAGCGGGCCGCCCAGGTCCAGGGCGATGCTCTTGTGGTCGTAGCTGCCGGCTTCCACTTTCAGCTGATGCACGGGGGTCTCGGTGGGCCGCTTGCTGACCATGTTGACGATCCCGCCCGGCTGGTTCTGCCCGTAGAGCACCGAGGCCGGGCCCTTGAGCACTTCGATGCGCTCCAGGGAATAGGGCTCGATCTGCAGGGCACCACCGGTACTGCCACCGCCATAGGGCAAGTGCAGGCCGTCGAGGTACAGCGGAGTCGGTGAAAAACCACGGGAGGTGGGTTCGTCGAAAATCTTCACCCGGTCGGAAAAGCCGCCGCCGGTCATGCCCGGGGTATAGAGCAGCGCCTCGGTCACGCTCTGGGCACCACGGGCGCTGATTTCCTTGGCGCCGATCACGTTGATGGTCTGCGGAATCTCCACCAGCGCCGAATCGGTCTTGCTGCCGGTGGCGCTGCGCTTGGCCACGATCCCCGGCACTGCGCCCCAGGCATTTTCATCCACTTGGGTGGCGCCGATGCGGGTTGGCCCCAGCTCCAGTGCAGCGCCCTGGGCCACTGGCTGCAGCCCCCAGCTGGCGCCACTCTGGGTGGCTTGCAGGCCGGTCCCCGCGAGGAGCTGGTGCAGCCCTTGCGCCACTTCGTAGCGGCCTTGCAGGCCCTGGCTGTGCTTGCCGGCCGTCATGCTCGCATCCACCGACAGGAGAATCCCCGCCGCACTGGCAAAGCGGTTCAGCACCTGGTCGAGGTTGCCGGGGGCGATCTGGTAGTCGCGGGCCTGGCTCTGGCTGCCCGGCTCGGCCTGGACAATGCCTGGCAGCACGGGTGCCACCGCCAGCAGCGCAACAAAGGCTCGGCGGCGCGCGGTAGCGCCCAGGGTCAAAATGGATGCAGCGGTCTGGTAAGGCATTCCTGAACTCCCCATGAGAATGCGTCTTGATCGGCTTTCATGGGGTATCCCGAACGGCGCGCCGGAATCGACAACCGCCTGACAAAATATTTTTGCATTCAGCCTCGCGGCTTGAGGGTTACCCAGTAGCGGGTCACCGCATGGGCCCGTACCGGTAGCGAGCGCTCCAGGGCGGCGAGCACCGCATCGCTGTCGGCCAGGGGAAAGACCCCGGTCAGCAGCAAGCCCGCCACCTGCTCATCGCAGCGCAGCACCCCTGGCCGATACCGTGACAGCTCAGCGACGAACTGCCCCAGGGGCTGGCGTTCGGCAATCAACCGGCCCTCGCTCCAGCTGCTGGCATTGACCTGGGCCACTTGCCGGGCCGACACCCGGCCGGCGTCGAACCACAGGCGTTCACCGGCATTGAGTTGCAGGGCCTGTGCATGGCGGGGGCTGATCCGCAGCGCCCCTTCGTAAAGATCGACCCGGGTGCCGCCGTCCAATTCGCGCACGGCGAAACGTGTGCCCAGGGCCTGGATATCGCCGGCGGGGGTTTCCACGATCAGCGGCCGCGACGGGTCATGCCCGCTGGTCAGCAGGATCTCGCCCTGGATCAGGCGGATGCGCCGTTCGCTGGCGCTGAACAGCAGGTCGACGGCGCTGGCGCTGTTGAGGTCCAGGCGGCTGCCGTCGCTCAGGGTCAGGTGGCGTATTTCCCCGGTGGCGCTGCGCTGCCCGGCGAAGGCCGCTCGCCAGGGCTGGCTGTCCTGCACCAGGTAGCCGCTGCCACCGGCCACCAGCAGCAAGCCGAGCAGCTTCAGTGCGGCGCGGCGCTGCTGGTCCGGCGCCTTGGCCAACAGTACATGGGTGCTGTGTTCCGGCACGCCTTGCAGGGTCTGCTGCAGTTGCTGCAGGCGTTGCCAGGCTCGCTGGTGCTCGGGATCGGCCTGCTGCCAGGCGTCGAAGGCGCTGCGCTGCTGCGCGCTCAATTCGCCGCCCCAATGCAGCATCAGCCACTCGCTGGCCTGCTCGACAACGCTGGGGGCAATGGGTGCTTGATGAGGTTTCATTCTGCGTAGAGCACCTGGTAACAGGCCTGGATCGCACGGGTCATGTACTTCTGCACCGAGCTGACGGAAACCTCCAGGCGCTCGGCAATCTGCGCATAGCCCAGCCCCTCGAACTGCGACATGACAAAGGCCTGGCGCACCTTGTCCGGCATGCGGTCGAGCATGGCGTCGATCTGCATCAGGGTTTCGAGAATCAGCGCGCGGCTTTCCAGGGAGGGGGTCTGCGGCTCCGGCAAGTGGGCGATGCTTTCCAGGTAGGCGCGCTCGATGCGCGCGCGCCGCCATTGGTCGACCACCAGGTTGCGGGCGATCTGCGCCAGGTAGCTGCGGCTTTCCTGCTGCCCGGGAAAACGCCCCGAAAGCAAGAGGCGCAGGAAGGTGTCCTGCGCCACGTCCGCGGCATGCTCGCGATCGCCCAGGCGCTTGCGCAACCAGCCCTGCAACCAGCCGTGATGATCCTGATACAGACGATGGAGTTGAGCGTTGCCGTCAGTGGTGGCTTGCATGAATGAAACTGCGCACATGATTGAGAGCAATTATCATTACACTTTTTTCTCAATCCAGGCAAAACGCTTTTCAACCTGGCTGGCTGGCAGCCTGCAATGGGTAGACCGACTGCCAACCACCCCCCAGCGCCTTGTACAGGCCAACCATGGCCAGGGACACTCCGGCCGAGCTTTCCACCAACTGCTCCTGGGTTGCCAGCAAGGCCCCCTGCACCGTCAGCACGTTGACAAAATCCACCACCCCTTCGATGTACTGCTGCTGTGCCGTGCGCAGGGCGATCTGGTTCTGCCGCACCGCTTCGGCCAGGCTGTCGCGGCGCAACTGGCTGGCGTTGTAGCGGGTCAGTTGGTCGTCGATTTCGTGCCAGGCCCGCAGCACCGTCTGCTGGTAGGCCAGGGCTGCTTCCTGCTGCTGGGCCTCGCGCAACTGGAGCATGCCCCGCAGGCGGCCGCCATCGAACAGCGGCAGGCTGAACTGCGGGCCGATGCCGAACTGCCGCGAACTCCAGGAACCGAAGTCCGCCAGTTGCAGGGCCTGGGAGCCGAAGTTGCCGGACAGGGTAATGCGCGGATAGAAATCGCCCTTGGCCACACCGATGCTGGCCGTGGCTGCATGCAGGCGCGCCTCGGCCTGGCGGATATCCGGACGCCGCTCGGCCAGTTGCGAAGGCAGGCCGATAGCCACCTGGGATGGCGGTTGCGGCACTGGCGCATCGCTGGCCAGTTCCTGGTGCAAGGCCTGGGGTGGCTCCCCCAGCAGCAGGCTCAGGGCATTGATCAACTGCGCCTGGCGCTGTTGCAGCTCCGGCAGTTGCGCCTCGATGGTCGCAACCTGGGCGGCGGCTTCGGCCACGTCCAGGTCGGTGGCCACGCCGTCGGCCAGGCGCAGTTGCGAGAGTTTCAGGCTGTGCCGGGCGACCTCGAGGTTCTGCTCGGTGACCGCCCGGGTGCTCTGCACGCCGCGCAGTTGGATGTAGTCCTGGGCGGTTTCCGCCAGCACCGACAGCAGCACCCCGCGCCGGTCGTTCTCCGCCACTTCCAGGGTCGCATCGGCGGCCTCGGTTTCGCGCCGCACCCGGCCCCAGAAATCCAGCTCCCAGGAGGCGGAGAAGCCCGCTTCCCAGAGATTGAAGGCCGATTTTCCGTTGTTCCCCGAAGGGTCGTTCAGGCCCTCGGCACTGTTGCGCTTGCGCCCGTAGCCGCCATTGGCCGAGGTGCTCGGATAGCGTTCGGCAGTAATGACCTGGCGCGCCGCCCGGCTCTGCTGCAAACGGCTGGTGGCCAGTTGCAGGTCGAGGTTATCGCTCAGGACGCGACGGCTCAGGGCCGACAGTTGCGGGTCGTTGAACACCTCCCACCAGCGCTCCTGCATGGCACTGTCCACCGCCTGGCTGGCAGCGGCCTGGGCCGGGGCGGACCAGGCCTGGACCTGGGTCGCCTGGGGCCTCTGGAAATCCGGGCCGACATTGCACGCGGCCAGGGACAGCAGGCTCAGCGCCAGCAGAGTGCGGAGCCCGTGGGAGCGTCTGTGACGGCTGCGTTCGCGGCTCATCGCTGGGTCACCTCGCGGGCGCTGGTGGCAGAGCTGTGGGTGTCCACGCTGGCTTCCACCGACATGCCCACCCGCAACCGCTCGGCCAACGGCTGGTTGGGTTCCAGAAGGATCTTCACCGGAATGCGCTGCACCACCTTGGTGAAGTTGCCGGTGGCGTTATCCGGCTTCACCGCGGCGAAGGTCACACCGGTGGCCGGGGCTAGGCTTTCCACCCGACCATGCAGGGTCTCGCCGCCCAGGCTGTCGACCCGCACCTCCACCACCTGCCCGGCATGCATGGCCGTCAGCTGGGTTTCCTGGAAGTTGGCCAGTACATAGGCCTGCTGCAGCGGCACCACGGCAAGGATCTTGCTGCCCGGGGTGACATAGGCACCGACCCGCACCGCGCGCTCGCCGACCATGCCGTCCACCGGCGCCACGATGCGCGTGTAGGACAACTCGTAGCTGGCCATTTCCAGGGCCGCCTGGGCACGTTTCAAGCCACCTTCCGCGGCGTCGCGCTGAGCGGTGAGGATCTCCACCTGCTTGCGCTCCGCCGCCAGGGCTGCGGTGGCGGTGGCCAGCCGGGCGCTGGCCTGGTCGATGCGGGTCCGGGCCTGCTGGGCGTTCTGCACCGTGCCGGCGCCGACCCCGGCCAGGTGGTTGTAGCGGTTCAGTTCATGCTCGGCAAAGGCTCGCTCGGCCTGGGCCGCGCTCAAGGCAGCCTGGGCCTGGGCGATCACCGAACTCTGCCGGTCCAGGGTCGCCCGGGCGTTCTGCAACTGCGCCTTGGCCACCAGGGTCTCGGCATCCGCCGCCTGGGCCGCGGCGCGCAGGTCACGGTCGTCGATCAGCGCCAGCAGTTGCCCGGCCTTGACCTGCTGGTTGTCCTCCACCAGCACTTCCTTGATGAACCCCGCCACGCGCGGGGCTACCAGGGTGTAGTCGGCGGCGATGAAGGCGTCGTTGGTGGTCTGCTCGCCGGCGCGGCCGAACAGCCCCGGCAGCGCCAGGTAGGCCAGCACGCCAAGGGCCGCCACTGCCGCTACCGCAATGGCGATTTTGTGTTTGTTCTGGGTCGTCATGACAAAGGTCTCGTTCAAGTCGGCGCCCGCGGTGGGTAGATCCGCGTCGGCAGCCAGAAAATCAGCAGGATCAGCACAGCGGCCAGCCCTGCCATGCAGTAGTAGAGGTCGGCGGAGGTCAGCACCACGGCCTGCTGGTGCAGGCGCCGGGCCAGGCCGGCGACGCCGTCGTCCACCAGAGGCGAGTTGCCCAGGCTGTCCACCAGCATGGTCGAATGAAAATGCAGGCGGCGGGTGGTCAGCACATCCAGCACACCGGTGGCAATCACCGCCGCCAGGCCTTTCACGGTGTTGAACCACGCCGAGGCAAAAGGCCCTTCCATCGGGGTGATACTGCCGGTGGAAAGCATCAGCAATGGCAGCACTGCCATGGGCTGGCCGAAGATCTGCAGCAGTTGCAGCACGTAGAAGTCGTCACGGATCCAGGCCGAGGTCAGGTGCGTACCGCCCAGACAGGACAGCACGAGCATGCCCAGGCCGATCCCCAGCACCCAGCGGCAATCGACCCAGCGCAGGTTGCACAGTGCTGCCACCAGGGGCAGCGCAAGCAGTTGCGGCAGGGCCATCACCAGCATCACCGGCGCGGTCTGCAACGGCCGGTAGCCCTGGACCTGAGCCAGATAGGCGGACGGGATGATGATCACCGCCGTCAGTACCACCAGCACCCCGGCCAGGGTCAGCAGGGCGAAGGACAGGTTGCGGATGCCGAGCATCTGCAGCTTGAAGAACGGAATCGGCTGCGACCACTCGTTGATCATGAACAGCACCAGCAGCACCAGGCCGCCGGCCAGCAGCACACAGATCAGCGGCGACTCGAACCAGTCCAGGCGGTTGCCCTGCAGGATACCGATCACCAGCATGCAGATCGCCGGAAAGCCCAGCAGCAGGCCGCGCCAGTTGAACTGCTTGAAACGCTCCAGGCGCAGCGGGTCCTGGGGCAGGCCGTAAGCCACCGTCGCCATCGCCAGTAGGCAAGGCAGCACCACCTGCCAGAACGCCCATTGCCAGCCCACGTACTCGGTCCAGAGTGCCGCCAGGGGCGTGCCCAGGCTAGGACCGAAGGTGGCGGTCAGGGCATAGCCGGCCAGGCCGTAGAGCTTGACGTTGGCCGGCAGGAACCGCAGGGCCACGGTCATCAGCATCGGTGGCAGCGCGCCGCCGGCCAGGCCTTGCAGGGTGCGCAGCAGCAACAGGCTTTCGTAGTTCGGGGCGAAGGGGCACAGCACCCCCAGCAGGGTGAACAGGCCAATGGCACACAGGGTGAAGCGCCGCAGGGAAAAGGTCACCGAACACCAGGGCGCGAAGGCCATGGCCGCCACCGAGGTGGCGGTGTAGCAAGCCACCAGCCAGGTGCCTTCGTCGTAGCCGATGAACAGCGCACCACGAATGTCCGCCAGGGCGATCTTGGTCACCATCTCGTTGAGGCCCGAGACCAGCACCGCCAGCAGCACGCCCACCAGGCCGATGATGATCCGCGGCCCGAACACCGGCGGTGCAATGGCTGCCGGCTTGCTGGCGGCTTCAACCGAAGCAGGCGCAGCGACAGCGAGGGAACTCATGGAAATACTGCTCCAGACAAGAAAACCAGAGCAGTTTATGAACAGCCGATGCTGACGAAAACTGACTTATCGACAGTTTATAAGTGCGCCAGACGCAATGATTCACCCTGTTGACCGTAGGAGCTGGCTTGCCAGCGAAGGGGCCCCCAAGACCGCTTTCGCCGGCAAGCCGGCTCCTACGAGGACGTCGGCTGGGCTTCTTGCCAGGTGGCCTGGCAGGAGGTGCGCAGGGTTTCGCGAAACCACTTGTGCGCCGGGTCCTTGTCATAACGCGGATGCCAGGCCTGGGTCAAAACCAGGGTCGGCAGGGAAATCGGCAGCACGAACGAACGCAAGCGCAGGCCCAGGCGCGAGACGCTGAGCAGGGTTTCCTGGGGCACCGGCAAAATCAGGTCCGAATCCGGCAGCATGAACATGGCGGCGTGGAAGCTCGGGGCAATCAGCGGCACACGGCGCTCCAGGCCCTGCTCGGCCAGGGCCGCATCGATAGGTCCACGGGCTATGCCCCGGCGAGACATGCTGATATGGGGAAACGCGGCAAAACGCTCGGCGGTGATGTCTTCGTCCAACAGCGGGTGGCCTTCGCGCACCAGGCCGACAAAAGCGGTGGTGAACAGGTTCTGCACCTTGACTTCCGGGGTCAGGGGCCGGGTGTTACTGATCCGCAGGTCGATCCTTCCCTCCCGCAGGGCCTCGTCATCGCCATCGCCTTCGGGCACAAAGCGCAGCTCGCACAAGGGCGCCTGACGCTCCAGGGTATCGATGAGGCGACCGCCATACACGCCGACGAAAAAATCGTTGGCGCGCACGTTGAAGCGCCGCTGCAGGGAACCCAGGTCGACCTTGTCCGCCGAGCGGAACACCAGCGCCGCCTGCTCCACTACATCGCGCACCTGGCTGCGCAGTTCCAGGGCCTTGGGGGTGGGCACCAGGCCGCGTCCGGCACGTACCAGCACCGGGTCGCCGAGGGCGTCGCGAATCCGCGTCAGGGTCCGGCTCATGGCCGCCGGGCTGAGGTTCATGCGCCGCGCCGCGCCCACCACGCTGCCCTCGTCGAGCAGGGCGTCGAGGGCCACCAGAAGGTTCATGTCCGGAAGTTGCATGCTGAGCACTCGTGACTGGTCAGGGATGATCCAGGCGCAATGCTAGCAGGCTTGGCGCCGAGGAAAATGAGGGAGATCAATCCTTACCCGTGAACCCACTAGCCGCGTAGGAGCCGGCTTGCCGGCGAATGGGCCCTCGAACCTTGCATAGCCCTTGAGGACGCTTTCGCTGGCAAGCCAGCTCCTACGGTCGGGGGACTGGCGGACGAGGTAGCTCAGCGCTGCATGCCCCAGCGTTTTACTGTGATCCGCTCCAGGGTGTCGAAGATCAGGTTTTCCACCAGCAGGCCGATGAGGATCACCACTGCCAGCCCGGCAAACACCTTGTCGGTGTACAACTCATTGCGGTTCTGGAAGATGTACCAGCCCAGGCCACCCTTGCCGCTGGTGGCGCCGAACACCAGCTCGGCAGCGATCAGGGTGCGCCAGGCGAAAGCCCAGCCGATCTTCAACCCGGCGAGAATCGACGGCAGCGCCGCCGGGATCAGGATGAACAGCACCAGGCGCAGGCCCTTGAGGCCGTAGTTGCGCCCGGCCATGCGCAGGGTTTCGGAAACCCCGAGAAACCCGGCATAGGTGTTCAAGGCCAAAGCCCAGAGCACCGAATGCACCAGCACGAAGATCAGGCTGTTCTGCCCCAGGCCGAACCACAGCAGCGCCAGGGGCAGCAGGGCAATGGCCGGCAGCGGATTGAACATCGAGGTCAGGGTGCTCAGCAGGTCACGGCCAAGCCGGGTCGAGACCGCCAGAGTGGTCAAGGCAAACGCCAGGACGATGCCGATCAGGTAGCCCTTGAGCAGCACCACCAGGGAAATGCCCACCTTGCCCAGCAATTCGCCGCTGAGCAGGCCCTGGTAAAGAGCGCTGGCAGTTTGCAGAAAACTCGGTAGCAGCAGGTCGTTGTTCTGGTAACGGGCCACGGCTTCCCAGAGCAGCGCCAGCAGGACCAGGATCAGGCTCTTGCGCAACCAGCCTTGTTGCCAGAGGCGCTGTCCCAGGGGCAGCTCGCGCTCCAGGGGCACTTGCAGCAAGGGCTGCAGGACAACTTCGTATTCCTCGCGCGCAGGGGATGAGTGGCTCATCGGGCGTTCCTCGTTCAACGGTGGCCTGACGGCTCAATAAGCGATACGGATATCGGCGAAATCCAGCTCGGTTTCAGTTTCCGGCGATTGGCCTTCATCGAACAGCAAGCGGTGGATGCGCCGCGCGGTCTGCTGAAAAGCCACGCCACCGAGGCTCTGCAGGTCGTACTGGTGGCTGTGGACTTCCGCCCGCACGCGCCCCGGATGAGGCGACAACAGGAGGATGCGATTGCCCACCACCAGCGCTTCCTCGATGGAGTGAGTGACGAACAGCAAGGTGAAGCGCACCTCCTCCCAGAGCCGCAGCAACTCCTCCTGCATCTTGCGCCGGGTCAGGGCGTCGAGGGCGGCGAAAGGTTCGTCCATCAGCAGGATCTTCGGCTGCATGGCCAGGGCGCGAGCGATCGCCACCCGGGCCTTCATGCCACCGGACAGGGTATGCGGATAGGCATCGGCGAAAGCCGCCAGGCCGACTTTCTCCAGGTATTCCAGGGCGCGCTCTTCGGCCTCGCGGCGGCCGAGGGTCTTCGACGCCAGCAGGGGAAACATCACGTTCTGCTTCACGGTTTTCCAGGGGGGCAACTGGTCGAACTCCTGGAACACCACGATACGATCCGGCCCGGGCTGGCTGACGCGCTGGCCTTGCAGGCGAATCTCGCCCTCACAGGGCTGGATGAACCCGGCCACGGCCTTGAGCAGGGTCGACTTGCCGCAGCCAGAAGGCCCCAGCAGGACAAAGCGGTCGGCCGGATCAACCTCGAAACTCACCTGGTGGGTGGCCCGCACCACCCGCTGCGGGGTGCGGTATTCCAGGCTGACTTGTTCCACCGCCAACAGCGCCTGGGCGATGGCAGCGCGATTGCTGGCCGTGTGGCCTGGCAAGGGGGCATTCATGGCGATCAGCTCCCCTGCAACGGTTTGGCATCCTGGAAGAAGTAGTCCTTCCACGACTCGGGCTTGTTCTTGATCGCACCGACCCGGTAGAGGAATTCCGCCAGTGGGTAGGTGTTTTTCGGTGTCACGCTGAACTCGAACTGCGGGTTGTCGATGATCTTCAGCAAGGCGGCGCGGTCGATCTTGGCCTTGGTCACGCGCAGGTAGGTATCGGCGGCTGCGCCCTTGTCGTGCTGGGCGAACTCGGCCGCTTCGGCCAGGGCTTCGACGAAGGCCTTGTAGGTCTTGGGGTTGTCGTTGCGGAATTTCTCGGTGGCGAACAGCACCGTCGGTGAGTTGGGCCCCAGCAGGTCGTAGGTATTGAGCACCACGTGCACATTGGGGTTCTCCAGGGCCTGGTCCTGGAATGGCGGGTTGGAGAAGTGCCCGGTCAGCTCGGTGCCGCCGGCAATCAGCGCGGCGGTGGCGTCCGGGTGGGGAACGGCGATGGTGTACTTGTCCAGGCGATTGAATTCCTTGTCGCCCCATTGCTTGGCGGCGGCGTATTGCAGGAAGCGCGACTGCACCGAGACCCCCACCGCCGGTACCGCAATGCGGTCCTTTTCGGTGAAGTCGGCGATGGTCTTGACCTTGGGATTGTTGCTCACCAGGTAGTAGGGAAAGTTACCCAGAGAGGCTACGGCCTTGACGTTTTGCCGGCCGTGGGTGCGATCCCAGATGGTCAGCAGCGGCCCGACGCCGGCCCCGGCAATGTCGATGGAGCCCGACAGCAGCGCGTCGTTGACCGCCGCGCCGCCGGACAGCTGGGTCCAGTCGACCTTGATGTCGATGCCCTGCTCCTTGCCGTGCTTTTCGATCAGGTTCTGGTCGCGCACCACATTGAGCAGCAGGTAGACGATACCGAACTGTTCAGCGATGCGGATCTCGCCTTCGGCCTGGGCCGGCGCAGGCGCGGCCAGGCTGCCGGCCAGCAGGCTGAAACCCAGGCCGATGGCCGTGGCCAGTCTGCCGAGGCGGGGAATGAAGGGAATGGATAAGGACATGCTGGTTCTCCTGCCGTGCCTGGCTGATCAGTAAGGGGCGTCGCCCTGGATGGTGGTGCGATACAGCTTGCGGCGCAGATGGCTCGGGCAACCGGCGGCCAGGTGGATCAGCGAGCGGTTGTCCCAGAACACCAGGTCGTGGGGCTGCCATTGATGGCGGTAGATGTTGTCCGGCAGCACGCTGTGGGCATACAGCTCGGCCAGCAACTGGGCGCTTTCGTCTTCCGGCAGGCCAACGATGCGGGTGGTGAAGCCCTCGCTGACGAACAACGCCTTGCGGCCGTTTTCCGGGTGAGTGCGCACGACCGGGTGCACCACCTCGGCGACCTGGGCCAGTTGCTCCGGGGTCAGGGTCGGGCGCCAGTTGCCCTCGAACTTGGTCTCGCTGTAGCGCGCCGTATAGGAGTGGGCGGCGCTGCGCCCCTCGACCGCCTTGCGCAGCGCCTCGGGCAAGTTGTCCCAGGCCTGGTGCATGTTGGCGAACAGGGTGTCGCCCCCTTCGGCTGGCAGTTCCTGGGCGTGCAGCATCGAGCCCAGGCTCGGCAGTTCCTTGTAGGAGAGGTCCGAGTGCCAGAACTTGCCGGCGTCCCCCAGGCCGATGGACTGGCCGTTCTCGATGATGTTGGAAACGATGAGGATTTCCGGGTGCCCGGCCAGCAGGAACTGCTTGAGCACATGAATCTGCAACACACCGAAGCGACGGCTGAAGGCAATCTGCTGTTCGGGGCTGATGCGCTGGTCGCGGAACACCACTACGTGATGGTCCAGGTGGGCGCGGTGGATGCGGGCGAAGTCCTGGTCGTTGACTGGCCGGGACAGGTCGAGGCCGACGATCTCGGCGCCTACAGCCCCATTCAAGGGCCGGATTTCGAAAGCTTGTGCGGCAATGGAGGCGGCACTGGCTGATGCAGACATGACTGAAACTCCCGCGCAGGCGCGCCCAGGGCGCGCGCGTCGATCAGAAACTCACGGAGATCCCGTGTGGGTTCATTTCGTGCGGCGCGCCGATTGGTCGGCAGGTACGCAGGGAGTCAACTTTATAGATATAAGAAAACGAATTTAAATACCGTTAGTGAATAACGATATGTTGATTCAACCGATGGACCGCTTGGGGACGGTACGCCGACGAAGGCGCTCTCAAGGCCCCTTCGCTGGCAAGCCAGCTCCTACAAGGCTGGCAGGTGGTTTCTTACATGGATCAGCGTTCGTGCAGGGCTTCGGCGCGGGCGCGGATGATCGGCTTGAGCAGGTAGCTGAGGATGCTTTTCTTGCCGGTGATGATGTCCACCGAGGCCACCATCCCGGGGATGATCAGCAGCGGCTTTTCATCGGTGCCCAAGTGGCTGCGGTCGGTGCGCAGCTTGATCATGTAGTAGGTGGTCTTCTTGTCTTCATCGGTGATGGTATCGGCGCCGATCTGTTCCAGGCGGGCCTTGAGGCCACCGTAGATGGTGTAGTCATAGGCGCTGAACTTGACCACCGCTTCCTGCCCCGGGTGCAGGAAGGCGATGTCCTGGGGACGGATCTTGGCTTCCACCAGCAGGGTGTCGTCCAAGGGGACGATTTCCACCATGTCGCTGCCCGGCTGGATCACCCCGCCGATGGTGTTGACCATCAGCTGCTTGACGATACCGCGTACCGGCGAGGTCACCAGGGTGCGGCTGACCCGGTCTTCCAGGGCCTTGCCGGTGGCGCTGGCCTTGTTCAGTTCGGTGCGCGCTTCGTTGAGCTGGGTCAGGGCCTCGCTGCGGAACTTGCCGCGGGTTTCATCGATCTTGCGCTGCACTTCCTTGATCGCCGATTCGGCGCGAGGGATCGCCAGGGTGGTGGCGTCCAGCTGGCCACGGGTTTCCACCTCGGCACGCTTGAGCCGCAGCACTTCCACCGGCGACACCGCGCCCTGGGCCACCAGCGGCTCGGACATGGCGATTTCCTGGCGCTGCAGGCCCAGTTGCTGGCGGTATTGCGCCTGCTTGGAGGTGAACTCGCGCAGTTCCTGCTGCTTCTGGATCAGCTGTTCCTGGAGGCCACCGATCTCGTCATGCAGTTGCTGGCGACGGCTCTGGTACAGGGATTTCTCACTGGCCGCCTGGCCCGGCGCTTCCTTGACCGCCTCGGCGGGGAAATTCAGCTCGCGTTCATCCACCTCGGCGCTCAGGCGCTCGACCCGCAGCAGCATGGACAGGCGCACGGTCTCGGTCTCGCCGACGTTGGACTGGAAGCGCGTGTCGTCGAGGCGAATCAGCGGCGCGCCGGCTTCGACTATCTGGCCTTCCTTGACGTACAGCTCGGAGACGATGCCGCCTTCTAGGTTCTGGATCTTCTGCAGCTTGGAGGAAGGAATCGCCTTGCCCTCGCCCTTGGTTACCTCGTCGATCACCGCGAAGTTGGCCCACAGCACCAGGAACAGGAAGAACGCGATGATGCCCCAGATGGTCAGGCGGATAACCCGCGGCGCATCTTCGATCAGTGCCTTGTTGACCTCGGGCAGCGGCTGCCCCTGGAGCGAATCGGTGCCTTTGAAATAGCGACGGATCGAGTCCTTGAATCCCGACTTAAGCAACACTGATCTGCCCCTTCTTCAACGCTTCCATCACCACCGCTTTCGGGCCATCGGCCAGGATTTGTCCACGGTCCACCACCAACAGCCGATCCACCAGCGACAGCAACGACGCCCGGTGGGTGACCAGTACCACGGTCTTGCTCTGCACCACCGCCTCCAGGCGCTGTTTCAAGCGCTCTTCGCCGGTGTTGTCCATGGCGCTGGTGGGCTCGTCGAGCAGCAGGATCTGTGGGTTGAGCAACAGCGCGCGAGCCAGGGCGACGTTCTGCCGCTGGCCACCGGAAAGGTTCTGCCCGCGCTCGCCCACCTGCAATTCATAGCCCTGCGGGTGCAGCCTGGCGAACTCATGGACCCCCGCCAGTTCCGCGGCCTGCAGTACCAGTTCGTCCTCGACGTAGCGGGCACCGGAGGTCAGGTTGTCACGCAGGGTACCGGCCAGCAGCTGGATGTCCTGGGGCACGTAGCCGATGTTGTGACGCAGTTCGCTGACGTCGATCTGGCGGATGTCCACGCCGTCTACCAGCAGGGCACCGGAGTCCGGCTGGTAGAGCCCCACCAGCAGCTTGGCCAGGGAGCTCTTGCCGGAACCGCTGCGGCCGATGATGCCGACCTTTTCCCCCGGCTTGATCATCAGGTTGATGTTCTTCAGCGCCGGGTTCTGCTGCCCCGGGTAGGTAAAGCTCAGTTGCCGGCACTCGATGGCGCCCTGCAGCACGCTGCGGCTCAGGGGGCGCTCGTCGAAATTGCGCTCCTGGGGCAGCTCCATCATCTGGTCCACGGAGGTCATGGTGACCCGCGCCTGCTGGTAGCGGGTCAGCAGCCCGGACAGCGAAGCCAGCGGGCTCAGGGCCCGACCGCTGAGCATGTAGCAGGCGATCAGGCCGCCCATGCTGAGGTTGCCGTCGATGATCTGGTACACGCCGAAGATGATCATGATCACCCCGGCCAGTTGCTGGATCAGCAAGGTGATGTTCATCGCCAGACTGGACAGCATCTTCACCCGCAGCTCAAGCCGGCTGAGGGTGCCGATGGTCTGCTCCCACTGGTACTGGCGCTCGCTCTCGGCGTTGTTGACCTTGACCGCGTCCAGCCCGGCCAGGGTCTCGATCAGGCTCGACTGGCGCTCGGCGCCCAGGGCCATGGTCTTTTCCATGGTCGCCACCAGGGGCTTCTGCAGGGCATAGCCGATGCACAGGGCAATCGGGAAGGCCAGCACCGGAATCCACACCAGATGCCCGCCAAGGATGGCGATCACCAGGAAGATCAGCAGGGTGAACGGCAGGTCGATCAGGCTGGTGAGGGTCAGGGATGCGAGGAAGTCCCGCAGGCTCTGAAACTCATGGATGTTCTGGGCGAAGCTGCCGACCCGTGCCGGGCGGTACTTCATGGCCATGCCGACGATGCGCTCGAACAGCGTGGCGGAAATGATCAGGTCGGTCTTCTTTCCCGCCAGGTCCAGGCACAGGCTGCGCAGGCCCTTGAGGATCAGGTCGAAGATGTAGGCGCCAATGATGCCGATGGACAGCACCCACAGGGTCGAGGTGGCCTGGTTCGGCACCACCCGGTCATAGACGTTCATCACGAACAATGGCGCGGCCATGGCGATGATGTTGATCAGCAGGCTCGCGGCAATGGCGTCGGCATACAGCCAGCGCGAGCGCTTGAGGGTGTCGCGGAACCAGGAACGGGCGCGAGGGATCAGCGACCCGTGGTTGACGTCGAACTTGTGCTGGGGCTGGGCGAAGAACACCTGGCCGCTGTAATCGTCGGCCAGCAACTGGCGGTCGACACAGACTTCGCCGCCATCGCTTTCGCTGAGCAGCAGCCGCGCCTGGTCTTCACCCTGCCAGCCCAGCAGCACCGCGCTGCGACCGTCCTTGAGCAGCAACAGGGCGGGCATGGCGATGGCTGGAATCTGTTCGAGCTTGCGCCGCAGCACCCGGCCCTGCAGCCCGGCCCGGGCCGCGGCCCGAGGCAGCAGCTCGGCGCTCAGGCGCTGGGATGGCAAGGGCAGGCCGGTGGTCAGCATCGCCGCACTGGCGGGCTTCTGGTGCAGAAAGCAGAGGGTCAGCAAACCATCCAGAAGGGGATCGTCATGCATGCCGCGTGGATCATGACTGAGTTGCACACTGACTTCTGATTCCACGCTCGACACTCTTGACTGGCTGGTTGGATGAAATTAGCTCAATTCATCCCGGGCAGCTGGACCTTGGGCTTCACATCGCTTTGCACGACGGAGGCCATAGGTGCCACCACTCCCTGGCTTTTGAGCAACTCGCCCATGGTCGCCTTGATTCGATACTGAGTAAATAACTGAATGTTCTGGATCTCGGCCAGGCGCCGGGAGGCGGTGAACAACTCGTTTTCACTGTCGAGCAAGTCCAGCAGGGTACGTTCACCCAGGCTGAACTGCTTCTGGTAGGCGGTCCGCACGCTGGTGCTGTGATCCACATATTGCTGGGCGATCGGCACCTGGGCGTTGGCGTTGTTCAAGGCGTTCCAGGCCAGGCCCAGTTCCTCGTTCAGCACCCGCAGGGCGTTGTTGCGGATATCCAGCGCCTGGCTGGACTGGTAGGCCTTGGACTCCAGGTCGGCCTTGTTGCTGCCGCCGGCGAACAGGTTGAAGCGCATGCGCAGCATGGCCTGCCATTCATTGTTGTGGCCGTTCTGGCCGTCCAGGTCGTTGTCGGCAGTACGCCCCAGCTCCGCGTCGAAGCGCGGATAGAACGCCGACTTGGCGGCATCGTACTGCTTCTCGGCAGCGACGATATCGGACTCGGCAGAACGCAGGATCGGGCTGTTTTCCAGCATCTGGTGCCGGGCCTCGTCGAGGTTGGCCGGCAACAGCGCCATAAAACTGGCAGGGCGTTCCAGCTGGTCCGGCATTTCTCCGACGGCACTCAGGTAGTTGGTCTGGGCGTCGGCGAGGTTGGTCTGCTCGGTGATCAGGTTGTTGCGGGCCTGGGCCATCCGCGCTTCAGCCTGGTCAAGGTCGGCGCCGCTACCCACGCCTCGCTGGGTGCGCAGTTTGATCTGGTCGTAGATACGCTCGTGATTGCGCAGGTTGTCTTCCGCCAGTTGCACGAATTGACGGCGGGTCAGCACATCCAGATAGACCTGGGCCACGGTCAGGGCCGTGCGCTCGGAGGTGCCCAGCAGGGAGTAGGCGCGGGAGTTGACGGTGGCTTGTTGACGCCCGACTTCGCTGGACGTGGCAAAACCGTCAAAAACCATCTGTTGCAGACGCAAACTTGACTCGCCGCGGTTCAAGGTTTCCCAGTGATTGCTGCCTGTACCCGCACGGGTCGTAGGGTTATCCGTCCCTTCACGACCATAGCCAGCTAACATGTCCACTCGTGGCAGATAGCCACCTTTGGCGGCTTTCAGCTGGTAGTCAGCAGCCAGACGGCTGTTCACGCCGGCTTGGATTTCCGGGTGCACATCCAGTGCTTTCTGCATGGCTTCAGGAAGGGTTTGAGCCTGCACAAAGCTGGCGGCTAAGGCAAAGGGCAGGGCCTTGAACAGATGAAAACGCATGGTAAGAATTTCCCTCGGACAGCGTGTCCAGAATCACGTCAGAACGTGGCACCACATCGATTTATTACAACCAAAACAACCGTCCGTCGGAAAGTTCAAACTAAGAACTGGTTCACATACTTCAAGTCAGGTTACCGCGTGAATATCAATGTGACATTAATTCGGCGATTGTTTAGGATGGCGTCCATAAGGTCAATAGTTTGGCATAAAGTTAATACCCAAAAAATATAGCCAAACTTTTGACGGTAGATCTGTCAATTACCCGTTCCCAATTACACACCTAGTACGTCCTGACTGAGTTGCGGCCCGCGCCTAAGCCGGTACATGGAAGTCGACTGAGCGGTACACCGGAGAGTCCCCAATGAGCAGTGTTGTTGCCATCGTCAAAAGCATTGTCGGCCAAGTTTTCGTGGTTTCCCCGGAAGGGATCCGACGCGTACTCATTGAAGGGGACCGCCTGTTCGTGGGTGACCAGGTAGACACCGGCCCGGCCGGGGCCGTCACCCTGGAGTTGACCGACGGGCGCACTCTGGACCTGGGGCGTGACACCCAGTGGAGCGGTGCCGCACCGGACTCCAGCACGGACCTGGCACAGGCCACCGCTCAGGCCGCCCCTTCGGTGGCAGAACTGCAGCAGGCCATCGCCGCCGGCGCCGACCCGACCACCGATCTGGAAGCCACCGCCGCCGGCCCGACCGCCGCGGGGAATGGCGGCGCGGCCGGTGGTGGCCACAGTTTTGTGCAGTTGGAAGAGACTGCGGGCCGGGTCGACCCGACCATCGGTTTCCCCACCGCTGGCCTGGGGCTGGCCAATTCGACCCAGGACAACACCTTTGGCGGCCTGACCAACAATGGCGGCCTGGGCAATGGCAACGGCAATGGCAGCGGGAGTGACTCCCTGCGCCCGGCCACCCTGACCCTGGGCGCCACCCCAACCATTACCGAAGCCGGTGGCACCCTGGTGTACACCGCGACCCTGACCCAGGCGCCACTTACCGACCTGACTGTGACCCTGTCCAATGGCGCGGTCATCGTCATCAGCGCCGGCCAGACCACTGGCAGCGTGCAGGTGCCCCTGGCGCCCCAGGACAACGTCTATATCGACCCGGGCCAGATCAGCGTCAGCGTGACCGGCACCACCGGCGGTGGCGGCCTGCTGGTAACGGTCAACCCGACCCCGGCGGTCACCCAGGTCACCGACACCATCGACACCACCACCGTCAGCCTGACCGCTGATGCCAGCGTTACCGAGGGCGGGCAGATCACCTACACCGCCACCCTCACCAACCCGGCACAGACTCCGGTCACCATCACCCTGTCCAACGGCTCGGTGATCACTATCGAAGCGGGCAAGTCCAGTGGCTCGATCGACGTCCCGGCGCCAGCCAATGACGTCTACAAGAACGGCGACACCATCGAAGTCGGTATCACCAAGGCTGAAGGCGGCAACTTCGAGAACCTGCAACCCAGCCCAGACAAAGCGGTCACCACCGTGACCGACAGCATCGACGACACCGGCCTGAGCCTGTCGGCCACCGATACCGTGGCCGAGGGTGGCTCCATCGTCTACACCGCCACTCTGACCAACCCTGCTGGCACCCCGGTCACCGTGACCCTGAGCAACGGCGCGGTAATCACCATCGCTGCCGGTGCCACTTCCGGTACTGCCACCGTCGCCGCCCCTGCCGATGATGTCTATAAAGACGCGGGCAAGGTTGAAGTCACCATCACCAAGGCCGATGGCGGCAATTTCGAAAACCTGGTCACCGACCCGGCTCCGGCAGTTACCGACGTCACAGACACTATCGATACTTCGACCGTCAGTCTGACCGCAACACCAAGCGTGGCTGAGGGTGGCATTGTTGTTTACACCGCGTCGGTGACAGCGCCAGTGACCGGTTCGCCGGTCGTCGTCACTCTGTCCAACGGCCAGACCATCACTATTCCGGTTGGCGAAAGCCAGGGCTCGGTAAACTTCACCGCACCCAACGATGCGTTGGCTGGCGGCAGCTCCCTGAGTACCACCATCACTAAGGCCGACGGCGGCAACTACGAGAAGCTGGAGGTCAGCGACAAGCCAGCCGAGACTTCGGTTACCGATACCCCGGACACCACCACTCTGAGCCTGAGCGCGACCGAGTCCGTGGCTGAAGGCGGTTCCATCGTCTACACCGCCACCCTGACTAATGCCGCAGGTACTCCGGTCACCGTGACCCTCTCCAACGGCGCAGTGATCACCATCGCTGCCGGTGCTACCTCAGGCACAGCGACCGTCGCCGCGCCAGCTGATGACGTCTACAAGGACGCCGGCAAGGTCGAGGCAACGATCACCAAAGCCGAGGGTGGCAACTTCGAGAACCTGGAGACCAACCCGACTCCAGCCGTCACCGATGTCACTGACACCATCGATACCAGCACTGTTTCGCTGACAGCTACCCCTAATGTCGCCGAAGGCGGCACTGTGGTTTACACCGCGTCGGTCACCGCCCCGGTGACTGGTTCCCCGGTCGTAGTGACTCTGTCTAATGGCCAGACCATCACCATTCCAGTGGGCGAGTCGTCCGCCAGCGTCAACTTCACCGCGCCAAACGATGCGTTGGCGGGCGGTAGCTCCCTGAGCACCACCATCACCAAGGCGGATGGCGGTAACTACGAGAAGCTGGAAATCAGCGACAAGCCGGCTGAAACCAGCGTTACCGATACCCCGGACACCACCACTCTGAGCCTTAGCGCGACCGAGTCGGTGACTGAAGGCGGCTCCATCGTCTACACCGCCACATTGACCAATGCCGCTGGTACTCCAGTCACCGTGACCCTGAGCAATGGTGCAGTGATCACCATCGCTGCCGGTGCTACCTCGGGTACAGCGACCGTCGCGGCCCCGGCGGATGACGTCTACAAAGATGCAGGCAAAGTCGAAGCCACCATCACCAAGGCTGAGGGCGGCAACTTCGAGAATCTGGAGACCAACCCGACTCCAGCGGTGACTGATGTCACCGATACCATCGACACCAGCACCGTTTCCCTGACCGCAACTCCAAGCGTGGCTGAGGGTGACACCGTCGTTTACACCGCATCGGTGACTGCGCCAGTTACCGGTTCGCCAGTCGTCGTCACTCTGTCCAACGGCCAGACCATCACTATTCCGGTTGGCGAAAGCCAGGGCTCGGTAAACTTCACCGCACCCAACGATGCATTGGCTGGCGGCAGCTCCCTGAGTACCACCATCACTAAGGCCGACGGCGGCAACTACGAAAAACTGGAAGTCAGCGACAAGCCCGCTGAAACCTCGGTAACCGATACTCCTGACACTACAACCTTGAGCCTCTCGGCTACTGAGTCCGTGGCTGAAGGCGGTTCCATCGTCTACACCGCCACCCTGACTAATGCCGCAGGTACTCCGGTCACCGTGACCCTGAGCAACGGCGCAGTGATCACCATCGCTGCCGGTGCTACCTCGGGTACCGCGACCGTCGCCGCGCCAGCTGATGATGTCTACAAAGACGCTGGTAAAGTCGAAGCCACCATCACTAAAGCCGAAGGCGGTAACTTCGAGAACCTGGAGACCAATCCAGCCCCGGCAGTCACCGACGTCACAGACACGATCGATACGTCGACGGTCAGTCTGACCGCAACACCAAGCGTGGCTGAGGGTGGCATTGTTGTTTACACCGCGTCGGTCACTGCTCCGGTAACCGGCTCGCCAGTGGTGGTGACCCTGTCCAACGGACAGACCATCACCATTCCAGTGGGTGAATCGTCCGGCAGCGTGAACTTCACCGCACCCAACGATGCGTTGGCGGGCGGTAGCTCCCTGAGCACCACCATCACTAAGGCCGACGGCGGCAACTACGAAAAACTGGAAGTCAGCGACAAGCCCGCTGAAACCTCCGTCACCGATACCCCGGACACCACCACTCTGAGCCTGAGCGCTACCGAGTCCGTGGCCGAAGGCGGTTCGATTGTCTACACCGCCACTCTGACCAACGCAGCCGGCACCCCAGTAACCGTGACTCTGTCCAACGGCGCAGT
>NZ_JANUEC010000006.1:0-345267 GCF_024810175.1 Pseudomonas sp. BIGb0176
GTAGTGTGGGGTTTCCCCATGTGAGAGTAGGTCATCGTCAAGATTAAATTCCGAAACCCCAACTGCACATGCAGTTGGGGTTTTGTTTTTGCGCGCGAAAAATGGGTTTGATTTTTTGCTGTCTCGATCGACTTGCTCGTCAGGTGGGGGTTTCTATGCAATAGCGCTGGGCATGGCTATCATGCCTGCCTCATGGTGAGGCGGAAACTGCATGTCGACGTTGTTAGAGCTTCTGAAAGATGGGCGATTTCACTCGGGTCAGGCGCTCGGTCAGGCGCTGGGTGTTAGCCGTAGTGCTATATGGAAGCAGTTACAGCTTCTTGAGGCGGAGTTGGGGCTTGTCATTCATAAGGTGCGAGGCCGCGGTTACCAGCTGGCCACTCCAATCACATTGCTGAGCAGTGCTGAGATAGGCCGCTCCTCTATTTCCAGTGGCTCCTGGGATATCCGAATTCTCGACTCTATCGACTCCACGAATGCACAGGCGCTGCGATCCATTGAAGAAGGGAGTGTGGCTCCTTTTCTTGTGCTAGCTGAGCGCCAGACGGTGGGGCGAGGCCGTCGTGGTCGTAAGTGGGTAAGCCCTTTTGCCGAAAATATCTATTACAGCCTCGTCTTGCGTATGGACGGAGGTCTCCGGCAATTGGAAGGGCTTAGCCTGGTCGTTGGGTTGGCAGTCATGCATACCCTTCGTGAGTATGGAATTCCTGATGCGGGTTTGAAGTGGCCAAATGATGTTTTGGTTGGTCAGAAGAAGGTCGCGGGGATACTTTTGGAGTTGGTGGGTGATCCTGCGGATGTGTGTCATGTGGTCCTGGGCATTGGGATCAATGTGAATATGCAAAGCGCTGAAGAGATCGATCAGGAGTGGACTTCGGTTAGGTTGGAGTCTGGCAAGGTTATTGATCGCAATCAGCTTGTTGCTCGATTGAATGAGGTTCTTGTGTCTTATCTGGAGCGTCATCGGCTGAATGGCTTCTCCGCGATCCAGGGCGAGTGGGAGCAAGGTCACCTCTGGCAGGGGCGTGCTGTGTCTCTGATCGCGGGCGTAAATAAGATCGATGGTGTTGTGTTGGGTATTGATCGCCAAGGAGCTTTGCGGTTGAGCGTTGAGGGGGAGGAGAAAACGTATAGCGGCGGGGAGCTCAGTCTAAGGTTGCGTGATGGCTCATGAGTTCGGCCATCAATGTGCGCTTGCGCGATCTACGGCTAGGAGGTAGGGGCTGATTCCTTGTGTGGGGTGGGACTTTGAGTGTTGCATCGGTTCCGCAAGATCAGCTTGTACGTGATCCATCTTTTCGAGTTGTTTAAGCCTTGTCCTCTGTCTTGAGGTTTTTATGCGCTGGTTGTTTCTGTTGTTATTGGTCCTCAATTGCTTTTATTACATCTGGCATCAGCAGGAAGCGCCGCTTCGTGCGAAAGAGGTCATGCCTCTCTCGCTCTATCGAGGTACTCAGCAAGATATCCGTTTGTTGAGTGAGTCTTCTGATTCGGTCGAGCGGCGGGATAAGGGTAAGTCAGGGGAGGTTGATGCAAGCTGTCTTTATCTGGGGGGCTTTGCTCGTCGTGATACGGCTCAGATGTTGGAGCAGCGGCTGGTAGGGCTGGGGGCTGATGTCAGGCTGCAGTCCTTGAGTGTTTCTGGTTCTTCTGGTTTTTGGCTTCGTGTGACTCCCGAGAGCAAGCATTTGCTGGATGATCTGCAACTGCAGAACCTTGCTAAAGAATTCAATGAGTTAAAACATAAAATAATGCCTTGCGAGGGGGTTGCAACTGTCGAATAGGTTGCATAGAATGGCGCCCGCTCCGCAGCGAAGACTTCACGAAGTCAACGTCGCGAAGCGAGGTCAACGCAGCTAACCTCAAGATTTTATTGAGAAAATGCTTGACAGAAGGGTGGCATGATATAGAATGTCGCCTCGCTTAGGAGGGGTTCCCGAGCGGCCAAAGGGATCAGACTGTAAATCTGACGTCTACGACTTCGAAGGTTCGAATCCTTCCCCCTCCACCAGATTTAGCGAGAGCTGCAGGCTCCGCGGGTATAGTTTAGTGGTAGAACCTCAGCCTTCCAAGCTGATGATGCGGGTTCGATTCCCGCTACCCGCTCCAAGTTTGCAGGTTTTGCAAAGTGTTACGCTCTTGTAGCTCAGTTGGTAGAGCACACCCTTGGTAAGGGTGAGGTCAGCGGTTCAAATCCGCTCAAGAGCTCCATATAACAAGGCAGATATGAAAATATCTGCCTTTGTTTTAATGGCTTGGGTGACTTGCTCAATTCTTCTCCTAGGGGTGATTTCGATGGCTAAGGAAAAGTTCGAACGTAATAAGCCGCACGTTAACGTGGGTACTATCGGTCACGTTGACCACGGTAAAACCACTTTGACCGCTGCTCTGACTCGCGTTTGCTCCGAAGTTTTCGGTTCGGCTCGTGTTGACTTCGACAAGATCGACAGCGCCCCAGAAGAAAAAGCTCGTGGTATCACCATCAACACTGCGCACGTAGAGTACGACTCGAACATTCGTCACTACGCGCACGTTGACTGCCCAGGTCACGCCGACTACGTCAAAAACATGATCACTGGTGCTGCCCAGATGGACGGCGCGATCCTGGTTTGCTCGGCTGCCGATGGTCCGATGCCACAAACTCGTGAGCACATCCTGCTGTCCCGTCAGGTAGGCGTTCCGTACATCGTTGTCTTCCTGAACAAGGCTGACATGGTTGACGACGCTGAGCTGCTGGAACTGGTTGAGATGGAAGTGCGCGATCTGCTGAGCACTTACGACTTCCCAGGTGACGACACTCCGATCATCATCGGTTCGGCTCTGATGGCTCTGAACGGCCAAGACGACAACGAAATGGGTACCACCGCTGTTAAGCGTCTGGTAGAAACTCTGGATACCTACATCCCAGAGCCAGAGCGTGCAATCGACAAGCCGTTCCTGATGCCAATCGAAGACGTATTCTCGATCTCCGGCCGTGGCACCGTGGTAACTGGTCGTGTTGAGCGTGGTATCGTTCGCATCCAGGAAGAAGTTGAGATCGTTGGTCTGCGCGACACTCAGAAAACTACCTGCACCGGCGTTGAAATGTTCCGCAAGCTGCTCGACGAAGGTCGTGCTGGCGAGAACTGCGGCGTTCTGCTGCGTGGTACCAAGCGTGATGACGTTGAGCGTGGCCAGGTTCTGGTTAAGCCGGGCACCGTTAAGCCGCACACCAAGTTCACCGCTGAAGTTTACGTTCTGAGCAAGGAAGAAGGCGGCCGTCATACTCCGTTCTTCAAAGGCTACCGTCCACAGTTCTACTTCCGTACTACTGACGTGACTGGTAACTGCGAGCTGCCAGAAGGCGTTGAAATGGTAATGCCAGGTGACAACATCCAGATGACTGTCACTCTGATCAAAACCATCGCGATGGAAGATGGTCTGCGTTTCGCTATCCGTGAAGGCGGTCGTACCGTCGGCGCTGGCGTCGTAGCCAAAGTCATCGAATAAGTTCTTGATATATCTCCATCGGGCCGACATAATGGTCGGCCTGATTTTGTTTTTAGGTCAGTAGCTCAATTGGCAGAGCGACGGTCTCCAAAACCGTAGGTTGGGGGTTCGATTCCCTCCTGACCTGCCAGATTCACTCAATGTGTCTGGCTTTCTTTTCACAGGATCTTCATAGATGACTCCTAAGGCTGAAGCTCAAGGCTCTCGCTTCGATCTGCTCAAGTGGCTGGTTGTTGTTGCCTTGGTGATTGTTGGTGTTGTTGGCAATCAGTACTACTCTGCTTCGCCGATCCTGTACCGCGTCTTGGTGCTACTTTTCATTGCTGCAGTTGCTGCCTTCGTTGGTTTGCAGACTGCCAAGGGTAAGTCGTTCTTTGTCTTGGTTAAGGAAGCGCGCACTGAGATTCGTAAAGTCGTATGGCCAACTCGCCAAGAGACCACGCAGACCACATTGATTGTTGTGGCTGTGGTTCTGGTCATGGCGTTGCTGTTGTGGGGGCTAGATTCCCTGCTCGGCTGGCTTGTTTCCTTGATTGTTGGCTAAGGGTGTCCCGTGGCTAAGCGTTGGTACGTTGTGCATGCTTACTCGGGTTACGAGAAGCATGTAATGCGTTCGTTGATCGAGCGTGTGAAGCTGGCTGGCATGGAAGATGGCTTCGGCGAGATTCTGGTCCCCACTGAAGAAGTGGTTGAGATGCGCAATGGCCAGAAGCGCAAAAGCGAGCGTAAATTCTTTCCAGGCTATGTGCTGGTACAGATGGACATGAATGAGGGTACTTGGCACTTGGTCAAGGACACTCCTCGTGTCATGGGCTTTATTGGTGGTACTGCCGATAAGCCGGCTCCTATCACTGACAAAGAAGCGGAAGCGATTCTGCGTCGCGTTGCTGATGGCAGCGACAAGCCCAAGCCTAAGACCCTGTTTGAGCCGGGTGAGGTGGTCCGTGTTACTGACGGCCCATTCGCTGACTTTAACGGTACGGTTGAAGAAGTTAACTACGAAAAGAGCCGCATTCAGGTGGCAGTGCTCATTTTCGGTCGCTCTACTCCGGTAGAGCTAGAGTTCAGTCAGGTCGAGAAGGCATAACTGAACGAGAATCCCATACCCCGCAGCCTTAGGCTGTGGGGTTTTGTCGTCACTGGGATAAACGCGCAAGTAACCGGGGAGCCTATCTAGGCGTCTGAACCCGTAATTGGAGTGCCTCATGGCTAAGAAGATTACTGCTTACATCAAGCTGCAAGTTAAGGCCGCTCAGGCCAACCCAAGTCCACCCGTTGGTCCAGCTCTGGGTCAGCACGGCGTGAACATCATGGAGTTCTGCAAAGCTTTCAACGCCCGTACTCAGGGTCTTGAGCCAGGCCTGCCGACTCCTGTGATCATCACTGTTTACAGTGACCGCAGCTTCACTTTCGAAACTAAGAGCACCCCCGCTTCGGTTCTGCTGAAGAAAGCTGCTGGCCTGACCAGCGGTTCCGCTCGTCCAAACACCGTTAAGGTTGGCACTGTTACCCGTGCTCAGCTGGAAGAAATCGCGAAAACCAAAAACGCGGATCTGACTGCAGCTGATATGGATGCAGCCGTGCGTACTATCGCCGGTTCTGCTCGTAGCATGGGCCTTAACGTGGAGGGTGTGTAATGGCTAAGCTGACCAAGCGCCAAAAGGCTATCGCCGGCAAGATTGAAGCAGGCAAGGCCTACAACTTCGTAGAAGCCGCCGCTCTCCTGACCGAGCTGTCGACCGTTAAGTTCAGCGAGTCCGTAGACGTTGCTGTGAACCTGGGCGTAGACCCACGTAAATCTGACCAGGTTGTTCGTAGCGCTACTGTGCTGCCACACGGCACTGGCAAGACTGTACGTGTAGCTGTGTTCACCCAGGGCCCAGCAGCTGAAGCTGCTCTGGCTGCCGGTGCAGACCGCGTAGGTATGGACGATCTGGCTGCCGAAATGAAAGGCGGCGACCTGAACTATGACGTGGTTATTGCTTCCCCGGATGCAATGCGCGTTGTGGGTCAGCTGGGTCAGGTTCTGGGTCCTCGCGGCCTGATGCCTAACCCGAAAGTCGGTACCGTTACTCCAGACGTAGCTTCGGCAGTTAAGAACGCCAAGGCTGGTCAGGTTCGCTATCGCACCGACAAAAACGGCATCATCCACACTTCCGTTGGCAAGGTCGGCTTCGACGCCGTCAAGCTGAAGGAAAACGTTGAAGCCCTAATCGCTGACCTGAAGCGTATCAAGCCAGCTTCTTCGAAAGGCATCTACGTCAAGCGCGTTACCCTGAGCACCACTATGGGCCCAGGTCTGGTCATCGACCAGGGTTCGCTGGACGTATAAGACACAAGCGCGTGCAAGCAATTGCGCGTGCTGAAAAATTGGGGTCCCTGCCTGGCGGGGGCTATCCAAGACCGTAGGCGACGCAAGTCTTAAACCTCAAGCCTACGCAGATGGTGCTCCCGGTTCCTTACCGAATCAGACACCAAAACGACATCCAGCTCCGGTTGGATGAAACGGTAACAAGCAGGAGTTAAACCCGTGGCAATTAAACTCGAAGACAAGAAGGCCATCGTCGCTGAAGTCAACGAGGCTGCCAAAGCCGCTCTGTCCGCTGTCGTGGCTGATGCCCGTGGTGTGACAGTAGGCGCTATGACCGGACTCCGTAAAGAGGCCCGCGAAGCTGGTGTTTATGTACGTGTCGTACGTAACACCCTGCTCAAGCGCGCTGTTGAAGGCACTCAATATGACGTGCTCAACGACGCGTTCGTCGGCCCTACCCTGATTGCATTCTCCAAGGAACATCCGGGCGCTGCCGCTCGTATTTTCAAAGAGTTCGCAAAGGGTCAGGAAAAGTTCGAGATCAAGGCAGCTGCGTTCGAGGGCAAGTACCTCGCAGCAAACGAGATCGACGTGTTGGCTTCGCTGCCAACTCGCGACGAAGCTATTGCGAAGCTGATGAGCGTGATTCAAGGCGCTACCAGCAAGCTGGCTCGTACTCTGGCGGCTATTCGCGACCAGAAAGAAGCTGCTGCTGCCTAAGGCACTGCAAGCCCTTTCAAAATCATATGTTTAATTTGATGGCTGCGTAGGCTGTCACCCCAATACAGGAATTTATAGTCATGTCTCTGACTAACGAGCAAATCATCGAAGCAATCGGCCAGAAAACCGTTCTGGAAGTTGTTGAGCTGATCAAAGCAATGGAAGAAACCTTCGGCGTTACCGCTGCTGTTGCCGCTGCTGGCCCAGCTGCTGCTGCCGCTGTTGTTGAAGAGCAAACTGAATTCAACGTCATGCTGACCGAAGCTGGCGAGAAGAAAGTTAACGTGATCAAGGCTGTACGTGAACTGACCGGTCTGGGCCTGAAAGAAGCCAAGGCTGTAGTTGACGGCGCTCCTGCCATGGTTCTGGAAGCTGTTGCTAAAGAAGCAGCTGACAAAGCCAAAGCAGCTCTGGAAGAAGCAGGCGCTAAAGTCGAGCTCAAGTAAGCATCGACTTTGTGTCTCCAGCCCAAGCGTTAAGCGAACGGCTGATGGCTGGTGGCTTTTGCCACCGGCCTTTTTCCGTTATTGGCGACCGACTGGGTCGGTGCCAGTAACGTGCTGTAGCCCACCCTGTGCGGTGGCGCAAACCAAAGGGTTTGCACGATTTTCTGGCTGCTCCCGTCGGGAGGAGCCGAATAAGCAGGTGACCAAGCTGGGGAACGCTGATGGCTTACTCATATACTGAGAAAAAACGTATCCGCAAGGACTTTAGCAAGTTGCCGGACGTCATGGATGTGCCGTACCTCCTGGCCATCCAGCTGGATTCGTATCGTGAATTCTTGCAAGCGGGAGCGACTAAAGATCAGTTCCGCGACGTGGGCCTGCATGCGGCCTTCAAATCCGTTTTCCCGATCATCAGCTACTCCGGCAATGCTGCGTTGGAGTATGTCGGTTATCGCCTGGGCGAACCGGCGTTTGATGTTAAAGAATGCGTGTTGCGTGGTGTAACTTACGCCGTACCTTTGCGGGTAAAAGTCCGTCTGATCATTTTCGACAAAGAATCGTCGAACAAAGCGATCAAGGACATCAAAGAGCAAGAAGTCTACATGGGTGAAATTCCCCTGATGACTGAGAACGGTACCTTCGTAATCAACGGTACCGAGCGTGTAATCGTTTCCCAGCTGCACCGCTCCCCTGGCGTATTCTTCGACCACGACCGTGGCAAGACGCACAGCTCCGGTAAGCTGCTGTATTCCGCGCGGATCATTCCTTACCGCGGTTCGTGGCTGGACTTCGAGTTCGACCCGAAAGACTGCGTGTTCGTCCGTATCGACCGTCGTCGCAAGCTGCCGGCATCGGTTCTGCTGCGCGCGCTGGGCTATACCACTGAAGAAGTGCTGGACGCTTTCTACACCACCAACGTATTCCACGTGAAAGGCGAGAGCCTGAGCCTGGAGCTGGTGCCTCAGCGCCTGCGTGGTGAGATTGCCGTTCTGGACATCCAGGATGACAAGGGCAAGGTTATTGTCGAGCAGGGTCGTCGTATCACCGCTCGTCACATCAACCAGCTGGAAAAAGCCGGTATCAAAGAGCTGGATGTACCTCTGGACTACGTCCTGGGTCGTACCACCGCCAAGGCTATCGTGCACCCGGCTACCGGTGAAATCCTGGCAGAGTGCAACACCGAGCTGAACACCGAGATCCTGGCAAAAATCGCCAAGGCTCAGGTCGTTCGCATCGAGACTCTGTACACCAACGACATCGACTGCGGTCCGTTCGTCTCTGACACTCTGAAGATCGACTCCACCAGCAACCAATTGGAAGCCCTGGTCGAGATCTATCGCATGATGCGTCCTGGCGAGCCACCGACCAAAGATGCTGCCGAGACTTTGTTCAACAACCTGTTCTTCAGCCCTGAGCGGTATGATCTGTCCGCCGTTGGCCGGATGAAGTTCAACCGTCGTATCGGTCGTACCGAGATCGAAGGTTCCGGCGTTCTGTGCAAAGAAGACATCGTTGCCGTACTGAAGACTCTGGTCGACATCCGTAACGGTAAAGGCATTGTCGACGACATCGACCACCTGGGTAACCGTCGTGTTCGCTGTGTTGGCGAAATGGCCGAGAACCAGTTCCGCGTTGGCCTGGTGCGTGTAGAGCGTGCGGTCAAAGAGCGCCTGTCGATGGCTGAAAGCGAAGGCCTGATGCCGCAAGACCTGATCAATGCCAAGCCAGTGGCTGCGGCAGTGAAAGAGTTCTTCGGTTCCAGCCAGCTGTCCCAGTTCATGGACCAGAACAACCCGCTGTCCGAGATCACCCACAAGCGCCGTGTTTCTGCACTTGGCCCAGGTGGTCTGACCCGTGAGCGTGCAGGCTTCGAAGTCCGTGACGTACACCCGACCCACTACGGTCGTGTATGCCCGATTGAAACGCCGGAAGGTCCGAACATCGGTCTGATCAACTCCCTGGCGGCCTATGCGCGCACCAACCAGTACGGCTTCCTCGAGAGCCCGTACCGTGTGGTGAAAGACGCTCTGGTAACCGACGAGATCGTGTTCCTGTCCGCTATCGAAGAGGCCGATCACGTTATCGCCCAGGCTTCGGCGACGATGAACGACAAAGGTCAGTTGGTCGATGAGCTGGTAGCTGTTCGTCACTTGAACGAATTCACCGTCAAGGCGCCGGAAGACGTCACCTTGATGGACGTTTCGCCGAAGCAGGTAGTTTCGGTTGCAGCGTCGCTGATTCCGTTCCTCGAGCACGACGACGCCAACCGTGCATTGATGGGTTCCAACATGCAGCGTCAGGCTGTACCGACCCTGCGTGCTGACAAGCCGCTGGTAGGTACCGGCATGGAGCGCAACGTTGCCCGTGACTCCGGCGTTTGCGTCGTGGCTCGTCGTGGCGGTGTGATCGACTCGGTCGATGCCAGCCGTATTGTGGTTCGTGTTGCTGATGACGAAGTTGAAACCGGTGAAGCCGGTGTCGACATCTACAACCTGACCAAGTACACCCGCTCCAACCAGAACACCTGCATCAACCAGCGTCCGCTGGTGAGCAAGGGTGATCGGGTTCAGCGCAGCGACATCATGGCCGATGGTCCGTCCACCGACATGGGTGAGCTGGCACTGGGTCAGAACATGCGTATCGCGTTCATGGCGTGGAACGGCTTCAACTTCGAAGACTCCATCTGCCTGTCCGAGCGTGTGGTTCAGGAAGACCGTTTCACCACGATCCACATCCAGGAACTGACCTGTGTGGCTCGTGACACCAAGCTTGGCCCAGAGGAAATCACTGCAGACATCCCGAACGTGGGTGAGGCTGCACTGAACAAGCTGGACGAAGCCGGTATCGTTTATGTAGGTGCTGAAGTTGGCGCAGGCGACATCCTGGTGGGCAAGGTCACTCCGAAAGGCGAGACCCAGCTGACTCCGGAAGAGAAACTGCTGCGTGCGATCTTCGGTGAAAAAGCCAGCGACGTTAAAGACACTTCCCTGCGTGTGCCTACTGGTACCAAGGGCACTGTTATCGACGTACAGGTCTTCACTCGCGACGGCGTTGAGCGTGATGCTCGTGCACTGTCGATCGAGAAGAGCCAGCTGGACGAGATCCGCAAGGACCTGAACGAAGAGTTCCGTATCGTTGAAGGTGCGACCTTCGAACGTCTGCGCTCCGCTCTGGTTGGCCATAAAGCCGAAGGCGGCGCCGGCCTGAAGAAAGGCCAGGAAATCACCGATGAAGTTCTCGACGGTCTTGAGCATGGCCAGTGGTTCAAACTGCGCATGGCTGAAGATGCTCTGAACGAGCAGCTCGAGAAGGCCCAGGCCTACATCGTTGATCGTCGCCGTCTGCTGGACGACAAGTTCGAAGACAAGAAGCGCAAGCTGCAGCAAGGCGATGACCTGGCTCCAGGCGTGCTGAAAATCGTCAAGGTCTACCTGGCAATCCGTCGTCGCATCCAGCCGGGCGACAAGATGGCCGGTCGTCACGGTAACAAGGGTGTGGTCTCCGTGATCATGCCGGTTGAAGACATGCCGCACGATGCCAATGGCACCCCGGTCGACGTAGTCCTCAACCCGCTGGGCGTACCTTCGCGTATGAACGTTGGTCAGATCCTCGAAACTCACCTGGGCCTCGCGGCCAAAGGTCTGGGCGAGAAGATCAATCGCATGGTCGAAGAGCAGCGCAAGGTCGCAGAACTGCGTACCTTCCTGGACGAGATCTACAACCAGATCGGCGGTCGCAACGAAGACCTGGACAGCTTCTCCGATCAGGAGATCCTGGATCTGGCGAACAACCTGCGCGGCGGTGTTCCGATGGCCACTCCGGTGTTCGACGGTGCCAAGGAAAGCGAAATCAAGGCCATGCTGAAACTGGCAGACCTGCCAGAAAGCGGCCAGATGCAACTGACCGACGGCCGTACCGGCAACAAGTTCGAGCGTCCAGTTACCGTTGGCTACATGTACATGCTGAAACTGAACCACTTGGTAGACGACAAGATGCACGCTCGTTCTACCGGTTCGTACAGCCTGGTTACCCAGCAGCCGCTGGGTGGTAAGGCGCAGTTCGGTGGTCAGCGTTTCGGGGAGATGGAGGTCTGGGCACTGGAAGCATACGGTGCTGCATACACTCTGCAAGAAATGCTCACAGTGAAGTCGGACGATGTGAACGGTCGTACCAAGATGTACAAAAACATCGTGGACGGCGATCACCGTATGGAGCCGGGCATGCCCGAGTCCTTCAACGTGTTGATCAAAGAAATTCGTTCCCTCGGCATCGATATCGATCTGGAAACCGAATAACACGTGACGCGAATCGAGAGCGGGGCAGGATTGCCCGCTCTCTGCTCCGCCAGGAGGAAAGGCCTTGAAAGACCTACTGAATTTGCTGAAAAACCAGGGTCAAGTCGAAGAGTTCGACGCCATCCGTATCGGATTGGCCTCGCCTGAGATGATCCGTTCGTGGTCGTTCGGTGAAGTTAAAAAGCCGGAAACCATCAACTACCGTACGTTCAAGCCTGAGCGTGACGGCCTGTTCTGCGCCAAGATCTTTGGCCCGGTAAAGGATTACGAGTGCCTGTGCGGTAAGTACAAGCGCTTGAAGCATCGCGGCGTGATCTGCGAGAAGTGCGGCGTTGAAGTTGCGCTGGCCAAGGTTCGTCGTGAGCGCATGGCGCACATCGAACTGGCTTCGCCGGTTGCCCACATCTGGTTCCTGAAATCGCTGCCGTCCCGTATCGGCTTGCTGATGGACATGACTCTGCGTGATATCGAGCGCGTTCTCTACTTCGAGAGCTACGTCGTTATCGATCCAGGCATGACCACCCTTGAAAAAGGTCAGCTGCTGAACGATGAGCAGTACTTCGAAGCGCTGGAAGAGTTCGGCGATGACTTCGACGCCCGCATGGGTGCCGAGGCTGTCCGCGAGCTGCTGCACGCTATCGACCTGGAGCACGAGATTGGCCGTCTGCGTGAAGAGATTCCGCAAACCAACTCGGAAACCAAGATCAAGAAGCTGTCCAAGCGTCTGAAGTTGATGGAAGCCTTCCAGGGTTCCGGCAACCTGCCAGAGTGGATGGTGCTGACCGTTCTGCCGGTTCTGCCGCCAGATCTGCGTCCACTGGTCCCGCTGGATGGCGGTCGTTTCGCGACTTCCGACCTCAACGATCTGTATCGTCGAGTGATCAACCGTAACAACCGTTTGAAGCGCCTGCTGGATCTGTCCGCTCCGGACATCATCGTGCGCAACGAAAAGCGTATGTTGCAGGAAGCTGTCGATGCACTGCTCGACAACGGTCGTCGTGGCCGCGCTATCACCGGTTCCAACAAGCGTCCTCTGAAATCCCTGGCTGACATGATCAAGGGTAAGCAAGGTCGTTTCCGTCAGAACTTGCTCGGTAAGCGTGTTGACTACTCCGGTCGTTCGGTAATTACCGTAGGTCCGACCCTGCGTCTGCACCAGTGCGGTCTGCCGAAGAAGATGGCTCTCGAGCTGTTCAAACCGTTCATCTTCGGCAAGTTGGAAATGCGTGGCCTGGCCACCACCATCAAAGCCGCCAAGAAGATGGTCGAGCGCGAACTGCCAGAGGTTTGGGACGTTCTCGCTGAAGTGATCCGTGAACACCCGGTTCTCCTCAACCGTGCACCGACCCTTCACCGTCTGGGTATCCAGGCGTTTGAACCGGTACTGATCGAAGGTAAGGCTATCCAGCTGCACCCTCTGGTCTGTGCTGCGTACAACGCCGACTTCGACGGCGACCAAATGGCCGTGCACGTACCGCTGACACTGGAAGCCCAGTTGGAAGCGCGTGCGTTGATGATGTCGACCAACAACATTCTGTCTCCAGCCAACGGTGAGCCAATCATCGTTCCGTCGCAGGACGTTGTATTGGGTCTGTACTACATGACCCGTGAAGCGATCAACGCCAAGGGCGAAGGTCGTGTGTTCGCGGACCTGCAGGAAGTCGACCGCGTATTCCGCGCCGGCGAAGCGGCTCTGCACGCCAAGATCAAGGTTCGCATCAGCGAAACCGTCAATGATCGTGATGGCGGCAGCGTGAGCGCCACCCGTATCGTCGACACCACTGTCGGCCGTGCTCTGCTGTTCCAGGTTGTGCCGAAGGGCCTGTCGTTCGACGTCGTCAACCTGCCGATGAAGAAGAAGGCGATCTCCAAGCTGATCAACCAGTGCTACCGCGTGGTTGGTCTGAAAGAGACCGTGATCTTCGCTGACCAGTTGATGTACACCGGTTTCGCTTACTCGACCATTTCCGGCGTTTCCATCGGTGTTAACGACTTCGTTATCCCGGATGAAAAAGCTCGCATCATCGGTGCTGCCACCGACGAAGTGAAAGAAATCGAGAGCCAGTACGCCTCCGGCCTGGTAACCCAGGGCGAGAAGTACAACAAAGTGATCGACCTTTGGTCGAAGGCCAACGACGAAGTATCCAAGGCGATGATGGCCAACCTCTCGAAAGAGAAGGTCATCGACCGCAATGGCGACGAAGTCGAGCAAGAATCGTTCAACTCGATGTACATGATGGCTGACTCGGGTGCGCGGGGTTCCGCAGCACAGATCCGTCAGCTGGCCGGTATGCGTGGTCTGATGGCCAAGCCGGACGGCTCCATCATCGAAACGCCGATTACTGCGAACTTCCGTGAAGGTCTGAGCGTACTCCAGTACTTCATCTCGACTCACGGTGCTCGTAAAGGTCTGGCGGATACCGCGTTGAAAACTGCGAACTCCGGTTACCTGACTCGTCGTCTGGTGGACGTTGCGCAGGATCTGGTTGTAACCGAGATCGATTGCGGCACCGAACACGGCCTGCTGATGACTCCGCACATTGAAGGCGGCGACGTTGTAGAGCCACTGGGTGAGCGCGTATTGGGTCGTGTTATCGCCCGTGACGTATTCAAGCCGGGTACCGAGGACGTCATCGTTCCTGCCGGCACCCTGGTAGACGAAAAGTGGGTTGAATTCATCGAGCTCAACAGCATCGACGAAGTGATCGTGCGTTCGCCGATCAGTTGCGAAACCCGCTATGGCATTTGCGCCAAGTGCTACGGCCGTGACCTGGCTCGTGGTCACCAGGTGAACATTGGTGAGGCGGTCGGCGTTATCGCTGCCCAATCCATCGGTGAGCCGGGTACCCAGCTGACCATGCGTACGTTCCACATTGGTGGTGCGGCAAGCCGTACTTCCGCAGCCGACAGCGTTCAGGTGAAGAATGGCGGTACCGTCCGTCTGCACAACCTGAAGCACGTTGAGCGTGTGGATGGTCACCTGGTTGCTGTGTCCCGTTCCGGTGAGCTGGCAATCGCTGATGACTTCGGTCGTGAGCGCGAGCGTTACAAGCTGCCGTACGGTGCTGTGATTTCGGTTAAAGAAGGTGACAAGGTCGACGCTGGCGCTATCGTGGCCAAGTGGGATCCGCACACTCACCCGATCGTTACCGAAATGAAAGGTACCGTGACCTACGTGGGCATGGAAGAAGGCATCACGATCAAGCGTCAGACTGACGAATTGACCGGTATGACCAACATTGAAGTGCTTGACGTCAAAGACCGTCCAGCTGCCGGCAAGGACATCCGTCCTGCTGTGAAGATGGTGGGTATGGATGGCAAGGATCTGCTGCTGCCAGGTACCGACGTACCGGCACAGTACTTCCTGCCGGCTAACGCCCTGGTCGGTGTTGCCGACGGTGCGCAGATTGCGATCGGTGATGTTATCGCTCGTATTCCGCAAGAAACTTCGAAGACCCGTGACATCACCGGTGGTCTGCCGCGTGTTGCCGACCTGTTCGAAGCTCGTCGTCCGAAGGAGGCGTCGATTCTGGCTGAAGTCAGCGGCACCATCGCGTTCGGTAAAGAGACCAAGGGCAAGCGCCGTCTGGTCATTACCCCGAACGACGGCAGCGATCCGTATGAAGAGCTGATTCCGAAGTGGCGTCACCTGAACGTCTTCGAAGGCGAACAAGTGAACCGCGGCGAAGTTATCTCCGACGGTCCGAGCGATCCACACGACATCCTGCGTCTGCTGGGTGTCAGTGCGCTGGCCAAGTACATCGTCAACGAGATCCAGGACGTTTACCGTCTGCAAGGCGTGAAGATCAACGACAAGCACATCGAGACCATCCTGCGTCAGATGCTGCGTAAGGTTGAAATCGCCGAGTCCGGCGACTCCAGCTTCATCAAGGGCGACCAGATGGAACTGACTCACGTACTGGTAGAAAACGAGCGTCTGAGCACCGAAGACAAGTTCGTCGCCAAGTTCACCCGCGTACTGCTGGGTATCACCAAGGCGTCCTTGTCCACCGAATCGTTCATCTCGGCGGCCTCTTTCCAAGAGACCACCCGTGTACTGACCGAAGCGGCGGTAACTGGCAAGCGCGACTACCTGCGTGGTCTGAAAGAAAACGTGGTCGTGGGTCGTCTGATCCCGGCCGGTACTGGCCTGGCGTACCACAGCGAGCGTAAGCGTCGTCGTGATGCAGACAAGCCGCTGCGCGTAAGCGCAAGCGAAGTCGAAGCAGCACTGACTGAAGCGCTGAACTCCAGCGGTAATTGAGGTCTGCAGTAGATTGAGACGGGGCCCCGGCTTTTTCGATTGAGAATCAAGACACTTTTTGTCGAGGTTCGCTGATCGGGGAGGCCGGGGCCTTGCCTTGACTGGGGGCAAGATCCTCTTTAGACTCTTGTACCCCTAAATTTGGTGGAGCTCCTGCTCTGCCATTTTGTTTATGTCGAAAGACAACAGTGGAGCTAGTAGATGGCAACTATCAACCAGCTGGTACGTCAGCCGCGTAAGCGTATCGTCGAGAAATCCGACGTGCCTGCGCTGCAGAACTGCCCGCAACGTCGTGGCGTGTGCACTCGCGTGTATACCACTACGCCGAAAAAACCTAACTCGGCACTGCGTAAAGTGTGCCGTGTGCGTCTGACCAACGGTTTCGAGGTTTCCTCGTACATCGGCGGTGAAGGCCACAACCTGCAAGAGCACAGCGTCGTACTGATTCGCGGCGGCCGTGTAAAAGACTTGCCAGGTGTTCGTTACCACACCGTTCGCGGCTCCCTGGATACTTCCGGCGTTAAAGGTCGTAACCAAGGTCGTTCGAAGTACGGTACCAAGCGTCCGAAGTAATCGGTCGTTTTGCAGTTTTTAATTATATTGAGTCGATAAGAGTAAGGTCGGGCACGCGTCCATTGGATCAACTGTCCCGAGCTAACCTGAAGACCGTTTGAGGGCTTATCAATGCCAAGACGTCGCGTAGCAGCCAAACGTGAGATTCTGGACGATCCGAAATACGGAAGCCAGATCCTCGCCAAGTTCATGAACCACGTAATGGAAAGCGGCAAGAAAGCCGTTGCCGAGCGTATCGTTTATGGCGCGCTGGAAAAAGTTAAAGAGCGCAAGAACAGCGATCCCCTGGAAATCTTCGAGAAAGCTCTCGACGCCATCGCTCCGCTGGTCGAAGTGAAGTCGCGCCGTGTAGGCGGTGCTACTTACCAGGTTCCGGTCGAAGTTCGTCCGTCCCGTCGTAACGCTCTGGCAATGCGCTGGTTGGTAGACTTCGCCCGCAAGCGCGGCGAGAAGTCTATGGCTCTGCGTTTGGCTGGCGAACTGCTGGACGCTGCCGAAGGCAAAGGTGCTGCAGTTAAGAAGCGTGAAGACGTTCACCGTATGGCTGAAGCCAACAAGGCTTTCTCGCACTACCGCTTCTAATATCGGCATCATTCATTTTGCGAGGGCTTTATGGCTCGTACTACAGCAATCAACCGCTACCGTAACATCGGTATCTGTGCCCACGTTGACGCGGGCAAGACTACCACTACCGAGCGGATCCTGTTCTACACAGGTCTCAGCCACAAGATGGGTGAGGTGCATGACGGCGCTGCGACCACCGACTGGATGGTGCAGGAGCAGGAGCGGGGTATCACCATTACCTCCGCTGCTGTAACTACCTTCTGGAAAGGTTCGCGCGGCCAATACGATAACTATCGTGTAAACGTTATCGATACCCCTGGCCACGTTGACTTCACCATTGAAGTAGAGCGCTCTCTGCGTGTACTCGACGGCGCGGTCGTTGTGTTCTGCGGTACTTCCGGTGTTGAGCCTCAGTCTGAAACCGTATGGCGTCAAGCCAACAAGTACGGTGTTCCACGTGTTGTTTACGTGAACAAGATGGACCGTGCTGGTGCCAACTTCCTGCGCGTTGTTGGCCAGATCAAGAATCGCCTGGGTCATACCCCGGTTCCGGTCCAGCTGGCTATCGGTGCTGAAGATAACTTCGAAGGTCAGGTTGATCTGATCAAGATGAAGGCTATCTACTGGAACGACGACGACAAGGGTACTACCTATCGCGAGGAAGAAATTCCTGCCGATATGCTGGACCTGGCTAACGAGTGGCGCTCCAACATGGTTGAAGCTGCTGCTGAAGCCAACGAAGAGCTGATGAACAAGTACCTTGAAGAAGGTGACCTGACTGTCGAAGAGATCAAGGCCGGTCTGCGTGCGCGCACCCTGGCTAGCGAGATCGTTCCGGCTGTCTGCGGTTCGTCGTTCAAGAACAAGGGCGTTCCCCTGGTTCTCGATGCCGTTATCGACTTCCTGCCTGCTCCTACCGAGATCCCGGCGATCAAGGGTATCCATCCGGATCTCATCGAGAAGCCGAAGGATGAGCTGGTAGAGGCTGACTACGACGAGCGTCATGCTGACGATGCTGAACCGTTCTCGGCTCTGGCATTCAAGATTGCTACCGACCCGTTCGTTGGTACTCTGACTTTCGTGCGCGTTTACTCGGGCTTCCTGAGCTCGGGCGACTCCGTGATCAACTCGGTCAAGGGCAAGAAAGAGCGCGTTGGTCGTATGGTGCAGATGCACGCCAACCAGCGTGAAGAGATCAAAGAAGTACGTGCAGGCGACATCGCTGCTCTGATCGGCATGAAGGACGTCACCACTGGTGACACTCTGTGCGATCTCGACAAGCAGATCATTCTTGAGCGTATGGACTTCCCTGAGCCTGTAATTTCGGTAGCGGTAGAGCCGAAAACCAAGCAGGACCAGGAAAAGATGGGTATTGCACTGGGCAAGCTGGCTCAGGAAGACCCGTCGTTCCGCGTCAAGACCGACGAAGAGACTGGTCAGACCATCATCTCCGGTATGGGTGAGCTGCACCTGGACATCCTCGTTGACCGCATGAAGCGCGAGTTCAACGTCGAAGCCAACATCGGCAAGCCGCAGGTTTCGTACCGCGAGAAGATCAGCAAGAGCAACGTTGAGATCGAAGGCAAGTTCGTTCGTCAGTCCGGCGGTCGCGGTCAGTTCGGTCACTGCTGGATCCGTTTCTCGGAGCCAGACGTCGATGCGAACGGCAACATCACCGAAGGTCTGGTCTTCACCAACGAGGTTGTTGGTGGTGTGGTTCCTAAGGAATACATCCCGGCTATCCAGAAGGGTATCGAAGAGCAGATGAAGAACGGCGTCGTTGCCGGTTATCCGCTGATCGGCCTGAAGGCTACCGTGTTTGATGGTTCCTACCACGACGTCGACTCCAACGAGATGGCGTTCAAGGTGGCAGCCTCCATGGCGACCAAGCAGCTGGCCCAGAAGGGTGGCGGCGTTGTGCTCGAGCCGATCATGAAGGTTGAAGTTGTAACCCCAGAGGACTACATGGGTGACGTGATGGGTGACCTGAACCGTCGTCGTGGTCTGATTCAGGGTATGGATGACTCGGTGTCCGGCAAGGTTATCCGTGCTGAAGTGCCACTGGGTGAAATGTTCGGTTATGCAACTGACGTTCGTTCCATGTCTCAGGGTCGCGCGAGCTACTCCATGGAATTCTCCAAATACGCCGAAGCTCCGTCGAACATCGTCGAAGCTCTCGTTAAAAAACAAGGCTGATTCAGTCTCCCCTTTAGGCTAGGAGTTAATTGTCGTGGCTAAAGAAAAATTTGAACGTAACAAACCGCACGTCAACGTTGGCACTATCGGTCACGTTGACCACGGTAAAACCACTCTGACCGCTGCTCTGACTCGCGTTTGCTCCGAAGTTTTCGGTTCGGCTCGTGTTGACTTCGACAAGATCGACAGCGCCCCAGAAGAAAAAGCTCGTGGTATCACCATCAACACTGCGCACGTAGAGTACGACTCGAACATTCGTCACTACGCGCACGTTGACTGCCCAGGTCACGCCGACTACGTCAAAAACATGATCACTGGTGCTGCCCAGATGGACGGCGCGATCCTGGTTTGCTCGGCTGCCGATGGTCCGATGCCACAAACTCGTGAGCACATCCTGCTGTCCCGTCAGGTAGGCGTTCCGTACATCGTTGTCTTCCTGAACAAGGCTGACATGGTTGACGACGCTGAGCTGCTGGAACTGGTTGAGATGGAAGTGCGCGATCTGCTGAGCACTTACGACTTCCCAGGTGACGACACTCCGATCATCATCGGTTCGGCTCTGATGGCTCTGAACGGCCAAGACGACAACGAAATGGGTACCACCGCTGTTAAGCGTCTGGTAGAAACTCTGGATACCTACATCCCAGAGCCAGAGCGTGCAATCGACAAGCCGTTCCTGATGCCAATCGAAGACGTATTCTCGATCTCCGGTCGTGGCACCGTGGTAACTGGCCGTGTTGAGCGTGGTATCGTTCGCATCCAGGAAGAAGTTGAGATCGTTGGTCTGCGCGACACTCAGAAAACTACCTGCACCGGCGTTGAAATGTTCCGCAAGCTGCTCGACGAAGGTCGTGCTGGCGAGAACTGCGGCGTTCTGCTGCGTGGTACCAAGCGTGACGACGTTGAGCGTGGCCAGGTTCTGGTTAAGCCAGGCACCGTTAAGCCGCACACCAAGTTCACCGCTGAAGTTTACGTTCTGAGCAAGGAAGAAGGCGGCCGTCATACTCCGTTCTTCAAAGGCTACCGTCCACAGTTCTACTTCCGTACTACTGACGTGACTGGTAACTGCGAGCTGCCAGAAGGCGTTGAAATGGTAATGCCAGGTGACAACATCCAGATGACTGTCACTCTGATCAAAACCATTGCGATGGAAGATGGTCTGCGTTTCGCTATCCGTGAAGGCGGTCGTACCGTCGGCGCTGGCGTCGTAGCCAAAGTCATCGAGTAATCGACGACTCATGAAGAAGCCCCCGCTTGCGGGGGCTTTTTTATTGGGTTGACACTCTGTGGGGCCGTCTATAGAATTGCGCCTCCTTTTAACGGGCGTATTGCGCCCGGTGGGAATAGCAGCCTGGAGTCTGAAATCCAATGCAAAATCAGCAAATCCGTATCAGGTTGAAGGCTTTCGACCATCGCCTGATCGACCAATCCACCCAGGAAATCGTGGAAACCGCGAAACGTACTGGTGCTCAAGTGCGTGGTCCAATTCCACTGCCTACCCGTAAAGAGCGGTTCACCGTTCTGGTCTCCCCGCACGTCAACAAAGACGCGCGTGACCAGTACGAGATCCGTACTCATAAGCGCGTACTGGACATCGTCCAGCCAACGGATAAAACCGTTGATGCTCTTATGAAGCTTGATCTTGCGGCAGGTGTGGAAGTGCAGATCAGCCTCGGCTAAGACTCGGTCTTAGTCGTGTAACGCTCTGAAATGGGCGGCCATAGCGGGTGAAAGCCCCGTACACTCATGAGGTTTACAACATGACTATTGGTGTAGTCGGTCGTAAATGCGGTATGACCCGTATTTTCACCGAAGAAGGTGTCTCCATTCCGGTCACGGTCATTGAGATCGAGCCGAATCGCGTCACCCAGTTCAAAACTGAAGAAACCGATGGCTATCGTGCAGTGCAGGTCACTGTAGGTGAGCGTCGTGCTTCGCGCGTGACTGCTGCTCAAGCAGGTCACTTCGCTAAAGCGAACGTTGCTGCCGGTCGTGGCGTTTGGGAATTCCGTCTTGAAGAAGGCGAGTACCAAGCTGGCGATCTGATCAATGCAGAAATCTTCGCTGCTGGCCAACTGGTAGACGTTACCGGTCAGTCGAAAGGTAAAGGCTTCGCCGGTACCATCAAGCGTTGGAATTTCCGCGGTCAAGATAACACCCACGGTAACTCCGTTTCCCACCGCGTCCCGGGCTCTATTGGCCAGTGCCAGACTCCTGGTCGTGTATTCAAGGGCAAAAAAATGTCCGGTCATATGGGCGCTGAGCGCGTGACCGTGCAGTCCCTGGAAGTAGTGCGCGTCGACGCTGAACGCAATCTGTTGTTGGTCAAGGGTGCTGTTCCTGGCGCTACTGGCGGCAACCTGGTTGTACGTCCGGCGGCCAAGGCTCGCGGTTAAGGGGAAGCTGACATGCAATTAAATGTAAATGACGCTCAAGCGATCGAAGTTTCCGAACTGACATTTGGCGGCGAATTCAACGAGACGCTGGTTCACCAAGCAGTCGTGGCCTACATGGCCGGCGGCCGTCAAGGTAGCAAGCAGCAAAAGACCCGTTCCGACGTTTCCGGTGGCGGCAAGCGCCCATGGCGTCAGAAAGGTACTGGCCGTGCTCGTGCCGGTACTATCCGTAGCCCAATCTGGCGTGGCGGCGGTACCACTTTCGCAGCTCGTCCTCAGGATCACTCCCAGAAGCTGAACAAGAAGATGTATCGCGCAGCAATGCGTTCCATCCTTGCTGAGCTGGTGCGTACTGATCGTCTGGTCGTGGTTCAGGATTTCGCTGTTGAAACTCCGAAAACCAAAGATCTGCTGGGCAAGCTGAACAACATGAGCCTGACCGACGTTCTGATCGTGTCGGACGCTGTTGATCAGAACCTGTACCTGGCTGCTCGTAACCTGCCACACGTTGATGTTCGTGACGTGCAAGGTTCCGATCCAGTTAGTCTGATCGCATACGACAAAGTGTTGATCACTGTGTCGGCCGTGAAGAAATTCGAGGAGCTGCTGGGATGAACCAGGAACGCGTATTTAAAGTTCTGCTTGGCCCGCACGTTTCCGAGAAGGCTACGGTTCTGGCAGACAAGAAAGGCCAGTTCGTTTTCAAGGTTGCTACTGACGCAACCAAGCTGGAAATCAAGAAGGCCGTCGAAAGCCTGTTCAGCGTGAAAGTGGAACGCGTTACTACCCTGAACGTTCTGGGTAAGAGCAAGCGTACCGCTCGCGGTCTGGGCAAGCGTAATGACTGGAAGAAGGCAGTTATCTCCCTTCAGCCAGGCCAAGATCTCGATTTCAGCAGCAGTGCTGAGTAAGGAAGGGGTGCATCATGGCAATCGTTAAATGCAAACCGACTTCCCCTGGCCGCCGTTTTGTGGTCAAGGTGGTCAACCAGGAGCTGCATAAAGGCGCTCCTCACGCACCGCTGCTCGAGAAGAAATCGAAGTCTGGTGGTCGTAACAACAATGGCCGCATTACCACTCGTCACGTTGGTGGTGGTCATAAGCAGCATTACCGTCTGGTCGACTTCCGTCGCAACGACAAAGATGGCATCGCTGCCACTGTCGAGCGTATCGAATACGATCCAAACCGTACTGCTCACATCGCTCTGCTGCTGTACGCAGATGGCGAGCGTCGCTACATCATCGCCCCTAAAGGCGTGAGCGCTGGCGACCAGCTGATCGCAGGTGCTCTGGCACCGATCAAGCCGGGCAACGCTCTGCAACTGCGCAACATTCCAGTTGGTAGCACCGTACACGGCATCGAACTGAAGCCAGGTAAAGGCGCGCAAATCGCTCGTTCGGCTGGTGCTTCGGCTCAGCTGGTCGCTCGTGAAGGTGTCTACGTGACCCTGCGTCTGCGTTCTGGTGAGATGCGTAAAGTGCTGGCTGAATGCCGCGCGACCCTGGGCGAAGTCTCGAACTCCGAGCACAGCCTGCGTTCGCTGGGTAAAGCTGGTGCCAAACGCTGGCGTGGCGTTCGCCCAACCGTTCGTGGTGTTGCCATGAACCCGGTTGACCACCCACATGGTGGTGGTGAAGGTCGTACCTCTGGTGGTCGTCATCCGGTATCGCCATGGGGCTTCCCGACTAAGGGCGCGAAGACTCGTGGTAATAAGCGTACCGACAAAATGATCGTCCGTCGTCGCAAGTAAATAGAGGGATACGACAGTGCCACGTTCTCTGAAAAAAGGTCCTTTTATTGATCTTCACCTACTGAAGAAGATCGAAGTGGCGGCGGAAAAGAACGATCGCAAACCAGTTAAGACCTGGTCGCGCCGTTCCATGATCCTGCCACAAATGGTCGGTCTGACCATTGCTGTGCATAACGGTCGTCAACATGTTCCAGTTCTCGTGAACGAAGACATGGTCGGCCACAAACTGGGCGAGTTCGCCGGTACCCGTACATATCGCGGGCACGTGGCTGACAAGAAAGCCAAGCGTTAAGGGGTAAGGAATGATGGAAGTAGCCGCTAAGTTGTCGGGCGCTCGAATCTCCGCCCAGAAAGCCCGCTTGGTCGCCGACCAGATCCGCGGGAAGAAGGTGGGCGAAGCGCTCAACCTGTTGGCTTTCAGCAGTAAGAAAGCCGCCGAGATCATGAAGAAAGTGCTGGAGTCGGCCGTAGCCAACGCCGAGCATAACGAAGGCGCAGACGTTGATGACCTGAAGGTCTCCACCGTTTTCGTCAACGAAGGGCGTTCGCTGAAGCGCATCATGCCACGTGCCAAAGGCCGTGCTGATCGCATCGTCAAGCGGTCTTGCCATATCACTGTCAAGGTTGCTGACAAGTAACGGAGTCGAAGAGATGGGTCAGAAAGTACATCCCATTGGCATTCGCCTGGGAATCGTCAAGGAGCACACCTCCGTCTGGTACGCAGACGGTCGGACTTATGCGGACTATTTGCTCGCAGATCTGAATGTGCGTGAGTATCTCCAAGACAAACTAAAAAGCGCGTCCGTAAGCCGTATCGATATCCATCGTCCGGCTCAAACTGCACGCATCACCATCCACACCGCTCGCCCCGGCATCGTGATCGGCAAGAAAGGTGAAGATGTTGAGAAGCTGCGTCAGGACCTGACCAAGCAAATGGGTGTGCCTGTGCACATCAATATCGAAGAGATCCGCAAGCCGGAGCTCGACGGTATGCTGGTTGCGCAGAGCGTAGCTCAGCAGCTGGAGCGTCGCGTAATGTTCCGTCGTGCTATGAAGCGCGCCGTACAGAACGCCATGCGCATTGGTGCCAAAGGCATCAAAATCCAAGTGAGCGGTCGTCTCGGCGGTGCTGAAATCGCACGTACTGAATGGTATCGCGAAGGTCGTGTGCCACTGCACACCCTGCGTGCCGATATCGACTATGCCACCTACGAAGCTCACACCACTTACGGTGTGATCGGTGTGAAGGTTTGGATCTTCAAAGGCGAAGTAATTGGTGGTCGCCAAGAAGAGCTGAAGCCGCAAGCACCTGCGCCTCGTAAAAAAGCTGCTAAGTAAGGGGTACGCCAAATGTTGCAACCAAAGCGTACGAAGTTCCGCAAGCAAATGACCGGCCACAACCGTGGTCTGGCATTGCGCGGTAGCAAAGTCAGCTTCGGCGAGTTCGCGCTGAAGTCTGTTGCTCGTGGTCGTCTCACCGCTCGTCAGATCGAGTCAGCGCGTCGTGCTCTGACCCGTCACGTAAAACGTGGTGGCAAGATCTGGATCCGTGTATTCCCGGACAAGCCTATTTCCAAAAAGCCTCTCGAAGTTCGGATGGGTAAAGGTAAGGGTAACGTCGAATACTGGGTAGCCCAGATTCAGCCAGGCAAAGTCCTGTATGAAATCGAGGGTGTTTCTGAAGAGCTGGCGCGTGAGGCTTTCGCCCTGGCTGCTGCAAAGCTGCCGCTCGCCACCTCCTTTGTTAAACGGACGGTGATGTGATGAAAGCGAATGAACTTCGTGAAAAATCCGCACAGCAGCTGAACGAGCAACTGCTCGGCCTGCTGCGCGACCAGTTCAATCTGCGTATGCAGAAAGCAACTGGCCAGTTGGGGCAGTCTCATCTGCTCTCGCAAGTTAAGCGTGACATCGCTCGCGTGAAGACTGTGCTCAACCAGCAGGCAGGTAAGTAATCATGGCTGAAGCCGAAAAAACTGTCCGTACGCTGACTGGCCGTGTTGTCAGCGACAAGATGGACAAGACCATCACCGTTCTGATCGAGCGTCGCGTTAAGCACCCTATCTACGGTAAATACGTTAAGCGTTCGACTAAGCTGCACGCGCACGACGAAACCAATCAGTGCCACATCGGCGACAAAGTCACTATTCGTGAAACTCGTCCGATGGCCAAGACCAAGTCTTGGGCCCTGGTTGATGTTCTCGAACGCGCTGTGGAAGTCTAAGGGCTAGGGGTCGGAGAAATTATATGATTCAGACTCAATCCATGCTCGATGTGGCCGATAACAGCGGCGCTCGCCGCGTTATGTGCATCAAGGTGCTGGGTGGCTCCCATCGTCGTTACGCTGGTATCGGTGACATCATCAAAGTTACCGTCAAGGAAGCAATTCCTCGCGGTAAGGTGAAAAAAGGCCAAGTGATGACTGCTGTTGTAGTCCGCACTCGCCATGGTGTTCGTCGTGCAGACGGCTCCATCATCCGCTTTGATGGCAACGCTGCTGTTCTGTTGAACAACAAGCAAGAGCCGATCGGCACCCGTATCTTTGGGCCAGTGACCCGTGAACTTCGCAACGAGAAGTTCATGAAGATCGTCTCGCTCGCCCCAGAAGTGCTGTAAGGAGATCCGACATGCAAAAGATTCGTCGTGACGACGAGATCATCGTGATCGCCGGCAAAGACAAAGGTAAGCGCGGTAAGGTGCTTAAGGTTCTGGCTGACGACCGTCTGGTCGTCGGTGGCCTGAACCTGGTCAAGCGTCATACCAAGCCTAACCCGATGTCGGGCGTACAGGGCGGTATCGTCGAGAAAGAAGCGCCACTGCACGCTTCCAACGTCGCCATTTTCAACAGCGAAACCAACAAGGCTGACCGCGTTGGTTTCAAAGTAGAAGACGGCAAAAAAATTCGTGTCTTCAAGTCGACCCAAAAAGCGGTTGATGCTTGAACACTGCTAGGTAGAAGACCATGGCACGACTAAAAGAGATTTACCGGAAGGAAATCGCTCCGAAACTTAAGGAAGAACTTAAGCTTTCGAACGTGATGGAAGTTCCGCGCGTTACCAAAATCACCCTGAACATGGGTCTGGGCGAAGCAATCGGCGACAAAAAAGTCATCGAGCATGCTGTTGCTGACCTGGAAAAGATCACCGGCCAGAAAGTCGTTGTGACCTACGCTCGTAAATCCATCGCTGGCTTCAAAGTCCGCGAAGGATGGCCGATCGGCGTCAAAGTGACCCTGCGCCGTGAGCGTATGTACGAGTTCCTGGATCGTCTGCTGTCGATCTCCCTGCCTCGGGTTCGCGACTTCCGCGGCCTGAATGCCAAGTCCTTCGACGGTCGTGGCAACTACAGCATGGGCGTTAAAGAGCAGATCATTTTCCCGGAAATCGATTACGACAAGATCGATGCTCTCCGCGGTCTGGACATTACCCTGACCACCACTGCTAAGAACGATGACGAAGGCCGCGCTCTGCTGCGTGCTTTCAAATTCCCGTTCCGCAACTGATTGGAGTAGGAAAATGGCCAAGAAGAGCATGAAGAACCGTGAGCTGAAGCGTCAGCTCACCGTTGCCAAGTACGCCACCAAGCGTGCAGCGCTGAAAGCTATCATCGTGGATCTGAACGCAAGTCCAGAAGCTCGTTGGGAAGCTACCGTAGCTCTGCAGAAGCAGCCACGTGATGCAAGCGCTTCGCGCATGCGTAACCGCTGCCGCCTGACTGGTCGTCCGCACGGCGTTTACCGCAAGTTCGGCCTGGGCCGTAACAAGCTGCGTGAAGCTGCAATGCGTGGTGACGTACCAGGTCTGGTTAAAGCCAGCTGGTAATAGCTATCAAAGTCTCGGTGTTCGGGCTCGCAAGATCCCGATCGCCGGTGGCCTTGAACGTGAATCAAGCCCCTTTTGGGGCTTGATTCATTTCTGGGGTGTGTCTAGAATGACCGGCTCGCCTGAGCCCGTGTTTTTTGCCCGGAATTTCTCGGCGACAGTTGTAGCCGCAAGGCTAATTCTTTTTGTATCAGGAGCATCTAGCCCATGAGTATGCAGGACCCGTTAGCGGACATGCTAACTCGAATCCGTAATGCCCAGATGGCTGAAAAGTCCGTCGTAAGCATGCCGTCTTCCACGCTGAAGGTGGCTGTAGCAAAAGTCCTGAAGGACGAAGGTTACATCGCGGGTTATCAGATCAGCAGCGAAATCAAACCTCTGCTGTCCATCGAGCTGAAGTACTTCGAAGGCCGTCCGGTCATCGAAGAAGTGAAGCGCGTTAGCCGTCCAGGCCTGCGTCAGTACAAGTCCGTTGAAGAACTGCCGAAAGTACGTGGCGGTCTTGGCGTGTCTATCGTCTCCACCAACAAAGGTGTGATGACTGATCGTGCTGCGCGCGCTGCCGGTGTCGGCGGCGAAGTTCTTTGCACTGTGTTCTAAGGGGGGATAAGCATGTCTCGCGTCGCTAAGAACCCCGTTAAGCTGCCAGCTGGTGTCGAAGTCAAATTCGCCGGCCAACAGCTTTCGGTGAAGGGTGCCAAGGGCACTCTCGAACTGAACGTACACTCGTCCGTTGAAATTGTTCAGGAAGCTGGTGAGCTGCGTTTCGCTGCTCGCAACGGCGACCAACAAACTCGCGCAATGGCCGGTACCACTCGTGCTCTGGTAAACAACATGGTCCAAGGCGTAAGCCAAGGCTTCGAGCGCAAGCTCCAGCTGGTCGGTGTTGGTTACAAGGCACAGGCAAAAGGCACAGTGCTGAACCTGGCCCTCGGCTTCTCGCATCCAGTGGATTACGAACTGCCGGAAGGCATCACCGCTGAGACTCCTAGCCAGACCGATATCCTGATCAAGGGCATCGATAAGCAGCTGGTAGGTCAAGTGGCCGCTGAGATCCGCGACTTCCGTCCACCAGAGCCTTACAAAGGCAAAGGTGTGCGCTACGCGGACGAAGTCGTCCGTCGTAAAGAAGCCAAGAAGAAGTAGGGCATAGCAAATGACCGACAAAAAAGTTACTCGACTGCGTCGCGCTCGCAAAGCACGCCTGAAAATGCACGAACTCGAAGTCGTGCGTCTCTGCGTGTTCCGCTCTTCGCAGCACATCTACGCCCAGGTCATTTCGGCCGACGGCAACAAAGTCCTGGCAAGTGCCTCGACTTTGGATAAAGAACTGCGTGATGGCGCCACTGGCAACATCGACGCGGCCACTAAGGTTGGCCAGCTGGTCGCTACGCGTGCGAAAGCCGCTGGCGTCTCGCAGGTGGCTTTCGACCGCTCTGGCTTCAAGTACCACGGCCGCGTCAAGGCGCTGGCTGATGCTGCTCGTGAAGCTGGGCTGGAGTTCTAAGTTATGTCAAATAACGACCAAAAGCGCGACGAAGGCTACATCGAGAAGCTGGTTCAAGTTAACCGCGTAGCCAAAACCGTAAAAGGCGGCCGTATCTTCACTTTCACCGCGTTGACCGTGGTTGGTGATGGTAAGGGCCGTGTTGGCTTCGGCCGTGGCAAGTCGCGTGAAGTGCCTGCTGCGATCCAGAAGGCAATGGAAGCTGCTCGCCGCAACATGATCCAAGTTGACCTGAACGGCACCACTCTGCAGTACGCAATGAAGTCCGCTCACGGCGCTTCCAAGGTGTACATGCAGCCTGCTTCTGAAGGTACCGGTATCATCGCTGGCGGCGCTATGCGTGCTGTCCTCGAGGTAGCTGGCGTTCAGAACGTTCTGGCCAAGTGCTACGGCTCGACTAACCCAGTAAACGTGGTTCACGCCACTTTCAAGGGTTTGAAAGCAATGCAGTCCCCTGAATCCATTGCCGCCAAGCGTGGCAAAAGCGTCCAGGAGATCATCTGATCATGGCTACCGTAAAAGTAACGCTGATCAAAAGCATGACCGGCCGTATCCCTAACCACAAACTGTGCGTTAAGGGTCTGGGTCTGCGTCGCATCGGTCACACTGTAGAAGTCCAGGATACTCCCGAGAATCGCGGGATGATCAACAAGGCTTACTACATGCTGCGTGTCGAGGGTTAATCGATGAAACTCAATGATCTGAGTCCAGCGCCGGGTTCCCGTCGCGAAAAGCATCGTCCGGGCCGTGGTATCGGTAGTGGTTTGGGTAAGACTGGTGGCCGTGGTCACAAAGGTCAGACTTCCCGCTCCGGTGGCACCATTGCTCCAGGCTTTGAAGGCGGTCAACAGCCGCTGCATCGTCGCCTGCCGAAGTTCGGTTTCGTTTCCCTGAAGGCCATGGATCGCGCAGAAGTGCGTCTGTCCGAGCTGGCTAAAGTGGAAGGCGACATCGTCACCGTGCAGTCCCTGAAAGATGCCAACGTGATTAACCAAAACGTTCAGCGTGTGAAAATCATGCTGTCCGGCGAAGTTACTCGCGCTGTGACCATCAAGGGTATCGCAGCCACCAAAGGTGCGCGTGCGGCTATCGAAGCAGCTGGCGGCAAGTTCGAGGAATAAATGGCTAAGCAAGGTGCTCTCTCTGCGCTCGGCAAAGGCGGTATGTCTGAACTTTGGGCTCGTCTGCGTTTTCTGTTCTTGGCGATTATCGTCTACCGAATAGGCGCACACATCCCGGTTCCAGGTATCAACCCTGACCGACTCGCGGACCTGTTTCGACAGAATGAGGGGACCATTCTTAGCTTGTTCAACATGTTTTCCGGCGGCGCGCTGGAACGGATGAGCATCTTTGCACTGGGGATCATGCCGTATATCTCGGCATCGATCATCATGCAGTTGATGACAGCCGTCAGCCCGCAGTTGGAGCAGTTGAAGAAGGAAGGTGAAGCTGGCCGTCGCAAGATCAGCCAGTACACCCGCTACGGCACTGTCATCCTGGCCCTGGTTCAAGCTATCGGCATGTCCGTTGGCTTGGCGGGTCAGGGTGTTGCGTTCACTGGTGACTTTGGCTTCCATTTCGTCGCGGTATCCACTTTTGTGGCTGGTGCGATGTTCATGATGTGGCTGGGTGAGCAGATTACTGAGCGTGGTGTTGGCAACGGTATCTCGATGTTGATTTTCGCAGGTATCGTCGCCGGTCTTCCGAGAGCGATCGGGCAGTCTTTCGAGTCTGCACGTCAGGGTGATATCAACATTTTTGCCCTGGTTGCGATCGGTTTGCTGGCAGTAGCGATTATCGGTTTTGTGGTGTTCATTGAGCGTGGTCAGCGTCGTATTGCTGTTCATTACGCCAAGCGTCAGCAGGGCCGCAAGGTATTTGCTGCGCAGACCAGCCACTTGCCGCTGAAAGTGAATATGGCCGGTGTTATTCCTGCTATCTTCGCGAGCAGCATTTTGCTGTTTCCGGCTTCGTTGGGTGCCTGGTTCGGTCAGTCTGAAGGTATGGGCTGGTTGCAGGACATCTCGCAGTCGATCGCTCCTGGTCAGCCGTTGAATATTCTGCTGTTTAGTGCAGGGATTATTTTCTTCTGCTTCTTCTATACGGCGTTGATGTTCAATCCGAAAGACGTAGCGGAAAACCTGAAGAAGTCCGGTGCCTTTATTCCGGGCATCCGTCCAGGTGAGCAGTCGGCGCGCTACATTGATGGCGTTCTGACTCGTTTGACCATGTTCGGTGCTCTATATATGACGGCCGTCTGCCTGTTGCCCCAGTTCCTGGTGGTTGCTGCAAACGTTCCGTTCTACCTTGGCGGGACCTCGTTGCTGATCGTGGTCGTGGTTGTTATGGACTTTATGTCGCAAGTACAATCGCACCTCGTTTCCCACCAGTACGAATCCCTGATGAAGAAAGCCAACCTGAAGGGTTACGGCAGCGGCATGCTGCGCTAATCCATAAGGTTCGAGGAGTTGGTGATGAAAGTTCGTGCATCGGTGAAAAAGCTGTGCCGTAACTGCAAGATTATTCGCCGCGAAGGTGTTGTTCGAGTAATTTGCAGCGCGGAACCGCGTCACAAACAGCGCCAAGGCTGAGTGTGATTGTGCTTCAAGCCCGGCAGCTAGTGCGCTGCCGGGTTGATTATTTGTTATTACAGCGATATTATCTCGCGCCCTATTTCTTGGCTTCCGGGGCGTAGGTAGCTGTCAATTGGAGTCCCACTGAATGGCCCGTATTGCAGGCGTTAACATTCCAGATAACAAGCATACTGTTATCTCGCTGACCTACATCTATGGTGTTGGTCGCACTACTGCGCAGAAAATCTGCGCGGTGACTGGGGTCAACCCAGCTGCGAAGATCAAGGATCTGAGCGACGAGCAAATTGAACAGCTGCGTGGCGAAGTGGCGAAGTTCACCACTGAAGGTGACCTGCGTCGCGAAATCAACATGAAAATCAAACGCTTGATGGATCTGGGCTGCTACCGCGGTCTGCGCCATCGTCGTGGTCTTCCAGTGCGCGGTCAGCGTACCAAGACCAACGCGCGTACTCGCAAAGGTCCGCGTAAGCCGATCCGCAAGTAATCGCACCAGCGAATCGACAGGAATTTAGTCATGGCAAAACCTGCTGCTCGTCCTCGTAAAAAGATTAAAAAGACAGTGGTTGATGGCATCGCCCACATCCACGCGTCTTTCAACAACACCATCGTGACCATCACCGACCGTCAAGGTAACGCTCTTTCCTGGGCAACCTCCGGTGGTTCGGGTTTCCGCGGTTCTCGCAAGTCCACCCCGTTCGCTGCTCAAGTAGCTGCTGAGCGTGCTGGTCAAGCTGCGCTGGAATATGGCCTGAAAAACCTCGACGTCAACGTCAAGGGTCCAGGTCCAGGTCGTGAATCCGCAGTCCGCGCTTTGAACGGCTGTGGCTACAAGATCGCCAGCATCACCGACGTGACGCCAATCCCGCACAACGGGTGCCGTCCGCCGAAGAAGCGCCGCGTGTAATCCAGGAGATTGTAAAGAATGGCTCGTTACATTGGTCCAAAATGCAAACTGGCTCGTCGCGAAGGCACCGATCTCTTCCTGAAGAGCGGCGTGCGCGCTATCGAATCCAAGTGCAACATCGAAGCAGCTCCTGGCATCCACGGCCAGCGTCGCGGTCGTCAATCCGACTACGGCACCCAGCTGCGTGAAAAGCAAAAAGTTCGTCGTATCTACGGCGTACTCGAGCGTCAATTCAGCGGCTACTACAAACAAGCAGCTGGCAAGAAGGGCGCAACCGGCGAAAACCTGTTGCAACTGCTCGAATGCCGTCTGGACAACGTTGTGTACCGCATGGGCTTCGGTTCTACTCGTGCCGAATCCCGTCAGCTGGTATCGCACAAGTCGATCAGCGTAAACGGTCAGACCGTTAACGTTCCGTCCTACCAGGTTCGTGCTGGTGACGTGGTCGCTGTTCGCGAGAAAGCAAAAAATCAACTTCGCATTGTCCAAGCTCTCGATCTGTGTGCTCAACGTGGCCGCGTAGAATGGGTAGAAGTAGACACTGAGAAGAAGTCGGGCGTTTTCAAGAACGTTCCAGCTCGCAGTGATCTGTCCGCCGACATCAACGAAAGCCTGATTGTCGAGCTCTACTCCAAGTAAGGGCTAGAAAATAGGTGCATCCATGCAGATTTCGGTAAATGAGTTCCTGACACCCCGCCACATTGATGTGCAGGTTGTCAGTCCAACCCGCGCCAAGATCACCCTCGAGCCTCTCGAGCGTGGTTTTGGCCACACCCTGGGCAACGCGCTGCGCCGCATCCTGTTGTCCTCAATGCCCGGCTGTGCAGTAGTCGAGGCCGAGATTGACGGTGTGCTCCACGAGTACAGCGCCATCGAAGGTGTACAGGAAGACGTAATTGAAATCCTGTTGAACCTTAAAGGTCTGGCTATCAAGCTGCACGGCCGTGACGAAGTTACGCTGACCTTGTCGAAGAAGGGTTCGGGGGTGGTTACCGCTGCCGATATTCAGCTGGATCATGATGTCGAGATCGTTAATCCCGATCACGTAATCGCTAACCTGGCGTCTAACGGCGCCCTGAACATGAAGCTCGTAGTAGCTCGTGGTCGTGGTTATGAACCGGCCGACTCGCGTCAGAGCGATGAAGACGAAAGCCGCAGCATTGGTCGCTTGCAGCTCGACTCTTCGTTCAGCCCGGTTCGCCGTATCGCATACGTGGTGGAAAACGCCCGTGTCGAGCAGCGTACTAACCTGGACAAGCTGGTTATTGATCTGGAAACCAACGGTACTCTGGATCCTGAAGAGGCTATCCGTCGTGCTGCAACCATCCTGCAACAGCAGTTGGCTGCGTTCGTCGACCTCAAGGGTGACAGTGAGCCAGTGGTAGTCGAGCAGGAAGACGAGATCGATCCGATCCTGCTTCGCCCGGTTGACGATCTGGAACTGACTGTACGTTCGGCTAACTGCCTTAAGGCGGAAAACATTTACTACATCGGCGACCTGATTCAGCGTACCGAAGTAGAACTGTTGAAGACTCCGAACCTGGGCAAGAAATCCTTGACTGAAATCAAGGACGTTCTGGCCTCCCGCGGTCTGTCCCTCGGCATGCGCCTCGACAACTGGCCGCCTGCAAGTCTTAAGAAGGACGACAAGGCGACTGCCTGATCGTCGTAATCACCGAACGTTGTGTTTGGTAAGGAATGAACCATGCGTCATCGTAAAAGTGGGCGTCACCTGAGCCGCACCAGCTCGCACCGCAAGGCCATGTTCCAGAACATGGCGGTGTCGCTGTTCGAGCACGAGCTGATCAAAACTACACTGCCGAAAGCTAAAGAACTGCGCCGCGTTGCCGAGCCGCTGATCACTTTGGCCAAGACAGACAGCCTGGCTAACCGCCGTCTGGCTTTCGACCGTACTCGTTCGAAAGCTATCGTTGGTAAGCTCTTCAACGACCTGGGCAAGCGCTACGCTACCCGTGAGGGTGGCTACCTGCGCATCCTCAAGTGCGGTTTCCGCGCTGGCGACAACGCTCCTATGGCGTACGTTGAACTGGTTGATCGTGCTGTCGGCGGTGAAGCTGTATCCGCTGAGTAAGACGTCAGTCTGAAACAAGGAACCGGGCCTAGCGCCCGGTTTTTTGTGTCTGCCTATATTGGATATTTCTATCGTTAGCTAATGTGTAATGCATTGGATGTTGTAACACTGGTGGTCAATACTCTTTGTCAGCCGATTAGCCGGCAGTTTCACAGACTGACAGAGGAAGATTGAGCATGAGCCAGACCAAAACTCTTACTACCGCAAGTGGCGCTCTTGTCGCTGATAACCAGAACTCTCGTTCCGCCGGCCCCCGGGGCCCTCTGCTTCTCGACGATTTTCACCTGATCGAAAAGCTCGCCCATTTCAACCGCGAGAATATTCCCGAGCGTCGCGTGCACGCCAAGGGTTCAGGCGCCTATGGCACTTTCACCGTTTCTCGTGATATCACCGAGTACACCAGCGCCAAGTTGTTTGAGGCGGTAGGCAAGAAGACTCCGACCTTCCTGCGTTTTTCCACGGTGGGCGGCGAGCGTGGTTCGGCAGACACCGAGCGGGACCCACGCGGCTTTGCCCTCAAGTTCTACACCGAAGAAGGCAACTGGGACATCGTAGGCAACAACACCCCGGTGTTCTTCATTCGCGACCCGCTGAAGTTTCCCGACTTTATTCACACCCAGAAGCGCTTGCCCCAGAGCAATCTGAAAAGTGCCCAGATGATGTGGGATTTCTGGTCCCATTCGCCCGAGGCGCTGCACCAGGTAACCATTCTGTTTTCCGATCGGGGTATTCCGGACGGCTACCGCCACATGCATGGCTTTGGCAGCCACACCTACAGCCTGATCAACGCCAAGGGTGAGCGGCACTGGGTCAAGTGGCACTACAAGACCAAGCAGGGCATCAAGAACCTGGCGCCGGCTGACGCAGCGCGCCTGGCCGGTACCGATCCTGATTACGCCCAGCGCGACCTGTTCAATGCGATCGAGCGCGGTGAGTTTCCGAAATGGAGCGTGTGTATCCAGGTCATGACCGAAGCTCAAGCCACCGCGCATTACGAGAACCCCTTCGATGTGACCAAGACCTGGTCGCAGAAAGAGTTCCCGTTGATCGAAGTGGGTGAGCTGGAACTGAACCGCAACCCGTTGAATTACTTTGCAGAGGTCGAGCAGGCTGCATTCGGCCCTAGCAACATGGTACCTGGGGTAGGTCTTTCGCCGGACCGCATGCTGCAAGGCCGGGTATTCGCATACGCCGACGCGCATCGCTACCGTGTGGGTACCAACCACCAACAGTTGCCGGTGAACGCTCCATTGAGCCCGGTGAACAGCTACCAGCGCGACGGCTCCATGGCTTTCGGTACCAATGGTGGTGCGGCGCCTAACTACGAGCCCAACAGCTATGGCGATGCGCCGAAGCAGGCTCCACGTTATGCCGAGCCGGCCCTGGCACTCAGCGGTGCTGCGGACCGCTACGATCATCGTGAAGACACCGACTACTACAGCCACGCTGGTGCGTTGTTCCGCCTGATGAACGATGAGCAGAAGGCATTGCTGATCAATAACATCGCGGGCGCCATGGCTGGAGTGACGGCTGATGTGGTTGATCGGCAGTTGCAGCATTTCTACAAGGCCGACCCGGCTTACGGCGAAGGCATCGCCAAAGCTTTGGGCGTATCGCTCAAGTAAGTATAAATAAGAAGCAGAACCGCCCTCATTTGGGCGGTTTTTGCGTTATTTCTACTGGTTTTCTCAGATATTCTTCACTTTTTCAGCTATTTCTAAGTGACCTGCAAGTCAGCTTGGTTCAAACTATCCACTTTCAAGCAGGGAGATGTAGGGCGATGCAAGGTCACCCGGACGTAATCGATTACCTCAACACGTTGCTGACGGGCGAGCTGGCAGCACGAGACCAATATTTCATCCACTCGCGGATGTACGAAGACTGGGGCTTTACCAAGCTCTATGAGCGTATCAACCATGAAATGGAAGAGGAGGCGCAACACGCCGACGCCCTGATGCGCCGCATCCTGATGCTCGAAGGTAGTCCGCGCATGCGCCCTGACGATCTCGACACCGGAACCACGGTGCCGGAGATGCTGGCCAGCGACCTGCGCCTGGAATACAAGGTGCGCGCCGCGTTGTGCAAAGGCATCGAGCTGTGCGAGTTGCACAAGGACTATGTCAGCCGCGACATCTTGCGCATCCAGCTGGCGGATACCGAGGAAGATCACACCTACTGGCTGGAGAAGCAGTTGGGCCTGATCAAGTCCATCGGCCTGGAGAACTACCTGCAATCGCAGTTCTGATTGCCTTAGGTTTTGCTGCCTGTTCGCGAGCAAAGCTCGCTTCTGCGGGAAGCGCAGCAACCCCTAGAGACAAAAAAGCCCCTGGCACCGTCAAGTGCCAGGGGCTTTTTCATGGGCCTCAGGCGCGGTCGCGGGTCAGCAACGGCTTGAGGTAGTGCCCGGTATGGGACTGCGGCATCTCCGCAACCTGCTCCGGGGTGCCCACGGCAATGATCTGGCCGCCCTTGGAACCGCCTTCCGGCCCCAGGTCCACCAGCCAGTCGGCGGTCTTGATCACATCCAGGTTGTGTTCGATCACCACCACGGTGTTGCCGTGATCGCGCAGGCGGTGCAGTACGTCCAGCAACTGCTGGATATCCGCAAAGTGCAGGCCCGTGGTCGGCTCATCAAGGATATACAGAGTCTTGCCGGTGTCGCGCTTGGACAGCTCGCGAGACAACTTGACCCGCTGCGCTTCGCCACCGGACAGGGTCGTCGCCGACTGCCCCAACTTGATGTAGGACAGGCCCACATCCATCAGGGTCTGCAGCTTGCGCGCCAGGGCAGGCACCGGGTCGAAGAACTCCCTGGCTTCCTCGATGGTCATTTCCAGCACCTCGTGGATGCTCTTGCCCTTGTACTTGATTTCCAGGGTTTCGCGATTGTAGCGCTTGCTCTTGCACACGTCGCAGGGCACGTAGATGTCCGGCAGGAAGTGCATTTCCACCTTGATCAGGCCATCGCCCTGGCAAGCCTCGCAGCGCCCACCCTTGACGTTGAAGGAGAAGCGACCGGGCCCGTAGCCCCGGGAGCGCGACTCGGGTACCCCGGCGAACAGCTCGCGGATCGGGGTGAACAGCCCGGTGTAGGTCGCCGGGTTGGAGCGCGGAGTCCGGCCGATCGGGCTCTGGTCGATATCCACTACCTTGTCCAGGTGCTGCAGGCCGTTGATGCTGTCGTGTGGCGCGGCTTCCAGGGTGGTGGCGCCATTCAGTGCGGTGGCGCTCAAGGGGAACAGGGTGTTGTTGATCAGGGTCGACTTGCCCGAGCCCGATACCCCAGTGACGCAGGTCAGCAGGCCAATGGGGATCTCCAGGTCGACATTGCGCAGGTTGTTGCCGCGAGCGCCCTTGAGGGTCAGGGAGAGCTTCTTGTTGCGCGGCGTGCGCTTGGCCGGCACCACGATCTTCACCCGGCCCGAGAGGTATTTGCCGGTCAGGGAGTCCGGATGGGCCATGACCTCTGCGGCGGTGCCTTCGGCAACGATTCGCCCGCCGTGCACACCGGCCCCCGGGCCGATATCGACGACATAGTCGGCCAGGCGAATGGCGTCTTCATCGTGTTCAACCACGATCACCGTGTTGCCGATGTCGCGCAGGTGTTTCAGGGTTCCCAGCAGGCGATCGTTGTCCCGCTGATGCAGGCCGATGGACGGCTCGTCGAGGATGTACATCACCCCCACCAGGCCGGCGCCGATCTGGCTGGCCAGGCGGATACGCTGGGCTTCGCCGCCGGACAGGGTGTCCGCGCTGCGGTCCAGGGTCAGGTAGTCGAGCCCGACGTTGACCAGGAACTGCAGGCGCTCGCGGATTTCCTTGAGGATCTTGTCGGCGATTTCGCCACGGCGCCCGGTGAGTTTCAGGGTGCCGAAATAATCGGTGGCGTCGCCGATGGGCAGGCTGGTGACTGCCGGCAGGGTTTTCTCGCCCACCCAGACGTGCCGCGCTTCGCGACGCAGGCGGGTGCCACGGCAATCCGGGCAGGGCTGGGTGCTGAGGAACTTGGCCAGCTCTTCACGCACGGTGGCCGACTCGGTTTCCCGGTAGCGGCGCTCCAGATTCGGCACTATCCCTTCGAACGGGTGGGAGCGCTTGACGATGTCGCCCCGGTCGTTGAGGTATTTGAAGTCGACGTTCTGGGTGCCGCTGCCGTGCAGGATGACCTTCTGCTGATCCGCCGGCAGTTGGTTGAACGGTACTTCCAGGCTGAAGCCGTAATGAGAGGCCAGCGAACCGAGCATCTGGAAGTAATAGACGTTGCGCCGGTCCCAGCCGCGTATCGCCCCTTCGGCCAGGGTCAGCTCGCCATTGACCAGGCGCTTGATGTCGAAGAACTGCTTGACCCCCAGCCCGTCGCAGGTCGGGCAGGCACCGGCCGGGTTGTTGAAGGAGAACAGCTTGGGTTCCAGTTCGCTGATGGCGTGGCCGCAGATCGGGCAGGCGAAGCGCGCGGAGAAGATCATCTCCTCTCCCGGCTCGTCGTCCATCGGCGCCACCAGGGCAATCCCGTCCGCCAGTTTCAAGGCGGTTTCAAAGGATTCGGCCAGGCGCTGCTGCAGGTCGGCGCGGACCTTGAAGCGGTCGACCACCACATCGATGGAGTGCTTCTTCTGTTTATCCAGCTTCGGCAGCTCGTCCAGCTCGAACAGCTTGCCGTTGACCCGGGCGCGAACGAAGCCCTGGGCTCGCAACTCTTCGAAGACCGACAGATGTTCGCCCTTGCGCTCTCGGATCACCGGGGCCAGCAGCATCAGCTTGCTGCCTTCGGGCTGGGCCAGCACCAGGTCGACCATCTGGCTGACGGTCTGGGCTTCCAGCGGGATGTCGTGGTCCGGGCAGCGTGGAGTACCGACGCGGGCATAGAGCAGGCGCAGGTAGTCGTAGATCTCGGTGATGGTGCCGACGGTGGAGCGCGGGTTGTGGGAGGTGGATTTCTGTTCGATGGAAATCGCCGGCGAGAGGCCTTCGATGGTGTCGACATCGGGCTTTTCCATCATCGACAGGAACTGTCGGGCATAGGCCGAGAGCGACTCGACATAGCGGCGCTGGCCTTCGGCATACAGCGTGTCGAAAGCCAGGGACGACTTGCCGGACCCAGACAGCCCGGTGATGACGATCAACTTGTCCCGCGGCAGGGTCAGGTCGATGTTCTTCAGGTTGTGGGTGCGGGCCCCACGAATCAGAATCTTGTCCAAAAGTGGCCTCGATCGGCGGGCGTAAAGGCAGGAGTATAAAACCAAACACTGGATGGATGCACACTATCGTTCGGCGCTTTTTTGATCGCTGGCATGGGCTGCGCGGCAAAGCGTCGCCATATACCCCCTCAATCGATCCGACTGGTAGAATCGCCGCCGGTTCACATGAGGTTTATCCATGCACGATCCCCACAACGAACGCATGAGTGGCAGCGAGACCCGCGCGGCAAGCGGGCTGGCCCTGGTGTTCGCCTTCCGTATGCTTGGCATGTTCATGGTACTGCCGGTCCTGGCGACCTATGGAATGGATCTCGCAGGAGCGACCCCGACCCTGATCGGGCTGGCGATTGGTGCCTATGGCCTGACCCAGGCAGTGTTCCAGATTCCCTTCGGGATCATTTCCGACCGTATCGGTCGTCGTCCGGTTATCTACCTGGGGTTGATCGTGTTCGCCCTGGGCAGTGTGCTGGCGGCCAACGCCGATTCGATCTGGGGGGTGATCGCCGGGCGTATCCTGCAGGGCGCCGGCGCAATTTCCGCGGCGGTGATGGCGCTGCTTTCCGACCTGACCCGCGAACAGCACCGGACCAAGGCCATGGCCATGATTGGCATGACCATCGGTCTGTCCTTTGCCGTGGCCATGGTGGTTGGCCCGCTGCTGACCCGCAGTTTCGGGCTTTCGGGGCTGTTCCTGGCCACCGGGGCCATGGCCCTGGTGGGCATTCTGATCATCGCCTTCATGGTGCCGCGCTCAACCGGGCCGCTGCAGCACCGGGAATCCGGAGTGGCGCGCCAGGCGCTGATCCCGACCCTCAAGCACCCCGATCTGCTGCGCCTGGATCTTGGTATCTTCGTGTTGCACGCGATGCTCATGTCGAGCTTCGTGGCCTTGCCCCTGGCGCTGGTGGAAAAAGCCGGCCTGCCCAAGGAGCAGCACTGGTGGGTCTACCTCACCGCACTGCTGATTTCGTTCTTCGCCATGATCCCGTTCATCATCTACGGCGAGAAGAAACGCAAAATGAAACGAGTTCTGTTGGGCGCGGTCAGTACGCTGCTGCTCACCGAGCTATTCTTCTGGGAGTTCGGCGACAGCCTGCGGGCGCTGGTGATTGGTACCGTGGTGTTCTTCACCGCGTTCAACCTGCTGGAAGCGTCCTTGCCGTCGCTGATCAGCAAGGTTTCGCCGGCGGGTGGTAAAGGAACGGCGATGGGGGTGTATTCCACCAGCCAGTTCCTCGGTTCGGCACTGGGCGGCATCCTCGGCGGCTGGTTGTTCCAGCATGGCGGTTTGTCGGCTGTGTTCCTTGGATGCGCAGTCCTGGCTGCACTCTGGCTGGCCTTTGCTGTTACCATGCGCGAGCCCCCGTATGTGACGAGCCTGCGCTTGCCGTTATCGCCCGAAGCGATCCGCGAAGCCGGCCTGGTCGAGCGCCTGAAGGCCGTTGTTGGGGTAACAGATGCCGTAGTGGTGGCCGAAGAGGCCGCCATTTACATCAAATTGGACACCGAATTATTGGATCGCACGACCCTCGAGCAGCTGGTCAATCCAGCGCCGTCGGCGAGCGAAGCCTAGGAGAACGTTATGGCCCGTGGGGTTAACAAAGTCATATTGGTCGGCACTTGCGGCCAGGATCCCGAAGTTCGCTACCTGCCTAACGGTAACGCCGTGACCAACCTGAGTCTGGCCACCAGCGAGCAGTGGACCGACAAGCAGACCGGTCAGAAGGTCGAGCGCACCGAGTGGCACCGCGTGTCGATGTTCGGCAAGGTCGCGGAGATCGCCGGTGAATACCTGCGCAAAGGTTCGCAGGTCTACATCGAGGGCAAGCTGCAGACCCGCGAGTGGGAAAAAGACGGTATCAAGCGCTACACCACCGAAATCATCGTCGACATGCAGGGCACCATGCAGCTGCTGGGTGGCCGTCCACAGGGCGACCAGCAAGGCCAGGGCGGCATGTCCAACTCGGCACCGCGTCCACAGCAGTCCCGTCCTGCTCCGCAGCCTCAGCGTGAGTCGCGTCCAGCGCCACAGCAGGCCGCTCCGCAGCCGGCTCCGGACTTCGACAGCTTCGATGACGATATTCCGTTCTGATCGCTGTTTTGAGCGTTCAGCATCGATAAGAACGGGGCCATGCAGATGGCCCCGTTTTTTTATGCCCGGGTTTAACCGGTGTGCCGCATCACTCAGCTCAAAGCGCCACTCGCCGCAGTCGGCCGCTCAGTGCGACCACCTGCTGCTCCGGCGTCGGAATCGGCCGCCCACTCAGGCCCATGCCTTCACTCACCAGCACCGCGTCTCCGACGCAGCACAGGTTGGAAGGCGTATCCAGGCCCTTGGCGAGTACTTGCACGCTGCGTTGCTGCAAATCGCAGCGCAGCAGGCGGCCGCTGAAGCGGGCGAAGCCGCCGTGCAGGACTTCGCCGGCCCAGTCCGGCGGCAACGGTTGCAGCAGCCGGTCGCACAGTTCCAGCACCAGGATCCGCTCCTGCGGGTCCAGCGCCAGCCCGGTGGGCAGTTGCAGTCCGCGAATCAGCACCTCGATCCTGCCGCTCTCGGGCCAGACCCGGATCACCTGGCCCGCCTTGTCGGCGAAGTCGATACCCATCCGCGCCGGGTCCCGGCGCAGCTCGCCGGAGAACAGGCTGATCAGCACGGCATCCGTCTGCGGCTCGTGCACCAAGGTCACCGGCACGGCTTCCTGGCCCTGATCCAGATCGGGCAGTTGCGCCAGGACTTGTTCACCGCCTTCGGTGAACTCCACCAGTTGGTTGCTATCGGGCTTGACCGCCAGCCAGCTGCGGCGCGACGGGTGATAGCACAGCGAGTTGAGGTTGCCGCGACTATGGAACAGCGGCTCGGGCGGGTTGTATTGCAGGTCCAGCAGCTTGGAGCCGGCGACGTAGTCGGTTTGGCTGGCCAGGCAGCGCCCGTCGCCCAGGGCGATGTCCGACAGGCCCATGATTTCGTCGCGCAGCATGCGCGATTGCATGTTCATCGAACGAAAACCCTGGGCCACGACCTGGGGCGGCAGGTAGGCGCCCGGCTGGCCCGGATCCGGACGCAGGCGGCTGATGCGGCCGCTGAACGGCTGGTCCGGCAGGCCTGAGCCGGCTTCCGCCAGCAGCAGGCTGCCATCGCCTTGCAGGCAAACCCCGCGAGGGTTGAGCAGGCCCTCGGCGATGACGTGATCCGGTCGCAGCACCTGCTCGAGCTGGGTGGGAATATGCAGAGCAACGGGCATGGTCTTCTCCTTGTTCAAGGCTGCCAGGGCGTGCCGTTGAGGTAGGCGGTCAGCAGGGAGCGTTGGCTTGGCGACATCGAACGCACCACGGACATGTACAAGGTGGTGTTCTGGTACTCGGGGGATATCCGGGCCAGGATCGCCTGTTTGTAACCCATCACCGCGTCGGGCTGATTGAGCTGGATGTAGCGCGACATGGCGGGGAAGGCCAGGTAATGAAAGCGCAGCACGTTTTGAAACGCCTGTTCCCAGGTGACGATGCTGCCTGTTGGAACGCCGAAGTCGCTCCAGGCGTACTTGCGGAAGTTGCTGAAGCTCTGGGTCAGAGGGTTGTTGTCGATGGTGTAGGTCAGTGTGGTGAAGCCAGCCTGGGTATTGGAACCGGCGACGGGAACGACGTTGAAACTCACCGAAGGTTGACCGGCCGGCACCGTTACCGAGTTCGGAAGCTCCAGGAAGTTCCAGTAGCGGTTGGCTTGATAGACGGCGGTCGCCGAGGCATCGATGCTGATCGGCGTAGCCTTCTGCACCGGCGCTCCCAGATAACGGACTTGCAAGGTGATCTGCACGCCTGTGCTGTCGGGATCGAGGTAGGTGTTGCGCTGATCGCTGTAGACCCGATAGGGGCATTCGGGGGCCGACAGCGCCGGGTTGCGGGTGGTCCCGGGGGCACTAATGCACAAGGGCGTGCTCTGCACCACCTGTGTCTGGGTCGAGTTGAGCGGCACGTCGATGATGCCGCCGTACCGGTAGTAGTCTTGCAGCAGCGGATTGCTGGGCTCGAAGCTCGCCAGGGGCGTGGTTCCGGCCGCGATGGTGACGGTCCCGAAGTCGGCGTTGGGGCCGATGGGGCTGGTGATGTCGTCGCGTACAGCCCTGAACGTCTGCTTGGGGATCAGGTTGACCATGTCGATGCTCAGTTGCCCGTTGGCGACCTCGGCATAGGCCACGCTGTTGATGTTCAGGTCTTTGTCGGCATTGATGATTTGGCGGCCCGGCGGACAGATCTGCGGCTCATCGGTAAACGCCGTGGCCAGGGTACCGATGACCCGGCCGATGCTCGGGTTCGGGCTGAACTGGTTGGCTGCGTAGTCGGCATTCAGTTGCTCGGTGGTCAGGGTCGGACACATTTCGAACATCACGAAACGCAGCACGATCCCGGTAGCGTTGGGCGCCTCAATCAGGGCCCGGAGTCCGGCACTTTCCTTGTTGTAGCTGACGATGCTGCTCAGCGGAAAGGTCAGTTGAAAGGTGCCGCTGGCGTGGAAGGAGCCCGGCGAGTCCATGGTTGCAGGCTCCAGCACCCGGGTATTGAGGTCGAAACTGCTGCACACGGTATCCCAGCGAATCAAGAGCTGAGGCGTGTTGCCGTTGCCGATCTGCAGGCCTCCGACAAAGATCTGGGTCGTGGTGCTGGCTGTGGGGTCCAGGTCGACCATCATTGGGCCGGAGTAGGGACCTTGTCCGGTGCCGGGGGTCACGGAGCCGAGCAGGTAAACCGGCTGTCCGACCATATCCCCTTCCAGCGCAATGTTGCCCGGGGTGCCTTGGGAACTGATCAGCGCGTTGTGCAGCGTCACCACGTGTTCGCCATAGTGGTTCCAGCCGCCGGCCGTGTACCGACTGTTGGGGCCGATTCTCGGGTCCGGGGCGTTGATCAGTTGGTACAGGTGCTCATCGCTATAGGTCTTGGCCTGGTCCGCCACGGTCGAGGTGGTCAGGTCGAACAGCTCAAGGGAGGTGGCGATGCCATTGGGCAAGGTCGGTGAGTTGTTTGGCACGCTGACGTCGGTAGAGATGCCGCCCCAGAAGTTCAGTCGGGGTCCATTCAATATGCTCATGATCTATTCCTTATCCTTGGCGACGCTGGTGACTGGGGCTTGGGCGAATCTGAACAGGAAGGAGAAGTCGCTCTTGTACTGGCTGTTGAGCGGTGCGGCCATGGAATGGCAGTTCATGCAGCTGCTGTTGGTCTGGATGTAACTTTCCATGGTGACGTTGGCCGACAGTGATGGCGTTGGTTGCCCCAAGGGGTTGCCGGGGTTATCCGGCGACTGCGGGCGTTGGGTGGTGATCAACTGGTAGTACTTGAACACGCTTTGCTGTACCTGCGGATCGCCCTGATATTGGGTATTGATCTGCTGGGTGACGTCCGTGATCGGGGTGACCCGGTTCAGTGGGTCCGGGGTACTGAAGCTGTTACCGGGTTTTGGGGTACAGACCATTTGTCCAGCTTGTTGCTGCCACAGGCAGGGGGATTGGTTGAGGCTTTCGGCGGGCGCCTTGGCGTTGAAGTAGGAGTAGAAAATCCCCGAGACCGGTTGGTCCACCCAACGGCCCCCCAGCTGGGTCTTGGGAGGCACGTTGTCGACCTGCTCGAAGGTCGACCAGACCCACTGCGGGACCCCCTCCACCTTGCTGATGATGTGCAACCCCACCAATCCCAAAGTGGCCTCGGTGGTGCCGTTGGGCTGTCCCTGACTGTCGAACTGGGTGACCAGGGCCTTCATTGTCAGATAGCGGCTGCTGTCGTCGGCGCTGCTGAGGATGCGCCAACTGCTCTTGATCTCGCCGGCGTTGTTGGGAAAGCTGATGTTCTTCGCTGCGTTGACGACCACCGCGTTGTAGAAGTCGTTATCGACGATGTAGTTGTAGGAGACCTCGTTGGCGGCGATGTCGTAGTAGGTCGGGTTGCCGCGCTGGTCAATCAGCCAGCCGCCCACCGCCTGGTTGTCCGCTTGCACCACCTGGGTGTTCTTGACCGCGGCGATGTTGATCAGGCTGAGATTTCTGCGGGGCAGTTGCGAGTTCCAGAGGCCCGGATTCTTGGCCCCGGGGAGGAAGGTCTCGCTGACGCTCTTGTAGGTCTGCCACACGGTATCGCCAGGGCTGCCCAGGGGCTTGCTGCAATCGGCCACTCCGCGCTGTCCCGCCTGGGCCGGCCAGTTCAGGTTGATGAACATCTTCCAGCTGTATTGATCGAAAGCCTGCTGCGACGCGCCCGCAGCAGGCACCGCAGCCGTGGGCGGGCAGCTGGTCTGCGGCGCCGCTGCGCTGGGCTGCAGGGCGCTGGCCTGCTGGCTGCCCAGGCCAAGCAACAACAGGGCGGTGAAACGGCTCCAAGGGTTCATGAGGCGGCTCCTGTCATGGCGAGGGGGGCGAAAGTTGGTTCCACTGCGGCCGCGCACCGTTCTTCAGCGATGGCGGTGGCGTGAAGAGCTGGCAGTCCGGCGGGTTGGCCGGGCACATCTTCGCCACCTGGTCCCAGGTCTTGGCCGGATTTGGTTTCTCGGTGCGCCAGTTGAGGTAGTTCTGGCTGACGATTGGCGCGTTGGCGACGCTCTCGTCACCGGAGAAATAGAACGATTGTGGATGCTGATAGGCCGGCTGGCCCGGGCCGTCGCTGCTGGCTTTCTTGTAGAACGCATAGCCGAACAGAATCGGGCTCGGCTGGACCGGGATCTCCAGCGCGTAGGCCTGCACGCTGCCATCCAGATGCTGGCTGCGGGCGGCGCTGTAGGGCAGGTGCTTGATGAAGTCCCGGCGCGGCGGGTGGTTCATGGGCGAGAACATGCAGCAGGCCGGCATGTCCTTTGGCCGGTCCTCGGGGTAGGTGAGGAAGTAGGCCTTGTTGCCCAGGGAAACGAAGGAGCAGGTGTAGTTGTTGTCCTTGATCGGGAAGATCGGCAGGCAGTACTTCTCGTAGTGCTCCATCATCGCCCCGGTGCCGTCCTTGTCGGCCGGCACATAGTCGTTGTCGTAGTAGCTGGTGCCCCGGGACACGGTGTAGTCGGCCGGTTTCAGGGTGCTGGGCGGGCTGCTGTAGGGCGGTGGGTTCTTCACGTAGTTGGCGGTGACCCGGTACATGATCCAGTCACTGACCCAGGTTGCCGGGTAGAGCGGATCGGCCGGCTCGCCGGGTTTGCGCTTGGCGATGCAGTTGTTGGTCTTGGCGTCGCACCCCCGGTCGTTGTGCACGCCCATGTTGAAGTAGACGTTGTCGGGGTAGGTCTCGGCCCATAGCGTTTGGCTGGCGCTCAGCAGGCTGGCGGCCAACAGCAGTTGCTTGAAGAGACTGGCGTTCATCTGACACTCCTTTGAAAGCGCCGGGCGACGGGGTCGCCCGGCATTCCATGGGCTGGCCTTTGCGGCTCAGCCGTGGGGGTAGTCGTTGAGTTTCAGCGGGATCGGTGGGTAGCCCTTGCTCACCAGGTCCTGGGCCCAGATTTCCAGCACCCTGCGCCGGCTTTGCGGCAGGTCCCGGGTGATCGGCATGGCCAGGGTGCTTTCCTCCTGGTAGTCCTTGCTGATCAGCACGATGAACTGGTTGATCGCGCCCTCGATGCGTTGCAGGGAGTTGAGCGGCATGAACTTGTTCATGATCGGGTAGAGGTAATAGAAAGGCTGGAGGATTCTGGGGAAGATGAACTCCTTCCAGATCCGCACGCTGGCGTCGTCCTGGGTGCACACCCGGTTCCAGCAGTCGATGAAGTCCTTGAGCATCTCCGGCTCCTGGGGCAGGACCCGCAGGGGCGCAAGGAAGTCGGTGTAGGCGTCGGTGTAGTTGAAGCTGAAGGGCACCGTCGGTTGCTGCTGGCCGTCCTGGATGAAGAAGCGCAAGGTCGGGAAGCCGGCCGCCACGGCCTTGACCGATACCTGGGCGATGCCATTGGCGTCGGTCAGGATCTGCGCCAGGCTGTACTGCACGGTGGCGTTCAGCGGGTCTGCCAGGGTGCCGCTGCGTGCCTGCCCATTGGTGAACTGCAGGCGGGGGCTCAGGGCCGCGGCCGAGGGCGTGGTCAGGAAGCTCTGGTAGAGCATGGGCTCGGATGGCTCGCTGTCCTCGACGTTCAGCACCGCGCTGAGCCGGCGGCCGCTGCCCACGTGCAACAGGCTTTCAGCGGTCTGGGTGCCGACGAACTGCGGTCGGTTCGACGTGTTGCTCCCGGGGTCCTTCGGGTAGTTGTTGAACAGGGTGAAGTTGGCCGCGTTACTGAAGGCCAGGTAATAGTCGCTGGTGGTCAGCATGTAGGCGTTGTTGTACTCCGCCACCCACAGCGCGGTGCCCGCGGGCGCGGGCAGGCCGTCGTACTGCACCATGATGCTCAGGACCCGAGTGTCGCCCACATCGATGAAGCAGCCGCTGTCGAGGACCTCGGCGGTCCACATATTCTGGGCGGCGGCGACCAGTTCCTGGCTGCCCTGCAACTGCAGCTCCAGGGCGCCCTGTTGCAACGCGGCCTGGTCGGCGGGGCTGATGGGCAGGTCCAGCAGGCCGGCGCGCTTGTCGAAGGCGGTCTGGCGATACTGTTCGAAGCCAAAACTGGCGACTTTGTGGAAAGCGCCGCCAGTGGGCCGTACCCCGATGTCGTAATCACCGGCCAGGTATTTCCCGGGCACCGGAATTCCCTGGCTCAGGTCAGTGTTGGTGGGCGGCAGTGCGGCGCTGTCTCCGGCGGGATAGAACGGAAAGGTATTGCCCAGGTCCAGGGACAGGGTGTTGTCGTGCACTTGGGCGCTGATCACCCCCAGGGTCATGGCCGCAGGCTTGGTGTCTCTGGGAACCGCCTTGCACACCGGTACCGGGGCCTTGGGTTCCAGGCGCCGGCCAGCCGGAGCGGTGGGGTATTCATTGTCGAACCACAGGCCCAGAGTACCGGCGGTGCGGCTGTAGGCCGGGTTGAAGAAGATGTCGGCGACGTTATCCAGGCCCTTCTGGTACATCGCCTGCAGCGCGGCCATGGCTTCGGGCGTCTTGGAGTGGCTGTCCACCACCGGGAAGTCGTTGAAGATGCCGTTCTTGTCGTAGAAGGTCAGGTAGGTGGTGAACCGGAACATCAGGCCCTTGGCGTTCTGGTTGATCATCTCCTGTTGCAGGGTCTTCAGCAGTTGCGAGTCGCCGACGATCCACTGCAGCTGGTCTTTCGGGAAGCAGGTCTGCCAGGTGGTAGTTACGTAGCTCAAGCCGCCGAAGGCCCCCCAGTTGAAGTTGAGGAAGCGGTCGAGCATGCGGTACCGGCGCTTCAAGGTCAGGCCGCAGGTGGCGTCCCCCAGTACCAGTTTGTCGAAGTACAGGGCGGTGAAGGTGTTCTGCCAGGGGCTGATATCGACGAAGCGCGCGGCTGTGGGCGCGGCGCTGCCGAACGGGTTGCCCTGCAACTGGTAACACTTGTTCACCAGCGGGTCGTTGTCGATGTAGGTGTTGGCCTGGAACTCGCCACCGACGATCACCGAGCGGGTCTGCTCGTAGTCGACCAAGCCGCAGGCGTTGTCGCCGAACAGGTCCCATTCGGCGGGAATCATCGGGTAGCCACTGGGCGAGCCATTGGTGGGCACCTGCAGCACGTAGTCCGGCACGTTCTCGTAGGCCAGCGGGGCGATGGTCCAGGGCATCAGCTGTTGCGGGGCGTTCTGGTCGTTGATCCCGTAGTAGGACAGGAACGGCCAGTTCATGCGCATCTTCACCGCGTCATATAGCGGGAAAACGTCGTTGTTGTTGGCCGTCGGTGGGTTCCAGAACATGTGGCCATTGAAGTAGATCCGGGGAAAGTTCAAGACGCTCATGAGCTGCTCCTTAGCGCTGCCACTGGGCGCGTTTGAGCGACCAGACGTAGTCCAGTTTCTGGTAGCCGACGAAGTCGGAGTCCGGTAGTACGGTGGTGGGGTAGACGATCCCGCCATCCTCTTTCAAGGCGAAGTTGAAGTAGGTGTTGTTGCTCGAATAGGCCGCGGTGTTGTGGCAGGCCAGGCACGAGGAGTGGCTCTGGAAGGCTGATTCCAGCTGGGAGTTGGCCAGCAGCTTGGGCTCGGCCTGGGCCTGGTCGTACTGCACGCCGATCAACTCGTACTGGGCCAGCGTGGGGTTCTGCTGCTGGAAGGTGGCATTCACCGGCTGGGCCGCGTCAGTGGGCCCGGTGATGTTGGTCATGGGCTTGGCCGGCGTGCCGTTGGTCACGGTGTACTTGCTGTTGTTGCGGTTCTCGAAGGTGGTCCAGACCCAGTCGTGGGTCAGCTTGTTGATGACGTGCATGCCGCTGAGGCCGGCGTAGCCGGTGTGGTATTGGCCCTGCTTGTCGACGTAGTAGGCCTGGGCGATGAAGTAGCCATCCTTTGCCAGTTGCGCCTGGAAGGTGCTATCGCTGCCGATCCACAACCAGGAGGTCTTCAGCTCCCAGGCCGTGGCGGGAAAGTTCAGGCTGCTGGTCAGGGCGGCAATGCCGTTCCGGTTGTAGATCTTCTGCTGGACGATGTAGTTGAAGGTGTCCTGGCCCATCAACATGTGAAAACGCACCGACTGGCCCCGTTGCGCTTCCGGCACCTGGTTGCCCATTTCCAGGGCCAGGCCATCGACCTGCTGGGTGCCGTTGTCGGTGCTGCCGTCGGTGTCGTTGCCCAGGTTGAGGAACAGCCCGCTGGTGTTCATGCCCGGGATCTTCTGCGCCTGGGTCTGCACCTGGCTCGGCAGGTTGGCCTGGGTGCTGTAGGGCTGGGGAGCCTGCCCCTTGCTCAGGTAGACCTCATCGGATGGTTTGAACGTCTCCCAGAGCCGCTCCGGGCTACCGGAGCCGGCCGGCTGGTTGAGGCACACAAACCAGTTCCATGCCATGGTTTCCGGGCTCTGCTTGAAGGTGCTCAGGGTGCCGGCCTGGTCACCATTGAACGTCAGGAAGTTGCTGCAATTGAAGGCGGGCGTGGTCTGTGCGTGAGCGAGGCCGCTCAACACACCGAGCACGACTATAGGGATGGTTCGCCGCATGGAATCTCCTTGGCCTGAGCCGTATCGTCATAGGGGCGCCCTAGGAAATGCTCTAGGAGCAGGTGCTTTACCGCGGTGGCCGGCAGGTGCGCCGGCAGGGGTAAATCGCAATCGGTGATGAGCAGGGGCCCTGCCTCGGCACTGCTGGGCAAGCGTCCGTGGCTGCCGCGAATCAGTGAGGTGTCCAGGGGAATCAGGTCCATGTAGTAGCGAAAGCCGAGCTTCTTCTGCAGCAGCCGGCGAGCGACCCGCAGCTTGGGAAAGCGGATCGCCGGGTCGATGAACAGCTCCAGTGGGTCGTAGCCCGGCTTGCGGTGGATATCCACAGTGCGGGCGAAATCCGGGGCCAGGCGGTCGTCGAACCAGTAGTAGTAATCGAACCAGAAGCCCGGGGCGGCCACCGCCACCAGCTCGCCGCTGCGTGGGTGATCGAGCTGGCAGGCCCGCTGCTCGCTCCTGTCCAGCACCTGCTCGATACCGGGCTGGCGCAGCAGCAGGGCCTTGACCCGGGCAATGTCCTCGGGCTGGCGCACATAGACGTGGGCGATCTGGTGGTCGACCACGGCGAAGGCCGCGCTGGCGCCGGGGTCCAGCAGCTCCCAGCTCAGTGAACGACGTATCTGCAGCAGACCTTGCTCGCGCAGCACGCGGTTGATCGAGATGGACTGCTGCACCGCCTCGATGCCGTATTCGGAGACCAGCATCACGGCCGCGCCTTGCTGCTGGGCAAAATCCAGCAGGCGCCCGACTTCATGGTCGATGGCCCGCACTTCGTCGCTGATGGACGGATGCTCCGGCCCCAGGCGTTGCAGGCTGTAGTCCAGGTGCGGCAGGTAGATCAGTTGCAGGTCGGGGCGGCTGATCTGGAACTCGGCGATGGCGCAGTCGACGATCCAGCGGCTGGAGGCAATCCCCGCGGCCGGGCCCCAGAAGCTCGGAAAGGGGAACTCGCCGATCTGCTGTTCGATGCGTTCGTGCAGCCCCGGAGGCGACGAATAGAGGCCGAACATCTTGCGCCCGTCGGCCGGGTAGTGGGGGCGCGGGGTGATGGCTGCCTCCACCTGGGCATACATGTTGAACCACCAGAACAGCTGGCTGCAGCGCAGGCCGGGGATCTCCCGTTGCAGCGCCTGCCAGACCTTTTCACCCTGGATCAGCGCGTTGGGCTGCAGCCAGAAACGCACCTCGGCCTGATCGCGGAAATACCAGCCGTTGCCGACAATGCCGTGTTCCGAAGGCGGCAGCCCGGTGAGGATCGAGGCCTGTACGGTGGAGGTCACGGCGGGGAACACCGGGCGCAGCCGGGCCATTCGCGCCCGTTGCAGCAGGTTGTTGATCCGCGGCGTGGCCGGCCCCAGCAGGCTGGGTGTCAGGCCCACCACATTGATCAGCAGCAAGGGCTGGCGCGGGCGTTCAGAAGGCATGGGCCGGAGCCTCCAGGGCAGACGAGTGGGTACGCAGCAGATGCCGCTGGCGCAGTTGGCCCTCGACCCATTGCAGTTCGGCGGCGATGCCTTGCAGCAAGGCCTGCTCGCTGTCCGGGCGCAGCGCACCGGGCAGCACGTTCCAGCTGTAGGTTTCCACCTCCAGCACCGGCTGGAAGTTCGGGTGCGCGGCGAGAAAGTCGAAGGTGCGCAGCAAGGCCTGCTGGCTGCCGCTGAGCTCGGCCAGTAGAAACTGTTCGCTGAACAGCGGCACATGAAAGTGAATGCGCAACTCGGGGCATTGCCCCTGGGCCGGTTCGGCGGCGTCCAGGGCCCCGGGCAGGTCGGCCCAGGCCAGTAGCTGCCCGGCCATATCCCGGGCCTTGACCTGATGCAGGTAGGTGGCTTCGGCGAAGTTGCCCAAGGCCTGCAGTACCTGCTGGCGGCGTGGGCGATCGGCAAACGGCAACTGGCAGATCAGGGCGTTGGACAGCTGGATCTTGCCCACCGGAACCCGCGCATCCAGCAGCCGTTGCAGGGATTGATAGCAGTCTTCGAAGACCACCGCCTGATGGCAGACGTCGAAGCACAGCGCCAGGTAGCCATGATGGGGATCGGTGGCCTGCCAGTGCTTGAAAAAGGCCAGGGCCTGATCGGTGTTTTCCAGCACGCAATCCGCCTCCATCTCCAGGCACACCAGGATCTTCCTGCCGCTGCTGCGATGCAGGCTGGCCAGCTCGGCGGTCAGTTGCCGCAGGTGGGTTTCGGCCTGTTGCTGCTGGGCCTCGTCCCAGGTGGCGGCATAACCGAAGGGCACGCTGGAAATCACCCCCTGCTGGCAATCCAGGGGCAGAGCGGCGGCCAGCAGATGCGCCAGTTGCAGGCTGTATTCCAGGCGCTGGGGTTCGGCCCAGGTGGGCCGGTAGACCTCGGCCTTAACTGCGCCTTCATGGAACTGGCCATAGGGGAAACCGTTGAGCGAGGTCAGGCGCAGGCCACAATCGTGCAGCAGTTCGATGAAGGCCTCGCGCACCTCTGGCACCTGTAGTTCGGCGGCGGCCTGGGCGCTGATCCACAGGCCGCTGTCCTGCACCGCCAGCCCACGCTGACGCCGCACACCCTGGAAATGTTCCTGGATCGACGCCCGTAGGCCGGCCACGTCATGGGCCGGGTGCACGTTGCTGCAGTAGCCGATCTGCGCGGCGTTCCAGCCGGCCCGGGCACTCATTTGACCACCGGTTCCTGGCCCCTCAGGGCCGAGTTGTCCTGCCACTGGCGGCGCTGGTCGATCGGCAGCGGGGTGCTCACCAGTTGCTTGTCCAACTGCCCGCTCTGGGCGAAGAAATCCACCGGGTTGTGGAACAGCACCTGCTCCACCTGGGCTTCGCTGAAGCCGGCGGCGAGCATGGCCTGGCCGGTCTTGGGCACTTTGAGCGGGTCGCTGATGCCCCAGTCGGCAGCGCTGTTGACCACCATTTTTTCGCTGCCGTATTCCTGCAGCAGGGCCACCATGCGCTGTTCCGACATCTTGGTGTTGGGGTAGATCGAGTGCCCGCGCCAGCAGTCGCTGTCCAGCACCAGGGGCAGGGTCAGTTCGTTGAGGTGGTCGATGATCACCAGGTTTTCGGCGATGCCCACCTCGCGGATCACCGCCAGGGTGCGCTTGGTGCCGCCGATCTTGTCGCGGTGCGGGGTGTGCACCAGCACCGGCAGGTTGAACTGTCTGGCCAGTTCCAGTTGCGCGGCGAGAAAGCGATCTTCTTCCGGGGTGATGTCGTCGTAGCCGATTTCCCCTACCGCTACCACGCCGTCCTTGACCAGGTAGCGCGGCAGGATCTCCAGCACTTCGTTAGCCACCGACAGGTCGTTGGCTTCCTTGGGGTTGAGGCCGATGGTGCAGAAATGGTGGATGCCGAACATGCTGGCGCGAAAGCGCTCCCAGCCCAGCAGGGTGTCGAAGTAGTCGATGAAGCTGCCGACGCTGGTGCGCGCCTGGCCTTGCCAGAACGCAGGCTCGATGACCCCGGTGATGCCGGCGGCGGCCATGTTCTGGTAGTCGTCGGTGGTGCGGCTGACCATATGAATGTGCGGGTCGAAGTACTTCGCCATGGTGGCTCCTTGCTTGAGTGCGGGAAAAATCGTGGGCTCAGCTGCCGGGGGTCAACCGCCTGCCGGGAAGTGGTCGCGCCAGTGCGCAGGCAATCGTCCCTGCTGGTACAGGCCTCGCAGGCGCTGCAACTGGGCCTGGCTCAACAGCTCGAAGGCAATGGCCTGGGGCAGGCCGTCGGCGACCTCGCGTTCGGCGGCCAGCTGTTCTTCCATCAGGTCCAGGGCCAACTGGTTGAGGTCGACGCTGCGCCGTTCTGCCAGGCCGTGGATGTGGCGGCTGTCCAGGCCCATGCCCAGGGTCTTGAGCACCAGCTGGTGGAAGGCCCGTTCCGGGTAGTGGCGCGCGGCAAAGGGGTTGTCCAGGGCGATGGCGGCGAACACCTCGCGGTTGTTGGTGCGCCCGGCCTGGAGCGCCAGGTCGAGGCTGGCCCCCTGGCTGTCGAGGTCATCCAGGGCCTTGAGCAGGGCAGCCTTTTCCTGGTCGTCGCCCCAGAGAAACAGCTGGCGCAACAGGGCCAGTTGCCCGGCGCCGGCCTGCTGCTCCAGCAACTGGGCCAGCAGCAGCGCCCGGGCCAGTTGAGTGCGGTTGCAGTCCGGGCTGGGGGCCAGCGGTGCGCTGGCCAAGCGGCGCCGACACTGACTGCTGAGCAGCATCAGGGTGTTGGCCGAGGGCTGCCGGGCCAGTTGTTCCCGGGCTTGCTGCCACCAGCTTCGGCTGTCGTCGTCCAGATGCCGTTCCAGCAATTGCTGGCGCTCGGCGAAGGCACCATGGCGAATGGCAAGCGCCGGCGGTGCAGGGGCGATGGGGTCCATGTTCATGTCGGCTTGATCCAGCGTTGAAGGTGGGGAAGCAGAAAGAACACCAGCACACACAGCAGGCTGCCCAAGGGCTGGTTGGCCACCGCCAGCACCAGGGCGTCGAACAGCGGCAGGGCGGCCAGCCCGGCACCGATGAAGGCGCGGACCTGCCGTTGTTGCGGGTTGGCCAGGTGGCGCTGGTAGTGCCAGCCCAACCAGCCCAGCCACAGCAGCAGGACCAGCCAGAACACGCTGTTGCCGGCATAGGCGGCCAGGAGCAGAGGGCTGAGCATGAGCAGCAGCGGCAGGCGGCTGAGCAACTGGTTGCGATGCTCCAGGCGGGCCAGGTAGGTCAAGCCGGCGATGTAGGTGCCCAGCAGCGCGGCGCACAGCCACAATGGCTGGGGCGGCATGGCCAGGCTGGCGGCGGCGGTCAGGTACAGCGCTGAGCGGCAGCCGCCCATCAGCCAGACGCTGTGGGGATATTTCTTGTGCAGAAGGTTGTAGCCAAGGATAAACAGCAGCAGCAATCCGGCGCTGGCCAGCAGCCAGTGGGGCTGGGCAATCATCCGGCTCAGGCCGAGGACCGCCAGCGCCGCCAGCAGCAGCAGCGCGGCAGTGGCCAGGCGGACCTGGGCGCGGCTGACCAGGCCGAGAACGATCGGCCGCGGGTTGTGGTGCTGCTGGTCCCAGTCGGCGTCCATCAGGTCGTTGAGCAGCATGCCCGCCAGGTACAGCGCCGAGAGCGCCACCAGCAGCAGGGTCCAGACCAGCGGCGAGGGCGGCGCCAGGGTGGTAGCGCTGCTGGCCAGCAGCGCGGCGGCCAGGGCATTGGTCCATACCGTTGGCAGGTTGGAGACCCGGCCCAGGGTCAGCCAGGTGGTCAGCGACGATTGGATCATTGCGCGCACCCCGGGCCCCAGGCGAAATCCGGCCCGCCGAAACCCGCCAGGCGCAGCAGGGCCTGTTCCATCAGCGGCATGTCGATCTGGTGCACATCCACCGACTGGCCCAGGCGGTTGAGCATCGGGATCGACAGCTGGCCCCCCAGGTGCTGGCGGAACTCTTCCAGGCCCACCAGGATCGGCGAACGCCCCTGGTTGTCCCGCAGGCTCAGTTCCGGCGGGCAGAGGTTGAAGCCGAGCCTGTCCAGCAGTCGCAGCAGGCGCTGGCAGTCGGCGTCGGACAGCAGGCCGCTGGCGTTGGCATACAGCGCATCCAGGGCCATGCCCACGGCCACCGCTTCACCGTGGCGCAAGCGATGCTGGCTGAGGTTCTCCAGCTTGTGGGCGGCCCAGTGCCCGTAGTCCAGGGGGCGGCCATTGCCCCGTTCGAACGGATCGCCGGCACCGGTGATATGGCCCAGGTGCAGTTCGGCGCAGCGGCGAATGGCGTAGCGGCTGGCGTTGTGCTCGAAACCGGCCAGGGCTTCGGCCTGCTGCTCCATCCACTGGAAGAACGCGGCATCCTTGATCACCGCGACCTTGACCGCTTCGGCCAGGCCGGCAATCTGGTCCCGGTGGGAAAGGCTGAGCAGCAGCTGGAAGTCGTTGATCACCGCTGTGGCCGGGTAGAAGGCCCCCAGCAGGTTTTTCTGGGCGAAGGCGTTGATGCCATTCTTCACCCCGATGCCGGCATCGTTCTGCGCCAGCACGGTGGACGGGATGCGGATCAGGCGCATGCCCCGGTGGAAGGTGGCGCAGGCATAGCCCACTGCGTCCAGCACTGCGCCGCCGCCCAGGGCCAGCACATAGCAGTGGCGATCCAGGCCGTGTTCCAGCATCTGCGCGTACAGCTGCTGGAGCACGTCCGGGGTCTTGCTCAATTCGCCGGCCGGCACCGCGATCGGTGCGGCCTGCAGATGCAGGTCGGCGGCGTGGGCGCTGAAGTAGTGGTCGATCTGCAGCGGCAACTGGGGCGAGCACAGCAGCAGTTGTTCATCGACAAATACCAGCACCGTGGTGCGCCCCGGGTTCTGCCGGGTCAGTTGTTGGTGCAGGCAGGGGTTTTCGGCCTGGAAGATGTGATCGGTGAACAGCACCGGGTAGTGGTAGCTCACCTGGAAGCGGCCCTCCAGAGACTGCGCCTGATCGTACCGGGGCTGGGCCAGGCGGCTCTTGAACAGGCTGCGGGTGCCGAGGAACAGCCCGGGCAGCACCATGCTGGCGAGAATGGTTGCCAGCAGGGCGTTCTGTTCCACCAGCAGGCTGCCGATGGCGGCATAGGCCAGGGCCAGCCCGGCGTTGGCCAGGGTGGTGACCAGGAGAAACTGGCGCAGCGGATAACGTTGCATGCCGGCGGCCAGCACCGAGGTTTCTGCCAGCACCGGCACGCCACGCAGGCACACCAGCGACAGGGTGCTGAGGCGATAGGCCAGTTGCCCGGGTTGCCAGGTCCTGAGCCCCAGCCAATTGGACAGCAGGCGGAAGTAGCCGGCCCCCAGCCAGTAGCCAAGGCTGGCCCCCAGGCACAGGCCGATGAAGATCACCAGGTAGCCGCCAATGGCGCCCAGGGCCGCCACGGCCAGCAGTGCCACCAGGCTGGAGGGCACGGGCAGCAGCACGTCCAGGGCCAACAGGGTTACCAGCAACAGGGCCAGGCTCAGGCGCTGTACGGGATCGGTGGGAAGGAAGGTACCCAGGTGACTCAGCAGCTGTTGGATCTGCTGTTCAAACAACAGGAAACTGGCGATAACCAGGATCGAGAATAGTAATAACGAGAGCCAGTAATTTTCGGCCGCACCCTTGAGTGAAAAGGCACGAGACAACGAGCTGCGCTTCATCAAGCGTCCCTCTTGATTGATATGACTGGATTCCGTGTCAGTGTCAGCTGGGTAGGGCAGGAGGGCGTCTGGTTATTGAATTCCTCGACGGTTTTTATTGATCTTCTGGCGGCTGAAGAACACTTCAGTGGCGAGTAGCTATCAACTTAGTCAAGGCCGAGGGTTTTGCAAGTAAGTTGAATGAAGTGGCCTGCAAGGCACTTTTATGGCTTCAGGGGAAAGTGCGTGTTTAGTCCGGGGCGGCTCCGCTGAACGTCTTGCAAGAAGTCCGGTGGAGCCTGTTCTTGCTCAATGAATGCTGGGGATGGTATAGGCGGTGGGGCTGTTTTTTACTTTGCTATAAAGATTATGAAAATTGGATATATAGAAAAAATCGTTTCATGAAAGCGCACTAAGCCATGTGCGAGGGCAGCTCTTGATGGATTTTTACAAATGTTTCAAATCAGGTTTTGAAATAACGGATTAACCCTTGATTACTATTAGTCAGCTATTTAATGGCTTGCTTATTAATGGGGTGTTATTTAGTTGTTCCATAGAGCTGTCCGAGCGGGTTGTCGGGGAGTGTTTTTTGTTAATAGGAATCATTCGTGCGCATTATGGTTAACTTGTAGGTCCTGCAACTATTGGCATTTGCCGCTATTAACCTCTTGGTAAACAGCGGCGAACTTAATCCGGGAAATGCCTGGTGCCATGAAGTTGCGGTGAGCCACGGCTCACCGCTTGCGGGTGATCAAGCCGCAGGGGCCTGCCCGGCCGCCAGAAACTGCTCGGTGGACAGCACGCTGGCATAGGCGAACGCCAGGGCCGCCATCACCGCACTTTGTACCTGGGCGGCGGGCACGCGCTGGCCAGCGAACTCCAGGTCGAGAGTGGCACAGGCGTCATGGATCACCTTGACCGGGTAGCCCAGGTCGGCAGCGGCCCGGGCAGTGCCTTCCACACACATGTGGCTCATGTTGCCGACGATCACCAGTTCCTCGATGCCCTCCCGCGTGAGCAGCGATTGCAGCTCGGTGTCGCGGAATGCGTTGACGAAATGCTTGAGCACCACCGGCTCATCGGCGTGGTTCTGGACCTTGGGGTGCAACTGCGCACCTGGGGAGCCGGGAGTGAAGAAGGGAGCGTCGTCGGAGGTGAATTCGTGGCGGATGTGCACCACAGGTTCAGCGTTCTGGCGAAATGCCTGGATCAGCCGGGCGGCGTTGTCCGCTGCAGCGTCGACGCCGATCAGGGGCCACTTGCCGTCGGCGAAGTAGTCGTTCTGGATATCGATTACGATGAGTGCCTGTCTGGCCATGGGTAATACCTGCGGGTGAGTGATTGACGTGGGAGCCAGTATCGCCATCGGTCGTTCCTTCGAGGATTGGCCGCACCGACATTAACCGGGGGAAAACTGACAGTGGGTATTCAAGGCACGCACGCCGAATTGGGGGTACTGCTCTATCCCGGTGTGCAGATGGCGGCGGTACATGGCCTGAGCGACTTGTTCGAGGTGGCCAACCGGATTGCCGGCGAACAGCCGCAGGCGCAGTTGCCGCGGTTGCGCGTCAGCCACTGGCAGGCCAGCGGCGAACTGCCTCCGGTGCGGGTCCACGACAGCCTGGCCGAAGCCCCCGGGGCCTTGTTGGCGGTATTGATCCCGCCTTCGCTGGCGGGCTTCTCAAGCCATCAGTCATCTGCCGCCCTGATGGACTGGCTGCGCCAGCAACACGCCGCCGGAGCCACCCTGGGCGGGGTCTGTGTGGGCTCGATCCTGCTGGCCGAAAGCGGCCTGCTCGATGGCCGCAGCGCCACCACCCACTGGACCTCGGCCCAGGCCTTCGCCGAGCGTTACCCACAGGTGCGCCTGGAAGCGGACAAACCCATTGTCGATGACGGCGACCTGATCACCAGCGCCGGGCTGATGGCCTGGGCCGAGCTTGGTCTGCGCCTGGTGAACCGCTTGCTGGGGCCGAGCATCGCCAGTGCCACGGCGCGCTTTCTGGTGATGGAACACAGTGCCAGCGCGAGCCAGTGCGGCAGCAATTTCGCACCGATCCTCAGCCACGGCGACGGGGCGATTCTCAAGCTCCAGCACTGGTTGCAGGCCAATGGCGCGGTGGATGTTTCGCTGCCGGTGATGGCGCAGCAGGCGGGGCTTGAGCCGCGCACCTTGCTGCGGCGCTTCCGGGCGGCCACCGGCCTCAAGCCGACCCAGTACTGTCAGCACCTGCGGGTGGGCAAGGCCCGGGAACTGCTGGAGTTCACCAACGGCAGCATCGATCACATCGCCTGGACCGTGGGTTATCAGGACCCTGCCACCTTTCGCAGCCTGTTCCGGAAAATCACCGGGCTGGCGCCCAGTGAATATCGCAATCGCTTCGGTGCCACCTCAACGGCTGCAAGCCGGGTACCGTAACCCGGCTGCGGCCTGTTCAGTGGCCGGCCACTGCCCGGACGCTGCCGCCGGCCGGCGCGAACGCTAGCGGGTTGCGGCGATCCAGGTGGCCGCTCAACACGGTCAGGGCCAGGGCCACCAGCACCACCAGCGCGCCGATCCAGGCGGTGTGGATCAGCCCCAGGTGAGCGACGATCAAGCCCCCCAGCCAGGCTCCACCGGCAATCCCCAGGTTGAAGGCGGCAATGTTCAGGCCGGACGCCACGTCCACCGCCTGGGGTGTGTAGTGCTCGGCCTGACGTACCACATAGACCTGCAGCCCCGGTACGTTGCCAAACGCCACCGCGCCCCACAGCAGCACGGTCAGCAGCGCCAGCCATGGGTTGCCGGCGGTGAGGCTGAGCATCAGCAGCACCGCGGCGAGCAGGGCGAAGATGATCTTCAGGGCGCCGATCGGTCCGCGCCGGTCCGCCAGCTTGCCGCCCCAGATATTGCCCACCGCCACCGACACGCCGTACACCAGCAGCACCAGGCTCACGGTGCCGGCGCTGAAGCCGGAAATGTCCTGGAGGATCGGCGCCAGGAAGGTGAAGGCGATGAACGAGCCGCCGTAGCCCACCGCGGTCATGGCGTACACCAGCAGCAGGCGCGGTTGCTTGAGCACCTGCAGTTGTTGCAGCAGCGACGCCGGCGGGCGGTGGGTAATGTTCTTCGGCACGAACAGCAGGCTGCCGATAAAGGCGATCACCCCCAGGGCGGACACTGCGAGGAAGGTTTCGCGCCAGCCCAGATGCTGGCCGATAAAGGTGCCCAGGGGTACGCCGGTGACCAGGGCCACGGTGAGCCCGGTGAACATGATGGCGATCGCGCTGGCGGCTTTTTCCTTGGGCACCAGGCTGGTGGCGATGGTCGAGCCGATGGAGAAGAACACCCCGTGGGCCAGGCCCGTGACAATCCGTGCCAGCACCAGGGATTCATACCCGGGTGCCTTCCAGGCCAGCAGGTTGCCAAGGGTGAACAGCACCATCAGCGACAGCAGCAACAGCTTGCGCGGCACCTTGCCGCTGAGGGCGGTGAGCACCGGGGCGCCAATCGCCACGCCCAGAGCGTAGAGGCTGACCAGCAGGCCGGCGGACGGCAGGCTGACCCCGAGGTCGGTACCTATGGTGGGTAGCAGGCCAACGATAACGAACTCCGTCGTGCCGATGGCGAATGCGCTGAGGGTCAGCGCGAGCAGGGCAATGGGCATCACTGCAACTCCGGTGAAAGTGGGATTGGCGCGCAGTGTCCGGGTTTGACTCGTGCGGAAAAATAGCCCTATCGGCACAAGATATTTGCCTGTGGGTCAAGGATCCCGGAGCCCGTCGTTCACCGGCGCGCCGGCCCCGGGGGCAACTGAAGCGAACTTGCCGGGCGTTTGCTGATCAGTTCCTTACAGACCCTGCTGAAGGAGCCCTGCGTTGTGTTGAATTTCAAGACCGCGATCTTGCTCGGGATGCTGCTCGTTCTGGGCAGCAGCGAGCTCTGCGCCGCCACTGCCGCAACAGCCCCGGCGGCGGCCCCGGCCAAGCCGGAACTGCTGGTGGAAGGGGGCCTGCTGGGCGCCATCAGTTCGAGCATCGACGATGTCCAGGACAAGCTCGACCTCAATGAAAACCTGATCGACGCCTGGCGCCTGCGGGCCGACCGCGCGGCGGACGAAGTGGGGCGCCTGGTGAACCAACCCTCGGACCGTTCGGGCTGGAGCGTGGCCGGGGATTTCCTCACCTTGTCCGGCACCTGGCTGGGCAGCTTCGCCCTGCTCACGGTGCTGGCCGGGCTGCTGGTACGGCGGCTGAGCCAGCGGCCCTGGCTGCAAGCCCGGCCCCGAGGCCAGGGCCTGTTGGAATACCTGCTGCCTTACACCTTGCCGGCCTTGGTCTGCCTGCCGCTGACGCTTTACGTCAGCCATTCCCTGAACGGTTCGGTGGGGCGGGCGCTGGCCCTGTGCCTGGCCTATGCCACCAGCAGCGGCATCGTCTCGACCTCGGTGCTGTTGTGCCTGATCGTGATGTTCAACGTCGGGCACAAGCGGCCCGCGGTGCGGATCATCCGTGGCTACTGCCCGAAACCGCTGTTTCTGATCGGTTTCCTTGCGGCTCTCAGCGATGCCCTGACCAGCCCGCAGATCGCCCGCCAGCTGGGGGGCAATATCACCAGCAGCGTGGCGGTGTTCACCGGCCTGCTGGCCTCGCTGATCTTCGCGGTGCTGGTGATCCGCCTGCGCCGGCCGGTGGCGCACCTGATCCGCAACCGCTCTCTGGCCCAGCGTCTGAAACAGCCGGCGTTGCAGGAGTCGCTGCGGATCTTTTCCGGGCTCTGGTACTGGCCGATCCTGCTGATGGTGCTGGTCTCGGCGGTGAGCCTGATCGGTGCCGGCGAGGACAGCCAGCAGGCCCTGCGCTGCGCCTTGCTGACCACCGTGCTGCTGATCGCCACGGTGTTCCTCAGCACCGTGCTGCAGCACCTGTTCAAGTCCCGTAGCGCCCAGACGATTCAGCGCAGCAGCGCCTACAAGGAGCGTTTCCTGAGCCTGTTGCACGCCCTGCTGCGGATCGTCATGGCCATCGCCTTCATCGAGATCCTCGGGCGCATCTGGGGGATCTCGCTGTTCGAGTTCGCCCAGCGCAATACCGTGGGCCGGGCCATCAGCGACTCCCTGAGCAGCATCGGCCTGATCTTCCTGGTGACCTGGCTGCTGTGGGTGGTGCTCGACACAGCGATCCAGGAGGCCCTCAAGCCACCGGCCAACAAGCGTTCGGCGCGTCAGCCCAGTACCCGGGTCAAGACCATCCTGCCGCTGCTGCGCAATGCGATCAAAATCATCCTGGTGGTGATCTGCGCGATCACCACCATGGCCAACCTGGGGATCAACGTCGCGCCGCTGCTGGCCGGTGCCGGGGTGGTAGGCCTGGCCATCGGCTTCGGTTCCCAGCAACTGGTGCAGGACGTGATCACCGGCCTGTTCATCATCATCGAAGACACCCTGTCCATTGGTGACTGGGTGGTGCTCGACTCCGGCCATGCCGGCACCGTCGAGGGCCTGACCATCCGCACCCTGCGCCTGCGCGACGGCAAGGGTTTCGTGCATTCGGTGCCGTTCGGCCAGATCAAGGCGGTCACCAACCAGTCGCGGCAGTTCGCCTATGCCTTCTTCTCGGTGCAGTTCACCTACGACACCGACGTCGACAAGGCCATCGAACTGATCCGCGAAGCCGGGCGTTCCATCAGCGAGGACAGCTTCCTGCGCTACAACCTGCAAGGCGGCCTGGACGTGTTCGGGGTGGACAAGATGGACCTCAACGGCGTGGTGCTGACGGCCCAGTTCCGCACGGTGTCCGGCGGCCAGTACGCGGTGAGCCGGGCCTTCAACCAGCGTCTGAAAAAGCTTGTGGATAACTGCCCCTGGGTGCATTTCGCCCAGACTTATCCACAGCCGGTGGTGTTACCGGCGCGGCGGGTGCATGAAGACGAACCGGAACAGGACGACTCGGCGCTGCTGCTCCCCGAATCCCCCCGCCCGCAATGATTGCGCAACGACGGCCAGCGTAAGGGCAGCTGGATCTGGCGCAGGGCTCACGGACCCTTTCGCCGGCAAGCCGGCTCCTACGAGGGTGGGCGTGGATTGTCTGGAAGGGCGCCTGCTGCCTGGGTAGGAGCTGGCTTGCCAGCGAAGAGGCCGCTAGATGTGGCGCAGGGCTCACGGGCCCTTTCGCCGGCAGCCGGCTCCTACGGGGGGAGGTCAGTGCCGGATGAGCTTGTTGCGCAGGGCCTGGGCGGCCTGGGGTTTCAGCTCCAGCCACAGGTGCTGGGTGCCGCCGATGTCGGCGGCCGCCGGCAGGCCGTCGCGGAACACCAGGCGGTTGCCGCTCAGGGCCGGGACCTTGGGCCCGGGCAGCAGGGTCCCGGCAAGGTTCAGCGGGTCGACGCCGCACACCGCGATCAGGCTGCCGTCATGGGGCCGGCGGCGCACTTCGCGCAGTAGCGGGATGGCTTCCGGCAGGGCGAACTGCTCGCCGGCCAGGCCGCTGACGAAGCGCCCGCCGCGAATTTCTCCGCGGGCTTCCAGGCGATGGAAGGTACGCAGCAAATCGCGCCAGTTGGGCAGCCAGTCGGCCTCGCGCTCCAGCAGGCGCCAGAACACCACGCCATAGCGGCGTAGCAGGGTCATGGCCACGTGCTCCAGGGTGGCGGCGCTATCCTCGCTGGCGGCGCGGCGCAACAAGGCCCAGCGCCCCGCGTCGTCCATTCCTCCGACGAAGGCGCCGCGACCCCGTCGGCTGCTGCGGTTCTGGCGCTTGCTGGCCGGGGTGATCAGGGCCCGCAGCCCGGCGAAGCTGTCGGCGTTCACCCATCCGGCGCCTACCAGTTCCTGCAGCACGGTTTCCAGTTCGCTGCGCAGCAGGTGGGCTTCTTGCAGCAGTTCATCGAAAAACAGTGCGCCCAGCTGGCTCAGTACGGCGTGAACCTTCTGGGCCTTGGGTGACAGGTCACTGCTGTCGATGGGGCAGGTCAGGGCGTTCCAGAGCGCCACGCGGGCCCGGGGCAGCAACACGATGGGGGTGCTGCGCAGGGCGCTGGCGGCGATCTTGCCGCTGCTGTTGATCCGGCTCCAGACCACCTTGCCGCTGCGGCACAGGTCATCCAGCCAACTGGCGGAGTAATCCTTCAGGCGCGCCGGCAGCAGGTCGCTGTCCCAGGCCGAGGCCGCTGCGGGGTAGCCTTCGAACTGCGCGACCACCTCGGCCAGCATGGCGCTGCCCTGGCCCTGGGTACCCGGCGACAGGTGTTGCCAGTCGAACAGAAAGCGCATGAAATCCTGCAAGGCCACCGGTTCGATTTCCCGGCGCAGGCGCTTCACCGTGTAGCGGTGGATCCGCGCCAGCAGGTGACGTTCGCACCATTGTTCTTCATCGCCGCCAGGGCTGAAGCGCCCCCGCAGCACATAACCTTCGCTCTCCAGCTGGATCAGCGCCTGGTGGATGCTGGAAGCGGGCAGGCCCAGGGGCGCGGCGATCTGCGCCAGGGTCAGGGGAGCGAAGCCGCTGAGGCGGGCGCGAATCAGCTCCACCAGGGCCGGCTGTGCCTCCCAGGCCTGGTCGAAACCGGGCACCGGTTGCAGCGCGGGTTGCAAGGCGGCCTGAGGGTACAGCGCCCGCAGACAGCAGATGCGCTCCAGGGCCAGCCACAAGCCGCCGCCCGGGCCGGCCTGCAAGCGGCAGGCGCGGCCCTGGCTGGAAAGGGCTTGCAGCCACTCGGGCCAGTGGAGGTTGGCCTGGGCCTCGGCTTCGCTGATACAGGCCAGGCTCATCAGCGCTTCGTGCATTTCATCGGCACTGGCCGGGGCTGGCCAGGCTTCGGCGGCCACCGCGGCAATCGCTTCGGCATCCAGGGCGCCCAGGTCGTCGGTGGCTTGCGGGTCGCTCCAGCGCCGGGCCAGCACCGCCTGGGTACGGCGTTCCTCCAGGGGCGCGTCATCGAGAAAGGTGTAGGGCTTGGCGCTGAGGATTTCCGCCGCCAGGGGCGAGGGCGCCGGCAGTTCGCGGCTGAGCAGGCGCACCTGGCCCTGTTCCATGCGCCGCAGCAGGTTCAACCAGCCTTCGCTGTCCATGGCTTCGTGCAGGCAGTCGTCGAGGGTCTGCTCCACCAGCGGATGGTCGGGAATCTCGCGCTCGCCGGCCAGGTTTTCCAGGCAGGCGATCTGGTCGGGAAACACGCTGGCGATCAGGTCTTCGCTTTTCATGCGCTGGATCTGCGGCGGCACTTTGCGCCCGCCGCTGTAGCGCGGCAGGGCCAGCGCCACTCCGGCGTTCCAGCGCCAGCGCACGCCGAACAGCGGTGCGTCCAGCAGCGCCTGGACCAGGATGTGTTCGGCGCTGTTGCTGTGCAGGTAACGCCAGACCTCGTCCAGGGCGAAGCTGTGGCTGGTGGACAGGGAAAGGACGATCGCGTCCTCGCTGGCGGCCGCCTGCAATTCGAAATTGAAGGTGCGGCAGAAACGCTTGCGCAGGGCCAGGCCCCAGGCGCGGTTGATGCGGCTGCCGAAGGGGCTGTGGATCACCAGTTGGGTGCCGCCGGACTCGTCGAAGAAGCGCTCCATGATCAGCGTGTCCTGGGACGGCAGCGCGCCCAGGGCCAGGCGCGCCGGTGCCAGGTAATCCACCAGTTGCTCGGCGCTGGCCAGGTTCAGGCCCAGTTCGTGGTGCAACCAGTGGATGGCCGCTTGCAACTGGCCGGGCGTGGCGCCGAGCAACTCGTCGAGTTGGGCCAGCAGGCGCGCCACGGCACTGGAGAGTTCGGCGCTGCGCCCGGGGGCTTCGCCGAGCCAGAAGGGAATGTTCGGCGGCTGGCCCTGGGCATCCTCGACCCGCACCTTGCCGGTTTCCACCCGCAGGATACGGTAGGAGGTGTTGCCCAGCTGGAACACGTCGCCGGCAATGCTTTCCACGGCGAAGTCTTCGTTGACGCTGCCAATGTTCAGCCCCTGGGGCTCCAGCAGCACGCTGTAGTCGGCGTTGTCGGGGATGGTCCCGCCGCTGGTCAGCGCGGTCAGTTGGGCGCCTCGGCGCCCGCGCAGGGTGCGGGCCAGGGCGTCGCGGTGCAGGTAGGCGCTGCGCAGGCCCTGGCGCCCGTTGAAGCCCTCGGCGAGCATCTGCAACAGCGCCTGGTAGTGAGCCTGATCCAGGTCGGCGTAGGGCGCGGCCTGGCGCAGCATGTCCAGCAGCGCGGCTTCCGACCACTCCTGGCAACTGACTTCAGCGACGATTTGCTGGGCCAGCACATCCAGGGGGGCATGGGGAATCAGTAGAGTGTCCAGTTCGCCCCGGCGCACGCAGTCGAGCAGGGCGGCGCATTCGATCAGGTCGTCGCGGGTCAGGGCGAACAACCGGCCCTTGGGCGTGCCGCCCACCTGGTGACCGGAGCGGCCGACCCGCTGCAGAAAGGCCGAGATCGAGCGCGGCGAGCCGATCTGGCACACCAGGTCGACATCACCGATATCGATCCCCAGCTCCAGGGAAGCGGTAGCGATCAGCACTTGCAGGTCGCCGGCCTTGAGCCGCTGCTCGGCTTCCAGGCGCTGCTCCTTGGCCAGGCTGCCGTGGTGCGCGGCCACCGCCTGCTTGCCCAGGCGCTCGCTGAGGTGGCGGGCCAGGCGCTCGGCCAGGCGCCGGGTGTTGACGAATATCAGCGTGGTGCGGTGTTCCCTGGCCAGGTTGGCGAGGCGCTCGTACACCAGCTCCCAGACGTCATTGGCCATGACCGCCGACAGCGGCACCGGCGGCACTTCGATGTCCAGATCCCGGGGCCGGGCGTGGCCGATATCGACGATTTCGCAAGGGCGGCCGTGGCCCACCAGAAAGCGCGACACGGCTTCGATGGGCTTCTGCGTGGCGGACAGGCCGATGCGCAGCAAGGGTTCGGCGCACAAGGCCTGCAAGCGTTCCAGGCTCAGGGCCAGGTGGCTGCCGCGCTTGCTGCCGGCCAGGGCGTGGATTTCGTCGACGATCACACTGCGGGTGCTGGCCAGCATCCTGCGGCCGGAATCCGAGCCCAGCAGCACGTAGAGGGATTCCGGGGTGGTGACGAGGATCTGCGGCGCGCTCTTGCGCATGGCGTTGCGGTCTTTCTGCGGGGTATCGCCGGTGCGCACCGCGGTGCTGATGGACAGTTCCGGCAGGCCCATGCGGCGCAATTGCTCGGTGATGCCCGCCAGTGGCTGCTGCAGGTTGATCTGAATGTCATTGCTCAAGGCCTTGAGTGGCGACACATACACCACCAGGGTGGCGTCCGGCAGCTGGCCACCGCCGGCCAGCCCCTGGCGCACCAGGTCATCGATCACCGCGAGAAAGGCGGTCAGGGTCTTGCCGGAGCCGGTGGGCGCGGCGATCAGGGTAGAGCGGCGCTGGGCGATCAGCGGCCAGGCGCGGGCCTGGGCCGGGGTCACAGCGGCAAAGGTATGCTTGAACCAGGCGCTGACAGCGGGGTGGAAGCCGTCCAGCACCGGATTCACAGATTGGGCAAGGTTCATGGATGGATTTATGCGGCCGCACCCGGCAACTTGCAAGCACCGTTGATTCCATGGGGGCCTCGACACTTTCTGAGTGACGCTTGCGCCACAAACCCGCAAAATGCAACGATTCCGGCAATTATCGACGGCCAGCCCCACGAGACTGGCCGACTCCAACCATCGTTCTGAACAGACTGGGCCTGCTGACTCTATGCGAATGCGCCTTATGTTACTGGGCGGCGGAAATGCCCTTGGGCAGGCGCTGATTCGCCTGGGTGCGGAGGAAGACATCGGTTTCCTCGCCCCCCGTCCGCCGCAAGACGGCTGGGATGCCGCGAGCCTTACGCAACTGCTCGACGACACCCGCCCGGATGCCTTGATCAACCTGGCTTACTACTTCGACTGGTTTCAGGCGGAGAGCGTGAGCGAGGCGCGCTTGAGCGGCCAGGAACGGGCGGTCGAGCGCCTGGCAGAGCTTTGCCAGCATCACAACATCATCCTCCTGCAACCTTCGAGCTACCGGGTGTTCGACGGCTCCCGGGCGACTGCCTACAGCGAAAAGGACGAGCCGGTGCCCCTGGGCCTGCGCGGCCAGGCTCTGTGGCGGATCGAGCAAAGCGTTCGCGCCACCTGCCCGCAGCACGTGCTGCTGCGTTTCGGCTGGCTGCTGGATGACAGCCCGGACGGCATTCTCGGGCGTTTCCTGGCCCGGGCCGAATCCCCGGACGAACTGTTGATGGCCGACGACCGGCGGGGTAATCCGACCCCGGTGGACGATGCCGCGCGGGTGATCATCTCGGTGCTCAAGCAGCTCGATTGCGCCGCGCCGCTTTGGGGCACTTACCACTACGCCGGCCAGGAAGCGACCACGCCCCTGGCCCTGGGGCAGGCGGTGCTGACCGAAGCCCGGCAATTGCACCCGCTGGCCATCGAGGCGCCGACCGCCCAGGCCCATGCCGCCAGCGCCGATGCCGCCGAGGAACCGCAGCACGCAGTACTGGCCTGCAAGAAAATCCTTCATACCTTCGGGATCAAGCCGCGCGCCTGGCGTGCCGCGCTCCCGGCTTTACTGGATAGGTTTTATCGTCATGGCTGAAGGCCTCGTATTGATCACCGGCGGTGCCGGTTTCATTGGCTCGCACCTGGCCGATGCCCTGCTCGCCAAGGGCTACGCGGTGCGGGTGCTGGACGACTTGTCCACCGGCAAACCGAGCAACCTGCCGCTGGCTGATCCGCGGGTCGAGCTGATCGAGGGCAATGTGGCCGATGCGGCGCTGGTCAGCCAGGCCATGCAAGGCTGCTGCGCTGTGGCGCACCTGGCAGCGGTGGCTTCGGTGCAGGCCTCGGTGGACGACCCGGTGCAGACCCACCAGAGCAATTTCATCGGTACCCTGAATGTCTGTGAGGCCATGCGTGAGCACGGCGTCAAGCGAGTGCTGTTCGCTTCCAGCGCCGCGGTGTATGGCAACAACGGGGAAGGCCAGTCCATCGACGAGGACACGGCCAAGGCGCCGCTGACCCCTTATGCCTCGGACAAGCTGGCCAGCGAGCACTACCTGGATTTCTACCGGCGCCAGCACGGGCTGGAACCGGCGATCTTTCGCTTCTTCAACATCTTCGGCCCGCGCCAGGATCCGTCTTCGCCCTATTCCGGGGTGATCAGCATCTTCAGCGAACGGGCCCAGCAAGGCTTGCCGATCACCGTGTTCGGCGATGGCGAGCAGACCCGGGATTTCGTCTACGTCGGCGATCTGGTTCAGGTGCTGGTGCAGGCCATCGAGGCGCCGCAGTTGGAAGTGGGAGCGGTCAACGTTGGCTTGAACCAGGCCACGACCCTCAAGCAGATGCTCGCGGCCCTGGCCGAGGTGGTGGGTGCCTTGCCACCCATCAGCTACGGCCCGGCTCGGGCGGGCGATATCCGCCATTCGCGGGCTGGCAACCAGCGCCTGCTGCAGCGCTTCAAGTTCCCCGAGCCGACCCCGATGAGCGTCGGCCTCGCCCGCCTGATGGGGCGCTGAGGGAAAACACGCACATGAAAAAGGCGCCTTGCAAGGCGCCTTTTTTATTGCTGGCGGGTTTAGAACTTGTAACCCAGGCCCACCATGTAGACCCATGGGTCGACGTCCACATTGACCTTGGCACGAGTGCCGGCGGCCAGGGCGTTGTTGTCCACGTAGGCGCGGGTATCGATGTCGATGTAGCGTGCCTGGGCGTTGATCATGATGTTGTCGGTCAGCATGTAGTCGGCACCGATCTGCCAGGCCAGGCCCCAGGAGTTCTTGGCGCGGAAGTTGTCGAAACCTTCGGACTGGGCGCGGCTGCCGACGTGCTCGTCGTAGATCCAGGTGTAGTTGATACCGGCACCGACGTAGGGTTGGAACACCGACTTGTGGTCCAGCGGGTAGTACACCACGCTCAGGGTCGGTGGCAGGTGCTTGAGAGTACCCAGCTTGCCGTTGGCCGGAGCCAGGGACGTGTTGCGGATCTTCACGTCGTGTTCGAACGGGGTGGCGGCCAGCAACTCGATACCGATGTTGTTGGTCAGCATGTAGGCGAAGTTCAAGCCCAGCTGAGTGTCGCTGTCCATGGTCGCCTTGCCGCCCAGGTTGGCGCCAGCCAGTGGGCCGCTGTCGACCTTGACGTCGGAGCTGTTGGCTTTGGGTTTGACGGTAATCGCACCGGCACGAACGATGATGTCACCAGCTTCGTGGGCGTTGGCAATCGGGGCGGCGAGTGCGAGCGCGATCAGGGAGGCGCTAAGCAGAGACTTGTGCATGGGAGCTCCAAAGGACGATTCAGATTGGCTATGTCCAATGGTAAGGATCGTCAAGTTGACCGCCTTGACTCAGCTCAATGAAATGGCAAACCCCGGTTGGCGGGGTGAACTATTCTTTTGCCCCGCACTCTTTTGACGTTCCCCGGGCGTCGCCCGCCCGCACTCTTTTACTCCGGCAACTCGTAGACGTAGATCTTCTGCGCCACCATCTGGTAGCCGGCATCCGCCAGCTCGCTGGTGGAGGGCTTGACCTGCATGTCGCCTTCGATCCAGTACGGCTGGTACAGCTCATCGAGTTTCACCCCGACTTCGCTGGTGACGTGGACGATCTGGTTCGACGGCGGTGGCGGTACGTGGATGCAGGCGCCGAAGTAGGGCACCAGCAGGAAGTCTGTGGTGCGTCCTTCCTCGCTCACTTCCAGGGGCACGATGTAGCCGGGCAGGCGCACCGATTGGCCGTCGAGGCTCTTCACCACCGGGGCATTGGGCAGGTCCTGCTTGGCAGCGGGAGCCGATTCGGCGGACAGCGCATCGCTCATCTGCGACAGGTCGTGCAGCGGCTTCATGTTCGGCACTTCCGGCGGCGCGTCCGGCGGGATCATTTCCGACCAGGTCAGGTCCTTCGGAGCCCCCGCCGCCCACAGCGGCGAGCTGAACAGCAGCGACAGGGCAAGCAGAGAGCGCAGCAAGCGTTGGGTCTTCATAAACCAGGGCTCATAAACGAATCGACAGGCCATCGGCCAGGGATTGCCGGTAGGCGCGCCAGGCCGGCACGCTGCCCATCAGCAGCGCGGCGATCAGAATACCGCCCAGCAGCGTCCACTCATACTGGCTGGGCCAGGACAGTGGCAGGTACAGGCCGTAATTCGACTGCACGTAGCCCTGGGCCAGGGCGATGCCCAGGTACAGCAGGCCAAGCCCGGCCAGCACCCCGAACAGCGCCAGGGCGAAGGCTTCGAAGATCAGCAGGGTCGCAATGTGCCAGGGGCGAGCGCCCACCGAGCGCAGGATGGCCATCTCCCGCCGGCGTTCATTGAGGCTGGTGAGGATCGCCGTGAGCATGCCGATCAGGCCGGTCAGGACCACGAACAGCGACACCACGAACAAGGCTTTCTCGGCGGTGCCCATCAGGCTCCAGAGTTCCTGCAGGGCCACGCCGGGCAGGATCGCCAGCATCGGCTCGCCGCGGAATTCGTTGATCTCCCGTTGCAGGGCGAAGGTCGAGATCTTGCTGTTGAGGCCCAGCATGAAGGCGGTGATGGCCTGGGGCGTCAGGTCCATGTTGCGCGCCTGGTCGGCGCTGATGCGCCCCTCGCCACGGGCCGGCACGCCGTTGTGCCAGTCGATGTGGATCGCCTCCATGCCGCCCAGGCTGATGTGCAGGGTGCGGTCCACCGGAGTGCCGGTGCGCTTGAGGATGCCGACCACGGTGAAGGGCTTGTCGTCGTGCTTGACCAGGCTGATGGCCGCCACGCCATGGGCCAGTACCAGCTTGTCCCCCAGCTTGTAGTGCAAGGCATCGGCGACTTCGGCCCCCAGCACCACTTCGAAGGGGTCGCTGGCGAAGGCCCGGCCCACCGCCAGTTGCAGGTTCTGCTGGTGGCCGTACTGGTAGTGCTGGAAGTAGGCGTCGGTGGTGCCCATCACCCGGTAGCCGCGGTGGGAGTCGCCCAGGGAAATCGGGATTGCCCATTTCACCTTGGGGTTGCTGGCGAAGTGCTCGAAGCTGTCCCAGCGGATGTTGTTGGTGGCGTTGCCGATGCGGAATACCGAGTACAGCAGCAGGTTCACCGAACCGGAACGGGCGCCGACGATCAGGTCGGTGCCGCTGATGGTGCTGGCGAAACTGGCCCGGGCTTCGGTGCGCACCCGCTCCACCGCCAGCAGCAGGCAGACCGAGAGGGCAATGGCGAAGGCCGTGAGGATCGCGGTGAAGCGACGGTTAGCCAGGCTGGCCATGGCTAGACGGAACAGATACATCTCAGACCTCTGCGGGCTTGGCGGCGCGATTGAGTTCGGCCAGCGACAGGTTGCGATCGAACAGCGCTGCCAGGCTCTGGTCGTGGCTGACGAACAGCAGGCTGGCCCCGGCTTCACGGCATTCGGCGAACAGCAATTGGAGGAAGGCTTCCCGGGCGTCGTGGTCCAGCGCCGAAGTCGGTTCGTCGGCAATCACCAGTTCCGGCTGGCCGATCAGCGCCCGGGCCGCAGCGACCCGCTGCTGCTGGCCGATGGATAGCGAATCGGCGCGGCGGCCGAGCAGCTCCGCGTCCTTCAGCCCCAGGTGGGCCAGCAGGGTGGCTGCGGCCTGGTCGACGCTGCCATGGCGCTGTGCGGCGCGGCCGGCCCGTAGCTTGGAGAAGTGGCAGGGCAGCTCGACGTTCTCGCGTACCGAGAGAAACGGCAGCAGGTTGAACTGCTGGAAGATGTAGCCGGTGTGATCGACGCGAAAGCGGTCGCGGGCGCCGGCCGAAAGCTCGGTCAGCTCCTGGCCCAGCAGGCGAATGCTGCCCTGGTTGGGTTTCTGCACGCCGCCCAGCAGGCCCAGCAGGGTGGTCTTGCCGCTGCCGCTGGGGCCCTTGAGGAACAGGGTTTCGCCGACTTCCAGGCGAAAGTCCGGGATGTCCAGTAACGGTGGATGACCGGGCCAGTTGAAGCCCAGGTTGGACAGTTCGATAAGTGCTTGGGTCATGTCGGGTCGATCATCGGATGAGTGTTGTAGCCGCCGAAGGCAGCGGCTACAGGGTTGGCGCTCAGAACTTCAGGGTTGCCGCCGTGGCGCTGGCTTCGACGCCCTGCTGGCCATTCGGCGAAATGAGTTGTACCTGAATTTTCTGGGTGGCGGGGAAGGTCTTGAAGACCTGCCCCAGATCGAGGGTCTTCAGGGCATCCGGCTTGGCGCAGGTGAACTGGTAGTGGGCGTGGATCTCACTGTGCTCATGGTGATGCTCGTGGCCAGCGGTGTCCTTGGCATCTTCGTCGTGGTCGTCGTCATCGTGATCATCGGCATCGGGCTGGTCGCCGAACAACGGGCTCTCCAGCTCCTGCTTGGCCACCACGCACGCCGCTGCCTTGGGCAGGCTGAACAGTACCAGCGGCTGTTCCAGCTGGGTGCGGGCGGCAGCCACCTTGGCCTTGTCGGCGTCGGTGCTCGGAGCGTGTTCGAAGCCCACCAGGTTCATTGCCGGGCTCTCCAGCTCCAGTTCCAGGGTCTGGCCGTCGAGCACTGCGTTCAAACGGCCGACTCCATGTTCGTGGGCGCCGAGGCTGCCATGTTCATGCTCGTGATCATGGGCTTGCGCGGCCTGGGCGGCGGCCAGCGGCAACAGGGCGAACGGCAGGGCGAGTAGCAGACGGCGCATAGCAAGTCTCCGGAGCGAAGATGAAATAAATGTTATGTGATCTTATAACAATCGGCCGCTGAGTTTGACCGGCCGCTTGGCGTTGCGCAAGACGCGTGGGAGCATGCTCGTCAGAAAAATTCAGGAGCACAGCAATGTTGCGGATTCGTGGAAGCATCGGCGACTGGCCGGTGGATTTGACCCTGGAACTGGACGAAGGCGACTGGGCGCAACTGGGTGCGCAGTTGCAGGCGGCCAAGCCCGAGAGCGTCGCGGTGGCGGCGAAGCCGGCCAGCCAGGACGATGCCCTGTGGCAGACCACCAAGGAGTTGCTGCGCAAGGCCGGGCAGCTCAGCGGGCCGGAGTTGCTGGAGCAACTGGAAGGGCTGGCCGGTAGCGCTGCGGCAGGCAAGCGCTTGTTGGTGCGCTTGCGCCACTGCGCCGAGGTCAAGGTGGTGAGCGGCGCCGATACGCCGATCTACAGCTGGGTGCAATGACCCTGCAGGAGCCCGCTTGCTGGCGAATGCGTTCGGCCTGTCAGAACGCCTTCGCTGGCAAGCCAGCTCCTACACAAGCCAGCTCCTCCGGCTCAGTACAGGGCGGCGAACAGCTTGCGGCGGTAGGCGGTCACCAGCGGGTGGTCGTTGCCCAGCAGGTCGAAGACTTGCAGCAGGGTCTTGTGGGCGATGCCTTCGTTGTAGCTGCGGTTGCGCATGAACAGCTTGAGCAGGGCTTCGAGCGCCGCTTCATATTGCTGGCGCGCCAGTTGCTGGATCGCCAGTTGGTACAGCGCTTCATCGTCCTGCGGGTCCTTGGCCAGGCGCGCCTTGAGCTCGGCGGCGTCCGGCAGGTCCGCGGCCTGCTTGAGGAAGGTGATCTGCGCCTTGGCTCCGGCCAGGGCCGCCTTGTGCTCATCGCTCTTGACCGCGTCGAGCACGGTCTGGGCTTCACCCAGCTCGCCACGCTCGGCCAGGCAGCGGGCGTAGAGGATCAGCGCCTTGGCGTTGCTGTTGTCTTCGCCCAGCAGCACCTTGAGCAGGGCCTCGGCATCGCCGATACGGCCTTCGGCAAACAGGGCTTCGGCCTGTTCCAGCGGATCGGCGGCCGGCGGTGGCGGCATCTGCACATGGGGTTCGAGCATGGCCCGCACCGCGGATTCCGGTTGCGCACCGGCAAAGCCGTCTACGGGCTGGCCGTCCTTGAACAGCACCACGGTGGGCAGGCTGCGGATGCCGAAGCGGGCGACGATGTCCTGCTCGATGTCGCAGTTGACCTTGGCCAGCAGCAGTTCGCCCTGATAGCTCTCGGCAATTTGCTGCAGCATCGGCATCAGCGCCTTGCAGGGCGCACACCACTCGGCCCAGAAGTCCACCAGGACCGGCTTGTGAAAGGAGTTCTCGATCACCGACTGGTCGAAATCAGCGGTGCGGGCGTCGAAGATGTAGGGCGTTTCCTGACTCATGGGGTATCTCGAATAAGCGGGAATGGAACCACTATAAAGGCTGGCCGGGAGGCTGAAAATCGCTATCGCCGCTGTGCGTGATAGAGGCTCACGTTGCGAAATTCCCAGGGTTCGGCCAGGTCGGGCAGGGTGAGGGCATTGAGCATTTCCAGGCGCTGATAGAGCGGGTGCTGGAAGTCCCGTACGCGGGAATCCGCCACCAGGGCCTGGCGGCCACGGCTGAGGAACTGGTCCAGCAGCGGCAGGTTGGCCCGATCGTAGAGCACGTCCGCCACCAGGATCAGGTCGAAGCGGTCGGCCTCGGCGAAGAAATCCATGGAATAGCTCAGCTCGACGCCATTGAGTCGGGCATTCGCCCGGCAGGCGGCAATGGCCAGCGGGTCAAGGTCACAGGCCACCACTTCCCGGGCCCCGGCCTTGGCCGCGGCAATCGCCGCCACGCCGGAACCGGCACCGAAATCCAGCACCCGCTTGCCCGCGACCCAATGCGGCTGCTCGGCCAGGTAGCGCGCCAGGGCCAGGCCGCTGGCCCAGCAGAAGCTCCAGTAGGGCGGCTCGTGGAGGATGCGCCGGGTTTCTTCCGGGGTGAAGGCGCGGTCCATGTTGTCGGCGTCGATCAGCCAGAGCTTCAGCGTGGTATCGGGCAGCTCGCAGGCTACCAGTCGCGCGTCCCCCAGCAGTTCGCTGAGGGCAGCTTGCAGGTCGAGCGGGACATTCATGGGGCTTTGACAAATTGCAGTTGGCCCAGGGCCTGGCTGGTGGGTTGGTCGATGCGTTGGGCCGGCAGGTGCAGGATCAGTTGGCCGGACTGGCTGGCGCGGCCGCGCAGTTCGACCCGGGCGCCGGCCGGAAAGGCTTCGGTGGCAAAGCGCAGGCGGAACGGCAGGGCCTGGCTGGTGCCGCTCAGGTTGCTGCTGGCCAGCAGGCGTTGCGGACGGCCGCGCTCATCGATCACCAGCAGGGCCAGCTCGACGTCGGCGCCGGCCGGTACGCCCTCGAGGGTGCCACTCAACTCGCGCTGGTAGGCCGGCAAGGGGCCTGGATCGGCCGGTTCCTGATTTTTTTTCACCGCCTGCTGCTGTGAAGTGGAGGGGGCCGCGGTTTTTGGCGTATCGCTGCTGCAAGCGACCAACAGGCTGACAAGACTGAGCAGAACGAGCGGTCTGAGCGGCATCTGAAGCTCCAACAAGGCGAATGTCCGTGTGCGAAACATAATAGTCGGTCTGTATACCGTAAAGGCTATGGCTTGTCTTGCCAGTGGGATGCGCTACCATGGCCCTCCCTTTTTTTGTTGCCTGCCACCATGCACTGTCCCTTCTGCGGTGCCAACGACACCAAGGTCATCGACTCGCGTCTGGTCGCCGAGGGCGAACAGGTGCGCCGCCGGCGTGAATGCCTGGCCTGTGGTGAACGTTTCACCACCTTCGAAACCGCCGAACTGGTGATGCCGCGCCTGATCAAGACTGACGGCAGCCGTCAGCCCTTCGACGAAGAAAAACTGCGCGCCGGTATGCAGCGCGCCCTGGAAAAACGCCCGGTGAGTGTCGAGCGTCTGGAGGCGGCGCTGGTGCACATCAAGCACAAGCTGCGGGCCACCGGCGAGCGCGAGGTCAAGTCGCTGGTCGTGGGTGAGCTGGTGATGACCGAGCTGCAGAAGCTCGATGAAGTCGCCTACATCCGCTTCGCCTCGGTCTATCGCCGTTTCCAGGACCTCAACGAATTCCGCGAAGAGATCGACCGTCTCGCCCGTGAGCCGGCCAAGCAATGAGCCAGCCTGCCGAGCAAGCGGTCCTCGACGCCCACTACATGGCCCGTGCTCTGGAACTGGCGCGCAAGGGTCGCTACTCCACCCATCCCAACCCGCGTGTCGGCTGCGTCATCGTGCGCGACGGCCAGGTGGTGGGCGAGGGCTGGCACGTGCGGGCCGGCGAGCCCCATGCCGAGGTGCATGCCCTGCGCGCGGCCGGTGAACTGGCCCGTGGCGCCACCGCCTATGTGACCCTCGAACCCTGCAGCCATCACGGGCGTACGCCGCCCTGCGCCGACGCCCTGGTGAATGCCGGTGTGGCACGGGTGGTCGCGGCCATGCAGGACCCCAACCCGGAAGTGGCCGGCCGTGGCTTGCATCGCCTGGCCCAGGCCGGCATCGACACCCATGGCGGTGTGCTGGAAGGCGAGGCGCGGGCGATCAATAAAGGCTTTCTGAAACGCATGGAGCACGGCTTGCCTTATGTGCGGGTCAAGCTGGCCATGAGCCTGGATGGCCGCACCGCCATGGCCAGTGGCGAGAGCCAGTGGATCACTGGCCCTGCGGCGCGCTCTGCAGTGCAGCGCCTGCGGGCCGAGTCCAGCGTGGTACTGACCGGCGCCGACACAGTGCTGGCGGACGACGCGCGGCTGACCGTGCGCGCCGCCGAACTGGGCCTGGATGCCGAGCAGACCGCCCTGGCCATGAGCCGGCCGCCGCTGCGGGTGCTGATCGACGGCCGCCTGCGGGTGCCTCTGGATGCGCCATTCTTCAAGGCCGGCCCAGCGTTGGTTGCCACTTGTGCGGCGGTGGAAGAGCAATACGCCAACGGCCCGGAATGCCTGATTGTTCCAGGCCCCGATGGCCAGGTGGATCTGCGTCTCCTGCTGTTGGAGCTGGCGGCCCGTGGGGTCAACGAAGTGCTGGTGGAAGCCGGCCCACGCCTAGCCGGGGCCTTTGCCCAGCAGGGCCTGGTGGACGAGTACCAGATATTCGTCGCCGGCAAGTTCCTCGGTTCCTCTGCGCGGCCGTTGCTGGACTGGCCGCTGGCGCAGATGAGCCAGGCGCCATTGCTGAAGATCATAGAAATGCGTGCGGTGGGCGATGACTGGCGAGTCACTGCCATCCCGGCCCCGCCAGCGAGCGTATAATTCCCGACTTTCGCCTACCCGGCGGCCCTGTTCTCGAGGAGGACTCCATGTTCACCGGCATCATCGAATCCATCGGCAGCATTCGCGCATTGACCCCAAAAGGCGGAGATGTGCGGGTCTATGTAGAAACCGGCAAGCTTGATCTGGCCGACGTCAAACTGGGCGACAGCATCGCGGTGAACGGCGTCTGCCTGACCGCTGTTGAACTGCCTGGCGATGGTTTCTGGGCCGATGTCAGCCGTGAAACCCTGGACTGCACCGCTTTTCATCAGTTGAAGGCCGGCAGCCGGGTGAACCTGGAGAAAGCCCTGACCCCGACCACCCGCCTGGGCGGTCACCTGGTCAGTGGCCATGTCGACGGCGTCGGTGAAGTGGTGGCGCGGGAAGAAAATGCCCGGGCCATCCAGTTCCGCATCCGCGCACCGAAAGAGCTGGCCAAGTACATCGCCCATAAAGGCTCGATCACCGTCGACGGCACCAGCCTGACGGTCAACGCGGTCAATGGCGCCGAGTTCGAGCTGACCATCGTTCCCCACACCCTGGCGGAAACCATCATGGCCGACTACCGGCCGGGTCGGCAGGTCAACCTTGAGGTGGACCTGCTGGCGCGCTACCTGGAGCGCCTGCTGCTGGGCGACAAGGCGGCCGAGGCCACGGGCGGCACCATTACCGAAAGTTTTCTGGCCGCTAACGGCTATCTCAAATCCTGACTCAAGGGGGTGCCGAGTGGCGCTCAACAGCATCGAAGAACTGGTTGAAGACATCCGCCAAGGCAAGATGGTCATCCTCATGGATGACGAAGACCGCGAGAACGAAGGCGACCTGATCATGGCCGCCGAGTGCTGCAAGGCCGAACACATCAACTTCATGGCCAAGCACGCCCGCGGCCTGATCTGCATGCCCATGAGCCGCGAGCGCTGCGAGCTGCTCAAGCTGCCGCTGATGGCGCCGCGCAACGGTTCGGGGTTTGGCACCAAGTTCACCGTCTCCATCGAGGCCACCGAAGGCGTGACCACCGGCATCTCCGCCGCTGACCGCGCCCGTACCGTGCAGGCTGCCGCTGCCAAGGACGCCAAGGCCGAGGACATCGTCAGCCCGGGCCACATCTTCCCGCTGATGGCCCAGCCCGGCGGCACCCTGGCCCGCGCTGGCCACACCGAGGCCGCCTGCGACCTGGCGCGCATGGCCGGTTTCGAGCCCAGCGGGGTGATCTGTGAAGTGATGAACGACGACGGCACCATGTCCCGTCGCACCGAACTGGAAGCCTTCGCCGCCGAGCACAACATCAAGATCGGCACCATTGCCGACCTGATCCACTACCGGATGATCCACGAACGTACCGTTCAGCGGATTGCCGAGCAGCCGCTGGATAGCGAACTGGGCCAGTTCAACCTGGTGACCTATCGTGATTCCGTGGAAGGCGACGTGCACATGGCCCTGACCCTGGGCGAGATCTGCGCTGAAGAGCCGACCCTGGTACGGGTGCACAACATGGATCCGCTGCGCGACCTGCTGATGGTCAAGCAACCGGGCCGCTGGAGCCTGCGGGCGGCCATGGCCACGGTGGCCGAGGCCGGCAGTGGCGTGGTGCTGTTGCTCGGGCACCCGCTGGATGGCGACGTGCTGCTGGCGCATATCCGTGAAACCGCGGAGCACCAGCCGGCGAAGAAGCCCACCACCTACAGCATCGTCGGTGCCGGTTCGCAGATCCTGCGCGACCTGGGCGTACGCAAAATGCGCCTGATGAGTGCGCCGATGAAGTTTAATGCGATATCCGGTTTCGACCTGGAAGTTGTAGAATACGTGCCCTCCGAATAAAAGCCGCCTGTTTCCGGCAGCCTATTCGCGGTTCAAATATCACTGAAGAGCGTGTACTAGACACGCTCTGGCTCTTTAAGAGATTTGTCGAATGACCCTGAAGACCATCGAAGGTACCTTCATCGCCCCTAAAGGCCGCTATGCCCTGGTGGTCGGCCGTTTCAACAGCTTCGTCGTCGAAAGCCTGGTCAGCGGCGCGGTTGACGCCCTGGTTCGCCACGGCGTGAGCGAAAGCGACATCACCATCATCCGTGCTCCTGGCGCCTTCGAAATTCCGTTGGTTGCACAGAAAGTGGCACAAAAGGGTGAGTTCGCGGCAATCGTCGCCCTGGGCGCGGTCATTCGTGGCGGTACTCCGCACTTCGAATACGTGGCTGGCGAGTGCACCAAGGGCCTGGCCCAGGTGTCCATGGAGTTCGGCGTGCCAGTGGCCTTCGGCGTGCTGACCGTTGACTCGATCGAACAAGCCATCGAGCGTTCCGGCACCAAGGCCGGCAACAAAGGTGCTGAAGCTGCCCTGTCCGCCCTGGAAATGGTCAGCCTGCTGGCGCAGTTGGAGGCCAAGTGATTAGCGACGATAGCGATCGTTTCAACCCGCGCGATCCCAAGCCTGCCAATGCCGGCAAGCCATCCAAGAGCGCCAAGCGTCGCGAAGCCCGTCAGCTCGCGACCCAGGCGCTGTATCAATGGCACATGGCCAAGCATTCGCTGAACGAGATCGAAGCGCAGTTCCGGGTCGACAACGATTTCACTGACATCGATGGCGCCTACTTCCGTGAAATCCTGCACGGGGTTCCGGCCAACAAGAACGAGATCGACACCGCGCTCGTGCCTTGCCTGGACCTGGCCATCGATGAGCTGGACCCTGTGGAGCTGGCGGTTCTGCGCCTGTCCACCTGGGAACTGCTCAAGCGCGTCGACGTGCCGTACCGCGTTGTGATCAACGAAGGTATCGAACTGGCCAAGGTCTTCGGTTCCACCGATGGCCACAAGTTCGTCAATGGCGTACTCGACAAGCTGGCCCCACGCCTGCGCGAAGCTGAAGTGAAGGCGTTCAAGCGCTGAACCGCGCTTGCAGCTGCCATGGGCGAGTTTGAGCTGATCCGTAACTTCTTCGCTGCCGCGCCTTGTGCGCAGGGCGGCGAGGGTGTTGCCCTGGGGATCGGCGACGACTGCGCCTTGCTGGCAGTTGCCCCTGGCGAGCAGTTGGCGATTTCCACCGACACCCTGGTGGCCGGTGTGCATTTCGCCGATCCCTGCGAGCCCTTTCTTCTTGGCCAACGCTCCCTGGCGGTGGCTGTCAGCGACCTGGCCGCCATGGGCGCCACGCCACTGGCCTTTACCCTTGCCCTGACCCTGCCGACGGTAAGCACCGATTGGCTGCAGGCCTATGCCCAAGGCTTGAATGCCATGGCGCAGAACTGCGGGGTGCGCCTGATCGGTGGCGATACCACCCGCGGCCCCTTGACCCTGACCCTGACGGTATTCGGCCGGGTACCTGCCGGCCTGGCCCTGACCCGCAGCGGTGCTCGGGCAGGCGATCTGCTGTGCGTCGGCGGTGACCTGGGCAACGCCGCCGGCGCCTTGCCGCTGGTTCTGGGCCAGCGCAGCGCCGAGCCGGCGCTGGCTGAGCCACTGCTGGCCCATTACTGGTCGCCGCAACCGCAACTCGCCCTGGGCCAGGCGCTGCGGGGCAAGGCCACGGCGGCGCTGGACATCTCCGATGGCTTGCTGGCCGACTGCGGCCATATCGCCACGGCCTCGGCGGTTGGTTTGCAGGTCGAGGTCGAGAAGCTGCCGCTGTCGCCGGCGCTGCTGGGCTTTCTCGGCCAGCAGGGCGCTCGCGCCGCGGCCCTGAGTGGCGGTGACGACTACGTCCTGGCCTTCACCCTGCCACCGGCCGAACTGGCGCCGCTACTGACGGCCGGCTGGCCAGTGCGGGTGGTCGGGCGAGTGGTGGCCGGGCAGGGGGTGACCCTGCTGGATGCCGATGGGCAGGACATCACCCCCGGCACCCGGGGTTATCAACACTTTCCGGAGACACAGTGACAGATCATCCCAAACAGGTCCCGGCGGAGTTCGTACCGCCGTCGGTGTGGCGCAACCCCTGGCATTTCCTGGCCTTCGGCTTTGGTTCCGGCACCTTGCCCAAGGCGCCGGGCACCTGGGGTTCGCTGGTTGCGCTACCCTTTATCCCGCTGTGGCAGATGTTGCCGGACTGGGGCTACTGGCTGATGCTCGGCATCACCATGCTGTTCGGCTTCTGGCTGTGCGGCAAGGTGGCCGACGATCTGCGGGTGCATGACCACGAAGGCATCGTCTGGGATGAAATGGTCGGCATGTGGATCACCCTGTGGCTGGTGCCCGAAGGCTGGTACTGGCTGCTGGCAGGTTTCCTGATGTTCCGCTTCTTCGACATTCTCAAGCCCTGGCCGATTCGCTGGATCGACCGGCATGTGCATGGCGGCGTCGGCATCATGCTCGACGACGTCCTCGCCGGGGTGTTTGCCTGGCTGGCGATGCAAGGGCTGGTGTGGTGCTTCAGCTGAGGAAATAGGCATGGGTGTGTGCCGCGCGCTGCTGGTATTGCTGGTTGCCTTGAGCTGTTGCAGCGTCCGGGCCGCGGAGCCGCAGGCGCAGCCCAGGCACATTCGCATCGCCAGCGAGGTCTGGAGCGATTACACCGAAGCCAACGGCGAGGGGCTGGGCTGGGACATCCTGCGCGAAGTCTTCGAGCCGCTGGGTGTGACCATCGAACGTTGCAGCGTGCCCTATACCCGTTCGGTCGGGCTGGTACAGCGCGGCGAAGTGGACGCCCACATGGGTGCCTACCGTGATGAGTCGCCGGGTGTGCTTTACCCCCACTGGAACTACGACACCGATCACATCTACGCCCTGGGACTGGCCAGCAACCCCGAGTTGAGCCTGGCGACTATCGCCAGTTACCGACTGGTCTGGGTGCGCGGCTACAAGTACCAGGACTACCTGCCCAATATCCGTCGCTACAACGAGATCCGCCGGCGCATCGGCATCCTGCCGATGCTGCTGTACAGCCGCGCCGACTATTACATCGATGCCCAGACCGAGATCGACTACGTGCTGGGGCAGGCCTCCGATCCGAGCCAGTTCAAGCGTACCCACCTGACCGAGCTGCCGCTGTACCTGGGGTTCGCCAGCAACCCGCGCGGGCGGGAAATGCGCGAACTGTACGACCAGCGCATGGCACAGCTGGTGAGCACCGGGCGTTTGCGGCCGATCTTCGAGCGCTGGAAACAGCCTTATCCCTTTGACGGGAGCCCTTAGCCGGCGGTGCGTTGATCAAACTTATCGATCTTTATCTCCGATAATTCAGCCTAAGCGTCCAGTGGAGGCTGCTGTTACAATGCCGCCTCTGCGAATCTCCAGTCCTCATACAGATCAGGAGCACAACAGTGCCCGTCGTTTTTGTTGCTGCTTGCAAGCTGCCTACGCCTTTTGCGCAATTCACCATGCATGGTTTTCTCGATGAAGCTACCGGCCGCGAGCATGTGGTGCTCAGCCTGGGCGATATCGCCGACGGCGCTCCGGTTCTCGGCCGCCTGCACTCCGAGTGCCTGACCGGCGATGCACTGTTCAGCCAGCGTTGCGATTGCGGCTCGCAACTGGAAGCCGCCCTGCAGGCCATCGCCCGCGAAGGTCGTGGGGTGTTGCTGTACTTGCGCCAGGAAGGCCGGGGTATCGGCCTCTTGAACAAGATCCGCGCCTACGAACTGCAGGACGGTGGCGCCGACACCGTGGAGGCCAACGAACGCCTGGGCTTTGCCGCCGACCAGCGCGACTACGCCATGTGCCTGCCGATGCTGGAGCACCTGGGGGTCAAGTCCCTGCGCCTGATGACCAACAACCCGCGCAAGGTCAAGGCCTTGACCGAGATGGGGATCCAGGTCGCCGAGCGCGTACCGCTGCACACCGGCCATAACCCGCACAACAAACTCTACCTGGCGACCAAGGCCAGCAAGCTCGACCACATGATGGGCAACGAGCATCAGGGCGAGGTCGACCGCGCGTGACCCGGGGTCAAGTCAAGCGGCGCCTGACCGTCAGTTGGTGGCAATACCTGGCCCTGGGCCTGTTGCCGTTGTTCGTGATCAACGCGCTGTTCGGCCAGGGCGAGCCCATCCTGCCGGTGCTGGCGATGCCGTTCTTCATTGCCGGGGTGGCATCGATGTTCGTCAGCCTGCGCTTCTTCGGCGGCTACAAGCACGCCCTGATCGCCACCCAGAAAGCCCTGGACACTCCCGAGGAACCGGCGGCCTGGATCAACCTTGCGGCCAGCCGGCGGGTGGCGTTCCTGGCGGCGTCGCTGCCGGCCTGGATCGGTACCCTGGCGGTGTTCGTCGGCCTGGAAGCGGTGCCGCTGATGCTTCTGGCGGTGTCCACGGCGGTGCTGTTCTACCTCTATCGCATTCCGCGTCAACTGGGCTGATGCTGCGCTGGCTGGCGGTCCTGTGCCTGCTGGCCAGTGTTCCGGCGCTGGCGGCGCAGCGGGTGGTGAGTCTTGCGCCATCGCTCTCGGAAATCGTTGTAGAGCTGGGGGCCGCCGAGCTGCTGGTGGGCGTGCTGGATGCCGGTGAACGGCCCGCGCCGCTCAAGGACCTGCCTTCGGTGGGGCGCTACGGCCAGCTGGATATCGAGCGCCTGCTGAGCCTCAAACCTGATTTGCTGTTGCTCTGGCCGGGCAGTGTCGGCCCGGCCCAGCGCGATCAGCTGGCGCGCCTGGGGATTCCCACCCTGGTTGCCGAACCCCATGACTTCCCGCAACTGACCGCGCAGATTGCCGAGATCGGCGAGCGCCTGGGCCGCCCGGCGGCCGGCCGCGAGCTGGCCGCCGAGTTGAACGGGCAACTGGCTGCATTGCGCGTCCGCTATCACCGCGAACCGCTGTTGCCGGTGTTCTATCAGGTCTGGGACCAGCCGCTGTACACGGTGGGTGGTGGGCAGATCATCAGCGAAGCCTTGAGCGTCTGCGGCGCGCGCAATGTGTTTGCCGACCAGCAACTGCCGGCGCCCCAGGTCAGTATCGAGTCGGTGTTGCAGCGCAATCCGCAGGCGATCCTCGCCACCGCCCAGGGACAACTGGATGCCTGGAAGGACTGGCCGCAGGTCGCGGCGGTGCGGCAAGGGCGGTTGCTGCTGGTAAGGGACAAGGGCCTGGAGCGGCCCAGCGGGCAGATGATTGCCGCGACGGCCAGGCTCTGTGCCTTGATCGCACCTGAGCGCTGAGCCCCTTCACCGGCAGGCCTTGCCCTAGGGGCCTGTAGGAGCCGGCTTGCCGGCGAAGGCGGCGGACCTTACAGCTCAGGCGTCCAGGTCACGCCGAGCATCCAGGTACGGCCTTCGCTGCGGTAGCCATAGTCGTTGCCGTTGTACTCGTAGAGCGCGCGGCTATAGGACTTGTCGAAGATGTTGTCGAGTTTCAGGTCCAGCTTCACTTCCTGATTGATCGCCCAACTGCTTCGCAGTCCGAGCAGGCCGTAGCCGCCAATCGGGACCTGCTTTTTCGTGCTCAAGTCCTCATGGCTCTTGCTCACCAGTTGCCAGCTGGCACCTAGCGCCAATTGGTCGAACTGCCGGTCTAGATCCAGATTCAAGGTGCGGCGGGCACGGCGCGGCAGTTGATGGCCATCCTTGCGATTGCGCGGATCAATGATCGCGGTGCCGATGCTGGTCTGCCAGCCGAACAGTTCCTGTTTCAGGGCCGCTTCGAAACCGTTGATTCTCGCTGCGCCAACGTTTTCCGGGCGTTGGGCTATGCGGTCATAAATGATTGCGTCCTTGATATCGGTGCGGAAGATCGAGGTCTCCAGGCGAGTGCTTTGCGTCAGTTGGCTACGCCACTGCAATTCATAGCTCTTGGAGTGTTCCGGCTTGAGGTCGGGGTTGCTGAAGCCGGGGTAATACAGGTCGCTGAAGTTGGGCGCCCGGAAACCTTCGCTATAGGAGAGCAGCAAGTCATTGTCCGGGTTGAGCGGCAGGGTAAAGGTGCCGCTCCAGGTGTTCTGGCTGCCATATTGCTGGTTCTGGTCGCGGCGCAGACCCAGCTCGGTGGAGAAACTGTCACCGCGAAAGCGGTGCTGAATGAAGGCTGCCCGGTTCCAGCGGCTGTCTTCGGCAAATCGCGCCGGGCTGGTATTGAGCCGGTCTTCGTACCAGTCAGCGCCGAGGATCAGGCTGTTGTGTTCGTCCAGGCGCAGATCGTTCTGCCAGTTCAGCGAGTCCCGGTAGGTATTGAATACGTTTCGTTCGTCACTGAGTTTGTCGCGCTTGAGGTCGCGGTTCTCGCTATGCCCCAGCTCTACTCGCGACGTCCAGTAATCATTGATGTGCGCATCGAGATAGCCGCTGACGCTGCTGACACTGAAATCGGTGTAAGGATCCTGGGCGAAGACGTCGTAGCTTGAGTCGTAGCGCCCGAAGGGGTTGTCATAGCGCGTGCGACCACGGTTATCCAGCAGGTTGAGGCCTACCTCCAGGTCATCGTTCAGCGCATGGCTGAGGGTGAAGCTCAACGACTTGTTGCGGTAACCATCATGGTCGGCATCGCTGGGGAACGATTCGTGGGTCCAGTCGATCCCGGCGGTTTCATCCAGGTTGGCGCCGAGGCTGAAGCGTGTCTGTTGATCTCCACCGGACAGTCCCAGGCTGCGCTCCCAGGTCTGGTTGCTGCCAGCGGCGACGCGCATGCGCCCATGGAGCCCCGAGTCCGCTCCGCGCCGGGTGAAGATCTGGATCACCCCGCCAATGGCGTCGCTGCCATAGATCACTGAGCGCGAGCCACGCAGTACTTCCACCCTTTCTATCTGCTCGATACTGATGAACTGCAGGTTACTGTCGCCGCTCGATGAGCTGCTGATGCGCTGGCCGTCCACCAGCACCAGGCTCTGGGCCGAGTTGGTGCCGCGGATGAAGATATTCGGCAGGTTGCCGCGCCCGCCGCCCTGGGCTACCTGCACCCCCGGCACCCGCTGCAGCAGGTCGGTGAGGCTGCCGGGTTGCAGGCGGTCGATGTCTTCCCGGGTGAACACGGTGTTGGCGGCGCTGCTGTCATTGCGCGCTTCCACCTGGCGGTTGGCGCTGATCAGCATTTCGGGCAGTTTCAGGGCCTGATCGCGGTCGGGGGTGTCGGCAAAGAGTTCGGCGCAGGGCAAAAGGCAAAGCGGCAGGGCCAGGCGAGAGAGTTTCATGGCTATTCCGTTAGCGCGGCTCGGCCTTTGCCGCAAAGTGGGAGAGGCTGCACAGTGAAGGCCAAAAAGCGACGCCCGCATGGCGGGCGTGCAACAGCGGCTACAGCTGGCCGTTGTGGATCAAGCCAGGCCCAGCAGCGCCAGGCGCTGGCGCACCGAGGCCTCGATGCCGGCTTCGTCGAGGCCGCACTCGGCGAGCATCTGCGCCGGTTTGGCGTGCTCGACGTAGGCGTCCGGCAAGCCCAGGTGGAGGATCGGCTTGAGGATGTTTTCCCGTGCCAGGTACTCGCTGACCGCGCCACCGGCGCCACCCATGATGGCGTTTTCCTCGATGGTCACCAGCAGTTCGTGGCTGCTGGCGATCTCGCGTACCAGGGCTTCATCCAGTGGCTTGACGAAGCGCATGTCGACCACCGTGGCGTCGAGTTTCTCGGCCACTTGCAGGGCTTCGGCCAGTTGCACGCCGAACACCAGCAGGGCCACTTGCCTGCCCTGGCGGCGGATCACGCCCTTGCCGATCTCGATCGGTTCCAGGCTCTTGTCGATCGGTGCGTTGGGGCCGGTGCCGCGTGGGTAGCGCACGGCCGCAGGGCCGTTGTACAGGTGCCCGGTGCTGAGCATCATGCGCAGCTCGTTCTCGTCGCTCGGGGTCATCACCAGCATGCCGGGGATGCAACGCAGGTAGGAGAGGTCGAAGCTGCCGGCGTGGGTCGGGCCGTCTTCGCCCACCAGGCCGGCGCGGTCGATGGCGAACAGCACGTCGAGGTTCTGTACCGCCACATCGTGGATCAGCTGGTCATAGCCGCGCTGGAGGAAGGTCGAATAGATCGCCACCACCGGCTTGGCGCCCTCGCAGGCCATGCCGGCCGCCAGAGTCACGGCGTGCTGCTCGGCAATTGCCACGTCGAAGTAGCGCAGCGGGAAACGCTCGCTGAAGGCCACCAGGTCCGAACCTTCCTTCATCGCCGGGGTGATGCCCACCAGGCGCGGGTCGGCGGCGGCCATGTCGCACAGCCATTCGCCGAACACACCGGAGTACTTCGGCCCGCCGGCCTTTTTCGGCGCGGCCGCCGGGGCGTCCAGGGGTTCCAGCTTGGTGATGGCGTGGTAGCCGATCGGGTCGACTTCCGCCGGGGCGAAGCCCTTGCCCTTCTTGGTCACCACATGCAGGAACTGCGGGCCCTTGAGGTCGCGCATGTTGCGCAGGGTGGCGATCAGGGTCGGCAGGTCATGGCCGTCGATGGGGCCGATGTAGTTCCAGCCCAGTTCTTCGAACAGGGTGCCGGGGACCAGCATGCCCTTGGCGTATTCTTCGGTGCGGCGAGCGATTTCCCAGGCCCCGGGCAGGCGCGACAGCACTTTCTTGCTGCCTTCGCGCATGCTGGCGTAGGTGCGGCTGGAGAGAATCTTGGCCAGGTAGTTGGACAGCCCGCCGACATTGCGCGAGATCGACATGTCATTGTCGTTGAGGATCACCAGCATGTTGGCGTCCACCTCCGGCGCGTGGTTCAGGGCCTCGAAGGCCATGCCCGCGGTCAGGGCGCCGTCGCCGATCACGGCGATGGCCTTGCGCTCGCTGTTCTGCAGGCGTGCGGCGATGGCCATGCCCAGGGCAGCGCTGATGGAGGTACTGGAGTGGCCGACGCCGAAGGTGTCGTACTCGCTCTCGGAGCGCCGCGGGAAGGCGGCCAGGCCGTCTTTCTGGCGCAGGCTGGCCATCTGCTCACGGCGCCCGGTGAGGATCTTGTGCGGATACGCCTGGTGACCCACGTCCCACACCAGCCGGTCGTCCGGGGTGTCGAACACGTAATGCAACGCGATGGTCAGCTCGATGACCCCGAGGCCGGCACCGAAGTGCCCGCCGGTCTGGCCGACCGTGTAGAGCAATTCCAGGCGCAACTCATCGGCCAGGGTTTCCAGCTCGGCTTCGCCTAACCGGCGCAGGCCGTCCGGCGTCTGGGCGCGGTCGAGCAGCGGCGTGGTCGGGCGTTTGCGGGGAATCTCATGAAACGTCGTGGGCATCAGGCGAATCGTTATAGGTATAGAAAGAGGCGGCAGTTTACCTTATGCATCGCAAGCTGCCCACGCAGAGCGCCGAACTTGGCCGATATGCGGTCCTGCTGCGGACCGCCGATCAGCTGCGGCGTTCGACGATATAGCGCGCCAGCTCGCGCAGCGGCTCGGCCGCTGCGTCAAACGGACGCAGGGCATGCAGCGCCTGGTCGCGCAGTTCCAGGGCGTACTCCTTGGCCGCGGCCAGGCCCAGCAAGGCCGGGTAGGTCGGCTTGTCCCGGGCGATATCGGCGCCCTGGCGCTTGCCCAGGGTGGCGGTGTCGCTTTCGACATCGAGAATGTCGTCCTGCACCTGGAACGCCAGGCCAATGGCCTGAGCGTAGGTTTGCAGGGCCTTGAGCTCGCCCTTTTCGGCCCGGCCGCTGGCCAGGGCGCCAAGGATCACGCTGGCTTCGATCAGTGCCCCGGTCTTGTGCCGATGCATGTATTCCAGGGCCTGCTGGTCCAGCTTGAGCCCCACGGAGCCGAGGTCGATGGCCTGGCCGCCGACCATGCCCGCCGGGCCCGCGGCCTGGGCCAGGGTGGTGACCATGCGCAGGCGGATCTCGGCGCTGGCGTCGCTCAGGGCCGGGTCCAGCAGGGCGCTGAAGGCCAGGCTCTGCAGGCCGTCGCCGGCGAGGATCGCGCAGGCTTCATCGAAAGCCTTGTGGGTAGTGGGCTGGCCGCGGCGTAGGTCGTCATCGTCCATGGCCGGCAGGTCGTCGTGCACCAGGGAATAGGCGTGGATCAGCTCCACCGCGCAGGCGGCGCCGTTGGCTTGCTCGGGCTTGCCGCCCAGGGCCTCGCAGGCGGCGTAGGCCAGCAGCGGGCGCACGCGCTTGCCGCCATTCATCACGCTGTAGCGCATGGCTTCATAGAGGCGGGCAAGTTCGGGGCTAGGGGCGGTGAACAGGGTGTGCATTGCAGCGTCGACGCGGGCCTGGCTGGAGGCCTGATAGGCGGTAATCATTCCGGCTGTTCCGCATCGAAGGGCTGTTCCGCCAGCTCGCCATCGCGCTCCAGGAGGATCTGCACCTTCTGCTCGGCCTGGGCCAGGGCCGCCTGGCAATCGCGGGTCAGGCCGATGCCTTGCTCGAAGGCGGTCAACGAGTCTTCCAGCGACAGCTCGCCGTTCTCCAGACGCTCGACCAGGGTTTGCAGGTCGGCGAGGGATTGTTCGAAATCTAAGGCAGCTTTTTTGCGGGCCATGGCGGCTATCCCGGTTGACGTTAAACCGGCGCGACACTAGCAGACAGCGGGGTTTCGGGCAAATGAGAAGCGCCCGCTGGCGGGCTTCGGGCGGGGGCGTTGGGGTAGGGGGGGCGGGGGTTTTCACGACGCGCGTTGCTCCCGGGAGTGAAGGGGGTGATGGCGCTGTAATGGCACTTGCTGCGGGGGTTTCAGGGCATTGCCGATTCCCTCGCAAATTCCTTTTTCGGCAATTGTGCAACAGGCGCCAAGTCGCTAATCTGCGGCCTTTCCAACGCCCTTTGTTGCCGGGCACTCTTTCTGAATATTTGCAGCCGCGCCGAGGATCTGGCGCCAGGGTTTTCCCATGCATGGCAGGACGCATTACATGCGCGCTCTATCCTCCCTTCTGCTGACCTTGCTGCTGGCCGGGCCGGCATTCGCCGAGCCTTCTGCCGAGCTGCAGGAACCCCTGGCCGGCTGGCGTTATTCCGGCCTGCTGGACCGCACCGAGCAGGATCGCGTGGCCTATCCGACGCCGCCCATCGACCGCGGCATCCAGCGCAACCGCACCCTGATCGAAGGCCAGCTCAAGGCCATTGGCCATTTGCGCCAGCCCCACAGCCTGTCGGTCAACGGCAACCCGTTGAATCTCTACACCGACGAGCAGGGCCGTTTTGCCCGGCCCTATGCGTTCGGTGCCGGCTCCAACAGCGTCGAAGTGCGCAGTTCCGAGGGCAAGTCCCTCAAGCGCGTGCAGTTCTATGAAGCCAACCTGAACAAGACTCCACCGCGCATTCGCGTAGTGCTGGGCTGGGACGATCCCAAGGCCGAGCTGGACATGCACATCATTACCCCGGACGGTCAGCACGCCTTCTTCGGCCACCCCGGCCTGACCAATGGCGGCGGCCTGGACCCGGACGGCGTCGATGGCCCGGGCCCGGAAATGTTCACCATGACCGCACCGCTGCGGGGCACCTACCTGATCTACGTGAACTACTGGGGCAACTTCGGCAGCGGCGGATACAACTTCGACGAAGGCAGCAATCAGAACGAGGTGATCACCTCGCAGATCAACCTGATCCTTAACGAAAACACCGTCGATGAGAAACGCGAGACCTTTATCGTGCCCATGCGGGCCATCGGCGACCTGTTGCTGGTCAAGTCTTTCAACTATTGAACATCCCGCACCACGGATGAATTGGGCTTTGTGAATCATGAGCGAAAACACAGCATCCCCGGCAGCCGGCGTGCCCGGTACTGAACAACCCGCCAGCAAGCGGCGCTGGCCGGTCCTGGTCATGGGCCTGTGCCTGGTGGCGGCCGCGGTCACCGGCGTGGGCTGCAAGCCCAAGACTCCGGTGGCGGAGCTGGCCGGCGACAAGCTGGGCCTGAGCCGCCCCGATGGGCTGCTGGAAACCCATTCCCTGGCGCAGTTGCCCAAGGACCTGCTGGCGGTGCCTTTCCTCAAGGAAACCCTGACCGAGGATTTCGTCTTCTATTACCAGACCCACGCCGACCGCCTGGGCCTGATCGGCAGCCTGCGGCGGATCATCTACGAGCATGACCTGAAGCTGCAGGACAACCTGATCGAGCAGTTGTTCGACCAGCCGGCCGACGTGGCGCTGTGGCGCGGCGCCGACGGGCGTCTCAAGGACTTCCTGCTGGTGATGGACCGCGGCGGCCTGGCCAAGCTGCTGGAGCCCCTGGCCAAGGTGGCCCTGGATGACACCCAGTTGAGCAAGCTGGCGGACCTGAAGGTCGGTGGCGATGCGGTGACCCTGTACCAGTTGAATTACAACGCCAGCCGGTCCCTGGCATTCGCCTCCCACGGCGACAAGCTGGTGGTGCTGTCCAACCCCGCCAAGCTGTACGACCCCGCCACCGGCGCCGACGACGAGCATGGTGCGGTGTCCACCACCGCCCTGGAGGCCCTGCTCAACGGTGACAAACTGTTCCCCGAGGCCTTTGGCCTGGAAGCGCGCAAGCCTGAAGTGCAGCAGCGGCTGGCAGTCAATTCCAGCGTTTTGGCCATGGGTTACCAGCGCTTTATCCCCAACTTCGCCGGCCTGCGCTTCGACATGGACGACAAGGGCTGGCACAGCTACCTGGCCATGCAAGAGCAGGACAACCAGCCGGCGTTCGACTTCAAGCCGATCTGGCAGGCCATGCCCATGGGCGCCAGCGCCTGCGTAGCCTTGCCCCTGGCGGCGGAGCAGCAGAAGCCGTTGCTGGTCAAGCTGGGGGCCGAAGAAGCGGTGGCCACCACCCTGACCGAGCACATGGCCGGGACCGCCGGCCTGTGCTGGTACGCCGACTCGCGGCTGTATACACCGCTGCTGGTGGCCAGCCTCAAGGACAAGGACAATGCCAAGCTCGATGCGGACCTGGGCAAGCTGTTCGGCTCCATGGTCGGCACCCGGGAAAGCAAGGTGGCGGAGCGCATCTTCCCGGTGGTCGAGCAGCAGAACGGCGACGTGCACCAGTGGCAGCGCCAGGTCAGTTCCAACTTCGGCCAGTACCCGGCCAAGGAAGCCAAGGACCCGCAAACCATCACCGGTCGCGCCTTCATGCAGGTCAGCCTGGCCCGCCATGGCTCGACCCTGGTGTTTTCCCTGGATGACAAGCTTGTGAGCAAGGCCCTGGGCACCCTGGACAAGCGCTTCCCGCCCCTGGCGGACGTGGTGCCCAAGGATGCACTGATGCCGGTGTACCTGGGCCCGCAGTCCCTGGCCCAGTTGATCCAGCAGGAAACCTTCGACAGCCTGCCCCAGGACATGGAGCCGGTGTTCAACAACGCCGCGCAAACCTACCTGGTGCCCAAGCTGCGTACCCTCGGCGGTTATGGCAAGTACGCCCTGACCCTGCCCGAAGGCAGCGAGCCCGACGGTCACTGGCAATGGCTGCCTCTGCAATGGCGTGCCCTGTGAGTGCACTGCGCAAAGGTCTGAGCAGCCTTGGCCTGTTGGCCTTGTTGCTGAGCAGCGCCGTGGGCGCGACCCAGGCTCCGCCCCTGGACGTGCAGCAGTCCCAGGTGTTCCGTGCCTGGTTCGTGCGCATCGCCCAGGAGCAGTTGAGCCAGGGCCCGAGCCCGCGCTGGTACCAGCAGGACTGCGCGGGCCTGGTGCGTTTTGCTGCCAACGAAGCGCTCAAGGTCCACGACAACAAATGGCTGCGGGCCAACGGCATGTCCAATCGCTACCTGCCGCCGGAGCTGCAACTGAGCGAAGGCCAGCGCGGCCTGGCCCAGCAGTGGCAGCAGGGCGGCGGCCAGACCGGGCCCTACGTCAATGCCATCAAGCTGATCCAGTTCAACAGCCATCTGGTGAGCCGTGACCTGGGGCAGGCGCGCCCCGGTGACCTGTTGTTCTTCGACCAGGGCGACGACCAGCACCTGATGATCTGGATGGGCCGCAACATCGCCTATCACACCGGCACCACCACTCCCACCGACAACGGCATGCGCTCGGCTAGCGTGCAGCAACTGATGACATGGAAGGACACTCGATGGATACCCGACTCAGCCAACCCCAACTTCATCGGCATCTATCGACTGAACTTCCTCACCCAATGAGCGAATCCCGTATGTCCCGTTTTCTGTTTCGCCTGACCCTGGCCTTGACCCTGCTCACCCCCGTGGCCCTGGTCAACGCCGAAGACTCGGTGCCGCCCAGCGACTATGCGGCGGTCTCCGGCGAGAGTTTCTTCCTCCTGGCCGACAGCAGTTTCGCCAGCGACGAACAGGCCATGGTGCGCCTCGAAGCCCCGGGCCGTGACTACCGGCGCTTTCGCATGGAGCCCTATGGCGGCGCGGACATCCGGGTGTACCGGATCGACCAGCCGCTGGACTTTCTCAAGCGCCAGAAGAACCTGCACCGGGTGGTCAGCGACGGCCAGTTCAAGGGCGAGGGCCTGTCCAACACCCTGGCCTACCTGTGGGACAACTGGTACCGCAAATCCCGCCGGGTGATGCAGCGCGCCTTCTCCTACGAGTCACGCAAGCAGGTCACCGAAGAGGTGCCGGAACTGAAGGTGGGCAACTCCATGCTGGCGCCGACGCCGTATGACGCCCAGCCGCAATTCGCCCTGATCCCGGGGCTGCCCCTGGTGACCCAGTTCCGTTATCCGCTGTGGCAGGCCAAGCCGATCCAGCCGCCGGCCGGGGTAAACCTGTCCGGTTCCTCCAGCCAGTTCATCAACGTCGCCCCGGGCAACGTCTACATCCCGCTGGGGCAGCTCAAGCCCGGCCTGTACCTGGTGGAGGCCCTGGTGGGCAAGTACCGCGCCACCACCATGGTCTTTGTTTCCAACACCGTGGCGGTGAGCAAGATCGCCGGCGACGAACTGCTGGTCTGGGCCGCGGGCAAGCATGAAGGCAACTCGGTGCCCAAGGTCAATGTGCTGTGGACCGACGGCCTCGGTGTGATGAACAGCGGCGCCACCGACGAACAGGGCCTGGTGCGCCTCAAGCACGTCAGCCCCGAGCGCTCCTACGTGATCGGCGAAGACCAGGAAGGCGGGGTGTTCGTCTCCGAGAACTTCTATTACGACAGCGAAATCTACGACACCAAACTGTATGCCTTCACCGACCGGCCGCTGTATCGCCCGGGGGACTGGGTATCGCTGAAGATCGTCGGTCGCGAGTTCAAGAACGCCCGGGACTCGGTACAGCCGGGTGCCGGCACGGTGAACGTCAGCGTGCTGGATGCCGCCGGCACCGCCCTGCAGAACATGACCCTGAACCTGGATTCCAAGTCCGGCGCCCAGGGCCGCTTCCAACTGCCGGAAAATGCCGTGGCCGGTGGTTATGAACTGCGTTTTGGCTACAAGGGCCAGGTCTACAGCAGTGCCTTCCGCGTGGCCGAGTACATCAAGCCGCACTTTGAGGTTTCCCTGGCCCTGGCCAAGCCGGACTTCAAGACCGGCGAGCCGGTGAAGGGCAACCTGGTGCTGCTCTACCCCGACGGCAAGCCGGTGGCCAACGCTCGCCTGCAACTGAGCCTGCGGGCCCAGCAGCTGTCCATGGTGGACAACGAACTGCAGTACATGGGCCAGTTCCCGGTGGAGTTGACCAGCGCCGAACTGACCACCGATTCCAAGGGCAGTGCGACCCTCGACCTGCCGGCGGCGGACAAGCCCAGCCGCTACATGCTCACCGTATTCGCCAGTGATGGCGCTGCGTATCGGGTCAAGACCACTAAGGAAATCCTCATCGAGCGTGGCGCGGCGAGCTTCAGCCTCAGCGCGCCGCAGCGTTTCAGCGCGGCCGGCGACAAGGTGCAGTTCAGCTACGCCAACCAGAACACCAGCGAGCAGAGCAAGAACGTCAAGCCGAGCCGCTACGGCTGGGTGCGCATGGAGGACCAGTCCACCGGCGAGGGCAAGCTGGCTGCCGCCGACAGCGGTTTCGCCCTGGCCTTCGAGCGCCCCGGTACCTACAACCTGACCCTGCGCGACGAGCACGATCGTGTACTGGGCGGCACCAGCCACTCGGTCACTGGCGAGGGCGTGAAAGCGGTGCCGGGCACCGTGGAAATCGTCCTCGACAAGCCCGAGTACAAGGCTGGTGACGAAGCCCTGGCGCTGATCACCTTTCCGGAGCCGATCAACGACGCCCTGCTGTCCCTGGAGCGGGACAAGGTCGAGGCCACGGCGCTGCTGTCCAAGGGCGGCGATTGGCTCAAGGTGGAAAAACTCAGCCCCACCCAATACCGCGCCCGGGTGCCGGTGAAGGACGGCTTTGCGCCGAACCTGACCTTTTCCGTGCTCTACACCAAGGGCGGCGAGTACAGCTTCCAGAACGCTGGGATCAAGGTGCTGACGCCGCAGATCGATGTGGCCATCCATACCGACAAGGACAAATACCAGCCGGGTGACATGGTCACCGTCGACCTGTCTACCCAGTTCGCCGGCAAGCCGGTGCCCGCACACCTGACGGTCAGCGTGGTGGACGAAATGGTCTACGCCCTGCAACCGGAAGTGGCGCCGAGCATCGACCAGTTCTTCTACCACCCGCGGCGCAACAATGTGCGCACCAGCGCCAGCCTGTCGTTCATCAGCTACGACGTGGCCCTCCCGGGCAGCCCCACCGCCCCGGGCAAGGCCAACCGCAGCGAGCGCGGGGTCAAGGTACTGGAGCGTCCGCGGCGCGAAGATGTCGACACCGCTGCCTGGCAGCCGGAGCTGGTCACCGACGGCAGCGGCAAGGCGCGTTTCACCTTCCGCATGCCGGATTCCCTGACCCGCTGGCGCATCACTGCCCGGGCCATCGCCGATGACGGCCAAGTGGGGCAGAAAAAGCAGTTCGTGCGTTCCGACAAGGCCCTGTACCTGAAGTGGAGCGGTCCGACCCGCTTCCGCACGGGTGACAAGCCGGACCTGGGGGTATTCGCCTTCAGCCAGTCCGAACAACCCACCAAGGCCGAACTGGTGATCCATTACGCCGGTGAGTCCCAGCGCCTGCCGCTGACCCTCAACAGCGGCATCAACTATGTGGCGCTGCCGGCCATTGCCCCGGGCAATGGCGAGTGGAGCGCCGAGCTGGTGCAGGGCGGCAAGACCGTGGATGCCCTGGCGGTGCGCCTGGTGAGCAGTGCGGCCGGCTGGCAGAGCGTGCAGACCCAGAGCCTGGACGTGGTCACCATCAGCACGCCGCTGGGCCTGCCGGCCGATGCTGCGGACATTCGCCTGCGCCTGGACGACAGCCCGCAAGCGCTGTTCCGTTCGGCCCTGGATGACCTGCTGGAATACCCGTATGGCGGCGTCGAACAGACCGCCAGCCAGTTGCTGCCGTTGAGCGTTGCCTACCCGGCGCTGGCCAGCAATCCGCAGATCCGCGACCGGCTGCGGCTGATGATGCAGAACAGCCGTCTGCGCCTGGTGCACATGGCCGGGCCGGAAGCGGCATTCACCTGGTGGGGCGAAGATGCCGAGCCGGATGCCTTCCTCACCGCCTACGCCTATTACGCCGACTGGAATGCGAGCAAGGTGCTGGACCTGAACCTGCCGCCGGAGCACTGGCAGCGGGTGCTGGAGGTCTATGCCAAGCAGGCCGGCAATACGCCGTTGCTGCAACGGGCGCTGATCCTGTCGTTCGCTCGTGAAATGAAACTGCCGATCAACACCCTGGTCAGCGGCCTGATGGACGACCTGGCCAAGGCCGGTAGCGGCCCGGCAGCCAGCATGCAGGACAACGGCAGCGACAGCCTGGTGATGGACGATCCGGACTCGGCCCTCGGCTTGGCCAGCGCCCGGGTGCTGGCCGCGGCCCTGGCGCGGGATGCCAAGGTCACGCCACCCGCGGCGTTCGTCGCCCAACTGGAAGCGGCGCAGCAGCAATTGGATATCAGCTCCCAGCCGTTCACCCAGGCCCTGAGCCTGTCGCTCAAACCGTTCGACCAAGGCGCGGCGCGTGCCTTGCTGCAACGCCTGCTGCCGTCGCAATCGACCCTGGAACGGGCCCTGGCCCTGACCTGGTTGCAGCGCAGCATCGCCCAGTCGACCCCGGCGGTGGCCTTGAACCCGGGGCAGGGCTGGCAACAGCGCCAGGGCGCCAGCGGTGAAAGCTACTGGCAGTGGCAAGGGGCGCAGGTGCCGACGGTACTGGCCCTGGGCTCTGTGCCGGAACGTCCGCTGCGGGCGTCGGTGAGCTACCTGAGCAAGCTGGACATGGGCACGCCGTCGCCGGTGAACATCACCCGCCGCCTGTTGCGCCTGGTGCCGGGGGACGAAGCCTTCACCTTCAAGCTGGAACCGGTGGGCAACAAGCCGATCGCCAGTGACGGCCTGTACCTGGACGAAGTGATCATCGCCAACGAAGGCAACCGGCCGCTGCTGTACGGCATGCTGGAAGTGCCGCTGCCGCCGGGCGCCGATGTCGAGCGCACCACCTGGGGCATCAAGCTGGCCGGCCCGGCCGGTACGGAGGCGGCGTCCCTGGAGAAGGCTCGCTCCGAACCGGGGCAGATGAGCTACGCGGTGCCGCTGGATGCGTTGAACGACGGCAGCGAAGTGCGCTTGCGCCATCTGGTTCGCTTCTCCCAGAAAGGCCAGTTCAATCTGCCGCCGGCACGTTTCTACCAGGTGTACGCACCGGAGCATCAGGCTCAGGAACGCACCCCGGCCCTGGGTCAGGTCACGGTCAAATAACATGGTGCGGTGCTGGGCCTGGCTATGTCTGTGTTTGCTTCCTGGGTGGGTGACGGCCCAGGACGAGCCTCTGCGCCTGGCCTGGAAAACCGCCCCGGACAGTGAGCTGGTGAGCCTGAGCAAGACCCAGGTTCTGTCTCGCGAGCCGTTGCCCAAGGATCTGCAAGCGCCCCTGGGCAGTGTCTGGAAACTCTTTGTCTACGCCTGGCTGGTGGACACCGGCGCCCAGGAGCCGGCCTATGCCTGCCAGGGCAAGTCCAAGGAAGAGGTCTACTGCTGTGCGGTGGGTGCCAGCATCGCCCGTGATCAGGCGCTGGTACGTTCCTGCGGTTTGTATTTCGAGCCCCAGCGCTTGCAACTGTCCGCCGCTGACTGGCGCCATTACTGGCAGGCCCGCAACGCCCCCGACTGGTTGCAGGACCTCAACCAGCTGCAGCCCCAGACCCGGGTCCCGGTGGCGGAGCTGCTGCAGGTGCTGGCGTTGTTGCCGGCCCGGGACACGGCCCGGCGCGTGTTGCTGGATGTGGTGCTCAATGCCGCCGATGGCGCAGTAGTGGGCGCCTTGGGCGGGCGCTTGCGGGTCAAGACCTGGAGCTGGCTGGCGGATCAGGACCCGCAGTCGCGCCAGGGTGGTTTTGCCGGCTGGCTGGTGGATGGCACACCGCTGTGGGTGGGCGGGCGTGGCACCAGCCAACGGGTGTTGAAGGACTACGCCCAGGCCCTGAACCAGGAACTGCCGGACAACCCGCCTGTGGATAAAGGCCGCTGTGTGGAGGTCAGCCTGTTTTCCCGCTACCCGCTCAAAAGCGTCAGCCAGGGCGGCCAGCCGGCTAAACCGGGTGCCTTGCAAGGGGATTACCGGGTGGAGTTTGCCAACGGCAACCAGCTGGATATCCACAGCGCCGGCGAGCTGTTCCTGCAGCAAGACCCTGCGGCCCAGCGACTGGTGGCGCGCCTGGACCGTGAGGAATATGTCGCTCGGGTACTGCAGCGCGAAGCCACCAGTGAGCCAGTGGAGGCCGCCAAGGCGCTGGCCGTGGCCATCCGTACCTACCTGTTGCAGAACGCCGGGCGCAGCGGCGAATGCCTGAGCATCGACGACAGCAGCAACCGCCAGCGGGTCGCGCCGCGCCCGGCCACTGCCCAGGCCCGGGCCATTGCCGCCTGGACCAGCGACCTGGTGCTGGCCGGCACTCAAGTCACCTATCACTCGGACCTGAAGGCGCCGGACAAACTGTCCTGGCAACAGGCCGTGGAGCAGGCCCGGGCCGGGCAACGCTACGACGCCATCCTGCTGCACGCCTATCCCCGGGCCAGCCTCAGCCGCTGGGACAACCCCGTGGCCTCCTGCGAACCCTTGCCGGCGGCCCAGGAGTGGCTGCTGCAGCAGCGCCGGCGCTGGCGCCAACCGCTGGAGCAAGAGATCGGCTACAACGAAATCAGCCAGTTCGCCGTGTGCCGCCTGAGTTTCGGCCGGCCCTACGTCGACCGTGAACGGCAACGCATCTATGTGCGGGGCGTGCTCTCGCTGCAAGATCGCCTCGACCTGACTCATGAATACCTGCACCTGGCCTTTGAAGCTCATCCCAACGGCCAGGATGAAACCTACATCGAAGGGCTCGCCCGTCATCTTTTATTGGAATAGGCCATGAAACTTCCTGCTCCCCCGGTCCTCCTGTTCCTTTGTGGAATGTTCAGCCTGCCCATGGCCCTGGCCGACAGCGGCATCCAGCTCGACACCCCCAAGGGCGGCTGGCGCACTCGAGCCATGGATGGTGAACAGTACATTCAGGAGGTCAACTACCCGGCCTCCTCGGTGAATACCCCCCAGGGCCAGGCCGATACCGCGCGTATTCGCGGGCAGATCAAGGGTGCGCCCAAGGCGAACAAAGAGCCCGGCAAGCTGATCGTCAATGGCGTCAGCATGCCGCTCAAGTTCGATGAGCAAGGCAGCTTCGACCGGCCGTACGCCTTCCCCAACGGCAGCAACAGCGTCGAAGTGCGCAGCCCGGATGGCCAGCAGCGCAAGCGCGTGCAGTTTCTCAACACCGGCGGTGGCGTGACCCCGCCCAAGTTGCGCGTGCTGCTGTCCTGGGACAGCGACAACACCGACCTCGACCTGCACCTGGTAACCCCGGACGGCGCGCACATCTGGTACGGCGACCGCGTGGCTCCCAACGGCGCGACCCTGGATGTGGACGTGACCACGGGCTACGGCCCGGAGATCTTCTCCATGCCGGCGCCGCTCAAGGGCCAGTACCTGGTCTATGTGAACTACTACGGTGGCGGTTATCGCAGTGACGACGATGAAGACGGCGGCCAGGAAAATGCCGTGCAGCCCCTGACCACCGCCCAGGTCACAGTGATTACCGAGGAAGGCACGCCGGATGAAAAGAGCGAGACCTTTGTGGTGCCGATGCGCGCTCCCGGGGAACTGACCCTGGTGCGCAGTTTCAGTTATCCATGACCGGGCTCAACGGATGCGCTTTCCCGGCCATCCGTTCATTGCCCTGAGACAATACGGGCCCCCGGTGTTTGCCTTGCAATGAATCACCATTCATTGGCAGGGAAATGCAGAACATGGGTGCTTTTCAATCGTGGTTGAAGTGCTGTGTAGTGGCCGGAAGCTGTGCCTCCAGCCTGGTGTTGGCTGCGGGCGCCGACGGTTTGCAGCGGGTCAAGGTGGACCTGGTGGCGCCGCCCCAGGTGCATGTTCATGAGCAGGCTGTCAGCGGGCCGCCGAAGGTCGTGCAGTTCCGCATGAACGTGGAAGAGAAAAAGATGGTGGTGGACGATCAGGGCACCACCCTGCAGGCCATGACCTTCAACGGCTCCATGCCGGGGCCGACCCTGGTGGTGCACGAGGGCGACTACGTCGAGCTGACCCTGAGCAATCCGGCCAGCAACAGCATGCCCCACAACATCGACTTCCATGCGGCCACCGGTGCCCTGGGCGGTGCGGCCCTGACCCAGGTGCTGCCGGGGCAGGAAGTGGTGCTGCGTTTCAAGGCTGACCGCAGCGGGACCTTCGTCTATCACTGCGCGCCGCCGGGCATGGTGCCCTGGCACGTGGTTTCGGGCATGAGCGGGACCTTGATGGTGCTGCCGCGCGAAGGCTTGCAGGACCCTGCCGGCAAGCCCTTGCACTATGACCGGGCCTACACCATCGGCGAGTTCGACCTGTACATCCCCAAGGACAAGGACGGGCATTACAAGAGCTACCCGGACCTGGCCTCCAGCTACCAGGACACCCGTGAAGTGATGCGTACCCTGACCCCGAGCCACGTGGTGTTCAACGGCCGTGTCGGCGCCTTGACCGGAGCCAACGCCCTGACCGCCAAGGTCGGCGAAAGCGTGCTGTTCATCCACTCCCAGGCCAACCGCGACAGCCGTCCGCACCTGATCGGCGGCCATGGCGACTGGGTCTGGACCACCGGCAAGTTCGCCAACGCCCCGCAACGCAACCTGGAGACCTGGTTCATCCCCGGCGGTTCCGCCCTGGCGGCGCTCTACACCTTCAAGCAGCCGGGCACCTACGTGTACCTCAACCACAACCTGATCGAGGCCATGGAGTTGGGGGCCCTGGCTCAGGTCAAGGTCGAGGGGCAGTGGGACGATGACCTGATGACTCAGGTAAAGGCCCCCGGGCCCATGACTCCGGCCAAGTGATAGCAGCCGGGGCTCAAGCCTCGGCACCTGGCATCAGAGGTTCAGGGCGAACTTCAGGTAGCCCGGATACACCTGGCGCCAGTCGTCCTGGAAGGTATGGCCTTGCTCATGCTCATGGCTCTGGACCTGGTTGCCGGGTTCCAGGGCCTGTTGCGTGGCGGCGGTGAGCTTCTGGTTGCTCTCGTGCTCCTTGGCGCCATGGACGATGACGATGCGCTTGTCCCGGGCCCGGGTTTCGCCGAAGGGAATCCGGTAGCCGCCGGGTGACAGCAGCAGCGCGCCGCTGTAATGCTGCGGGTACTCGGCGATCAGGTGCGAGGCGTGCTCGGCACCTTGGGAGAAACCCATCAGGACGATGCGCGAGCGATCGATACGGGTCTGCTTTTCCAGTTTCTTCAGCGCTGCGCTGACCGCTTCTTCGGTCGGTGCTACCGAATGCTGCTGCCACATGAATTGGTGCTCGTCGCGCTTGAGAGTGCCGTTGATGCCCACCAGCACGGCTTTTTCCCCCACAAGGTCCGTGCGCATGTCGATGCCGTCGCTGCCTTCGGTACCGAACCCCGACAGCCAGACCACTACCGGCCAGCCCTCGCTCGGGGCCTTGCCCTGGGGAATGCTGAAGGCCGCAAGGCCCGCATCCCTGGCCTTGGCCGGGTAGTTCTTCTCGGCGGCCTGCAACAGCTTCTTGTAGGCCGGGTCCTGCTGCAACGATTCCAGTTCGTCGTCTTCCTTGAGCAGCACCAGCTGCCAGAAGCCACGCTCGCGGGCCTGGTCGAGGTATTCGGCGGCGCGCTTGTTCTTGTCCATGGCCGCCAGGCTGCCGGCGGCCTGGTAGGAGGCGTAGGCATTCTTCGGGTCGAGGCGGGCAGCGGTCAGGTAGTAGGCGAGGGCGCCGGCGTAGTTGTCGTGCTGGCTCTTCTCATTGTCCCCGGCCTCGATGAAATCCGCTGGCGTGGCTTCGTCCAGGTACAGGTTGGCCATGCCGGCCAGGCCTTGCCAGCGCCCCTTGGCGACGTCCTGTTGCGCATCGGCATGGGCCCAGGAACTGCTGAGGCTGAGAACGCTGAACAGCGAGAGAAATGACAGGGGCAGGCGTACTGCGGCCGGCAACGACATGACTGAGAGTCCTTTTTCAGTGAAGGAGGTCCCGGGCCGTTGCCCGAAACGGCGCGCAGCTTAGCATGGCGGATCGCCCGGATGGACGACCCGCGCTGTGGCCGGAGTCAGCGCCGAAGCGGTAGGTCAATCGCTCTGGTCGGCAGTGGAAATCACTTCATCGATCTTCCAGCAGCCCTTGTCCTTGATCATCCGCACATCGACGATCTGGGTGGTGTCCGGGGTGTTGCCCAACGTCACTTGCTCCTTGGCGCTGGAGCCCTGGACTTGTGGTTCGCTGACCTTGATCTGGGTCAGCCACTCATCCATGTAGTCCTGGGCCTTGAGGAAGTAGTCCTCTTCCAGGCCGTCGGGGCTGGCCATCTGTTTCTTGATCTTGGTGATCAGCGAGTCGGAGACGTACTTCTTCATTTCCGCCACGTTGTCGGTCAACGGATCCTTGTCTTCGCTGAAGGTTTGCAGGTACCAGCTATAAAACGCCTGGGTTGCGGGCTTTGGCGAACTGGCGCAGTCGGCCAGGGCGACCGACTGATGCATCGCGACCGCTGCCAGCAGCGAGCAGAACAGCATTCTCATGGGGGACCCCTTACGGATGGCGATAGATTTTGTAGGCAGGTTTCTGCACCCGGTAGGAATGCCCCGGGTAGAAACCGTGCAGTTGCTTGAAGTCTGACACCCAGAGTGTGCCGTTGAACATCGCCATGTGACCGTGGGGGTGCCCTGGAATGGGCTGGATGATCACCACATCGCCCGCTGCGGGCGTCTGGCCGGCCGGTTGTTCGATGAAACCGGCAGAAGTCAATGATGAGCCGAAGTCCTTGGCCGAGTGCTTCCTGTGCAGAATCACCCCACCGCCACCGGCTTCGATCGCCTGGCGAGTATAGGCCGCACAGCGCCCCGTACTACCGGCGTGAGCGTGAGCGTTCAAGTGACTGATAGCGGCTTCTTTATTCCACATTCCTTGTCATCCGAGAGTCCTGGAGAGCGGCGAGTTTATTCTTGCCCAAGGGCGCCGGAAATACTGGCCAAGTGCCTTATTTGCCGCCTTTGGGGGGCGTATCACAGTTATCCCGCTGATTGGCAAAACCACGCAGGAGCCAGGCGGCCTGGTCGTTCAGTCCGACTGCAACTCCAGGGCGCTGCGCGATACCGTGTGCACTCGGTTGCGCCCCTGGTGCTTGGCGTCATACAGGGCTTCGTCGGCCAGGGACAACAGGCGCGGCAGGTCGTAGCCCCGGGTTTCACTGCTGACCACACCGATGCTGACGCCGAGCAGCCCGGGTTCCAGCAGAGGCAAGCGGGCAAAAGCCTGGCGAACCCGCTCGGCTACCGTTACTGCGGCCTGCTCATCGGTCGCGGCCAGGAGGCAGGCGAACTCTTCACCGCCAATGCGGGCAAATACGTCTTTTGTACCCAGGGTTTCTGCAAGCACCTGGCTGAATGCGACCAGCACCTGGTCGCCGGTCTGATGACCGTAGGCGTCGTTCAGGCGCTTGAAATGGTCCAGGTCGCACAGCAGCAAGGCCATTGGTGAGCCCCGGCGCTGGCATTCGATCAGCATCCGCTCGCCATTGACCATGAACGCCCGGCGGTTGCCAATACCGGTCAGGGCGTCGCAGAAGGCCGCCGCCTTGAAGCGCAGTTCGACTCGTTCCTTGACCATGCACAGGGTCACGTAGGCAATGCCGATCACATACAGCATCGATTCGAACAGCATGAAGGAGAAGAGTGGCACCCCGGCACCGTAGCCTTTGAGCGCCTGATCCATGGCCACGCCCTGGTCAATAACGGCGCGCACAATGTAGTACGTGGTGTGCAGCAGGGTCAGGACCACCGCCGGCATATAGGCGACCTCCAACTGCTGACGGCTACGCCAGAACTCCAGCAGGGTCAGCACGCCATAGGCCGCCGCCAGTAGCGAATACACCGAGACCCGAACCGGCATTGACTGGTAGAACGCCGGCACCACACACAGGATCAGCCAGATGCCGGCCCCAGCCAGCAGGCCCGGGACATGGGGGCGACGCCCGGCGAAGACGCGCATCGCTGTCCAGTTGAGGCCGGCACTCAGCAGCAGGACCACGTTGCCGAGGATTTTCGGCACGAAGTCCATGCCCATGTCGCGCAGGCTGACCAGCACCACGCCCACCGCCGCCAGCAGCATCATGCCGCCCAGATAAGCCAGTGGCCGCTCACGGGTTTCCCGTAGCCAGGCGTGGAAGGTCAGCAGGCTCATCAGAAAGAAAATGAACACCGAGACTACGAGCAGGGTGGGGATGTGCAGGGCCATGTCCGGAATTCTCGTTAACGTCGCGCTCAAGGGGCAGGAGTCGAAGCCGGCCGTTGCAGAGCGGGCGAATTGCCATCAATGGGCGGGATTGTAGCGAGAACGTGAGGGCCTTGGTGTGGGGGCCAAGGAGGGAAGGGCCTAGCGGAACCTCCCGCAAAGCGCGTTGCCCTGGTAACCGTGCGCGATTGGCCCGAGGAACATGAATGGGCCACAGGCGTAGAAGTCCGAACTGACTTTCTGGTTCACATACAGCAACGCAGCTTCGGCGCCGTTTATATCGTTGCCGTACGAGGTGGCGCTGTAGGACTCGCAAACCGGCAGTTTCAGCGGGATTGGCAGGATCACGAGCAAAACGGTGGTGCCGCACCACTGGCGTTCGGCGGGGCTCTTCTGCGTGCGGGTGATGACCGGGGTCATGGAGTGGCCCACCAGCGTTTGGTGAGCGTCGGTCTTGGTGACTTGCCTTTCGGGCATATCCATCCAGGCACCCACGCACCCGCAAAGGCCAAGGGCTGTCAGCGCCGCCAGCAATGCACCGTTGATGGCTCGCCGCAGGGGCTGAAAATTCACCGCAGGGGATCTTGTGGGAGCTGCAAAGCTGCGTAGGTCGTGCATCCTGCACCTGCTGTAGGAGTGGCCGGTCCTTCCCGTGCCCGGGTTCCAGGCATTAAAAAGCCGGCTTGTGGCCGGCTTCTCGGGGACTGGCTTGGTTCATTTTTGGTAAACCGCACCAGCCTTCAAAACGTACACCCAGCTCTTGCGGCTGGCTGTGGGACTGGGCGAGAAAGTCATCCGCTTCGTCAGGCGCTCTGACCGCTTGAAGGGTCGATGCGCAAATGTGGGGCGCAGCATACGCATATTCGCCGGGAATTCCCAGTGCGAAGCGCGTTCCAGAGGCCTTGAAGCAGTAAAAAGTGCGAAGAATATGTTGCTGGATGCGTGGTCGGCCGAGGAAGCGGTTCACCGGCAAGCCGGCGCCAGCAGGCAACCGGTGCTGCGTGCAGGCATAAAAAAGCCCCGGATGACCGGGGCTCTTTCTTGAAGCTTGTTGCTCCAAGCGTGCAGTTGCTTCTTAGCCTTTGTAGGCAGCAACCGACTTCAGGATCTCGGCGCGGGCTGCATCGGCATTGCCCCAACCGTCGATCTTCACCCACTTGCCTTTTTCGAGGTCTTTGTAGTTCTCGAAGAAGTGCTTGATCTGTTCGAGCAGCAGGGCTGGCAGGTCGGTGTATTCCTTCACGTCGACATACAGCTGGGACAGCTTGTCGTGTGGTACCGCGATCACTTTGGCATCGCCGCCGCCGTCGTCGGTCATGTTCAGGATGCCCACTGGACGGGCACGGATCACCGAGCCTGGCGCTACTGGGTAAGGGGTCACGACCAGTACGTCGAGGGGGTCGCCGTCGTCAGCCAGGGTGTTGGGGATGAAGCCGTAGTTGGCCGGGTAGAACATCGGGGTGGCCATGAAGCGGTCAACGAACAGGCAGTCGCTGTCTTTGTCGATTTCGTACTTGATCGGCGCGTGGTTGGCCGGGATTTCGATAGCGACGTAGATGTCGTTCGGCAGGTCTTTGCCCGCCGGAATCTTGCTGTAGCTCATTGGGCGTTGCCCCCGTTAGTTGACCAAATGACTTGGCCGGATTGACCAAAAAGTGGCGGCGATTATAGACACACTCCGCTACCGATGCCACGTACCAAGGGTCGTAGAACCTTGGTTGTACTGTGTCGCGGGCGTGTTCGGGTTTACCGAGCGACCGGCGGCCTGGTTGTCAGGTAACCGGTCTTCAGATGAACAGCTTAAATAGCGCGACAGGACATTAGTGGTGCGTTTGATAGACCGGATCTTCTGCTTGAAGTTGCTGTAACCGGGCCAGTGGATTCTGCCGATAAAACAGCTGTAGTTGTGCATAGACTTTCGGATAGGCCGCCACCAGCAAGTCCGGGGCGCTGAAGAAGTATTCGCTGGTGACGGCGAAGAATTCCGCCGGGTTTTCCGCGGCGTAGGGGTCGATGGCGGTTTCTGCGTCCGGATTGCGGTCCAACTGGTGGTTGAGGTCGTCGTAGGCGCTTTGCATCACTTGCGCCCACTCGCTGACCCGCATGTCGCTGTGCAGCGGCGGCAGGCCGTTGGCGTCGCCGTTGAGCATGTCCAGCTTGTGGGCCAGTTCGTGGATCACCAGGTTGTAGGCTTCCCAGCCACCGCTGGCCAGGACTCCGGGCCAGGCGAGGATGATCGGCCCCTGCTGCCAGGCTTCGCCACTGTGCTCGCCATCCCATTCGTGCTCGATACCGCTGGCGTCGCGATGGCGTTGCGGGCTGAGGAAGTCGTCGGGGTAAAGGATGATTTCGTGGAAGCCCTGATACCAGTTCAGGTCCCCCAGGTGCAGCAGCGGCAGCTGTGCCTGGGCCGCCAGTAGCAGGCGCTGTTCCTGATGCAGCTCGACCCCGGGCAGGGCGGTGAGGTGCTTGTCGTCGAGAAACAGCACGCTGGCCTCGCGCAGCCACTGGTCCTCGGCGGCACTGATGCCGTCGAGGAAGGGCAGGTGCTGGCGTACCCGCTGCCAGGTTTCATCGCTGACCGGGTGCCTGGCCAGCCGGCGCTTGCGGCGCCAGGCGCTGAGGGACCACATGGTGCTTAGCGGGTTTCGGCTTTTTCGGTACTGCGGCCAAAACGGCTGCGCAGTACGCCAATGATCATCGGCACCAGGGACAGGAGGATGATGGCCACCACCAGCAGCGAGAGGTTTTTCTTGATGAAGGGCACGTTGCCGAAGAAGTAGCCCAGGGTCACCAGGCCGCCGACCCAGAGGATGGTGCCGGCCACGCTGAAGGCGAAGAACCGTGGGTAAGGCATGCGCGCCACGCCGGCGACGAAGGGCGCGAAGGTGCGGATGATCGGCAGGAAGCGCGCCAGGGTCACGGTCTTGCCGCCGTGCTTTTCATAGAAGTCGTGGGTTTTCTGCAGGTAGTCGCGGCGGAAGATCTTCGAGTTGGGGTTGCTGAACAGCCGTTCCCCTGCCGTTCGTCCAATCACATAGTTGGTGCTGTCGCCAAGGATAGCCGCCAGCATCAGCAGGCCGCCCAGCAGCACCGGGTCCATGCCGCCGCCTGCGGCCACCGCGCCGGCGATGAACAGCAAGGAGTCGCCGGGCAGGAAGGGGGTTACCACCAGGCCCGTCTCACAGAAAATCACCAGGAACAGGATGGCGTAGATCCAGGGCCCGTAGTTGGTCACCAGCATGTCGAGATAAACGTCGAGATGAAGGATTAGGTCGATCGGGTTGAAATCCATTGGGGCACCTGTGATGACAGCCTGGCTCGGCAGGCCTGTGCGATGACTCGGAGAAAGGGACTACAGGGGTGTGTAGCTTTTCTTACGATCCGAAAAGGTCGGCATTATAAGGGCTGACAAGTGAAATGCGTGTTCAGATTGTAGCGGGGCGTTTCGGCTTGGCCGGTGCTTGGTAGGTTGCCGGGAGGGCGCGCGTCAGGGGCGGAAATGCCAAAGCGGCCCTGGGGCCGCTGTCTGCAGAGTCAGTCGTCGCTGAGGGGCAGGACGTAGTTCTTGAACTCGGTATCTTCGCGAAAACCCATGGACTCGTAGGTTTTGCGTGCCACTTCGTTGTTGCTGCTGGTGGACACCCGTAGGCGCACGGCGTTGGTTTCCTTGGCCATCTTCTTCGCGGTGCGCATCAGGTTGTCCGCTACCAGCTGGCGTCGGGCGTCTTCGGCAACGTAGATATCGTTGAGAATCCACACACGCTTGAGGGAGAGGGAGGAAAAGCTCGGGTACAGCTGGCAGAAGCCCAGCAATTTGTTGCTGTCGTCGTCGGCCAGGGCCAGGTAGATCACCGATTCCTTGCGCCGCAGGCGTTTTTCCAGGAAGGCCCTGGACGAATCCGGGTAGGGCAGTGCGCCATAGAATTCGCGGTATTTGACGAATAAGGGGGTCAACAGATCCAGGTGCTCGAGGGTTGCTTGAGTAATCCGCATGGTGGCTCTCAACTTCAAGTGGATGTGACGGCACAGGTTGGATGACTCGGGCAGCCGTGTTGCGATGCTGCCCAAAGCGGCGAAAAAGCGCAATCGTCTTGCAAAATCACGCTTGGGGCGGGCCCAGGAGGAAGTTGCCCTTCATATCTGCCGGCTCGTCGCTGTCCAGGGTCTGCACTTGCGCCTCGTCTTTGAGGTTCACCCCCGACAGTTGGCGGCGGCAGGCTTCACGCATCAGGTAGAGCAGGCGGTGAGCGGCCATGCCGTAGCTCAGGCCCTCCAGGCGCACATTGGAGATGCAGTTGCGATAGGCGTCGGTGAGGCCGATTTTCGGCTGGTAGGTGAAGTAAAGCCCCAGGCTGTCGGGGGAACTGAGCCCCGGGCGTTCGCCGATCAGGATCACCGTCATCTTCGCCCCCAGCAGTTGCCCGACCTCGTCGGCCACCGCCACCCGGCCCTGTTCCACCAGCACCACGGGCGACAGCGACCAGCCTTCGGCGGCGGTCTGTTCCTCCATGCGTGCCAGAAATGGCAGGGTATGGCGATGCACCGCCAGGGCCGACAGGCCGTCGGCTACCACCACTGCCAGATCGAACCCGCCGGGATGGGCGCTGGCGTAGTCGCGCAGGGCCTGGGCCGAGTCGTCACTGAGCCGGCGTCCCAGGTCGGGGCGTTGCAGGTAGCTGTGGCGGTCGGTGGCGGCGCTGTGCAGCAGCAGGCTGTCACGTCCGCGCTCGGCCAATTGAGCGCTCAGGCCGGCGTGGTCGAAGGGCAGGTGCACGGCGTCCCGGGCCTGGGCGTGGGCGTATTGGAAGTCCAGTTGAGCATCGGTGGGCAGGCTGGTGCCGGTACGGCCCAGGGCAATGCGCGCGGGAGTCAGGCGGCGCAGTTCCAGCCAGGGGTTCTGCGAATCGGTCGGGTGTTTTTGCATGAGCCTGTTCCTTATCCCAACTGGGCCAGCGCCTGGCGGAAAGCCGGCGGCAGGTTGTTGCCGAAATGCACCTTGCCGTCGGCCTGAGTGAAGATGCCGGTCCTGGCCAGCCATTGCTCGAACTCAGGGGCAGGTTTCAGGCCAAGGGTCTGCCGGGCATAGAGCGCGTCGTGGAAGGACGTGGTCTGGTAGTTGAGCATGATGTCGTCGGACCCGGGGATGCCCATGATGAAGTTGATTCCTGCCACCCCCAGCAGGGTCAGCAGGTTATCCATGTCGTCCTGGTCGGCTTCGGCGTGGTTGGTGTAGCAGATGTCGCAACCCATGGGCACGCCCAGCAGCTTGCCGCAGAAGTGGTCTTCCAGGCCGGCACGGATGATCTGCTTGCCGTTGTACAGGTACTCGGGGCCGATGAAGCCGACCACGGTATTGACCAGGAACGGCTTGAAGTGCCGGGCCACGGCATAGGCGCGGGTTTCGCAGGTCTGCTGGTCGATGCCGAAGTGGGCGTTGGCCGACAGGGCGCTGCCCTGGCCGGTCTCGAAGTACATCAGGTTCTGCCCGAGGGTGCCGCGGTTCAGGCTCAGGCCTGCTTCATAGCCTTCCTGGAGCACGTTGAGGTTGATGCCGAAGCTGGCATTGGCCGCTTCGGTGCCGGCAATCGATTGAAAGACCAGGTCCAGGGGCACGCCGCGATTGATCGCCTCGATGGAGGTGGTGACGTGGGTCAGCACGCAGGCCTGGGTGGGGATCTCGTAGCGCTGGATGATGGCATCGAGCATTTCCAGCATGGCGCAGATCGAGGCGATGCTGTCGGTGGCCGGGTTGATGCCGATCATCGCGTCGCCGTTGCCGTACAGCAGGCCGTCGAGAATGCTTGCGGCGATGCCCGCCGGCTCGTCGGTGGGGTGGTTGGGCTGCAGGCGGGTGGACAGGCGTCCACGCAGCCCCAGGGTGCCGCGAAACTTGGTCACCACGCGGATCTTCTGCGCCACCAGGATCAGGTCCTGCACGCGCATGATCTTCGACACCGCGGCGGCCATTTCCGGGGTCAGGCCCGGCGCCAGGGCCCGCAGGCTCTGTTCGTCGGCGGCGTCACTGAGCAGCCAGTCGCGAAAGCCGCCCACGGTCAGGTGGCTGACCGTGGCGAAGGCCTCGCGGTCATGGGTGTCGATGATCAGCCGGGTGACTTCGTCGGACTCATAGGGAATCAGCACCTCTTCGAGAAAGTGCTTGAGGGGTATATCCGCCAGGGTCATCTGGGCGGCAACCCGCTCGCCGTCGTTGAGGGCGGCAACCCCGGCCAGAAAGTCGCCGGAACGGGCCGGGCTGGCCTTGGCCATGACGTCCTTGAGGCTGTCGAAGCGATAGGTCTGAGAACCTACGCTGTGGGAAAATTGGGCCATCTCAGTCTCCGTTTCAACGATGTAGGGGCGTTGCCGAGTGCTGGCGGATCATCAGGATGCCACCTTCTTCAGCAGGTTTTCCAGACGGTTGCCGGCAGCCCGGTGATGGAGGATGGCAAAGGCCTTTTCCGCCACCAGGCTGCCGCCTTCCAGCGGCGGCAGGCCACCGCTGTAGATGTTCGAGATCACTGTGTATTCATAGCGAATGTCGGCATTGCCGCTGAACTGGGCGGCGGCGCGGCGCGCCTGGTCGTCCGGCAGGCGGTAGCCCAGGTAGGCGGACATGCTCCGTGAGGCCAGGGCGTCGCCGCCGGGCCGCTCGCCGATCAGTACGATGATCAGTTGGGGTTGCAGGGCCTCGCCCACCGACTCCGCCAGCTTGACCCGGCCATAAGGCGCGAGGATCGGCTGGCCGATGCGCAGCTCGCGACTCAGCAGGCCATCCATCAGCACCGGCAGCAGCTCGGGAATGTTGTGGTGGATGGCCTCGGCGCTGAGGCCGTCGGAAATCACGATCTGCACGTCGTTGTATTCCGGTTTAAGGCGCCGCAGCACTTCCTCGGTCAGCCGCGCGCCCAGCTCCGGGTCTTGCAGGTGAGCCAGCTTGTCCGGGGCAGCGGTACGCAGCTCGCGCAGGGCAATGGCGCCGATTTCGCTGGGGCGCAAGTCGACGTAGATTGCCTCGCGGGCCACTGCCAGGTTGGCGCGCACCGTACGCGACACGCTGTTGGCCGGGCGCGGCCCGGCGTTGTCGAAGCCGTAGGTGGCCGGGGTGGATTCCAGCAGGCGCTGGAAGTCGATGTCCGACTGGCAGAAAATCCGCGGGTTGCCCCAGTTCGGCCCGCGTTCCACGTTGCCGTGGGCGTCTTCCTGGAAAATCCCCTTGCCCAGGGCCCAGCGCAGGTATTCAGGGGCCGGTGCCAGGTCGTGCACCTCGCGCAGGGTCTGGTTGTCGTGGGCGCTGGTGTCGAAGTAGGCGAGCATGCGGTCGGTGCTCAGGTACACGTCCATGAAGAAGTTGGCGCCTGCGGCAGTCAGCAATTCGGTGGCCATCTGCTGGCCTTCCAGGGTCACTTGCGAGTGCAGGGTGTAGCAGGGGGCCATGCCCATGGGCAGGCCCAGCAACTTGCCCATGAACTGGTCCTGCAGGCAGGAATAGGTCATCTCGAAGTTGTCGAGGTGGGTTTCCGGGCCGATGAAGCCGGTGACGTTGTTCACCATGTACGGCCGGTAGCGCCGGGCAAGCCCGTAGCACAGGGCTTCGCAGGTGGTCATGTCGATGCCTTCGTGCTTGCCGTAGGTCAGCTCGCTGCCCTGGCCAGTCTCGAAGTACATGAAGTTTTCCGCCACGTCCCGCAGCGGGCCGCGCTCGGCCATGGTCTGCCAGGCCTGGTCCAGCAGTTGCACGGTAACGTCGAACTCGTCGGTCAGGGTACGTTCGGTGCCCGCCAGGCTCTGGAACATGATCTCCACTGGAGCGCCCTGGTCGAGGCAGGCCAGTTGGGTCTTGATATGGGACAGCACGCAGATTTGGGTGGGTGCTCCGGTTTCCCGGCGCAGCTTGTCCAGGTGGTGGAGCGTGGCGCTGATGTTGTCCACGGTGTCGATGGCCGGGTTGAGGCCGATCAACGCGTCCCCCGAGCCCATGCTCAGGCCGGTGTAGACCAGCAGGGTGATGCCGCTGAGGTTGTCGGTGGGATGGTTGGGCTGCAAGCGCGACGACAGGGTGCCGGGCAGGCCCACCAGGGTTCGGGCCTTGGCGGCCGCGCCACTCTTGAGCTTTTTCGACAGCAGGATCAGTTCATGCACATCCAGCAGCTTGGCCAGGGCGGCCACCATCACCCCGGTCAGGGCGCGGCCGATGCGGCGTATTTCGGTGCCGTGGCTGCGCAGCAGGCGATCTTTCAGGGCGCCCAGGGTAAGAGGGGCGATTTCCCCGAACACTTCGTGGTCGATGTCGTAGTTGACCTGCATGACACTGTCGATATGGCCGTGGCGGTCGGTCAGCGGGTGCTGGAAATAGTGATCCAGGGTCAGTTCCGAGAGCACCTTGCGCGCTGCTTCGCGAGTGATTTCATCCACGGCGGCCAGCCCCGCCACACGGTCCCCGGCCTTGCTGATGTCGGCGGCGCCGAGCACCGCCTTGAGGCTGTCGAAGGCGATCTGGCGATCCAGCACGCGGGTGCTGTAGCCACGTTCGGCCGGGACGACGGGAAGGCGGATGTGCTGCAGTTCGGTGAGTGACATGGCAAGACTCTCCTTGGCCGGCATCGGCATCAGTGCACACCGTAAAAGGCGACGGGCACTATGTGCTGATGGGGTGTTCCCAGATTGATGAAGTGCGCCGAGCGTTCACGTACTTCGTCGATGACGATCAGGTTGCAAGAACTGCGCCCCCAATCCGTGGCGTAGTTGCCCAGGACCTTGCCGACGTTGCTCTCCAACAGCAGCACCAGCGGCCATTGGGGAGCCGGGCGGGCAGTGCCCAGGGCCCGGCACAGCAGGGCGCCGAGGTGGCGTATTTCTTCCAGGCCTGGCGCCTGGCCGCCATCGAGCAATTGCAGGCAGGCACCGTCGCGGCTGCTCAGGGCCAGTTCCAGGGCCGCCTCCAGTTGCTGCCGGGAGGCGCGCACCGATAGACGGGCAACGATGGGCAGGTCCTTGAGCGGCAGTGCTTCGGGCCGGGGCAGGAACAAGGTGCTGCCGGAGATTTCGGTGTTGTGCAGGGTCAGCCCGTAGACCGTGGCCCGGCCACGGTTTTCCGGGACCAGGCGGCGGGCGTCACGCACCAGCCGCGGCTGGCGGGCAATGGCCAGGGCCAGGTCGATGCCCAGGTCGCCGTAGTGGGTGGTGCCGGGCAGGGTTTCACCCTGCAAGTGCCGATACAGCAACTCGCCGACGCCACCGGAAAAGGTCAGCGCCACATCAGGTTCGTGAGCCGGCAGGTTCAGCGGCAGTTGCTCCGTCAACCGGCCCAGCGGGCTGGCAAAGAACGCTCGGTCCCCCGACACGAGCGCCAGCAGGGCGTCGATGTACCAATCCAGCACGGCCTGCAGTTGTGAGCTGTCGAGGAGTTGTCCGGATGTTTTGCCAATCGCCAGGTGATCGAGCAGGGCCCGGCCGAACTCCGACATTCCGCTGAGCCGATAGCTGCCCGGCTCGAATTGCAGGTGCCGGGCACCGATGAAATGGCAACCGCTGGCCAGCACATTGCCCTCCAGGCCCCAGGCGGCATTGGTGGTGCCACCGCCGATATCCAGGTTGAGCATGGGCTGCTGCGCGTGAAAGCGGCTCAGGGCCGAGCAACTGCCCATGAACGCCAGCCAGGACTCCAGGCCGCCATCGTCGGCACGGGTGATCAGTGCGTTACCGATCAGTTGCCCCACCAGTTGCGCCAGGGCCTGGGCGTTGTGCCGCCGGGCCGCCAGCCCGGTGATGATCACCCCGCCGGAAAACAACTGCTGCGGGCGCACGTCCGCCTGTTCAAGCCAGGTTTCGATCAGGCCGCGGATCGCGGCTTCATCGATGACTTCATCCTTGAAGGGCGTGAACACCGGGTCGCCGCGAAACAGCACCCGGGGTTCGTTGAGGGCCATGCGCCCGGTGATGCAGTGGCTGCTGAGGCTGGCCTGGGCAATCAGCACGCTGCTGGTGGTGGACCCGAAGTCCAGCCCCAGCAGCAAGACCTGGGCGCCGCCGGTGAAGGCTTGCATGCAGGCGTTCCTCGCCGCGCCGGAGTCAGGCCGTGGCCTTCTGGCCTGCCGGTTCCGGGGTTTCCAGGGCCGTGCCGCCCAGGTACTCGCCTTCGCCGATGATTCCGGCAGCCCGGTCCTGGGCTTCCAGTTGCAGGGCCTTGGGCACCGATAGCCAATAGGCCAGTCCCACCGCGACGAAGCCGGCGCTGATCTTGCCGATCAATACCGGGAGGATGATGGTCGGCTGGAAGTTGGCGGTGAAGGACAGGTGGTCCCCCAGCAGGAAGGCGGCGCAGACACCGAAGGCGATGTTCACCACCTTGTCCTTGGGCGGCATGAAGCGCACCAGGCGGAACATGGCCAGGATGTTGGCGATGGTGGCCAGCATGCCGGCACTGCCTACCGCGCTGAGGCCGATCTTGCCGCCGAGGTTTTCCAGGGGCTTGCCCAGGTACTTGCGCAGCAGGTAGACCATGGGGAAGGCGCCGGCCAGCATGATGCCGATGTAGCCGGCGGTTTCCAGGGCGCGGGTCTGGTCCTCGGCGTCGGCGATGATCGGGTGGAAGCCCCAGCCGCCGAACACCGCGGAGAAGGCCCCGGTGAAGTACTCGACGATGGAGAACACCAGTACCAGCTTGATCGCCGCGTCCATGGCCCGGCCGAAGATGATGAAACCCTTGATCATCATGTCCGGCAAAAAGCGCAGGCCCAGGGCCAGGGCCACGACGAAGATCAGGATCGGCAGCAGGTTGGCGAAGATGCTGCCCAGGCCCAGGGCCAGTTGGTAGCTGGCTTCGCCGCTGGTGCTGACCAGTTCGCGTACCTGCGGGTTGCTGAAGGCCAGGATCAGGCTGGCGATCATTACGCCCACGGGAATGGTGAGGATCCCGGACATGATCCCCAGGGCCATGTACTTGTGGTCGCGCTTGTCGAGCATCGCCAGGCCCATGGGGATCGAGAAGACGATGGTGGCGCCACCCATGAAGCCGGTGATCAGCGCCATTACCAGCGCTTCCTTGCTGGCGGCCAGGGCCGAGGCCAGCTGATAGCCGCCCATGTCCGAGGCGATGATCATGGTCGCCGCCAGGGCCGGATCGGCTCCCAGGGAATTGAAGAACGGTCCGAAGACGGTTTCGATGACCACGGTGAGATAGGGGATGGAGGCCATGATGCCCGCGGCCGGCACGAAGATGTAGCCGGTGGCGTGAATGCCTTCCATGAATTCCTTGCCCAGGCCTCGCTCGCTGTCATAAATGGCGGCGAAGGCGCCAAGTACGGCGCAGAGCATGATGAGGTAGAGCACGTAGTTGCCGATCTGATCCATTGCGTTTGTCCCTTGTTATTGTTTTTCAAGCAGGGTCTGTGCACGACTGGTTTGGCGCAGAACTTCCGACAGCAGTGTCCCGTCCGGCAAGCCGTCGGCACCGGATCAGAGCAGGTGAACCTGTGCGGCAGGGCCGCGAAAAGGCCTCCCGGCGGCCTGTGCCGCCGGGAGGATCGATCAGAAGAAGCCCAGCGGGTTGATGTCGTAGCTCACCAGCAGGTTCTTGGTCTGCTGGTAGTGGTCGAGCATCATCTTGTGGGTTTCACGGCCGACGCCGGATTTCTTGTAGCCACCGAACGCGGCGTGGGCCGGGTACAGGTGGTAGCAGTTGGTCCAGACGCGGCCGGCCTTGATCCCGCGGCCCATGCGGTAGGCGCGGTTGATGTCGCGGGTCCAGACCCCGGCACCCAGGCCGAACTCGGTGTCGTTGGCGATCGCCAGGGCTTCGGCTTCGTCCTTGAAGGTGGTGACGCTGACCACCGGGCCGAAGATTTCCTCCTGGAACACGCGCATCTTGTTGGTGCCCTTGAGCAGGGTCGGCTGGATGTAGTAGCCGCTGGACAGGTCGCCCTCGAGTTTTTCCACCTTGCCGCCGGTGAGCAGCTGCGCACCTTCGTTCTTGGCGATGTCGAGGTAGGAGAGGATCTTGTCGAACTGCTGCTCGGAAGCCTGGGCGCCGACCATGGTGTCGGTGTCCAGTGGGTCGCCACGCTTGATCTGCTCGATCTTCTTCATCACCACTTGCATGAATTCGTCGTAGATCGATTCCTGCACCAGGGCGCGGGATGGGCAGGTGCAGACTTCACCCTGGTTGAAGAATGCCAGCACCAGGCCTTCGGCGGCCTTTTCGATGAACTTGGGCTCGGCCTGCATGATGTCTTCGAAGAAGATGTTCGGCGACTTGCCGCCCAGTTCCACGGTGGACGGAATGATGTTCTCGGCGGCGCACTTCATGATGTGCGAGCCCACCGGAGTCGAGCCGGTGAAGGCGATCTTGGCGATGCGCTTGCTGGTGGCCAGGGCTTCGCCGGCTTCGCGGCCAAAACCTTGCACCACGTTGAGTACGCCGGGTGGCAGCAGGTCGCCGATCACTTCCATGAGCACGGTGATGCCCAGCGGGGTCTGCTCGGCGGGCTTGAGTACCACGCAGTTGCCCGCTGCCAGGGCCGGGGCGAGTTTCCAGGCGGCCATCAGGATCGGGAAGTTCCACGGGATGATCTGCCCGACCACGCCCAGGGGTTCATGGATGTGATAGGCCACGGTGTTGCCGTCGATTTCCGCAGCGCTGCCTTCCTGGGCCCGCAGGCAACCGGCGAAGTAGCGGAAGTGGTCGGCGGCCAGGGGAATGTCGGCGTTCAGGGTTTCGCGCACGGCCTTGCCGTTGTCCCAGGTTTCGGTGATGGCCAGCAGTTCGAGGTTCTGTTCGATGCGGTCGGCAATCTTCAGCAGGATCAGCGAGCGCGCCTGCACCGAGGTGGCGCCCCAGGCGTCGGCGGCGGCGTGGGCAGCGTCCAGCGCCTTGTCGATGTCTTCGGCGGTGGAGCGGGGGAATTCGGCAATTGGCTGGCCGTTGACCGGCGAGGTGTTGGTGAAGTACTGGCCTTTGACAGGCGCGACGAATTCGCCGCCGATGTAGTTACCGTACTTGCTCTTGAACGAAACGATAGCGCCTTCAGTACCGGGGTGTGCGTAACGCATGGTGGGTATCTCCTGGCTTTTATGCTTATGGGGGAGGACGCGCCGTAGCGCATATCAAGCGTAGAGCAAAGGTCGGGCCAGCGTGCTACAGGCCATATGCATCAAGGGTTTGCGGATGTTTCGAGGGGACCGCTACGGGGCGCTGTGACGGATCCGGTACAGGCTTGAGTGACAGTTTGTAACCTAAGTGGCACAACCTGTGACTCGGGAGTCAAGCCGGCATTGCAATGCAGCAGCGCCTGGAGGATGCTGGTTCGCGTGTCGAATCTTGTCGGACAAGTCTGATGAGCATTCCTCCTTCGTAGTCGATTGCAGCCCGGCAGTGGCGACAGTATTTCGTCTGAGCGTGACAGCGCAGCAGGAGAATAATAAGAAATGCACACTAGCAATTACTTGAGCCGGCATGCCCAGCAGGTGCTCACCGTGGCCCAGGGCAAGGCTCATTTGCAGGGCCCGGGCAGCGATCCTTCCATTGCCCGCTCCTGGCTGCGCTGCCTCGAGGACTATCATCTCGACCCGGCCCAGGTCATGGCCCCTACGGTGCTTGAACATGGCCGCCTGTTGGAGAGCCGCGAGCGCCTGCAAGATGTCTTGCAGATTGCCGGCACCGAGATGGCCAACCTGCACCAACAACTGTCCGGCGCCGGGCATGCGGTGCTGCTGACCGATGCCCGGGGCGTGATCCTCAACTGCATTACCGCCCCCAGCGAACGCAAGATCTTCGAGCATGCCGGACTGTGGCTGGGCGCCGATTGGAGCGAGGCCCGGGAGGGCACCAACGGCATCGGCACCTGCCTGGTGGAGCGCCAGCCGCTGACCATTCACCAGGGCGAGCATTTCCGCGGCCGGCACACCGGCCTGACCTGCTCTGCGAGCCCGGTGTTCGACCCCCATGGCGAGTTGCTGGCGGTGCTGGATGTGTCGTCGGCGCGCCAGGACGTGTCCCGGCAGAGCCAGTTCCACACCATGGCCCTGGTCAATCTGTCGGCGAAGATGATCGAGAGCTGCTATTTCCTGCGTTATTTCGAGAACCAGTGGCTGCTGCGCTTTCATCTGCAGGCGGAGTCGGTGGGGCTGTTCAGCGAGGGCCTGCTGGCGTTCGATGGCGATGGCCGGATCTGTGCGGTGAACCAGAGCGCCCTGAACCTGCTGGGGCATATTCGCGGCGGGTTGCTGGGCAAGCCGGTGGAAAGCTTTTTCGACTGCTCCCTGGATGAACTGCTCGGCCGCGCCAGTATCAATGCCAGCGCCAGTTGGCCATTGCGCACCCGGGACGGGCGACGCCTGTTCGCCTTGTTGCGCGGCCAGCCACAGCCGGCCGCACAACCAGCGGTGCTGCGGGCACCGCAGGCCATTGCGCCGGCGCGGCCCTCGGGGATCTGCCTGGGGGATGACGGCCTGCAGAACGATTTTCGCCGCGCCTCGCGAGTGTTCGAGCGCGATGTGCCGTTGCTGATCAATGGCGAGACCGGCTCCGGCAAGGAGGCCTTCGCCAAGGCGGTGCACCAGGGCAGCGCGCGGGCGGGCAAGGCCTTTGTCGCGCTCAACTGCGCGGCTATCCCGGAAAGCCTGATCGAGAGCGAGCTGTTCGGTTATCGCGGCGGCAGCTTTACCGGGGCGCGCAAGGAGGGCATGCGCGGCAAGTTGCAGCAGGCTGATGGCGGTACCTTGTTCCTCGATGAAATCGGCGATATGCCCCTGGCCCTGCAGACCCGTTTGCTGCGGGTACTGGAGGATCGGCTGGTGGTGCCGATCGGCGGCGAGCCGCAACCGGTCAACGTGCGCATCATCAGCGCGACCCACCGTGACCTGCTGGAGCGGGTGCGCGACGGTAGCTTCCGTGAGGACCTGTATTACCGGCTCAATGGCCTGGAGATCGCCTTGCCGGCCTTGCGCGATCGCAGCGACAAATCCCAGTTGCTGGATTTCCTCCTGGCCGAAGAGGCGGGCGGCCAGCCGGTGATGCTGGAGGAAGCGGTGCGCCAGAGCCTGTTGAGTTATTCCTGGCCGGGTAACGTGCGGCAATTGCGCAACGTGCTGCGTACCCTGGCGGCCTTGTGTGAAAACGGCCGCATTGGCCTGGATGATCTGCCGCCGCTGATCCGCCACAGCCGCCCGGCGCCGCTGGGCGAAGCGGAAGCAGAGGTGCCGGAGCGGCCACTGGAGGATGCCGAGCGGGTGGCGTTGCTGGCGGCCCTGGAGCAGCAGCGCTGGCACATGACCCATACCGCCGAGCAGTTGGGCGTGAGCCGCAACACCCTCTATAGAAAGCTGCGCAAGCACGGCATCGCGCGATAGTCCGAGCTGCCGGCCGCTGCTGGCCCGTCGGGCTTGCGCCGGCGCAGGCCAGCAGCAACCTCCCGGTCAGCTAATGGGTGCGATTTGCAGCCCTCTACGCTAACCTGCGCCGATGTTTTTCGAGGTCGACTATGCACATCCATATTCTCGGTATCTGCGGCACTTTCATGGGGTCGATGGCGGTTCTGGCCAAAGAGCTGGGCCATCACGTCACCGGTTCCGACGCTAACGTGTATCCACCGATGAGCACCCAGTTGCAGGCCCAGGGCATCGAGCTGACCCAGGGCTACGATCCTGCCCAGCTGGACCCGGCGCCGGACCTGGTGGTGATCGGCAATGCCATGTCCCGCGGCAACCCGGCGGTGGAGTACGTGCTGAACAAGGGCCTGCCCTATGTGTCCGGCCCGCAATGGCTGGCCGACCATGTGCTGCAGGGGCGTTGGGTACTGGCGGTGGCCGGGACCCACGGCAAGACCACCACCAGCAGCATGCTGGCCTGGGTCCTGGAGCATGCGGGCATGAGCCCGGGCTTCCTGATCGGCGGCGTGCCACAGAATTTCGCCGTCTCCGCGCGCTTGGGCGGTACGCCGTTCTTCGTGATCGAGGCTGATGAGTACGACAGCGCCTTCTTCGACAAGCGCTCGAAGTTCGTCCACTACCGCCCACGGACCGCGATCCTCAATAACCTGGAATTCGATCATGCGGACATCTTCCCTGATCTTCCGGCTATCGAGCGGCAGTTCCACCATCTGGTACGGACCATTCCCAGCGAAGGCCTGGTGATCCATCCCACCACCGAGCCTGCCTTGCAGCGGGTGATCGAGATGGGCTGCTGGACCCCGGTGCAGACTACCGGCGCCGGTGGCCAGTGGCAGGTCAAGTTGCTGAGCACCGACGGTTCGGCCTTCGAGGTGATGTTCGAAGGCGTGAGCCAGGGCGTGGTGGAGTGGGAGCTGACCGGCCAGCACAACGTTGCCAATGCCCTGGCCACCCTGGCTGCGGCACGCCATGTGGGCGTGGTGCCGTCGATGGGCATTGCCGGCCTGAGCGCGTTCAAGAGCGTGAAGCGGCGCATGGAGAAAGTCGCCGAAGTGCATGGCGTGACCATCTACGATGATTTCGCCCATCACCCGACGGCCATCGCCACTACGCTGGATGGCTTGCGCAAGCGGGTTGGCGATGCCCCGGTGATCGCCATCATCGAGCCGCGCTCCAACTCCATGAAGCTCGGCGCGCACCGTGATGGCCTGCCGGAAAGCGTCAACCAGGCCGATCAGGTGATCTGGTATGCCCCGGCCAACCTGGGCTGGGATCTGGCCGCCACGGCGGCCTTGTGCACGGTGCCGTCGATTGTCAGCGACTCTCTGGAAGGCATCATCGAGCGGGTGAAGAGCCAGGCCAAGCCGGGCACCCAGGTGGTGATCATGAGCAACGGCGGCTTTGGCGGCCTGCACGGCAAACTGGCCGAGGCGCTGCGATGAACAACGGCCCGGAACGCATCACCCTGGCCATGACCGGTGCCTCGGGCGCCCAGTACGGCCTGCGCCTGCTGGACTGCCTGGTGCGTGAGGACCGAGAGGTGCATTTTCTGATCTCCAAGGCTGCGCAATTGGTCATGGCCACGGAAACCGATGTGACCCTGCCGCCCAAGCCGCAGACCATGCAGGCCTTCCTCACCGAATACACCGGTGCGTCGGCGGGGCAGATCCGCGTTTATGGCAAGGAGGACTGGATGTCGCCGGTGGCCTCGGGCTCCGGCTCGCCGGCGGCGATGGTAGTGGTGCCGTGCTCCACCGGCACCTTGTCGGCGATTGCCACCGGTGCCTGCAACAACCTGATCGAGCGCGCCGCGGACGTGACCCTCAAGGAGCGCCGGCAGTTGATTCTGGTGCCTCGCGAGGCGCCGTACTCCAGCATTCACCTGGAGCACATGCTCAAGTTGTCGAACATGGGCGTGACCATTCTGCCGGCCTCGCCGGGCTTCTATCACCAGCCGCAGACCATCGATGACCTGGTGGATTTTGTCGTCGCGCGGATTCTCAATCTGTTGAGCATCCCGCAGGACATGTTGCCGCGCTGGGGCGAGCATCATCTGAGCAGCGATGAGTAAGCCCCTACTGGTGCTGTTGGCCGCCCTGCAACTGGGCGGCTGTGCCACGGCCCGGACCTTGAATGCCGCCCAGCCCGGGGCGCCGGTGGTGTATTCGGGGACGCGCCTGGACTTGTATGCGATGCAGGGTGGGTGCTGCGCCATGGACCGCTTTGGCGCCGAGGCACCGAGCTATCCTGGCGTGGATCTGCCAGCCAGTGCCCTGCTCGATACCCTGTTGCTGCCGCTGTCGGTGCTGACGGTATTGGGGGTGGGGTTTCAGGCAACGGGCGGGTTGTAGTGCTTCGCCGGCAAGCCGGCTCCTACAGGTGTGTGCAGGAGTGGCTCGCGGGCGAGCGATTCATTTGCCCAGCTTGCGTAGTTCGTCGGACTCGACGATGCGCGTGCCGGTCTGCTCTTCCAGGGCCAGGCGCCACATGGCCCGGGCCAGTTGGCAGGCTTCGATCCCGCGGTACTTGCCCGGTATCAGCCGCGACAGTGGTCCGGCCAGCTGTTCGCCCAGGCGCGGTTCGATGCGATCCCCCAGCAGCAGTGATGGCCGGCAGATGGTCAGTTGTGGCCAGCCCTGCAGTTTCAGTGCTTCTTCCATTTCACCTTTGACCCGGTTGTAGAAGATCGACGACTTGGGGTCGGCGCCCAGGGCGCTGATCACGATCAGGTGCCGTGCGCCCAGCTCCCGCGCGCGTTTGCCGAAGGCCACCACCATGTCCAGGTCCACCGCGCGAAAAGCGGCTTCGGAACCGGCCTGCTTGAGGGTGGTACCCAGGCAGCAGAAGGCGATTTCCACTTTGCCGCTGAGTTGCGGCAGGAATACGGCGGGGTCGCCGACCGGGTTTTCCAGGCGTGGGTGTTCGCTCAGTGGGCGTCTGCTGGGCGCGAGGACGCGGGTGATGGTGGGCTCGTTGAGCAGACGATCGAGCAGTTGCTCCCCGGTCAGGCCGGAGGCGCCGGCGAGCAGGATATGCTGAGGCGTCAAGTACATGGTCATTTCCCCTTGATACTGTTTCAGCTTAGTTGCTCTGTGCTTCCTTGCTGCTTATAGAGACACTCTGCAGGGCCTTTCGTGCCTGCTGTTTGCGCAATTGTTGCCAATGGGCAATGACGCCTCTGGGCGCCCAGATCTGCGGTTCCGACGCTTCGAAGCCGTCTGCCTGCTCACGCTCGGCAACGATGCCCCGGGCCAGCTTGAATGCATGCTCCAGGTCGTCGGTCTGGTTCAGCGCCTGGGCGAACAGGGCATCGCCAAAGTAGGTGAAGTCGGCCTCTTCCGAGCAGCCGAAGGACACCCGGTCTGCCTGGGATGCGGTCATGATCAGGGTTCGCTCATCCTTGAGGGCCGGGATGAAGCCGCCGGAGTAGCAGGAAGAGATGACGATGATCTTGTCGCGGTTCTTCAGCGGGGCCAGGGCGGTGGCCAGTTCATCGGCGGGCAGGTCTGCCAGCTCCAGGCGCGGCTGGTCCAGCACCAGTTCGTGGGCGCTGGTGCCGTGGCTGGTGAGGTAGATGAACACCAGGTCTTCCGGGCCGCTGCGTTCGGCCAGGGTCTGGGCGGCGCGGCGCAGGTTTTCCCGGGTGGCCATGGGCCGGTTCATCAGGTGGTCGCGGTGATTGACCAGGCGGATCTGGCCGTAGGCGCCGAAGCGACTGGCGAGCATGTTGCTGACATAGTCGGCCTCGCGCAGGAACACGCTCTGCTTGCCGTCGCCGGCCAGGGTCAGGCTGTAGAGTTCGATGGCCGGGGTGGAGGCGGGCACCGTATCGAGGGCTTCCTTGAGCAAGCGGCCCTGGACCAGCAGCGCAGTTTCCAGCGGGTCTGGCAGTAGCTTGCCATCGGCGTCGCGAACCCGCAGGCCGTTGTTCCATACACCGCTTTGCACGCTGCCATCGCGCAGTACCAGTACGCCGTGGCCTTGGTAGTTGTCACTGTCGAAGCCGCCAACGTAGAAGCTGCCATCGCTGAGGTTGAGCCGCCCCTCACCGCTGAAGCGCCAGTCGCTGAAGGTGCCGACATAGTGGCTGCCGTCGGCGCCGGTCAGTTCGCCCTTGCCACTCAGGGCGCCTTCCTTGAACTGGCCGATCCAGACGTCGCCGTCGGAGTTTTCGTAGCGGCCCTTGCCGTTGAGCTGGTTGTGCTTGAAGCCGCCAACGTAGATGTCGCCTTCGGCACTGTTGAAGGTGCCGTTGCCTTCCAGCTGGCCGTTGACGAAGTTGCCGGTGAACTGGTTGCCGCTGGCGTCGCTGCGCTGGCCTTCGCCATTGGGCTTGCCCTTGGCGAACTGGCCCTGGTACTGGCTGCCGTCGTCCAGTTCCAGGCGCCCGAGGCCCGAATACAGGTCGGCCTTGAATTCGCCGCGGTAGGTCATGCCGTCTTCTTTGAGGGTGCCTTCGCCATCCCGGCGGCCGAGCTTGAAGCCGCCGCTGTAGCTGCTGTCCTTGGTGGTCAGGGTGCCCTGACCATGGAACAGCCCTTGCTGGAACTGGCCGCGATAGACCTCGCCGTTGCTGCCGTGCCATTCCCCCTGGCCATGCCACTGGCCCTTGTCGAACTGGCCGGCGTACCAACTGCCGTTGGGGTAGTCGATGCGCCCTTGTCCCTGGAGCAGGCCATTGACCAGGTCGCCTCGATAGCGCCCGCCGTCCGGCAGGCGGGCATCGGGTGGCAACAGCGATTCGCCGTCGCCACAGGCACTGAGCAATAGGGTCAAAACCAGGGGTGCAAGTGGGCGCATAACGGGTTCCGGATAATTAGGGGACCGAGTATGCCGCAGCGGTGTGTCTTATATATAGAGAGGTTGAGCGAAACAGCGTGAGCTGTTTCGCATCGGAGGGATTTCAGACGAAACAGAGCGACAGCGGCTCGGCGATATAGGCCGGTTTTTCCTGGCCGTCGATTTCCAGGGTGGCAGTCGCCTTGAGCAGCCACTGACCGGGTTTCTTTTCGGTGACTTCAGTCAGGTCGACCTTGAGCCGCACCTTGGAATTGACTGGCACCGGCTGGATGAAACGCACGCTGTCCAGGCCGTAGTTGACCACCATCTTCAGGCCCTGGGGCAGCACGAGGATGTCTTCCATCAGTTTGGGGATCAGCGACAGGGTCAGGAAACCGTGGGCAATGGTGCTGCCGAACGGGGTCTGTGCGGCCTTGACCGGATCCACGTGGATGAACTGGAAGTCACCGGTCGCCTCGGCGAAGAGGTTGATGCGCTCCTGGTCGATGGTGAGCCATGGGGAACGTCCGAGTTCCTTCCCGACATAATCTTTGAGCTCTGCAACAGGAACATGGGGCATTGAGACTCTCCTTGGATCAACGATTTATTAGTATTCGACGTTGTGTGGTGCGCTCTGAAACTTCCACTTTAGATCATCATGGCGATCCTTCCCGGTAAACATCCATGCTTTTGGCGAATGCCGGTTCATAGCACCTGCGTGCTTATAATGCGCGACGGGATCTGGCTGGAGAGGCGGTATGTTGTTACGCGGTTTGACATGGCTGGTGCTGTTCCAATTGCTCGGAACGGCGCTCAATCACCTGCTGTTGCCCGTGCTTCCCGGGCCCATCATCGGCCTGTTGCTGCTGCTGGTTTTCCTGGTGGTGCGCGGTGAAGTGGGCGAGCCGCTGAATCTCGCGGCTGGCAGCCTGCTGCGTTACCTGCCGCTGCTGCTGGTGCCGCCTGCGGTGGGGGTCATGGTCTATGCCCGGGACATCGCCGCGGACTTCTGGGCCATTACCGGCGCGCTGGTGTTGTCCCTGGTGATCTCGATGGCCTTTGTCGGCGTGCTGATGCAGCGCCTGGTCAAGCGCCAGGGCCGGCAGGAGGACAGTCAATGATCTTCGATTGGCAGGGGGCCTGGGCCGCGGTGATCCATCACCCGCTGTTTGGCATCGGCATCACGCTGGGTGCCTATCAACTGGTGCTGGCGGCGTTCGAGAAGACCCGCTGGATGTTCCTGCAGCCGGTGCTGGTGTCCATGCTACTGGTGATCGGCGTGCTGCTCGGCTGCGGCCTGAGCTATGCCGAGTACCGCAAGAGCACCGAAATCCTGAGCATTCTGCTGGGCCCGGCGACGGTAGCCCTGGCGGTGCCGCTGTACCTCAACCTGCGACGGATCCGCCAATTGTTCTGGCCGATATTGGCTACGCTGGTGGTGGGTGGCGTCGTGGCTACCAGCCTGGGCGTACTGCTGGGATGGTGGTTTGGTGCCGAGCACATGATCCTAATGACCATGGCGCCCAAGTCGGTGACCTCGCCCATTGCCATGCTGGTGGCCGAGCAGATTGGTGGCGTGGCGGCGTTGGCGGCGGTCTTCGTGCTGATTACCGGAGTGATCGGAGCGATATTTGGCCCGGGGCTGCTCAACCGTTTGGGGGTGCATGGCCCGGAAGCGCGAGGCATGGCCCTGGGCATGACCGCCCACGCAGTGGGCACCTCGGTGGCCTTGCAGGAAAGTGAGGAGTGCGGCGCCTTTGCGGCGCTGGCGATGAGTCTGATGGGCGTGGCCACGGCGGTGTTGCTGCCGTTGGCGGTGTCGTTGCTGGTTTAAGGAAGGAAGTATGAACCTGGCGCTTTTTCCTCTGAATACCGTGCTGTTTCCCGATTGCATTCTCGATCTGCAGATTTTCGAGGCGCGTTATCTCGACATGATCGGGCGCTGCATGAAGCAGGGCAGCGGGTTTGGGGTGGTGTGCATCCTTGAAGGGGAGGAGGTCGGGACGGCCGCCCAGGGCTATGCGCAAATTGGCTGTGAAGCCTTGATCACCGACTTCCACCAGCAGGACAACGGGCTGCTGGGAATCAGGGTCAAGGGCGGTCGGCGTTTTCGCATTCTGCAAAGCGAAGTGCAGAAAGACCAACTGACGGTGGCGCGGGTGCAATGGCTGGAAGAGGCCCCCGAACAGCCGTTGCAGGATGAGGATGCGGACCTGATTGCGCTGCTCAAGGCCTTGGCCGAACATCCGATGGTCGAGGCCCTGGATATGGGGGTCGAGGCTACGGGGCAGCTGTCACTGGCCAATCAGTTGGCCTACCTGCTGCCTTTTTCCGAACAGGACAAGATCGACCTGCTGCAACTGGATGACCCGCAGCAGCGTCTGGATGCCATCCAGCAGTTGCTGGACGAGCTGCAAGGCGAACTCTTCGCCTGAGCCGCAGCCTGTAGTGGCGGCCGCAGCTTGCCTCTGGCGTTTTTAATAGGCGTACCGCAGCAGGGCGTGAGGCAAGTGCCGTGTCGCCATGTATCCGCACATCAACAGCATGACCGGCAGTAGCAGCCACCAGGCCCTGGCCGGCATCGGCTTGAGCGGGCCTTGCCATTGGCTCAGGGTCAGGCTGGCGGCGCAGACACAGGCCGCGAGCATGGCGCCGGCGAGAATGTCGGTTGGCCAATGGGCCCCCAGATAGACCCGCGACAAGGCAATGGCGGCCGCCGGCAGGCAGCCCAGCAACAGCCAGGTCAGGCGCATGCGGGGTGGCTGGCCACGGCCGGCCAGAACTGCCAGGGTCAAGAACAGGGCGAAGGAGCCGGAAGAGTGACCGCTGGGCATGCTGAAACTGGTGAGAGGCTCGCTCAGCACTTCAGGGCGTACCCGTGCGAAGAACCATTTGCTGCCGGTGTTGGCCAGGGCAGTACACAGCAGGGTCGCTCCGGCGAACGCGGCCTGGCGCCATTGGCGCAGGGCCAGGAGCAGCAGGGTCAGCACTGCGCTGAGGATGAACATGGCGCGGAACTCGCCGATCTGGGTGACCATGACCATGATCTTGTCCAGAGCTGGGTCCCGGTGCTCCTGTACCAGGGCGATCAGGCCCTGGTCGAACTGCGTCAGGTACGGATAGCCGATGAACAGCCCTGCCAGAATCAGCAGGCTCAGGCCGGACATCAACAGGGTTGCCCGGCGATGGCGCCGCAGGCTGCTGTTGACGCTCAGGCCGACAAGCACCACCAGGCTGCCAATGACGATGCCCGCCTGGGGCCAGAAGCCTTCGGGCAGGGGCAGGCGAATCGCCGCACCCGTGGCCCAGCCCGGCAGCAGATAGGCCAGCGACCAGCCCGCCGCCGCCAGCAGGCTGACGGCGAGGAAGCGTGGGAACGGCATGTCGAACATTCCGGCCACCATCGGCAGCATCGGTCGTAGCGGGCCGATGAAGCGGCCCACCAGCAGGCTGGCGATGCCATAGCGCTGGAAGTAGCTTTCCGCACCGCTGATCCATTCAGGGTGATGACGAAGGCCGGGCAAGCGGCGAATGCCTTGGTGGAAATGCCGTCCCAGCAGATAGGACATCACGTCCCCCAGCAATCCGCCGGCAGCACCCAGGAGCAGGGTTTCCCCCAGTGACAGGGCGCCATTGCCGGCCAGTACCGCAATCGCGAACAGCAGGACCGTGCCCGGCACGATCAGGCCCACGATCGCCAGGCATTCCATGCAGGCCACGATGAACACTGCGGCTGCCAGCCATTGGGGGTTGCTGGTTAGCCAGGCGGTCACGCTGTCGAGCCATGGGCCCATAAATTCAACTCCGTTGTTGTTTTTTGCTGAGGTGGGACGGTGGCGTCAGCCGAGCACCAGGTAGTCGCGCCCTTCGACCTGGCCGCGACGCATAGGGTTGCGCGTGCAGTAGGGGGCGTAGGCGGCATCGACAAAGCGATACATCAGGTGTTCGTCACGCCCATGGGGGATGCCCAGGCGGGTGGTCTGGAGGATGTGTGGCACGGCGGCACCCACATCTTCGACGAAGAGAATCTCGTGATCGAAGCGTTTCGCATCCCAGACCGGAACCTTCAGGCCCAGGGCCTTGCACAGCAGGGTCTGGCCGGCGCAGAGCTTTTGCGCGGGGCGCGGCCGGCCACTGGCGTCCGGATTGTTCAGCAGCATCTGCGCCAGGCTGGCAGGGCCGGAGACTTCATCGACCCAGGGATAGGCGGACTTGATCAGTACGGCATTGCCAGGGCCCCGGGCGCTGAAGTTCAGGGAGTCGCCGCCGCGGGCGTAGTACATATAGATGTGGCCGCCGTCCAGAAACAAAGCCTTACGCTTTTCTGTGTAGCCGAGGGAGGCGTGGCTGCCTTTTTCCTCGCAGTAATAGGCTTCGGTTTCGATAATGCGCGCGGACAGCCACAGATCGCCGACTTTATGGCGGATGACTTTGCCCAACAGTTCGCGGGCCAAAAGCTCGGCATCACGGTCGAAAAAGCCGTCCGGCAGGGCTTTTGGCAGTTTTGCAGAGGTCAGAATGGACATGGTGGCGAAGGGTTATGGCGGAAAAGGTGACGCAATGGTAACAACTCCAGGCTTAATTCAGGCTGAACGCCGGGTATTTGCACTCCATTTCGACCATCCGCCCGTGACCGCTGTCCGTGGGCCGGCGCGACAGCTATAATCAGCCGCTTTCCTCTTTGCCAAGACCACACCAGACCATGACTGAGTCCGTTCTTGACTACATGACCCGCCTGGGTCGCGCTGCCCGCCAGGCTTCCCGGGTGATCGCCCGTGCCACCACCGCGCAAAAGAACCGTGCGCTGCTGGCGGCTGCCGATGCGTTGGACGCGGCACGACCGGAACTGACTGCGGCCAACGAGCAGGACCTGGCCAACGGCCGGGCCAATGGTCTGGAGCCGGCTCTGCTGGATCGCCTGGCGCTGACCCCGGCGCGTATCGACGAAATGATCGAAGGCCTGCGTCAGGTGGCCAAGCTGCCTGACCCCATCGGTGAAATCTGCGACATGCGCTACCTGCCGTCGGGCATCCAGGTGGGCAAGATGCGCGTGCCCCTGGGGGTGATCGGCATCATCTACGAGTCGCGCCCGAACGTGACCATCGATGCGGCCAGCCTGTGCCTGAAGTCGGGCAACGCTACCATCCTGCGCGGCGGTTCCGAGGCGATCCACTCCAACCGCGCCATCGCCACCTGCATTCAGCAGGGCCTGGCGGCGGCCGACCTGCCGCCTCACGTGGTGCAGGTAGTGGAAACCACCGACCGCGCTGCGGTTGGAGCGCTGATCACCATGCCCGAGTTCGTCGACGTGATCGTGCCCCGTGGCGGCAAGAGCCTGATCGAGCGGGTCAGCCGTGACGCCAAGGTGCCGGTGATCAAGCACCTGGACGGCGTCTGCCACGTGTATATCGATGTCGCGGCGGACCTGGACAAGGCCATTCGCATTGCCGACAACGCCAAGACCCAGCGCTATGCACCGTGCAACACCATGGAAACCCTGCTGGTTCACTCCGCCATTGCCGAGCGCGTATTGCCGCCATTGGCCGCGATCTACCGCGACAAGGGCGTCGAGCTGCGTGGCTGTGCGCAAACCCGCGCACTCCTCGGTGCCGGTGTGTTGGAAGCAACCGAAGAAGACTGGCGCACCGAGTACACCGCGCCGATCCTCTCGATCCGCGTGCTGGACAACCTGGAGCAGGCCATCGAGCACATCAATACCTATGGCTCGCACCACACCGACTCGATCGTCACCGAAAACTTCAGTGACGCCCGGCGCTTCCTTAACGAAGTGGACTCCAGTTCGGTCATGGTCAATGCCTCGACGCGCTTTGCCGACGGCTTCGAGTACGGCCTGGGCGCGGAGATCGGCATTTCCACCGACAAGCTGCACGCCCGTGGCCCGGTTGGGCTGGAAGGGCTGACCAGCGAGAAGTACGTAGTCTTTGGCGACGGTCACGTGCGTACTTGATGGGCAAACGTATCGGTCTGCTGGGCGGCACCTTCGATCCAGTGCATATCGGCCACTTGCGTGGCGCGCTGGAGGTGGCGGAATCCATGCAACTCGATGAGCTGCGCCTGGTACCGAGTGCCAGGCCGCCCCATCGGGATACACCGCAGGTGTCGGCCCTCGATCGTCTGGCGATGGTCGAGTGTGCGGTGGCGGGCGTTTCACCCCTGGTGGTGGACGACCGTGAGCTGAAACGGGACAAGCCGTCCTACACCATCGACACCCTGGAACAGATGCGGGCCGAGCTGGCCGCAGATGACCAGTTGTTTCTGTTACTGGGCTGGGACGCGTTTTGCGGCCTGCCCACCTGGCATCGCTGGGAAGAGTTACTCCAGCATTGCCACATCCTGGTGCTGCAACGCCCGGATGCCGACAGCGAACCGCCGGATGCCTTGCGCAACCTGCTGGCAGCGCGTTCGGTGAGCGACCCTTTGGCCCTGCAAGGGCCTGGGGGACACATTGCATTCGTCTGGCAGACGCCGCTTGCGGTGTCCGCCACCCAGATCCGTCAACTGCTGGCCAGCGGTAAGTCGGTACGTTTCCTGGTGCCTGACGCGGTCCTGGCCTATATCGATGCACACGGGCTTTACCGTGCGCCGAACTGAAGGAGCGCTGCCGGCCTGTGCTGAGCGGCGTTCCAAACATACGAGCTAAACGAGTTTTATATGACTAACCAAGTAATGAAAGGCGAAGATCTGGTCAAGGTGGCTGTCGCCGCGCTGGAAGACGTCAAGGCCCAGGACGTCCTGGTGATCGATGTTCGCGACAAGCAGAGCATCACTGACTACATGATCATCGCTACCGGTACCTCCAACCGCCAGATCGGCGCGATGCTGGAAAAGGTCCGTGAAATGGTCAAGGCCCAAGGCGTGCGCCCATTGGGTGAAGAAGGCAAGGGCGACAGCGACTGGGTGCTGCTGGACCTGGACGACGTGATCGTGCACATGATGACCGCCTCGGCCCGCCAGTTCTACGACCTGGAGCGTCTGTGGCAGGGCGCCGAGCAGAGCCGCGCGGCCGATGGCAAGCACCACAGCCCGGAGCATGGTCACGAGCACTTCACCAAGCTCAACAAAGACCAGCAATAAGGGACGGCTGTGCGCCTGCGTCTGATCGCTGTCGGTTCACGCATGCCCAAGTGGGTGGAAGAGGGTTGGCACGAGTATGCCAAGCGTCTGCCATCCGAGCTGGCGTTGGAACTGGTGGAAATTCCGCTCAATACCCGGGGCAAGAACGCCGACGTGGCTCGCTTCATCCGTCAGGAGGGCGAGGCCATGCTGGCCAAGGTCGGGCATAACGAGCGCATCGTCACCCTCGAGGTGCATGGCAAACCCTGGAGCACCGAGCAACTGGCGGTGGAACTGGATCGCTGGCGTCTCGATTCGCGCACCGTGAATTTCATGGTCGGCGGCCCGGAAGGGCTGGCGCCGGAGGTCTGTGCGCGGGCGGATCAGCGCTGGTCGCTGTCGCCGCTGACCTTGCCGCACCCGCTGGTGCGGATTCTCATCGGTGAACAGCTGTATCGCGCCTGGACCGTGCTGTCCGGGCACCCTTACCACAAGTAGCCCGCGCCCCTCATGTCCCAGCCGATCCGCATCAAGGACCACGAAAAAGACGCCCGTCTGGTGCGTGGCCGTGTCGTGTTCGGCGCCATCATGGTGGTTTGCCTGATCGGTGTGCTGATTGCCCGGCTGTATTACCTGCAGGTGATCCAGTACGACTACCACTCCACCCTTTCGGAGAACAACCGGGTCCACGTGCAGCCGATTCCACCGACTCGCGGGTTGATTTTCGACCGCAATGGCGTGGTGGTGGCGGACAACCGGCCCAGCTTCAGCCTGAGCATGACCCGCGAGCGTTCCGGCGACTGGCAGCAGGTGCTCGACGTGATCGTCGAGGTGCTGGAGCTGACTCCGGAAGACCGGGTGCTGTTTGAAAAGCGCATGAAGCAGGGGCGTCGGCCTTTCGAGCCGGTGCCGATCCTGTTCGAGCTGACGGAAGAGCAGATCGCCCGGATCGCGGTGAACCAGTTCCGCCTGCCCGGTGTGGAAGTGGTGGCCCAGCTGGTCCGGCATTACCCCCAGGGCGCGCATTTTGCGCACTCCGTGGGCTATATGGGGCGGATCAACGAGAAAGAGCTCAAGTCCCTCGATCCGGTGAACTACAGCGGCACCCACCATATCGGCAAGACCGGCATCGAGCGCTTCTACGAGCCTGAGCTGCACGGCCAGGTGGGTTACGAAGAGGTCGAGACCAATGCCCGTGGCCGGGTGCTGCGGGTGCTCAAACGCACCGACCCGATTCCCGGCAAGGACATTGTCCTGAGCCTGGACATCAAGTTGCAGGAAGCCGCGGAACTGGCCCTGGGCGGGCGCCGTGGCGCGGTGGTAGCCCTGGATCCGAGTACCGGTGAAGTGCTGGCGATGGTCAGCCAGCCGAGCTTCGACCCCAACCTGTTCGTCACCGGCATCAGCTTCAAGGCCTATGCCGAGCTGCGCGATTCCATCGACCGGCCGCTGTTCAACCGGGTGCTGCGGGGCCTCTATCCGCCGGGTTCGACCATCAAGCCGGCGGTGGCCATTGCCGGGCTGGATGCCGGCGTGGTCACGGCTTCGACCCGGGTCTACGACCCGGGCTACTACCAGTTGCCCAACTACGACCACAAGTACCGCAACTGGAACCGTACCGGTGACGGTTATGTCGACCTGGATACCGCGATCATGCGGTCCAACGACACCTATTTCTACGACCTGGCCCACAAGCTGGGGATCGACCGGCTGTCCGCCTACATGAGCAAGTTCGGTATCGGCCAGAAGGTCTCTTTGGACATGTTCGAGGAGTCGCCGGGCTTGATGCCGACCCGCGAATGGAAGCGCGCCACCCGGCGCCAGGCCTGGTTCCCGGGGGAGACCCTGATTCTCGGGATCGGCCAGGGCTACATGCAGTCCACGCCGTTGCAACTGGCCCAGGCCACCGCCCTGGTCGCCAGCAAGGGCAAGTGGAACCGGCCCCACCTGGCCAAAAGCATCGAGGGCGAGAAGCCGGTGGATCACAACCCGATGCCGGACATTGTCCTGCGTGACCCCTCGGACTGGACGAAGGTCAACCATGGCATGCAGCAGGTGATGCACGGTGCCCGGGGCACCGCGCGCAAGGCCGCGGCCGGTTCGCCGTATCGGATTGCCGGCAAGAGTGGTACCGCCCAGGTGGTGGCGATCAAGCAGGGCGAGAAGTACGACCGCTCCAAGGTCCAGGAACGGCATCGTGACCACGCCTTGTTCGTCGGCTTCGCTCCGGCGGAAAACCCCAAGATCGTGGTCTCGGTCATGGTCGAGAACGGTGAGTCGGGCTCCGGCGTCGCGGCACCGGTAGTGCGTCAGGTGATGGATGCCTGGCTTCTCGGCCAGGACGGCCAGCTCAAGCCCGAGTTCGCCAGCCCTATCAGCGCGGAGGCTACGGCCCGTGAAGAGTAATTTTGACCGCATCCTCTCCAGTGAGGATGTGATGCGTCGTCGCGCGACGCTGTTGCAGCGCCTGCATATTGATGGCCCGCTGCTGGTGCTGCTGCTGACCCTGGCTGCCGGCAGCCTGTTCGTGCTGTATTCCGCCAGCGGCAAGAGTTGGGACCTGCTGGCCAAGCAGGCCACTTCATTCGGTATCGGACTGGTGTCGATGATCGTCATCGCCCAGTTCGAGCCGCGCTTCATGGCCCGCTGGGTGCCGCTGGGCTACGTGTTCGGCGTGGTGCTGCTGGTGGTGGTAGATGTCATGGGCCACAACGCCATGGGGGCGACCCGCTGGATCAACATCCCCGGGGTGATCCGCTTCCAGCCGTCGGAGTTCATGAAGATCATCATGCCGGCGACCATCGCCTGGTACCTGTCCAAGCGCACCCTGCCACCCCATCTCAAGCATGTGGGGATCAGCCTGGTGCTGATTGGCATTCCGTTCATCCTGATCGTGCGTCAGCCTGACCTGGGTACGGCCTTGCTGATCCTGGCCGGCGGCACCTTCGTGCTGTTCATGGGCGGCCTGCGCTGGCGCTGGATCCTCAGCGTGCTGGCGGCTGCGGTTCCCGTGGCCATCGCCATGTGGTTCTTCATCATGCATGACTACCAGAAGCAGCGGATCCTGACTTTCCTCGACCCGGAGAGCGATCCGCTGGGCACCGGCTGGAACATCATCCAGTCCAAGGCCGCCATCGGCTCCGGTGGGGTGTTCGGCAAGGGCTGGCTGCTGGGCACCCAGTCGCACCTGGACTTTTTGCCGGAGAGCCACACCGACTTCATTATCGCTGTCATGGGCGAGGAGTTCGGCCTGGTGGGCATCTGTGCGCTGCTGCTGATCTACCTGCTGCTGATCGGGCGCGGGCTGGTGATCACCGCCCAGGCCCAGACACTGTTTGGCAAATTGCTCGCGGGCAGCCTGACCATGACGTTTTTTGTTTACGTTTTCGTCAACATCGGTATGGTCAGTGGCTTGTTGCCGGTCGTAGGGGTGCCGTTGCCGTTCATTAGCTACGGAGGAACTTCGCTGGTGACGCTACTGTCAGCGTTTGGGGTTTTGATGTCGATCCATACCCATCGCAAGTGGATCGCGCAGGTTTGATTAAGGTGAAGAATTCAATGCAAGCAATGCGTGGCTGGGCCGCTCGGCAGGCGCCGTGGGTCGGTCTGGTAAGCATCCTTGGTGCAGCGCAGCCCGCGTTCGCCGGTGATTACGAAGGTTCGCCCCAGGTGGCCGAATTCGTGGGCGAAATGACTCGGGACTATGGTTTTGCCGGGGAGCAGCTGATGGCTGTGTTCCGCGAGGCCGAGCGCAAGCAGTCGATTCTTGACGCCATTTCGCGGCCCGCCGAGCGGGTCAAGCAGTGGAAGGAATACCGGCCGATGTTCATCACCGACGCGCGCATTGCCCGCGGTGTGGATTTCTGGCGCCAGCATGAAGCGGTGCTGGCCCGCGCCGAGCAGGAATATGGCGTACCGGCCCAGGTAATTGTCTCGATCATCGGCGTTGAAACCTTTTTCGGTCGAAATACCGGGAATTACCGGGTGATCGACGCATTGTCCACCCTGGGTTTCGATTATCCGCCCCGTGCCGAGTTCTTCCGCAAGGAACTGCGCGAGTTTCTGCTGCTGGCGCGTGAGGAGCAGGTCGATCCATTGAGCCTCAAGGGTTCCTACGCCGGAGCCATGGGCCTACCACAGTTCATGCCCAGCAGTTTTCGGGCTTATGCGGTGGACTTCGACGGTGACGGCCACATCAATATCTGGACCAACCCCGATGATGCCATCGGCAGTGTGGCCAGCTATTTCAAACGCCACGGCTGGGTGGCCGGCGAACCGGTGGTCAGTCGCGCCGATGTGCGTGGCGATCGGGTAGATGAAGGCTTGACCACCGGGATCGAACCGACGAAAACCGTCGGGGAGTTGCGGGCCCTGGGCTGGTCGAGTCATGATGCGCTGCGCGATGATATGCCGGTCACCGCTTTCCGTCTGGAAGGTGACAATGGCCCGGAATACTGGATGGGCCTGAAGAATTTTTACGCGATCACTCGCTATAACCGCAGCGTGATGTACGCCATGGCCGTACATCAGTTGTCTGAACAGCTGGTCCAAGCACGGGGCGTCAAGTAATGCTGGCAATGCCAATTCGCAAACCCCTGAAGCTGGTGGCTTTTGCCGCGTTGTCCTTGCTGGTGGTCAGTTGCTCGACGAGTCGCTCGCCGCAGCAGAAATCTTCCACCGCTGTGCGTTCCATGCCGGGCCTGGACGTCAACCGCGCCCACAAGGATGGTGCGCCGTGGTGGGATGTCGACGTTTCGCGCATCCCCGATGCGACCCCGACCCTGCATACCGGCCCCTACAAGGCCAACCCCTACACGGTACTGGGCAAGACCTATTTCCCCATCCAGGAATCGAAGAACTACGTGGCCTCCGGCACGGCGTCCTGGTATGGCACCAAGTTCCACGGCCAGAACACCGCCAATGGCGAGGTCTATGACCTGTACGGCATGAGTGCCGCGCACAAGACTCTGCCGTTGCCCAGTTACGTGAAGGTCACCAACCTGGACAACAATCGCAGCGTGATCCTGCGGGTCAACGACCGTGGGCCGTTCTATTCCGACCGGATCATCGACCTCTCCTACGCCGCGGCCAAGAAGCTCGGCTATGCCGAGACCGGCACCGCCCGGGTCAAGGTCGAGGGCATCGATCCGCAGCAATGGTGGGCTCAGCGTGGCCGCCCGGCGCCGCTGATGCTCAACGAGCCGCAAGTGGCGCAGAATAGCGCGCCGGTGGTTACGGCCTCGGCCGGCACTGTCGAACAATGGACCCCGCCGCCCCAGCAGCACGCGGCGGCTGTGGTTCCCGTACAAGTGAAAAACACGGCAGCAGCTTCTGGCCAGTATCTGCAGGTGGGCGCCTTCGCCAACCCTGACGCTGCCGAGCTGTTGAGGTCGAAATTGAGTGGCATGGTGAGCGCCCCGGTGTTCATCAGCTCGATCGTCCGCAATCAACAGACGCTGCATCGGGTCCGCCTGGGGCCATTCGGCACGCCGGGTGAGGCCCAGCAAGCGCAGAACAGCGTACGCCTGGCGAACCTTGGGCAGGCCAGCGTGGTCTCTGCCGAGTAAGAATACTGAAGATTGAAGATCCGCTTGCGGTATTGGGGGGTGGGTCCTGGTTGTTGGCTCGTCGAACAACAAAAGCCCGGCAAGGGTCAGTGAGTGAACAACTGCACACGCGACAGCCCTTTAGAAGGCTGTCTGAAATAGTTTTGCCCGCAAGGGCAAGTTTCCATTAGCAACTTCGAGAGACGGATGAACATCACCACCTTTGCCAAACGCCTGTGCCTGCTTGTCCCGCTGATCATCACGCCCGCCGCCTGGGCGGTCGAAGCGATGCCGTCGCCACCGCAACTGGCCGCCAAATCCTATGTGCTCATGGACGCCAGCAGCGGTAACGTGCTGGTGGAGAACAATGGTGACCAGCGCCTGCCGCCGGCCAGCCTGACCAAGCTGATGACCGCCTACATCGCGACCCTGGAAATCCGTCGCGGCCAGATCGGCGAGAACGATCCGGTGACCGTCAGCGAGAACGCCTGGCGTACCGGCGGCTCGCGGATGTTCATCAAGGTGGGTTCGCAAGTCACCGTCAGCGACCTGCTGCACGGCATCATCATCCAGTCGGGCAACGACGCCAGCGTCGCGGTTTCCGAGCATATCGCCGGTAGCGAAGACGCGTTCGCCGACATGATGAACAAGACGGCTACCGACCTGGGCATGAGCAACAGCCACTTCATGAACCCTACCGGCCTGCCGAACCCAGAGCATTACTCGTCGGCCCACGACATGGCGGTGCTGGCTCGCGCGATCATCCACGAAGACCCTGCGCACTACGCGATCTACTCGCAGAAGGAGTTCTTCTGGAACGGCATCAAGCAACCCAACCGCAACCTGCTGCTGTGGCGCGACAAGACCGTTGATGGCCTGAAGACCGGCCATACCGACGAAGCCGGCTACTGCATGGTGTCCTCGGCGGTGCGTGATGGCATGCGCCTGATCGCCGTGGTGTTCGGTACCAACAGCGAACAGGCTCGTGCTGCTGAAACCCAGAAGCTGCTGACTTACGGTTTCCGTTTCTTCGAAACCCAGACCTTCTACCAGAAGGGCACCGAGCTGGCCCAGGCCCAGGTCTGGAAGGGCACCACTCATCAGGTCAAAGCCGGTCTGGCCGAAGACCTGACCATGACTATGCCTAAAGGCCAGTTGAAAAAGCTCGCCGCCAGCATGACCATGAACCCGCAACTGATCGCGCCGATCGCCAAGGGCGACGTGATTGGTAAAGTCGAAGTGAAACTGGACGACAAGGTGGTGCACAGCGCTGATCTGATCGCCCTGGAAGCGGTCGACGAAGGTGGTATCTTCCGTCGCATGTGGGATAGCATCCGTCTATTCTTCTACGGCTTGTTCAACTGATATTGTCGACCTGCGTGGCCCTCGTTCCCCAGTGGAGCGGGGGCCATGTCCGTCGTCCGGCTATACGAGGCCGTTACTGCCATGACAGACACTGACGTTAAGTCGCACAAGATTGAGTTTCCCGTCGATGACTATCCGATCAAGGTGATCGGTGACACGGTTGTCGGCTTCAAGGACACCGTGATCGAGATCCTTGCCAAGTACGCCAAGCTGGACATCAAGTCCCTGGCCGAGCGTCAAAGCAGCAACGGCAAGTACACCACCGTACAACTGCACATCACCGCCACCGGTGAAGACCAATTGCGTGATATCAATAGTGCCCTGCGTGCTACCGGTGTCGTCCACATGGTGCTGTGATGCCACAGACGCTGGGCTTTCGTGAGCTTGGCCAGATGGCTTACGAGCCGGTCTGGCAAGCGATGCAGCGCTTTACCAATGAACGCGGTACCGATGCACCGGATGAAGTCTGGCTGGTGCAGCATCCACCGGTATTCACCCAGGGCCAGGCCGGCAAGGCCGAGCACCTGTTGCTCCCGGGGGATATCCCCGTGGTGCAGGTGGACCGCGGCGGCCAGGTGACCTATCACGGCCCTGGCCAGCTGGTGGCCTACCTGCTGCTGGATGTGCGCCGATTAGGTTTCGGTGTGCGGGACCTGGTCAACCGCATGGAGCACTGCCTGATCGAGCTGCTGGCCAGCTACGGCGTGCCGGCGGCGGCCAAGCCCGATGCACCGGGCGTCTACGTCAATGGGGCGAAAATCGCCTCCCTGGGCCTGCGTATCCGTCACGGATGCTCTTTTCATGGTCTGGCCTTGAACGTGGACATGGATTTGCAGCCGTTTCGACGGATTAACCCCTGTGGTTATGCCGGGTTGGCGATGACCCAGCTGAGCGACCATGCAGGGCCGATTGAATTTGCCGAGGTAAGTGCCCGGCTGCGTGCGCAGCTCGTCAAACACCTCGACTATGCTGAGCAGACGACCCTAACGGGCGGAATCGACTGATATGACTACTGCGCAAGACGCTGTTCAAACCCTGATCCCGACGCTGGATATCTCCGAGCGAGCGGCCCGTCCGAAAGTTGAAACCGGCGTCAAATTGCGCGGTGCGGAAAAGGTCGCGCGCATTCCGGTGAAGATCATTCCGACTACCGAACTGCCGAAGAAACCGGACTGGATTCGCGTACGCATCCCCGTCTCCCCGGAAGTCGATCGGATCAAGCAGCTGCTGCGCAAGCACAAGCTGCACAGCGTCTGCGAAGAGGCGTCCTGCCCGAACCTGGGCGAGTGCTTCTCCGGCGGCACCGCGACCTTCATGATCATGGGCGACATCTGCACCCGTCGCTGCCCCTTCTGTGACGTTGGTCATGGCCGTCCGAAGCCTCTGGATGTCGACGAGCCGATGAACCTGGCGGTGGCCATCGCCGACCTGCGCCTGAAATACGTGGTGATCACCTCGGTGGACCGCGATGACCTGCGTGACGGCGGTGCCCAGCACTTTGCCGACTGCATCCGTGAAATCCGCAAGTTGTCGCCGAACGTGCAGTTGGAAACCCTGGTTCCCGACTACCGTGGCCGCATGGATGTTGCCCTGGAAATCACCGCCGCCACGCCGCCGGACGTGTTCAACCACAACCTGGAAACCGTGCCGCGCCTGTACAAGGCCGCCCGTCCTGGCTCGGACTACCAGTGGTCGCTGACCCTGCTGCAGAAATTCAAGCAACTGGTGCCGCATGTGCCGACCAAGTCCGGGCTGATGCTGGGCCTGGGTGAAACCGATGACGAAGTCATCGAGGTCATGAAGCGCATGCGCGAGCACGACATCGACATGCTGACCCTTGGCCAGTACCTGCAACCGTCGCGCAACCACCTGCCGGTCCAGCGCTTCGTGCACCCTGACACCTTCGCCTGGTTCGCCGAGGAAGGTTATCGGATGGGGTTCAAGAACGTTGCTTCCGGCCCGCTGGTACGTTCTTCGTACCATGCCGACGAACAAGCGAAACTGGCCAAGGCAGGCCTGGTTTCCTGATTTGCCTGCCCGCAAGGCGCACGTCTTGCGGGCAGTTCCCCGGCTCTTTCGAGCACTTTCGCAACGCCCGCCGCTTTTTAAATCCCGCCTCTTCTGTTTGACACCATTCATGGCTACTGTGCTTGAGTGAATTCACACAGGGAGAATCTGCATGCCTATCCAACCGACTGCTGCGCTGAACGCCCACCTGCCGGTGCCGGCGCTGGCCGCAGAAGGCGTTATCGGCCTTATTGCACCTGCCGGTCCCGCAGCGCTGGATACTGAAAAAGCCCACCAATGGATGCGCTCCAGGGGATACAGCCTACGGATCTTCCCGGGTGTCGGGTTGCAGGAGGGGTACCTGGCCGGTAGCGACGAAGCGCGCCTCAAGGATCTGCATGAGGCTTTCGCCGACACGGACATAGACGCCATTCTGTGCCTGCGTGGCGGCTACGGCAGCCCCCGCCTGCTGGACAAGATCGATTTCGATCTGTTGCGGCGCAATCCCAAGCCCTTTGTCGGCTACAGCGATATCACCGCCCTGCACCTGGCGATCAACCGTTATGCCGGCTTTGTGAGCTTTCACGGGCCGATGCTCAACGCCGACCTGCTGGGCGACAAGCAGGCGCCCACCGAGGCCTCCTTTTTCAATCTGCTTCGAGGCCAGGCCCGGGCTGGCAGCCTGCTGCCCCATCCCGTGGCCTTCCCCTTGACCACCATCGAGCCGGGCATTGCGCTGGGCTCCCTGCTGGGCGGGAACCTGTCGCTGATCGCCAGTACCCTGGGTACCCCGTATGAGATCAATACCGACGGCATCATCCTGTTTATCGAGGATGTCAATGAGCCGCTGTACCGCATAGATCGCCTGCTCAATCACCTGCGCCTGGCCGGCAAGCTGGAAAATCTGCGTGGGGTATTGGTGGGGGATGTGGCCGGTGTGGATTTTGCGGCGTTGTGCGCTTTGCTCAAGCAGACCTTCGAACCGCTGCGGATTCCGGTGCTGGCGGGATGGCGCAGTGGTCACTGCGACCCCAACCTGACCTTGCCCATGGGCGCGCTGGTCAGGCTGGATGCGGGAGCCAGGGAACTGACCCTGGCGCAGGATGTGGTCTTCAAGTAATCGCAGGGCCGGCGAGGGGAGTGTTTCCCCTGCGCCGGACCGGCTCCTAACGATTGCGCAGGCTTTCCAGCAGCTTGTGGGTCGGATAGCCATCCGCGGGCCAGCCCAGTGCCTGTTGGGCATTACGAATGGCCTTGCGGGTGTTGGCGCCGATGATGCCGTCGGGATTGCCGGCGTCATAGCTGTTGGCACTGAGCAGTGTCTGTAGCTCGATGCGCTCGGAGCGGCTCAGGGGCAGGTCGTCCTTGGGCCAACTGCCGCTGATCTGACCGGCTCCGCCGAAGCGTTCGGAGAGCAGGTTCACCGCCAGGGCATAGGACGAGGAGTTGTTGTATTTGAGCACTGCCCGGAAGTTGTCCAGGATCAGGAACGCCGGGCCGCGGTAACCCGCTGGCAAGAGCAGTGAGGCCGACAGGTGTTCCGAGCCGTAAGGCAGGGCCTTGCCATTGGCAGGAGTCATGCCCAGGCGCATCCATTCGCCCACGGTCTTGCGGGTGGAGGCGTCGGCCAGGGCGTAGTCGAAACCACTGTTGAGCTGTACTTCAAGACCCCAGGGCTGTCCCTGTTGCCAGCCGGAACTCTGCAGATAGTGCGCGGTGGAGGCCAGTGCATCGGCCGGGCTGTTCCAGATATCCCGGCGGCCATCGCCGTCGAAGTCCACGGCGTGGGTGTTGTAGGTGGTGGGAATGAACTGGGTCTGGCCCATGGCTCCGGCCCAGGAGCCGAGCATTTTCTCGGGCTGTATATCGCCATGCTGGATGATCTGCAGCGCAGCGATCAATTGGCTGTTGGCAAACGCCGGGCGCCGACCTTCATAGGCCAGGGTGGCCAAGGAGCGAATGACCGATTTGTTGCCCTGGAAGTCGCCGAAATTGCTTTCCATGCCCCACACCGCCACCAATGCCTGGCGGTCGACGCCATAGCGCTGTTCGATCCGTTGCAGGATGTCGCTGTACTGCACCAGCAGTGCCTGGCCCTTGCGTACCCGTACCGGGGACAGCGCCCCCTCCAGGTATTCCCATACTGGGCGGCTGAACTCGGGCTGGCTGCGGTCGGCCTTGATCACGCTCATGTCCGGGGTCACGCCGGCAAAGGCGCGATCAAATACTTCGGCACGGATACCGGCGCCCAAGGCTTCGGCACGGAAGGCGTTCAACCATTGGTCAAAGGTCTGGGTGGGCTGGATATCCAGGTTGTCGACGGTCAGGGGCGCGACAGTGGCAGGTGCGGCAAGAGGGGCTGCCTGGAGGCTGGGCAGTGGCTGGGCGTCGGCGGCGGTGGGTTTTTCCGCGCAGGCGACTAGCAGAATAAGGCTGGAGGCAGCGATCAGTTGGCGCATGTGCCAACGACGGGAAAGACAAAAGGGCATGCACGGGTCCAGAGAGAATAACAATCAGGTGCAGACCTTATCATGCCGGCGGGGTTCTGGGCTTCAGGCAGCCAGAAAGTAAGAAGCCTCCCAGCTTTTAGACTGGAAGGCTTCGCGGCGGTAGCTGCCTTTGCCCTTGGCCGGGCGTTCCTGACGGCTGCGGAACAGTGGCTGGGCGACGATGGATTTGGCCTTGTTGGGGCCATGCTTGGATGGCTTGCTCATGCTCAATACTCACTTTGGGAGGGAGGTGTTGCGGCGCAGATCATCGGCCAGAGTCGGGCCGCTGTCCAGCATCATGGATGCAGAAAATTGTAAGCGTGACGGGGTGGCCGCTTTACTCGGCCGCAAGCGCCAGGCGCTGGCCGGCCATCAGCAGCGATAAGCGGCTCAGGCTGCTCCAGGGCGAGCCACTGGCCTGTCCCTTGATCTGCGCATCAATGCGCTGGGCATCGAGCAGCAGTTGGCCCCAGCGTTGTGCGGAGTAGCGCTGCAGGGCTTTGCTCATCAGGGGTTTGCGTTTGTCCCAGACGGGCGGGCGAGCCTGGCTGAAGACCTTGTCCAATGGCACGCCCTGGCTGAACTGCAGGGCCAGGTTGGCCAGCAGGCGCAGTTCCCGGGACAGTGCCCAGAGAATCACCGGTGGTTCCACGCCTTCGCCGCGCAAGCCTTCCAGCATGCGCAGGGCATGGGCCGCTTCACCATTGAGGATGGCGTCCACCAGGCCGAATACGTCGAAGCGGGCACTGTCGGCCACCGCCGCCTGGACCGTTTCGACGGTGATCTGGCCGCCCTCGGCCATCAGCTTGAGCTTCTCGATTTCCTGGGTGGCAGCCAGCAGGTTGCCTTCGACCCGGGCGGCGATCAATTCGACGGCATCCTGGCTGGCGGACAAGCCGGCCTGGGACAGGCGCTGGCGAATCCACTGCGGCAGCTGGTTGGCATCCACCGGCCAGATCTGTACGAACTGAGTCTGGGCACCCTCGACCAGCGCCTTGCCCCATTTGGTTTTCTGCGCGCTGCCATCGAGTTTGGGCAGACTGATCAACAGCACCGTGTCTTCGGCAGGCCGCGAACAGTATTCGATCAGCGCTGCTGCGCCCTTGTCACCGGGCTTGCCCGAGGGCAGGCGCAATTCCAGCAGGCGTTTTTCGGCGAACAGCGACATGCTGGCGCCTGCTTGCAGCAGGGTGCCCCAGTCGAAACTGGCGTCGGCGCTGAATACCTGGCGCTCATCGAAGCCCTGCTGGCGTACGGCAGAGCGAATGGCGTCGGCGGCTTCCTGACAAAGCAGTGGATCATCACCGCTGATCACGTAGATCGGTGCGAGAGTGCCTTGCAGGTGTTTGCCGAGTTGGGCGGGGGCTAGTTTCATAGGCGGGTGCCAGGGGGGGGCGCCGGAGCGCCCCGCATGGCTTACTGGTTCGGCAGTTCCATAGGGGACTGTCGCGGGGTTTCCGCCTCAGCCTTGCGTGCGGCTTCCAGGGCGTCGGCTTCTGCCTTGGCCTTGGCTTCGGCGGTCGCCTGCAGCTGGGCAAGCTGTTCCGGGGTCAGCAATTGCAGACGGATCAGCATGCGCTGGATCAGGTCACGACGCATTTCCTTGCGGGTCTCGGAAGACTCCTGGTCGGAACCGGTGATGTTGTTGCCGTCGTGCAGGAAGACTTTCTGCACTTCCAGTTTGTCATCCAGCAGGTGCAGGTTGTCGTGAGTCAGGATCTCATACCTGAGCGTGGTGCCGATCTCGTACTCGGCCGAGTTGCCACCGCCGGTGTAGCTGAGGGTACGCTGGGAGTTCTCCTCGCTCAGCAGCACCAGCTTGTAAGGTGCGCCGGCATGGACTCGCACACCGCTGCTTTCCAGCTGTTGCTTGAGCATCTTGATGGTGGTGCCGTAGGCGTCCCGGGCGCTCAGGTCCAGTTCCTTGATGGTCAGCTCCTGAGTTCCAGTGCCGCGCAGCTGGAAGCCACAGGCGCTCAGCAGCACGGCCAGGCCCATCACCAGCAGATTACGTTTGATCATGTATTGCTCCCCTTGAAACCAGATGGGCCAACCTTGTGGCCCTGGAGGTTTTATTCGGCGCCCGATCGCGGACCGGGCGCCTGATCCAATTAGCTGGCGACGATGTTGACCAGTTTGCCCGGCACCACGATGACCTTGCGAATCGTAAGGCCTTCGGTGAAGCGCAGTACGTTCTCGTTGCTGCGAGCGGCCGCTTCGACTTCTTCACGGCTGGCGCTGGCTGGCATCTCGATCTGGCCACGCAGTTTGCCGTTGACCTGGATCACCAGTTGCAGGCTGTCCTGCACCAGCGCGCTTTCGTCCAATGCTGGCCAGCCGGCATCGATGATCGCGCCGCTTTGACCTAGTTGGCCCCACAGCTCATGGCTGATATGCGGAGTGATCGGGGCGAGCAACAGGGCTACGGTCTGCAAGCCTTCCTGCAGCAGTGCACGGTCCTGTTCGCTGCCTTGCGGCGCTTTTTCCAGGACGTTCATCAGAGTCATCACCTGGGCGATGGCGGTGTTGAATTTGTGATGCTGGCCTACGTCCTGGCTGGCCTGCTTGATGGCCAGGTGGATTGCACGGCGAATGGCTTTCTGCTCGTCGCTCAGGGTCGCTACATCCAGAGCCCCCGGCAGCCCCTGGCTGACGTGGGCCTGGGCCAGGCGCCAGACGCGCTTGAGGAAGCGGTGCGCACCTTCAACGCCGGAGTCGGACCATTCCAGGCTCATGTCGGGCGGCGAGGCGAACATCATGAACAGGCGGCAGGTATCGGCGCCGTATTGTTCGATCATCGATTGCGGGTCTACACCGTTGTTCTTCGACTTGGCCATCTTCTCGGTGCCACCGATCTCCACCGGCAGGCCGTCGGAGATGAGTTTGGCGCCAATGATCTTGGCCTTGCTGTCACGCTCCAGCTCGACATCCGCCGGGTTGTACCAGGTGTAGCTGCCATTGGCTTCGCGACGGTAGTAGGTCTCGGCAATCACCATGCCCTGGGTGAGCAGGTTCTTGAACGGCTCGTTGGAACTCACCAGGCCTTCGTCACGCATCAGCTTGTGGAAGAAGCGCGCGTAGAGCAGGTGCAGGATGGCGTGTTCGATACCGCCGATGTACTGATCCACCGGCAACCAGTGGTTGGCTGCGGCCGGATCTACCAGGCCGCCTTCAAAGTGCGGCGAGGCGTAACGGGCGTAGTACCACGAGGACTCGACGAAGGTGTCCATGGTGTCGGTTTCACGCTTGGCAGGTGCTCCGCATTTCGGGCAGCTGCACTCGTAGAACTCGGGCATGCGCGCCAGTGGCGAACCGGCGCCATCGGGAACCACGTCTTCCGGCAATACCACCGGCAACTGCTCTTGCGGGACGGGTACATCGCCGCAGCTGTCGCAGTGGATGATCGGGATCGGGCAGCCCCAGTAGCGCTGGCGGCTGATGCCCCAGTCCCGCAGGCGGAACTGGGTGCGCGATTGGCCGAGGTTCTTCTTCAGCAGCGCCACTTCGATGGCATCGAACGCGCCAGGGAAGTCCAGGCCGTTGAACTCGCCGGAGTTGATCAGCTCGCCATGCTCGCCGTAAGCGTCCTGCCAGGGCGCCGGAGTTTCATCGCCAGCGCTGGTGCGTACCACGGCCTTGATCGGCAGGTTGTACTTGGTGGCGAACTCGAAGTCGCGCTCATCGTGGGCCGGTACCGCCATGACTGCGCCGTCGCCGTAGTGCATGAGCACGTAGTTGGCGACCCAGACCGGGAGTTTTTCACCGGTCAACGGGTGCTCGACGAACAGCGAAGTCGGCAGGCCTTTCTTTTCCTGGGTCGCCATGTCGGCTTCGGCGACGCTGCCACCCTTGCATTCGGCGATGAAGGCCTGCAGCTCGGGGTTGTCCTGTGCTGCCAGGGTGGCCAGCGGGTGCTCGGCTGCCACGGCAACGTAGGTCGCGCCCATCAGGGTGTCTGGACGGGTGGTGAAGACTTTCAGGGTCCCGGCTTCGCCGATGGAGGCCTGGTCGTAGGGAAATTGCACTTCCATGCCACGGGATTTGCCGATCCAGTTGCGTTGCATGGTCTTGACCTGCTCGGGCCAGCCCGGCAGTTCGTCGAGGCTCTCCAGCAGTTCATCCGCGTAGGCGGTGATCTTGAAGTAGTACATCGGAATTTCGCGCTTTTCGATCAGCGCGCCGGAACGCCAGCCGCGGCCGTCGATCACCTGTTCGTTGGCCAGCACGGTCTGGTCGATGGGGTCCCAGTTCACGGTGCCGTTCTTGCGGTAGATCACGCCTTTTTCGAACAGACGGGTGAACAGCCACTGTTCCCAGCGGTAGTAGTCCGGCTTGCAGGTGGTGACCTCGCGGGACCAGTCCACCGCCAGGCCCAGGCTGCGCAACTGGGTCTTCATGTAGGCGATGTTTTCGTAGGTCCACTTGGCGGGAGCCACGTTGTTTTTCATCGCGGCGTTTTCCGCCGGCATGCCGAAGGCGTCCCAACCCATGGGTTGCAGAACGTTCTTGCCTTGCATGCGCTGGTAGCGGGAGATCACGTCGCCGATGGTGTAGTTGCGCACGTGCCCCATGTGTAGCTTGCCGCTGGGGTAAGGGAACATCGATAGGCAGTAGTAAGTTTCCTTGCCTGGCTGTTCACTGACTTCAAAGGACTTTTGCTCGTCCCAGAACGACTGGGCGGCGGCTTCGATTTCACGGGGCTGATAGTGTTCGTGCATGGCTACTTTTGTACTGAATAGGGGTGGCCTAATCCTCTTCAACGCAACTTCGGGTGGCGATGACGCCAAATGCGGCGTTTTTCAGTGCCCGATGGAGCTGGAAGTGGAGTTACAGGAAGCGCCGTAGCATACATGACCGCACTCTGCCGAGGGAAACCCTGATTGCTCGGGCGGGCCGTTGGTCGCGGCGGCGCGTCGCTTTCGGCTGTCCGACTAAGCTCAAAAAGGGGAGTGAGTCTTATCTTCGATGAGGTGAACGGATGCTTGAATCGCAGCGAAAAGCAACAGAACCGGAGGTGTATGAAAGGCTCCTCAATCGACTGGCTCTGGCCCTGGATGCGGCAAAAACGGCGGATCGACTGCGCAATGAGCGGCCTATCGAGCTGGAGCTGCGGGGTTTGAGCCGGGCGGAGTTTGAATTGATCAGGGCCTATCTGGCCCGCCATCAACGTGAAATGCAGATCAATCCAATGGGCAGTCTGCAACACCAGGAGGTGCCTCGTTCGGCCAAGATCATTTGGCTGAAGGATCAGGCGCCCGTCAAGGCATCGGTGAAAGTCCGATCTCAGCAGTTCAAGTAGGTCCCAGGGCCCCTTATCGGGTCGAGCGAGGTCGCGGCCGAGGACCTCGGGAGCAAAAATACCAGGCATTGGTTGTTGCCGGACAGGTATCCCCTTTAGGCTTCGGGCATCTTGTTGGAGATGCTCGATGCCTTTTCGCTATTTCATCAAACAGTTGCTGCTGCCGCCCGGCATTCTGTTGCTGTTGCTGCTGCTTGCTTGGGGCTTGCGCCGTTCCCGGCCACGGCTGGCAGGTTGGTGTTTTGCCTTGGGGCTGGGTGGTTTCTGGTTGATGAGTCTGCCGGTCATGGTGGAGTGGGGGGCGCGCGGTCTGGAGCGCCTGCCGCCCTTGCCGCAAAGCCAATGGGCGAGCCTGGCCGAGCAGGCGGATGTGATTGTGGTGCTGGGTTCGGGGCGGGAGCGGGGCGATCCGGCGTGGGGCTCCGATCAGCCCACCGGCGTGGGCCTGGAGCGCGAACGTTATGCCGCGCGCCTGGCCAAGGCCTCCGGGCTGCCGGTGCTGACCAGCGGCGGCTTGCATTACGGTACGCCGCCCACCGAGGCTGCGTTGATGGCGCAATCCCTGCTCGATGACTTTGGCGTGACGGTGCGCTGGCAGGAAGGTCGCAGCCGCACTACCTGGGAAAACGCGCAGTTCAGCGCCGAAGTCCTGCTGCCATTGGGGATCAAGCGTGTGGTGGTGGTGACCCAGGCCTGGCACATGCCCCGCTCGGTGTGGAGTTTCGAGCACGCCGGGTTTGAAGTGGTGCCTGCGCCAGTGGGGTTCCTGGGAATGGATAACGCCCGTCCGCTCGGAGGCTGGATGCCTGAGTTCAAGTCGATCTGGCAGAGCGGGCAGTTGCTCAATGAGGCAATGGGCCAATTGGGCTACCGGTTGTTCTATCGCTGATGTCAATCCGGCTCCCTCGGGAGCCGGATTGCCAGTGAGGGCCCTCAAACGGTCTTGGCAATACGGCTGGCCAGCAAGGCCCAGCCAAACAGCAGGGTGCAGAGCACCACCAGCGGCCAGGAGCGCCATTGCAGATACGGCGTCAGGTTGTGCATGGGCACGACCTCGCCGTACAGAATGCCGCGTTCGAACTGGGGAATCTGTACCGTGATCCTGCCGAACGGATCGATCAGCCCGGTGACGCCGTTGTTGGTCGCGCGAATCATCCAGCGCCCGGCTTCCAGGGCGCGCATCTGCGCCATCTGCAAGTGTTGCAGGGGGCCGATGGAAGTGCCGAACCAGGTGTCATTGCTGATGGTCAGTAGCAGGTCGCTACGGGCCGAAAGGCTGGCGGCGAATTCGGGGTAGACCACTTCGTAGCAGATGAACGGCGCTATCTGATAGCCCTTGGCCTGCAGCAGCGGCTGGTCGGCCGGGCCGCGGGCGAAGTCCGACATCGGCAGGTTGAAGAAGTCGATCAGGCCGCGCAGCACTTCCTGCAGGGGCACGTACTCGCCAAAAGGCACCAGCTTCTGCTTGAGGTAGGTGCCGTCCCCTTCGCCGGTCACGGTGATGCCGTTGAAGTAGCGTTTTTCATGGCGTACCAGTTGGCGCACCGGAACGCCGGTAATCAGCGCGGAATGACGGTCGGCGGCAAAGTTGCCCATCATCGTCAGGTAGCCTTCGGCCGACTCCTTGAGCACTGGTACTGCGGTTTCCGGCCAGACCAGCAGGTCTACGCGCTTGCTGCGAAAACTCATGTCGCGATACAGCGCCAACTGGGCGTTGAGCTCGGCCGGGTCCCACTTCATGCTCTGTTCGATATTGCCCTGGATGGCGGCGACCGATAGCGGCTCTCCGGCGGGGCTGGTCCAGGCATGGCCTTTCAGGGCCAGGCCCACGATCCAGGGGGCTGCCAACAGAAGCAGGCCCGCAACGATGAAGGCTTTGCGCCCGGCCTTGATCAGTCGCGGCAGGTTGTAGAGCAGCGCCGCGGTGAGGGCCAGTGAGAAGGAGATCAGCCAGATGCCACCCAGCGGCGCGAGCCCGGCCAGTGGGCCGTCAAGCTGGCTGTAGCCGGAATACAGCCAGGGAAAACCGGTGAGGAACCAGCCACGAAAGGCTTCCTGGCCCAGCCACAGGGCCGCGAATGCCAGGGCGTCCGCCAGCGGCGCTTCATTGCGTCGTAACCAGCGGGCCCAGAGCCAGGCAGGCAGTGCGAAAAACCAGGCGATGGCGGCGATGAAGGCCAGCATCAGCAGGCCGGCAAGCAGGGCCGAGGCGCCGCCATAGGTGTGAATGCTGACGTAGATCCAACTGGTGCCAGCCCCGAACAGGCCGAAGCCGAAGCACCAGCCGCGGCCCAGGGCCTGGCGCGGTGTCAGCTCGCGCAGCCCGGCGTAGAACAGGCCGACTGCCAGCAGCGCCAGAGGCCAGATGTTGTAGGGGGCCAGGGCCAGGGTGGTGATGGCGCCGGCGATCACGGCCAGCAGGTTGCCGGGCCAGCCGGGGCGGGTTGAGCGCTGCAAGAGGCGTTTCATCAGCTCTTTCCTGTGTCGTACCGGGCGAGGCACGAGGAGAATGGTTGGGTTGTTTCAGATGAGCGTCGAGTCACGCAGCGCTGCTCGGCCGATGCGTCCCCGCCCTGTATCGCCTGAGGCCAGGCAAGTGGCCTCAAGACGATATCGCGGTGCGGGGGAGGGCAGATGACCCGTTTCCTCAGCGGGAAATGGGGGTCAGGCGCAGCAGATGAATCCGCCGGCTGTCGGCGTTGAGCACGCGGAAGCGATAGGCGCCGATTTCAGTGATTTCGTTGCGTTTTGGCAAGTGGCCGAACGCACTCATGACCAGGCCGCCTACGGTGTCGAATTCGTCGTCGGAAAAGTCGCTGTCGAAAAACTCGTTGAAGTTCTCGATGGGCGTCAGCGCCTTGATCAGGAAGTCGCCGCTGGGCAGTGGCTTGATGTAGCTGTCTTCCTCGACGTCATGCTCGTCCTCGATGTCGCCGACGATCTGTTCCAGCACGTCTTCGATGGTCACCAGGCCCGCCACGCCGCCGTACTCGTCGATGACGATGGCCATGTGATTGTGGTTGGCGCGGAACTCGCGCAACAGCACGTTCAGGCGCTTGGACTCGGGGACGAAGGTCGCCGGGCGCAGCAGGTCCTTGATGTTGAAGCTGTCACCGTTCTCCTTGAGGATCAGCGGCAGCAGGTCCTTGGCCAGCAGGACGCCCATCACGTCGTCATGGCTTTCGCCGATCACCGGGTAGCGCGAGTGCGCCGAATCGATGACTGCGGGCAGGAACTCCCGAGGGGTCTGGGTCGCCTTGATGCTGATCATTTGCGAGCGCGGAACCATGATGTCCCGGACTTGCAGGTCAGCGACCTGGATGGCGCCTTCGACGATGGCCAGCGCTTCGCTGTCCAGCAACTTGTTCTGATGGGCTTCGCGCAGCAGCTCCAGCAGCTCCTGGCGGTTTTTCGGCTCATGGGCAAAAGCCTGGGTCAGTTTGCCCAGCCATGACTTTTGCCCGTTGCTCGATCGATCTTCGCTCATAGCGATTGCTCTGAATCCTTGGTTGTTACAGGGGGTTGTTGATCAGCTTTCGTCGTCTGCATAAGGGTCCGGATGACCCAGTTCTGCAAGCAACGTTCGTTCCAGCGCTTCCATTTCTTCGGCTTCGTCGTCATCTATATGGTCGTAGCCCAACAGATGCAAGCAGCCGTGAATCACCAGATGGGCCCAGTGGGCCTGAAGTTCCTTGCCTTGTTCAGCCGCTTCGCGCTCGACCACCGCAATGCAGATCACCAGGTCCCCCAGCAATGGGATATCCAGCAGCTCATCCGGTACATCGGCAGGAAATGACAGCACATTGGTGGCGTAATCCTTATGACGCCAGGTGTGGTTCAGCTCACGCCCTTCTGCTTCGTCCACCAGGCGGATGGTCAGTTCCGAATCGGCGGTGCGCTGGCGCAGGGCCAGCTCGCACCACTGGCGGAACTGTTCATCGCTGGGGGCCGGCTGTTGGCTGGCGCGCTGCAGGTCAAGCTCAAGCATCGTGGCGGTTGCCTCGGTCTGCGGCAGCCTTGGCGGCCTCGTCGGCAGCGTGCAGTTCGAAGCGCTCGTAGGCTTCGACGATGCGTTGCACCAGCGGATGGCGCACCACGTCCTTGGGCATGAAGTGAGTGAAGCTGATACCAGGCACATCCTTGAGCACGTTGATCACATGGGCCAGGCCGGACTTGGTGCCCTTGGGCAGGTCGACCTGGGTGATGTCGCCGGTGATCACCGCAGTGGAGCCGAAACCGATCCGTGTCAGGAACATCTTCATCTGTTCCACGGTGGTGTTCTGGCTCTCATCGAGGATGATGAAGCTGTTGTTCAAGGTACGGCCGCGCATGTAGGCCAGGGGCGCGATCTCGATGACCTGGCGTTCGATGAGCTTGGCCACGTGTTCGAAGCCGAGCATTTCATACAGGGCGTCGTACAGCGGGCGCAGGTAGGGGTCGATCTTTTGGGCCAGGTCGCCGGGCAGGAAACCGAGCTTTTCGCCGGCTTCTACCGCCGGGCGCACCAGCAGGATGCGTCGCACCTGCTCGCGTTCCAGGGCGTCCACGGCGCAGGCCACGGCCAGGTAGGTCTTGCCGGTACCGGCCGGGCCAATGCCGAAGTTGATGTCGTTGCCGAGGATCTCTTTGACGTAGCGCTGCTGATTCAGGCCGCGGGGGCGAATCATGCCTTTCTTGGTGCGCAGGGCCACGGCGGCATCGGCTACCGAAGGGTTGTCCAGCTCTTGCACGGCAGACTCCTGCAAGAACAGGTGGACCAGGTCCGGCGACAGCTCGGTGCCCTTGGTTTCCCGGTAGAGACGGCGCAGAAGGTTTTCCGCGGAGGTGGTTTGCTTGGGTTCGCCGATCAGTTCGAACTGATTGCCGCGGTTGCGGATCTCGATCGTCAGGCGCTGTTCGATCAAGCGCAGATGCTCGTCGAATTGCCCGCACAGATTGGCGAAGCGGCGAGCCTCGAAGGGCTCGAGGATGAAACGATGAGGTTCTATGGGTGCGTTCAAGGTCGTTTTTAGCCGCCCAACGGCAATTAAGATGAATTCAAGGATAACGCCAGCAGCCTGGGTGCGAAAGCTCTTATGCGGAGCAAGGGCTGCTGGGGCTTTTCCCTGCCAGGTTATTGCAGCAGGGAGCCGCGCAGCGAGTGAGGCTGCGCCGAGTCGATGTACACGTCGGCGAACTGGCCGATCAGTGTGGGATTGTCACAGCGGAAGTTGACGATGCGGTTGTTCTCGGTCCGTCCCTGCAGTTCGCCCGGGTCTTTCTTCGAGTAGTCGGTCACCAGGATGCGCTGGGTAGAGCCGACCATTTGTCGGCTGATTTCAAAACCTTGCTGGTTGAGGCGGTGCTGCAAGGCGTTGAGCCGTTCCTTTTTCACCGCCTCCGGTGTTTCGTCGGCCAGGTCGGCGGCCGGTGTTCCCGGCCGTTGGCTGTAGACGAAGGAGTAGGAGAAGTCGAAACCGACGTCTTCGATCAGTTTCATGGTCTGCTGGAAATCCTTCTCCGTCTCGCCTGGGAAGCCGACGATAAAGTCCGAACTGATGCAGATTCCCGGAACAGCCGCCCTGAGCTTGCGCAGCTTGGACTTGTACTCCAGGGCGGTGTGATTGCGCTTCATGGCCGCGAGGATCCGGTCCGAACCGGATTGCACCGGCAGGTGCAGGTGCTTCACCAGTTCTGGTACTTCGGCATGCGCCTGGATCAGGCTGTCGGAGAACTCCAGCGGATGTGAGGTGGTGTAGCGGATTCGCTCGATGCCATCGATCGCGGCAACCACGCGAATCAATTCGGCCAGGTCGGCCATGCGCCCGTCGTGGGTTTGGCCGCGATAGCCGTTGACGTTCTGGCCCAGCAGGGTCACCTCGCGGACGCCGTTTTCCGCCAGGTGGATGATCTCGGCGATCACATCGTCGAAGGGCCGGCTGACTTCTTCGCCGCGGGTGTAGGGCACGACGCAGAAGGTGCAGTACTTGCTGCAGCCTTCCATCACCGAGACATAGGCGCTCGGGCCATCGATCCGGGGCTCGGGCAGGTGGTCGAACTTTTCGATTTCCGGGAACGAGACGTCGACCTGCGGCAATTTGGTGATGCGCGCGACGTCGATCATTTCCGGCAGGCGGTGCAGGGTCTGCGGGCCGAAGACCACGTCCACATAGGGGGCGCGGTCGCGGATGGCCGCGCCCTCCTGGCTGGCCACGCAACCGCCTACGGCGATCACCATGTCCGGATTGGCCAGCTTGAGCTCACGCCAGCGCCCGAGCTGGGAGTACACCCGGTCCTGGGCGCGTTCGCGAATGGAGCAGGTGTTGAGCAGGATGACGTCCGCATCTTCGGCGCGTGCGGTGACTTCCAGGGCCTGATGTTCGCCCAGCAGGTCCACCATGCGCGAGCTGTCGTACTCGTTCATCTGGCAACCGTGGGTTTCGATGTAAAGCTTCTTGGCCATGGACGGGATCATCACGTGATTCAAAGAACCGCGCATTATAGGGGCCATGCCCACAGGTTCCTAGGGTTGTGCATCGGGTAGCTATGCTATAGTTCGCGCCCTATTTTTGTCCCCCGATGTGTTACCCGCCCGCCATGACCAAACGTGAAGCTCCAATCTACAAGGTGATTTTCCTCAACCAGGGCCAGGTGTTCGAAATGTACGCCAAGCAGATCTATCAGAGTGATCTGTGGGGTTTCCTGGAAGTGGAAGAGTTCGTCTTTGGCGAGCGCACGCAAGTGGTCGTTGACCCGAGCGAGGAGAAGCTCAAGGCCCAGTTCGAAGGTGTAGTGCGCAGCTTTGTGCCGATGCATTCGATCGTGCGCATCGATGAAGTCGAGCGCCTGGGTACGCCGAAGATCAGCGAGGCCCGCGGGGTGAGCAACGTCATGCCGTTCCCGATGCCGATGCCGGAAAAATAAGCCTGGCCGACTCCGTCTTTCCGGGAGGGCGGTTGTCTGTGTGGAAGCCGGCTCACCGGCGACTGAGGCGCAAATGCCTACGGCAGGGGCGAGAAGGGTGAGCGCCCATCGGCGCTCTGCAGTTCCATCAGGTATTTGCGGAAAATCTGTCCCAGTACCTGGGTTGCAACTTCCAGTTCGTCGCGCTGCATGTGCTCGGCGACTTCGTCGGCGGTGTCCAGGGCGTCTTCGGCGCCATTGACCGCAGCCATCTTCAGCACGATGTAAGCCTGGACGTTATTGGCCGGCACGCCTTCACCGTGGAAGAACATGGTGCCCAGCTTGAATTGCGCCTGGGCATGGCCTTGCAAGGAGGCCTTTTCGAAGTAGCTCAGGGCTTGATTGAAATCTTGCGGCGCACCTTTGCCCTCGTAGTAGAACTCGCCCAACTCGTATTGCGCCTCGGCATCCCCCTCGTCGGCGGCCTTCTGGCAGGCGGTGAGGGCCTCGGCCTGGTCCTGAGCCTGGGGATCGAGGGTGCAGCGACCCAGCGCCGGGATCAACAACGAGTTGCCACCTGCTTGTGCATGCGCGAGCAGGGGCTGAAGGAGCAACAGGCAGCCCAGTGTCAGGGCGCGGCCGGTGCGGTTCATGGGAATCGACTTACCTCTGAGGGGCGCGGGGCCCAGCGTGGGGCCCAATAAGCGCGCATTATGAAATAAGCAGGGCCCACCTTACAAAGTCTTTACTCGTTTTTCTGCTGCGTGGGCGCTATATCCCAAGGATTCATCAGCATTTGCAGGTTTCACTGCAGAAAATTCAAGTAAAGACTACAACGGGCGTGATGTTTCACACGCCCGCCGTCCAGCGCTTACTTCAGGGCGGCGAATGCCCGCTCTGCCGCATCCAGCGTCAGCTGCAACTCGGCCTCGCCGTGGGCGATGGAGGTGAAGCCCGCTTCGAAGGCACTCGGCGCCAGGTATACGCCGCCTTCCAGCATCAGGTGGAAGAAGCGCTTGAACAGGTTGGCGTCGCTGGCCATCACATCGTCGAAGGTGACGATGTCATCGGCACCGCTGAAGTACAGGCCGAACATGCCGCCAGCCTGGGTGGTGACGAACGGAATGCCTGCTGCATCGGCGCGTTGTTGCAGGCCTTCGAGCAGACGGCTGGTGTAGTCGCTCAGTTCGGCGTGGAAGCCCGGGCGGCTGATCAGGCGCAGAGTGGTGAGGCCTGCGGCCATGGCCAGCGGGTTGCCGGACAGGGTGCCGGCCTGGTAGACCGGGCCCAGGGGCGCGATGTGCTCCATGATCTTGCGCTTGCCGCCGAAGCAGCCTACCGGCATGCCGCCGCCGATGATCTTGCCGAAGGTCGACAGGTCGGGTGTCACGCCGTAATGGGCCTGAGCGCCACCGAGGGCAACACGGAAACCGGTCATCACTTCGTCGAAGATCAGCACTACGCCGTGCTGATCGCAGAGGCGACGCAGGCCTTCGAGGAAACCCGGTGCCGGGGGTACGCAGTTCATGTTGCCGGCCACTGGTTCAACGATGATGCAGGCCACTTCCTGGCCTACTTCGGCGAGCATTTTTTCCACCGCCGCAATGTCGTTGAAGGGCAGGGTCAGGGTGTGCTTGGCGAAAGCCGCGGGCACACCGGCGGAGCTCGGCACGCCTTGGGTCAGGGCGCCGGAGCCAGCCTTCACCAGCAGGCTGTCGGAGTGGCCGTGGTAGCAGCCTTCGAACTTGATGATGCTGTCCCGGCCGGTGAAGCCACGGGCCAGGCGAATGGCACTCATGGTGGCTTCGGTGCCCGAACTGACCATGCGCACCATTTCCATGGATGGCACGATGGAGCACACCAGGTCGGCCATTTCGGTTTCCATGGCGGTCGGTGCGCCGTAGGACAGGCCGTGTTCCAGTTGCTTGCGCACGGCGTCCAGGACATCAGGGTGGCTGTGGCCAAGAATCATCGGGCCCCAGGAGCCAACGTAGTCGACATAGCGCTTGTCGTCTTCGTCGGTGACGTAGGCACCTTCTGCGTGTTTGAAGAACAGCGGGGTGCCGCCCACGCTCTTGAAGGCGCGGACAGGCGAATTGACGCCACCCGGGATGTGTTTCTGGGCGTTGGCAAACAGGGTTTCGGAACGAGACATGATCGGGCTCTCAAAAATCAGCTGTTGAATAGGGCGTTGAAGGCGCGGGCGCGGCGGGTCACTTCTTCGGCGCTCTCGGCGCCGAACAGGCCGTGGACCACCGCCAGCAGGTCGGCGCCGTGGTTCACCAGTGGCGCGGCGTTGTCCAGGGTGATGCCGCCGATCACGCAGATCGGCAGGTGCAGGCTGGCCCGGGCCTGGTCCAGCAGCTCCAGGCTGGCCGCAGGCGCGCCGGGTTTGGTGGTGGAATTGAAGAAACGGCCGAAGGCGACATAGCTGGCGCCATCCTTGGCGGCTTGCTCGGCCAGTGGCAACTGGCTGTGGCAGGTGGCACCGATGATCGCCTGGCGGCCCAGCAAGGCTCGGGCCGGGGTCAATGGGCCATCAGTCTGGCCCAGGTGCACGCCGGCACCGATACGCGCCGCCAGCTCGGCATCATCGTTGATGATCAAACGGGTCTTGTAGCGCTCGCACAAGGCCAGCAGGGTTTCGGCTTCCCGCAGTCGGCGGGCCTGGTCGTCGCTTTTGTCGCGGTACTGCAACAGCGTGACACCGCCTTCCAGCGCCGCCTCCACGTACTTCAGAAACTTGCCGGCCAACAGTTGGCTGTCGGTGATGGCGTACAGACCACGTAGTTTCATTGAGCAGGCCTCATGACATTACGAGCAGAAATCCAGCGGCAAGCGGCGCGGAACGAACTGGCCACGGCCAAGCTGTTCGGCATCGCGCAGGGTGCGCCAGGTGTAATCCAGGGCGGACTTCACCGCACTGGCCAGGTGTTCACCTTGGGCCAGGCGGCCGGCCAGTGCGCTGGCCAGGGTGCAGCCGGAGCCGTGGTAGCTGCCCGGCAAGCGCTGGCAGGTATAGGTTTTGCGCAGGCCGTCACGGCTGTACAGGCGATTGTGGACTTCGTGTTCATCGCCGTGGCCGCCGGTGATCAGCAAATGCTTGACGAAGGGCAGGAGTTTTTCGGCGCATTGGTCGGCGCTGCCTTCAGGCAGTTCCGCGAGAATTCGGGCTTCGGGAAGGTTGGGGGTGGCAATGGTTGCCAGGGGCAGGAGGCGCTCGCGCATGGCGTAGCCGACTTCATCCTTGCCCAGCCGGCCACCGCCGCCGGCGCGCAACACCGGATCGCAGACCACTGGCAGGTGCGGGTGGGCCTGGAGCAGCTCGACCACGGTGTCGACCATTTCCAGGGAACCGAGCATGCCCAGCTTGACCGCCGCTACCGTGGAGTCGTTGAGCACCGCATTGGCCTGGGCCAATACCCACTCGCGATCCAGGACGCGGAAGTCGCTGACATTGACCGTGTCCTGCACGGTCAACGCGGTGACAGCCGGAGCTGCATGACAACCCTGAGCCAGCAGGGCTTCGATATCTGCCTGCAGGCCGGCGCCACCACTGGGGTCGTGGCCGGAGAGACAGAGGACAACGGGGCGAGAGCTGTAGATATTCATGGGCGGCGAGCTTACCACCAAACGTTTTTTTTCGCGGCGCTCGACATATAAGAGAGGGGCGATCTGGCGCCGGCCAGCCCACTTGACCGAAGCAACAGCTCTAGCCCGCTGGATTGCGCTGAAAGCCCCGTTCTAGAGCCTTTAGACTAAAACTTACAATGGTGTTCAATGGCCATCAGCGGCTATGCTAGAGTGGATTCAAATCAATAACAGGTCATGCCGGTTCTACGTCTGCTCAAGGGAAATGGGGGACTTCCTGACACCACCGGACAAGCCACGCTGGGGCTTTATGCACTATTTGCTGATGTTGCTGTTGAGCTTGCCGATGCTGGCTGGCGCCGCCGAGTTCGACGAGTTCACTCAACGCCTGCCCTTGGGCCGAGTGATGCAAGTACTCGAAGACGCGGGGGGGGAGGCGACCATTGCCGATGTCAGCTCGGGGCCTCTGGCTGAACAATTCAGACCCCACGACAAAGACACCCTCAACGCCGGTTATTCGCGCTCGGCGTTCTGGCTGAAGATCGACCTCGACTATCGCCCCGCCAACCCGAGCGCACAACGCAGCTGGTTGCTGGAGTTGGCCTATCCGCCTCTGGACCACCTTGAACTGTACGTCCCTGACGAGTCTGGTGGTTATCGCCTGGCGGGTCGTACCGGGGATGCCTTGCCCTTCGACAGTCGAGAGATTCGCCAGAACAACTACCTGTTCAACCTGAATTTTTCTCCCCACGAGCACAAGACCGTCTACCTGCGGCTGGCCAGCGAAGGCTCGATCCAGGCGCCGGTGAGCCTGTGGTCCAGCAGTGCTTACCTGGAAGCCCAGCCGGTGCGGTTGTATGTGCTCGGGCTGATTTACGGCGTGCTGCTGGGGATGCTGGTGTACAACCTGTTCATCTACCTCAGCGTGCGGGACACCAGCTACCTCTACTACATCGTCTATATCGCTTCCTTCGGTCTCTATCAGCTGTCGGTCAACGGCGCCGCAGTGGAGTACTTCTGGCCCGACAGCCCCTGGTGGGCCAATGCCGCGACACCGTTCTTCATCGGTTCGGCAGGTTTGTTCGGCAGCCAGTTCGCCCGCAGCTTCCTGCAGACTTCCCGCCACAGCCCCTGGGTCGACCGTGTGCTACTGGCCTTGATGGCCTTTGGCGCGCTGGTCATGGCGCTTTCACTGATGACCAGTTATGCCCTGGCATTGCGCCTGGCCACCACCCTGGCCCTGGTGTTCACCGTGGTGATCTACGTGGCCGGGATTGTCGCCTGGTGTCGAGGCCTGCGCGTGGCACGCTATTTCATCATCGCCTGGTCGGCCTTTTTGTTTGGAGGGGTGATCAACACCTTGATGGTGCTGGGTTACCTGCCGAATGTGTTCCTGACCATGTACGCCAGCCAGATCGGCTCGGCGATCGAAGTGGCGTTGCTGTCCCTGGCCCTGGCCGATCGCATCAATGCCATGCGTGAGCAACAGGCCCAGACACTGCTCGAAGCCGGGCAGAAGCTTGAAGTGTTGAACCAGCAACTGGCCCACAGCAACCGGCTCAAGGACGAATTCCTGGCCACCCTGACCCATGAGCTGCGGACCCCGATGAACGGCGTCATCGGCTCCCTGGAACTGATGCAGACCCTGGAACTGGATCCGGAGCTGGAGCAATACCAGCAGACAGCGGCCGGCTCGGCGCGGGACATGATGCGCATGGTCAACGGCATTCTGACCCTGACCGAGCTGCAGGCCGGCAAGCTCAGCGCCCAGCGTCAGCCGTTCAGCCTGCGCTCCCTGCTGACGACACTGCAGACCCAATACGGCGCCAGTGCCGCCGCCAAGTCGCTGGCTTTCCAGATCGACTTGAGCGCCGGGCTGCCCGATCGCTTGCAGGGCGACCGCTGCAAACTCAGCCATTGTCTGGAGTGCCTGCTGGACAATGCCATCAAGTTCACCCCTTCGGGCAGCGTGGTGCTGCGGGTGCTCACGCGTTCCGTGTCGGCGCAGCGGGTCAGCCTGAGTTTCGAGGTGATCGACAGCGGTATTGGCTTCGTCAACCTGGATGAAGCGACCCTGTATCAGCGTTTCTTCCAGCTCGATGGTTCCATGACCCGTGAATATGGCGGGCTGGGTATCGGCCTGGCGATCTGTCGGCAGTTGGTGGAGTTGCTGGGCGGGCAATTGACCCACGAATCCACGCCAGGCCGGGGCAGTTGTTTCCGCCTGCTGGTGGAGTTCGACGCCCAGGAACCCGCCCCGCGCTCGCCGGCGGCAGTGGCGCGACGCTTGCCCCGGGACTGCACCGTGCTGCTGGTGGACGACAACGACGTCAATCAGTTGGTGGTCAGGGGCATGCTGCTCAAGCTGGGCTACCAGGTGCGCACCGCCGGTAGCCCTACTGATGCCCTGCAATTGCTCGGGCGTGAGCTGGTCAGTGCGGTGTTGATCGATGGCGAGATGTCCACGGCGCAACTGGGGGCGTTTCGCTTGCAGGCCCAGGCGCTGCCCGGCTACTCCCAATTGCCCATCCTGCTGGCCTGCGTGCCCGGCAAAGAGGGCTGCCCGGCGGGGGCTGGCTCCGACTATCTGGCTAAACCGGTGAAGTTCGAGGCCTTGCAAACGGCATTGTCGAGATATGTGCTCTCTGTGGAACAGGGCGAAAGCGCCGACATTTAGGCAGGTATGCCACTTTGTTCGGGGTGGGGGCGGTGCTTAACTGGGGTCTTGGCACACCCTGAAGGAGCCCCGCGATGAACCTCCACCAGTTCGCTGAAACCCACGAAGTCACCAACCAGCCGCCAGCTTTGGACGGCGCCAATCTCTATCGGATCGACCTGCCGCTGCAGCAATGGATGCGCCGTTTCGATGCCGGTTGGGCCGAGTCGCGGGTCGACGCCTATGGCGCCCTGGCCGGTGGTCCGTTGATGGAGGCGGGGTTCCTGGCCAATCAGAACAAACCGGTATTTTCCAGCCACGACCGCTTTGGCCACCGGATCGATCTGGTGGAGTTTCATCCCGCCTATCACCAATTGATGCAGGCGGCGATCGAAGCCGGCCTGACCTCACTGCCCTGGACCGATCCGCAAGCGGGGGCCCACGTTGCCCGCGCCTCCATGACCTATCTGCACAGCCAGGCCGAGGCCGGCAGCGGATGCCCGCTGACCATGACCTTCGCCTGTGTACCGGCCTTGAAGCTGCAACCTGATATCGCCGACCAGTGGCTGCCCAAGATCCTTGCCACCCGGTACGACCCGCGCAATGTCGGCATGCAACACAAGGCCGGGCTGACCATCGGCATGGCCATGACCGAGAAACAGGGCGGCACCGATGTGCGTGCCAACACCACCCGGGCCTACCCGGTGGGGGCTGGCGGCCCCGGGCAGGCGTACGAGCTGGTGGGTCACAAATGGTTCTGTTCGGCGCCGATGTGCGATGCCTTCCTGACCCTGGCCCAGACCGACAAGGGCCTGACCTGCTTCCTCCTGCCCCGGCACCGTCCCGATGACACGCGCAACCAGTTCTATATCCAGCGCCTGAAGAACAAGCTCGGCAACCTTTCCAACGCTTCCAGCGAAGTGGAGTTCCGCGGTGCCCTGGCCTGGATGATTGGCGAGGAAGGCCGCGGCGTGCCGACCATTATCGAGATGGTGGCCATGACCCGTTTCGATTGCATGGTCGGCTCCAGCTCCCTGATGCGCCAGGCCCTGACCCAGGCCAGCCATCACTGTGCCCATCGCACCGTGGGCGGGCGGGTGCTCAGCGAGCAGCCCCTGATGCAGAACGTGCTGGCCGACCTGGCCCTGGAAAGCGAAGCGGCCCTGGCCCTGAGCATGCGCATGGGGCGGGCCCTGGATCATCTGGACGATGCCCAGGAGGCGAAGTTTTCCCGGCTGGTGACGGCGGTGGGCAAGTACTGGATCTGCAAGCGGGCCCCGGCGATGATCAACGAGGCGGCGGAGTGCATGGGCGGTGCCGGTTATGTCGAGGACAGCATCCTGCCACGGCTGTACCGCGAGGCGCCGGTGAACTCCACCTGGGAAGGCTCCGGCAACGTGCAATGCCTGGATGTGCTGCGAGCCTTGTCGAAGGAGCCGGGCGTGCTGGACGCCTTGTTCGCCGAATTGGGCAATGGCCATGGCGACAAGCGCCTGGCCGCCCATATCAACGGGCTGAAGGAGAGCTTCAAGGACACCGGCGACATTCAATACCGTGCTCGTCAACTCACCGAGGACATTGCCCTGGGCCTGCAGGCCAAGCTCTTGCTGGAAGCCGGCAACCAGGTGGTCAGCGACGCCTTTATCGCCAGCCGCCTGGGCGGCCAGGGCGGGCGGGTCTACGGCACCTTGCCGCGTGGCCTGGACGTGGCAGCCATTGTCGCCCGCTCCTCCCCTCAGGGCTTCTGACCCTCCCTGGCGCCGGCTTCCCGGCGCCTGCGGTGATTACGCTGTTCCCGTGGGACGGTCTTGCAGGCAAGATGAACGCCTGCAAGTTCAGAACACAGGATGCTTATCGTGACCGAAGCTTTTATTGTCGTTCAAACCGCCGAGCAAGCCGTGGACCGGCTTGCCGCCCTGCATGAGCGGGCCACCACGGCGCTGAGCCAGGCGCTCAAGCGTTATCTCAAGGACCGGGTCGAGCCGGATGCCGAGCAACGAGCACTGTTTCGCTACCCTGAGTTGCGCCTGACCTACCACTGCCACGGCGAAGTCCCACAGACCACAAGGGCCTATGCCAAGGTCCAGTTGCCGGGCACCTACAGTGTCACCGTGACCCATCCTGCAGCCTTCCGTAATTACCTGCTCGAACAATTGGTGCCGTTGATGCACGACTTCACCGTGACGGTGGAAGTGGGCGTCAGTGAGCAGAACATTCCTTATCCCTATGTCGTGGAGCAGGGCGACGAGCTGGCAGGTTCCGGCGTGACCGCTGCGGCGCTGGCGCGGGTGTTCCCGAGTACCGACCTGTCGGCCGCCACCGACGGCATCGCCGATGGCCTCTACGATTGGGAAAATACCCATCCGCTGCCCCTGGCGCTGTTCGATGCCGCGCGAGTGGATTTCTCCCTGCGGCGCCTGGTGCACTACACCGGTAGCGACTGGCGTCATGTGCAGCCGTGGATCCTGCTGACCAACTATCACCGCTATGTGGACCAGTTCATCGTTCATGGCCTGGAGCAGTTGCGCAGCGATCCGCGCTTTGTGCGCATGGTCCTGCCGGGCAACGTGATCATCGAGAAAAGCATGGATCACGGCGAGGCCTCGGCCATCGCCGCCGGTGTGGTCTGGCACCGCTACCAGATGCCGGCCTACCACTTGCAGGCCAGCGATGGCCACGGTGTGACTCTGGTGAATATCGGTGTCGGCCCGTCCAACGCCAAGAACATCACCGACCACCTGGCGGTGCTGCGTCCGCATTGCTGGCTGATGATCGGCCACTGCGGCGGCCTGCGGCAGTCCCAGACCATTGGCGACTACGTGCTGGCCCACGCTTATATGCGTCGCGACGGCATTCTCGACCGCGTGGTGCCGCCGAACATTCCGATTCCGGCCCTGGCCGAAGTCCAGTTGGCGTTGCAGCAGGCGGCGGCCAATGTCACCGGGGAAAAGGGCGAACAACTGAAGAAACGCCTGCGCACCGGCACCGTGCTGACTTACGACGACCGCAACTGGGAGTTGCGTTGGGCCGAGGAACGCCCGCTGATCAACCTGTCCCGGGCCGTGGCGGTGGACATGGAAAGCGGCACCATCGCCGCCCAGGGGTATCGCCTGCGAGTACCATACGGCACCTTGCTGTGTGTCTCGGACAAGCCATTGCACAGTGAAATCAAGTTGCCGGGCGCGGCCAACGCCTTTTATGAGCGTGCGGTCAGCCAGCATCTGAAGATCGGTATCGAAGCGGTGGACCTGATGCGCAGCGAGCTCAACTCCCTGCACTCGCGCAAACTGCGCAGCTTCGACGAGCCGCCTTTCCGCTAAGCGTTTAAGCCATGGTCATTTGGCGGTCAGGCCACTAGCATTGTCGGTCCTGATCGCTGAATGTTCCTGCTCCCATGTCCCGTCCGCCCCGTCCCGCTTCCCGCCGCCCTGGCGCCAAACCGTTTTCCTCCTCTCCCGCCAAGCGTGTGGCCAAGGCCGCGCCGGTCGAGCCGAAGCTGATCCTGTTCAACAAGCCTTTCGATGTGCTGACCCAGTTCAGCGATGGCGAGGGGCGGGCCACGCTCAAGGACTTCATTGCGGTCCCCGGGGTCTACCCGGCCGGGCGCCTGGATCGCGACAGTGAAGGGTTGCTGCTGTTGACCAATGACGGGCAGTTGCAGGCGCGCATCGCCGATCCCAAGCACAAGCTGGCCAAGACCTATTGGGTGCAGGTCGAGGGCGAGCCCAGTGCCGAGCAGTTGCAGCGCTTGCGCGAAGGTGTGCAGTTGAATGACGGCATGACCCTGCCGGCCGAGGCGCGCCAGCTCGAAGAACCGACGCTATGGCCGCGCAACCCGCCGGTGCGCTTTCGCAAGAGCGTGCCCACCAGTTGGCTGGAGTTGGTGATACGCGAGGGGCGCAACCGCCAGGTAAGGCGCATGACCGCTGCGGTGGGGCTACCGACCTTGCGCCTGGTGCGGGTCAGGATCGGCGACTGGACCCTGGACGGCCTGGAGCAGGGCCAGTGGAAAGAAGTGGCGGCGCGCTTATAAGGCGCCGGACTCGATCAGGCCGATCACCACGCTCTTGATGATGAAGGCTGCAACGCCTAGGCCCAGCACGAAGAACAGGATGAACGAGCCGAAGCGCCCGGCCTTGGACTTCTTGGCCAGGTCCCAGACGATGAAACCCATGAAAATGATCAGGATGCTGACCAGGCCGGTCATCATCCACTCTTCGAATACTGCTGGGTCCATCACTCATCTCCAGTGCAGGCAGGGCAAAAAATGCCGGGCGAGTATACGTCAACGCCCGCGGCCCAAGCATTGATCTGCATGCGTTATGTCGCCACAGCGGGGGCCGGGATTCAGTTGCGCAGGTGGGTCAGCGGCAGTTCGGTGCTGTTGAGCACCTGATTGAGCACAAAGCTCGAACGCACGCTGGTCACGCCCTCGATACGGGTCAGATGGCCGAGCAGCAGCTTCTGGTAATGGTCCATGTCCGGTACCACCACCTTGAGCTGGTAGTCGGCATCGACCCCGGTCACCAGGCTGCACTCCAGCACCTGGGGCAGGCTGCGGATCGCGGCTTCGAAATTCTCGAAGCGTTCCGGCGTGTGCCGGTCCATGCCGATCAGGACATAGGCGGTCAGGCTCAGACCGAGCATCTTGCGGTCCAGCAGGGCGACCTGGCGGGAAATGTAGCCATCGTCCTCCAGCTGCTTGACCCGGCGCGAGCAAGGGGAGGGCGACAGGCCGATGCGCTCGGCCAGTTCCTGGTTGGAGATACGGGCGTCGCGTTGCAACTCCGCCAAAATGCTCAGGTCGTAGCGGTCGAGTTTGCTCATCAATCAGGCCTTTGTCGTAACTATTGCGTTGAATTATCTATCTTGAGTTAAAAATTGCGCAAGTGGTGTTTTTACAAGCAATCTTCGCAATCCTCTGTCTTCGCTGCGCGCCTATTCTTATCACCAGAATCATTGCCCGGACATAGAGTCCACTGCGGCCCGCCGAATCAGGCCTGCCGCGGCCGCCAATCCCACAGGGTTGAGCCGGCCCCCGGGCTACACACTGTCCAGAAGACGGAGTGAGGTGAGCCGGCGTCAAAAGCGCCGAGCACGGACAAAATCTCAAAGGGCGGCCGACGGGCCGCCCTTTTTTATTGCCTGCGAAATAAGTCTCGTGACTGATAACCTGATGCAGAACCGCCCAGGGCTTTTTCAGTCTTATGTACAGGCCCCCCCCTATCCGCAGTGAGGAATAGCATGAAGTCGCGCATCTGGCGTATGGCAGGTGTTGGTGTGTTGTGCCTGAGCGTCAACGCTCAGTTGCTCGCCGATGAGCGAGACGAGAATCGGCCGCCTGCGCAGCATGGCGCTCCCGGGGGCGAGCAGCGAGAGCATCAAGGCCAGGGCCGCCCGGAAAATGCCCCGCCGCGGCCCGCCAATGTTCCCAACCGTCCACCACCCAGTGCGCAGCCACAGCGGCCGCAGAATGAAATCATTCGCGGCGATAACAGCCGTCAGTTCGAGCACAACGGCCAGAACCCGGGAGGGCAGTGGCAGAACCGGCCTCAGCACGATCCCAATCAGCAGGTTCGCCCGGCCCCTGTGCCACAACCCCAGGTGCAGCAGCCAAACAACCTGCCGATCCAGGGCCGCCCCGACACCGTGCGCCAGACCCAGGAGCCACAGCGTGGCTACTATCAGGACATTCCCCGGCGCAACGACTACAACCAGCATTGGCAGGCTGGCGGCCCGGGCTCTCGGCCAGGTGGCGGCCATCCCAACGACTACCGCTGGCCGGGCCGCCCCGATGGCAATGGCTGGGGCCCCGGGCCGCAGTACCGCCCCGGGTATGTGATCGACCGCTTCCCCGGGCGCAATGACCGGGTCGCCTATCGCGGCCAGGATTACTTTTTTTCCGGTGGTTACTGGTACCGCCCGCAAGGCCCGCGCTATGTGGTGGTGCGCCCGCCCTATGGCATTCGCGTGACGTACCTGCCCGACTATGCGCGGGAAGTCTGGATCGGCAGCGCGCTGTTCTTTCTGGCGGCAGGGGCCTACTACACCTACGAAGCCAACACCCAGCAGTACGTGGTGGTCGAGCCACCTGCCGGCGTGCCGGTTGCGGACCCGCAGCAGAGCGGCAATGGCTATGACGTGCTGGCCTACCCGGTCAACGGCCAGTCGCCGCAGCAGATCGACCAGGACCGTTACGACTGCTATCGCTGGGCGGTGCAGCAGAGCGGCTTCGATCCTGCGAGCGTGACCTATCAGCCGGCCCCGCAAGTGGTCCAGGCCTACCGCCAGGCCCAGGGCAACTGCTTGAGCTCACGGGGCTATCAGGTGACCTACTGAGCCCTGGCTGCCTTCACCACTTCCTGCGGGTCGGCGTGCACCAGCACTTCGGCCCGTGGATAGGCCTTCTGGATGGCATCGGCGGCCTGGTCGCTGATGCCATGGGCCACCGAAAGGGTCAGTTCCCCGGGTAATTCCAGGTGCAGTTGGACAAACCAGTGGCTGCCGGAAATCCGTGTGCGCAGGTCATGGGCTCCCAGTACTCCCGGCACACTACACGCCAGCTCCAGCATGTGCTGGCTGACGTCCGGTGGCAGCTCCTGGTCCATCAGCACCGAGAAGCTCTCCCGGGCGATCTGGATCGCGCTCCAGAGAATGTAGACGGCAATCCCCAGGCCGAACCAGGCGTCCACCTGATGCAGGCCGAACGCCGCCAGCACCAGGGCCAGCAGGATGCTGCCGTTGAGCATCAGGTCGGAGCGGTAGTGCAGGGAGTCGGCGCGCACTGCATTGGAGCCGGTCGCCCGGATCACCCGGTGCTGCAGGAGCAGCAGGGCAATGGTCAGCGCCAGCGACAGGACGATCACCCCGATGCTCAGCCAGGGCGCGCCTACCGGTTCCGGATGTTGCAGGCGTTGCGCCGCCTGGAAGGCAATCAGAACCGCGCTGCCGGCGATGAACAATGCCTGGGCCATGCCCGCCAGGGACTCGGCCTTGCCGTGGCCATAGCGGTGGTCGTCGTCTGCCGGGCGCAGGGCGTAATGCACTGCCAGCAGGTTGAGCAGCGAGGTGAAACCGTCCAGTACCGAGTCGGTGAGCCCGGCGAGCATGCTCACCGAGCCGCTGAGCCACCAGGCGACAGCCTTGGTCACGATCAGTATGCCCGCCACGGTGACCGAGGCGCGGGTGGCCAGGCGCAGGAGGCGGGCGTGTTCCGAGTTGGCGGTCATTGATGGCGGGTTCCTGGGTAAAAGTGATCAGGCAGCAGGTTGCAGGCCGTACAGCGCCAGTTGCTGCACGCTGCCCTTGTGCTGGATCAGGCGTGGGTCATCCAGGGGGAAACTGCCCCCCAGTTCGCTTTCCAGGATGGCCTGCAGCTTGCGGTTGTCGACTTTACCGTCGGCGCCGATGGCCTGTTGCAGTTTTTCCGGCGCGATCTGCGCGGTCTTGCCCGGCTCCAGGTAGATGGCCCCGGTGGCGAAGTCGACGCCGAAGGCGATCAGCCCTGGGATCACGTAGAACAGCAGGCCAACGGCATCCAGCACAGCCACCAGGGGATCGATCTTGCCGTCGATCTGGCCGCGCCGGTCGGGGAAGAAGATCGAGCCGCAGGCGGTGAGTTGGGTCAGCAGGGTGGCCACCAGAACGCCGCCGATGACACGGTGGGAAATACGCATGGAAATCTCCTAGCAAGCACGAAAGCAACGAGGGATGAAGCGGGGTGTTGAGTCTTGTCGATCAGCACTCAGACCATGATTAACCCCAGGCAGTTCGCCGTTATACTCGCGCCTCTGTTTTGGAGCCAGCATGAATTCTTTGCCAATTGATGAAGTTTTGCCTGCACTGCGTACCGCCCTGGCGACACGCCATGAAGCGGTGCTCGAAGCCCCGCCCGGTGCCGGCAAGACGACCCGCGTGCCCCTGGCGCTCCTGGACCAGGATTGGCTGGCCGGACAGACCATCCTCATGCTCGAACCCCGGCGCCTGGCCGCCCGGGCCGCCGCCGAGCGCCTGGCCAGCGAGCTGGGAGAGAAAGTCGGCGAGACCGTGGGTTATCGCATCCGCCTGGACAGCAAGGTCGGCCCGCGTACCCGCATCGAGGTGGTCACCGAAGGCATCCTCACCCGGCGCCTGCAGGATGACCCGGCCCTGGAAGGCGTCGGCCTGCTGATCTTCGATGAATTCCACGAACGCAGCCTGGACGCCGATCTGGCGCTGGCCCTGAGCCTCAGTGGCCGCGAGCTGTTTCGTGACGAGCAGCCACTGAAGATCCTGCTGATGTCGGCGACGCTGGAAGGCGAGCGCCTGTCGACCCTGCTCGGCGATGCGCCGATCCTGCGCAGTGAAGGGCGCATGTACCCGGTGACCCAGCGCTGGGGCCGACCCTTCCAGCCCGGTGAATTCATCGAGCCAAGGGTGGTGCAGACCGTGCTCGAGGCCCTCAACGATGAAAGCGGCAGCCTGCTGGTGTTCCTCCCCGGCCAGGCGGAGATCCGCCGGGTGCACCAGCAGTTGGCCGAAGCCCTGGGCGAGCGCAGTGAGATCCTGCTCTGCCCGTTGCATGGCGAGCTGGACCTGGCAGCCCAGCGCGCAGCTATCGACCCGGCGCCGTCGGGCAAGCGCAAAGTGGTGCTGGCCACCAATATTGCCGAAACCAGCCTGACCATCGATGGCGTGCGGGTGGTGGTGGATGCCGGGCTGGCGCGGGTGCCGCGTTTCGATCCCGGCAGCGGCATGACCCGCCTCGATACCCAGCGTATCTCCCGGGCCAGCGCCACCCAGCGCGCCGGGCGTGCCGGGCGTCTGGAGCCCGGCGTGTGCTACCGCTTGTGGTCGGCCGATCAACAGGAGCAACTGGCCGCCTATGCCAGTGCGGAAATCCTCCAGGCGGACCTGGCCGGATTGGCCCTGCAACTGGCGCGCTGGGGCGTGACGCCAAATCAACTGGTATGGCTGGACGCTCCCCCCAGTGCCGCTTATGCCCAGGCCCAGGACTTGCTGGTGCGCCTGGGGGCGTTGAATGACGATGGCAGCCTGACCCGCCACGGCCAGGCGATGGCCGAGTTGCCGGCTCACCCGCGCATCGCCCATCTGCTGCTACGCGGCCAGTCCCTGGGGTTGGCGCCGATGGCTTGCGATGTCGCGGCGCTGCTGGGGGAGCGGGATATCCTGCGCGGCGCCGGCGCCGACCTGCACAGCCGCCTGGTGCTGCTTGGCGGAGAAGAACGTGCCGCTCGCGGAGCCCAGGGCGGGGTGCAGCGTGCCCGACAACTGGCGCGCCAGTATCGGGGCTATCTGCGCGGGCAGCCCGAGGCTGCGGTGGCCGACCCCGAGCACCCGCGCTGGCTCGGCGCCCTGTTGGCCCTGGCCTATCCCGACCGGGTGGCCCAGCAGCGGCGCCCCGGCGGCGCCGAATACCGCCTGGCCAACGGCCGCGCGGCGCTGTTCAGCGAAACTGACAGCCTGATGAAGCAACCCTGGCTGGTGATCGCCGACCTGGGCAGCCGCCAGGGGCAGCGCGAGGAACGCATCTACCTGGCGGCGGATTTCGATCCGATGTTGTTCGATTCGGTACTGGCGGAGCAGGTGCGGCAAGTCGATCAGCTGGATTGGGACGAGCGCGAAGGCGTGCTGCGGGCCGAACGCCAGCGCAAGGTCGGCGAACTGGTGCTCAGTCGCGAACCGCTGAGCGGGCTGGATGAGTCCGCCCGCACCCTGGCCCTGGTCAATCTGGTCCGGCGCAAAGGCCTGGAGCTGTTGCCCTGGACTCCGGAGCTGCGCCAGTGGCAGGCCCGGGTAGCGTTGTTGCGTCAGCTGGACCTGGAGGCCACGGGCACCAGCCAATGGCCGGATGTCAGTGACGGGGCCTTGCTCAAGGGGCTGGAGCAGTGGTTGCAGCCCTACCTGGGCAAGGTCTCGCGGCTCAGCCACTTCGCCAACCTGGAACTGGCCGGAATTATCCACAACCTGCTGCCCTGGCCACTGCCTCAGCGCCTGGATGAGCTGGCCCCCCATCACCTGACGGTGCCTTCCGGGTCGTCGATTTGCCTGGACTACAGCGAGCATCCACCCATCCTGGCGGTACGCCTGCAGGAGCTGTTCGGCCTGACGCAAACACCGCGCATTGCCGGTGGCCGCCAGGTGGTCAAGTTGCACCTGTTGTCTCCGGCGCGACGTCCGGTACAGGTCACCCAGGATCTGGCGAACTTCTGGCGCAGCACCTACGCCGAGGTGAAAAAGGACCTCAAGGGCCGTTATCCCAAGCACTACTGGCCGGATGACCCGCTGATCGCCGAAGCCACGGCGCGGGTCAAACCGCGCAAATAACCCGAACTCCCGTACTGCCCTGTAGCCGCTCTGGGGTTTATTGCGCCGGCAAGAGGAACCGGGCCAGCACCGGCAGGTGGTCGGAGATGCGCAAGGTGTCGTCCTGGCGCACCCGGGATTCGACTCGCTTGAGCCGCGGGCTGTAGAACAGGTAGTCCACCGTGCGATCCGGGCCGTCGAGGCTCGGGTCGTTGGGGTAGTGGGTCAGCCAATGCGCGCGGTCGACGCCGCTGGCCTGGGTGTTGCTGGGAATCATCGGGTATTTGTCCCACAGCAGGTGCAGCGGGCTGTCGGCACTGTAGGGCGCCCGTTGCACGTCGCTCAGTCGCTGGTACTGGCCCAGGGGCAACAGGTTGAAATCCCCGCCAATCAGCCAGGGCGTGCCGCGGCCTTCGAGTTTATCCAGGACTTTACCAATGGCTGCGACCTGCCTTGATTGCGTCTGGCCAGGCGTGCGAGCACGTTCCAGATGGGTATTGAGCACCGCCACCTGGCCGCCGTCGTTCAGGGGCAGGTAGCTCAGCAGCAGGGCCTCCCTGGGCTGGAACTGCCGGCCGATGAAGCCGTGTTCGGCTGTGGGCAGTTGCAGGCGTTCGGCGTGATCGATGCGATAGCGGCTGAGGGTGGCCAGTTGTCGGCCGACGCTGCCGAAGATATGCGGCGATGGTACGAAATCGGCTTTCCAGTCGTACGCCTGGGTGCTGCAGGGGTAGAGATCGGTGAGGCGTTCCTGCAGGAGTTTGAGCTGGTCCTGGTAGGCGCTGGCCTTGGCGCCGTTGTCCACTTCCTGCAGTAGCACCAGGTCCGGTTGTTCGTCGCGGATCACGCGAGCCACTTCGTCGAGGCTGAAGGCCATGTCCTCCAGGGTCGGCTGCTCGTCCTCGCCCTGTGCCTGGTCGTTCCAGAACACATAGCGCTTGCCCGCCAGGTACTGCAGGTTCCAGGTCATCACTTTCAGGGCCTGGCCCGGCACCAGCGGCGCGGCCTGGGCACTGCAACTGACAGCGAGGCTTTCCTTGGCCTCCGGGCGCCAGGTCAGGCTGTAGACCAGCCCGGCCAGCACCAGACCGATCAACAACAGGCTCAACAGGGTGATGCGAAGTAGACGGATCATCGGCTCGGCTTATGGCGTTGCAGGATGGCCCCGGAGCATAACCGAGAGCACGGCCGTCACCCAAGGGGCAGAGCGGCCGGGGGGAGGATTCAGCGCTTGTCCGGCTGCTCGCTGATCAGCATGAACAGGCGGAACAGCACCACGCTGGTGAACAGCTGCAGAAAGCTGTAGGCGCTATCGATGGCCAGGGACAGCAGCGGGTTCAGCGGTTCGGAATAGGCTGCTTCACTGGCACCCTTGAGCAGCCACAGCGGGGTCATTACCGCCAGGATGCACACCAGGATCCGCAGGAAGTGCCCACGGCTGAGGCGGAAACTTTCACTGATGGCCGCCAGCGGCGCCATGCCCTTGAGCACCAGCAGGTACTCGGCGAAAGCCAGTACCACCATCAGCCACAGCCCCGGCAGGAAATACAGCGACAACCCCAGCAGGATCAGCAGGGTGCTGACCGCCGTCAGCAGGGCAAAACGCGGCCACAGGGCCAGGGCCATGGCCAGCAGGTCCCGGGTACGTGGCGACTCGCCCCGGGTGCGGGCGTCGAGAAACAGGATCAGCGCACCGGTGTACAACGGATACACCAGAAGGCCCACCACCACGCTGTAGCCCGGGAAGGTGTCGGGGCCCAGGGCGCTGTTGACCCCTTGTTGCAGCAAGGCTTCGAGAATCACCAGCGGCAGGCACAGCTGGGCGATCTGCCCGAGGTTGCGCTGGAAGAAATACAGAGAGTCACGCAGTACATCTAACGGATTCATTCGATGAGATCGCAGTTGAAGAAGCGGTTGCACACTTTAACCGATGCAGGCCCCGCCCGAGCAAACGTAAACCTTGGGTAAAGACCATTGAAAGTCGTCGCACCAGCCCCATAACTGGTGCGTACCACCGCTCTGTCCGAGCGGCGGACCAGATTTCTACCGGCAATCTAAAGAGGTCGCCATGAACAACCAAGAGCAAACCCTGATCGATGGACTGTTTTCACGGTTGCAGCAAGCCGAAACGGATTCAGCCCCGCGCGACGCCCAGGCAGAGGCGCGGATCAAGGAGCATCTGACCCGCCAGCCTGCGGCCGGGTATTTCATGACCCAGGCGATCCTGGTGCAGGAGGCCGCACTCAAGAGCCTCAACGAGCAGAACCAGCAGCTGACCCAGCAAGTCCAGCAATTGCAGGCTGACCTGCAACAGGCCCGGGCCCAGGCCAGTGCTCCGGCACCGGCGGCCGGTGGCGGTTTCCTGTCGAGCATCTTCGGCGGTTCCCGCGAGCCACAGCCGGCACCGAGCCAGAGTGCACCGCCACCGTCGTCCGGTGGTGGCTGGCGTGAACCGGCGCGTTCTTCCTTTGGCGCCCCCGCGCAACAGAACTTCGGCGCGCCGCAGCAGAATTACGCCGCACCGCCACAGAACTATGCACCGCAGCAGGCACCGGCGGCGGGTAGCAGTTTCCTGGGCGGCGCCTTGAAAACTGCCGCCGGCGTTGCGGGCGGGGTCATGCTGGCCCAGGGCATCAGCAGCCTGTTCCACAACAACCAGCAGCCCCAGGAAATCGTCGAAGTCATCAAGGAAGAACCGGCGCCGGCCAGCGACAACAGCGGCTGGGGCAATGACGACCAGCGCCTGGCCAACAACGACTCCTGGGGCAACAACGACCAGGGTGGCTTCAGCAACGCCGACTACGACAACGACGACAGCTCGTTCTTCTCCGACGACGACTCCTTCGTCTGACCTGCGTCGGTCCGGGGCAGACACCTGCCCCGGACCGATTATTCGCGGAACAATCCCTGCGACTGGCATACTGGGCGACTTTTCGGGGCCTGAGGCCCGATCCAGCCCTTGCGCTGCTGCGCCATGAGGATTAGCGGTGAAGAAAATCGCTGTGTTCGCCGATGTCCAGAACCTCTACTACACCGTTCGTCAGGCCTATGGTTGCCACTTCAACTATGCGGCGCTGTGGGCGGATATCAGCAAGCAAGGGCAGATAGTCGAAGCCTATGCCTATGCCATCGACCGTGGTGACAGCAAGCAACAGCAGTTCCAGCAGATCCTGCGCAACCTGGGCTTCACGGTAAAACTCAAGCCCTATATCCAGCGCAGCGACGGCTCGGCCAAGGGCGACTGGGACGTGGGCATCACCATCGACATCATGGACGCTGCGGCCCATGTCGACGAAGTGGTGCTGGCTTCCGGCGACGGTGATTTCGACCTGCTGCTGGAGCGCATCATCCACAAGCACGGGGTCAGCGCGGTGGCCTATGGCGTGCCGGGGCTGACCGCCAATTCGCTGATTCGCGCGGCTACGCGCTATGTGCCGATCGAAGGCGCCTTGCTGCTTAAAAGCTGATCAATTTTCATACGGAGCAGGACAGGTTTGGAACGCATTGCCGTCATCGACTTTGAAACCACCGGGATCTCCCCGAGCAGCAGTTGCCGGGCCACGGAAATAGCCGTGGTGATCCTTGAGCAGGGGCGCATCGTCGAGCGTTACCAGAGCCTGATGAACGCCGGCGTGCGGGTGCCGGCGTTTATTGAGCAACTGACCGGCATCAGCAATGCCATGTTGCGCAGCGCACCCCCGGCAGAGCAGGTGATGAACGAGGTCAACGAGTTCGTCGGCATCACGCCGTTGCTGGCGCACAACGCGGCCTTCGACCAGAAGTTCTGGGATTTCGAGCTGGGCCGGATCAAGCGCACCCGCCTGCAGAACTTCGCCTGTTCGCTGCTGCTGGCCCGGCGCCTGATGCCGGCGGCTCCTAATCACAAGCTGGGCACCCTGACTTCATTCGCCGGCCTGCCGCACACCGGCCAGGCTCACCGGGCCATGGCCGATGCGGAAATGGCAGCCAACCTGGTGGCCCACCTGGCCGGCGAACTGAGGCACAAGCATGGCCTGCGCGAGCTGTCCCATGACTTCCTGTGCAAACTGCAGAAGGTTCCCGCGGCCAAAGTCCCCGAACACCTCAAGCGCCACCGCGGGTTCTGAGTCCCGAGGTTCATTTGCTTTCCAGTTGCCCCAGGGGCACGCGCCGTTCAATGGCACTGGAGAGCACGATGGAGGTCTTGCTGAAACCGAACTGGGCCACGCGGTTGATCAACTCCTCCAGCTCCGGCATCGATCCCACTGCGGCCTGCATGATCACGCAAGGGTCGCCGGTGACCCGGTGGCACTCGGTGAGCTGGGGAATCTTGATCAGTTCGTCATAGGCCTTCTGGTTGCCGTGCTGGGCCAGGCGCAGTTCGATCACGCACTGGATCGGCAAGCCGACCTTGGCCATGTCGACTTTGGCCTGGTAGCCGGTGATCACTCCGCTGGCCTCCAGCTTGGCCACGCGTTCGGCCACCGCCGGTGCCGAGAGATTCACCTTGCGTGCCAGCTCGGCGTAACTCGCCCGGCCATTTTCCAGCAGGCTGGCCAGGAGCATGCGGTCGTACTTGTCCATGGAAGGCTCTCGATCTATCCAGCTTTCGAAAGCACGGTATATAGCCCTTATCTCCATCTTTTGGAAAGTGTACGGGCGTTATAAACAGGTTTTGTAACTTAAGTTCCCTGGGCCGAGTTTCTAGAATAGACCTCCCCCTGCCTGCCTCAGAGCCGCCTCCCATGCCTGGCCAAAGCCGTTTTCCGCTGCCGTTGATAGCCGCCTTTTTTGCCCTCTATGTAATCTGGGGCTCGACGTACCTGGTGATTCGCATCGGTGTCGAATACTGGCCGCCACTGATGCTCGGCGGCATTCGCTTCATCATCGCCGGTAGCCTGATGTACGCCTTTCTGCGCTGGCGCGGGGTGCCGGCGCCGACCTGGGCGCAATGGAAGGCCGCAGGGATCATCGGTGTGCTGCTGTTGAGCTGTGGCAATGGCGCGGTAACGCTGGCCGAACACTCCGGGGTGACCTCCGGCGTCGCGGCGCTGGCGGTGGCCACGGTGCCTTTGTTCACCTTGCTCTGCGGGTATTTCTGGGGTGCACGCAACACGCGCCTGGAGTGGGCCGGGATCGTCCTCGGGATGATTGGCATCGGCATGCTCAACCTGGGGTCCAACCTGCAGTCGAGCCCGATGGGCGCCGCCTTGCTGCTGTTCGCTGCGGCGGCCTGGGCTTTCGGCTCGGTGTGGAGCAAGCATTTGCCGCTGCCCCAGGGCGCCATGGCCAGTGCCGCGGAAATGCTCGTCGGTGGCGTGGTACTGATGATCGGCAGTGCCCTGAGCGGTGAGCATCTGGACACCCTGCCTCCGATGGAAGGCTGGCTGGCCCTGGCCTACCTGGCCGGTTTCGGTTCGATCATCGCCTTCAACGCCTACATGTACCTGCTCAAGCACGTGCGCCCAGCCGCGGCCACCAGCTACGCCTATGTCAACCCGGCGGTGGCGGTGCTGCTGGGCATCGTCTTCGTCGGCGAAACCATTGGCATCGAGGAGGCCATGGCCATGCTGGTGATCATCAGTGCCGTAGTGCTGATCGGCCTGCCCCAATGGCGCAAGCCCAAGGCCGCGGCCCAGGAAGAGGCGGCCTGATCACTGTCCCGGTGGCAGGCCGGCCAGGCTCCGTTGGAGAAAGTCGCCGATGACCTGGCTCGCTTGCTGGTGAATCGCTTCGCGGCTGCGCTGGCTGCCGTCCCGGCAGATGATTTCATCCTCGGGGTTCTCTTCCCGGAGCAGGGCCGTGGCGCCTGGCTTGCAGATTTGCATGAAGCTGAAATGGCTGGCATCGGCGATCACCAGCAGGCTGGAGGTGGCCGACGGCAGGTGGGTTTCCAGGTAGCCCGACTCCTGCTCCACCGGCATGCTGGCAATATCGACTCCTGCTCCCAGGATCAGGGTTGGCGTCTGCACCGCTGACAAGCTTTGCGGGGTGAACCCACGGACCAGCCCCGGGTCCAGGGAGACGACCGCCTTGACTCGCGGGTCCCGCAGGTCGGTGCCCAGAGAGCCCTGGTTTTGCGGTGCAATCCCCAGCTCCGGAGCCAGCCCGCACAGACGCGGGTTGGGATGCAGCCGACATTCCTCAAGGAAGCGTTGCGGGCTATAGCGGGCGCCGGCCAATGCGGTGACCGTCCAGCCGCCCAGCGAATGGCCGATGGCGGCGATGCGCTGCGGGTCGACCGCGCCTGCCAGGGACTGGTCAGCGCTCAGTGCGTCTATGACCCGGCTCAGATCCCGGGGACGCTGCCAAAGCTTCGCCGCTTCTTCCGGACGCTGGTCGAAACTCGTGGTGCCCGGGTGGTCAGGGGCGGCGACCACATAACCCTGGCCGACCAGCGAAGTGACCAGCCAGCTGAGGTTGCGCCAGTTGCCGCGATAGCCGTGTGACAGGACCACCAAGGGATGGGCCGCAGGGGCAGGAGAGGCATCCTTGATGGTGGGCAGGCCCTGGAAGACCGGGTTCTCTGCCGATACCAGGAGCGGGCTGGCGGTTTCGGTGGGGTACCAGAGGGCGACATGCAGGGGGCGCTGTTTGCTTGCATCGGGCAGGGTTATTTCACGAAAACCGACGAGCTCGGCGGCGCAGGCCAGGGGAAGGAGCAGGGAGAGTGAAAGGCCCGCTAGCATCCGTGCGGACAGGGCAATCTTGGGCATTGAAGAACTCCATGGGCAAAACGTCAGTGGCCTGCCAATGGGCGCGCTGGGTGGAATCGAGCGGCGATCGACGGCAGTGGGTGGGCGACGACCGGGGCAGTCGCCGCCCACCCTTTTTAACCCACATTGCCGGGAAAGGGTGACCCAATTGTGCAGCTGGCGGTTACCCACTTTGCATCAGTTACAGGTACCGGCGTCGAGCCAGACCTTACCGGAACCATCTGGCCCGGTGAACGCCGGGTTGCCCGGCTCATTGCCCTTGACCCACCAGCGAGCGATGTAAAAGCGCCCGTTATGGCTGACTCGGTCCTTCGCCACATAGGTGCCCTGGGCCGACCATGGGCCCTGGCAAGCGGTACTTTCTGCCTTGACCGTCACGCTGTGCTCGCGAGTCACGCTGTGATGGCCGTTGCCCAGGCTCAGGGTGATGCGGTAGGTGACGTCTTGTGCTGTTTTGGGGGCGACGAACTTCATCGAGGTCCCGGCCGCCTGGAAGTCCACGCTCGGGTTCACATTCCAGCGGTAATTCAGCGGCAGGCCAGCAGGGTCGCTGGAACCTTTGGCGTCGAGCACCACCGTTGCTCCGGCTTTGGCCTGGCCCGGGCCGTCGATGCTGGCCAGTGGCGGCTTGACCGCCGGCTGTTCGCCTTCGCTGGCGCACGGACCCAGGTCACGCCAGACCTTGCCGGAGCCATCGGGCCCGGTGAAGGCCGGGGTGCCCGGTTCACTGCCCTGGGTCCACCAGCGCGCTTCGTATTGACGGCCTTTCCACTGCACCTGGTCCTTGGCTACATAGGTACCGCGAACCTGCCACTGGGGCTTGCAGCTGCCGCTGCCGGCCTTGCCCTTGATCAGCATTTCGTGGGTCTTGAGGGTGCTCTGCTTGCCGTTGCTCAGGCTCAGGGTGAAACGGTAGCGGGTGTCTTCAGCCAATTCTGGTGCGGTGAAGGCAATACGCGGACCGTCGTAGGTAAAGTCCAGCTTGGGCGAGGCTTCCCAGGCAAAGCTCAGGGCCGCGCCTTGTGGGTCGCTGGAGGCGGACGCATCCAGCACGATCTGTTCACCTGCATTGGCTTCAGTCTTGCCGCGGATCACGGCCACTGGCGGGGTGCCGGCATCCACAGGTTTGAGCGAGGTCACCTTGACCTGGTTGTCGGCGCTGAACTCACCGTCTGCCAGCAAGCTCCAGGGGCCATTGAAGCTGTGGCTGGAGTACACCTGGTAGCCCTTGATATTACCCGCCTGGCCCTGGTCCTGGCGTGGCAGGTAGCGCAACTGAGAGAAACTGTTATTGCTGCCCATGTCGATCACGATCTGGTGGGGATAACGGGCGTCGGCGGCCGAACTCCAGTAGGAGTTGGGGTTGTCATCGAGCACGTTCGAGCCCGAGGTGGTGCCGGATGCCACGCTGCTGGTTGAGTGGACACGCCAGCTGTTTCGAGGAAGGGGCTCGCCTTTGGCGCTGGCCAGCATCAGTTCGGCGATGCTGGCGTTGTTCTTGCCGTCCACCGAAGTGGTCGCCACGAGCTTCAGGTAGGTGCCTTGGGCCGTTTCCCGGGTGTGGCCGTAAGCGTTGCCTTGCAGGATCAGGTCTTCAGCCGCCATACCTTCGGTCCTGATAGCCAGGTACCAGCGGCCCGGCTTTGGATCCTTGGCCCCGAGACCGACTATCTGGCTGAGGGCCGAGCGGTAGTCGTAGCTGGTGGTGGTTGGTTGAGCGCCATACTTGAGCGACAACTGGACCTGGCCGCCCTTGTTGGTACTGGTGCCGGGCACCACGGTGAAGGCCAGGCGCTGGGTGCCTGCCGGTACATCCAGTGGGAAGTAGCGGGTCTGGCCTTTGGCCTGGTTGATCCGTTCTTCGAGAATCGTGATCAGGTTTTCACTGTCCAGCGGCACGACTGAGGGGGCGTAGGCGGAAATCTTCGCAGCGTTCTCGCGCCAGACCCGGGCCATGTTCGCCGTTCGAGCATCGCCCAGGGGCACGCCGAGGTGGTCCTTGAGGTCCGGGTTGGAGAAGTAGCCGACGTGGTTGCCGCAGAGGATGGTGCCGACCCGACCGTTGTTGTGGCCGAAGCGGTAGTTGTCGTTGCCGTCGTTGCAGTGGCTGCCGCCGATGTTGTGCGCCAGTTCGTGGCGGAAGGCGGCCGAGGCGCTGATGGCGTTGACCGAGTAGCGGCCGTTCACGTAGGCCCAGCCGGCGGCGGTGTCCACCCCGGGTGTGCCAACGGTGAATGCGGCGACCAGGTCCGGGCTGTATTTGCGCATGCCATCGGCGAACAGGTTTTTGACATCGGCCAGCACCGGGGTGGTGATCGGGTAGTCGTTGGCTATCACCTGGGTGCCGGCCAGGCGCACACGCACATTCTTGATCTGCGAGTTTTCCACGGCACGGTTGACCGAGGCGACCTGGGCCAGGGCGTAGGCCTCATGGTCACCGATGTAGTTTGCGGCTTTCTGGGTGAAGCCTGCCAGCAGATCGATGACGATCTCGCCCTGGGCGTTGCGGTGGGTCAGGTAGTTGCGCTGACCGCTCTGGGTCTCGATCAGGTTGGGTACGTCGTCGCCTTCGTTGGGCACGGAGTCGATATTGCGCGGGTCGAAGGAGTGCTGGTTGTTGAGGCGAATCAGCGACTGTTCGCCACTGGCGTTGCCGCGAATCATCAGGTTACTGTCAGGCATCAGGGCGATGAAGCTGCCGTCGCCACGGGCGGCGACAAACATTTCCTGTGCGGCGCTCTGGGAGCGGTTGTTGCTTTGCAGCGTGCCGACCATGACCTTGAGGCCCTTGAAACTGTCGTTCCGGTCCGGAATGAGGCTGCGCAGGCGCATGCCGATTTCCTGCTGCAGACGTTCGGTTCCCGCGTCGGCGATGTTGCGCTGGGCCGGATTGGCCATCAGCGCCTGGATATTGATGAAGGGGCCGTCGGCCGCGCTTTCGGCGCGTGGCAGGGCCGCATCGGCAGGTTCATCGGCGGCCTGTACCAGGCCCGTCATGGGTAGCAATACGACAGTTCCCAGGCTGGCCACACAAAGGCGGGTGGCACGGGACAGGGTGTTCAATCTGAAGGTCGGCATAACCATTCCTGGATATACACAGCGCGGCGCAAACCTGGCGAACAGGATCGTGAAAGCGTCCGCGCTGATGATGTGGATGAGGAGTTGTGCCGGCGGCGGGCATCATAGGCAGCGGCGCTGGTGCCGTATATTCGAAGCCTGGCTTTTAGTACCTGTCCTAGGGAACTTGCCCGTACGAAGGGCAAGAGCACTGTTGTGCCAGGGGCGTTTGCCGTGTGTCGGGTGCTGCCGGCGGAGGGTGCAGAAGGGCCGGCGAGTTGGCCAGAACGGCCGGGGAGACAGCGTGGTTGCAATAAAAAACGCCGGGCAATGCCCGGCGCGGTGGCTTCAGCCTGAACGGGTCACTCGAACCCGCTCAGCAGGACGAGGGCGAATAACACTGCCGCCAGGGCCAGGGAAAACAGCAGGCTGATTCCCGCCACTCGCCATAGTGAGAAGAAGCGCCCGTTGCCGGCCTTGTGCTCTATCACCTGGGGGCCGAACAGTTGGCGTGCGTAGGCGTTCATCCCGTAGATCGGCGGCAGGATGAACACCACCGCAGGGATACTTTCCGGAAGAAAAAAGCCTGCCACGCTCATGGCAATGAAAAGGCCGATGCCCATGGCCCAGACTTTGTTCACTTCGCTCTCGCGGCCCATGGCCTTGAGGTTCTGGCTGATGAAATAGGCGCCGGCCACGGAGGTGCCGATGAAGGTGCTCAGGCCAATGGCCGCCACGCTGTAGAGGTACAGGCTCTGATCGGTTGGCTTGCTGGCCAGGAGTTTGGCGGCAGGGGCCTGGAAGGGGTTTTGGTTGTCCATGCGCGGTGAGGCTCCTTGGGAAGGGCAAAGGGGCGGTTGAGTGCCAGCTCGGGTGTTGCGCCGCCCTTGTGCGCGACCCGTGGCAAACAGTGGGGCGAGCATACACTCACCGGGGCGGGCTTGGCAGGCCTGGGGCGGCCCGGGAGCGAGCCCCTGAATTAGGGTAAACTGCCGCCCATTGCGTCCCTGTGCTGACTTTTTCCTACGGTACCCCCATGACATTCGCCACTCTTGGCCTGATCGAACCCCTGCTGCGCGCCCTCGAAACCCTCGGCTACCAGACCCCGACCCCGGTGCAGGCGCAAGCCATTCCGGCAGTGCTGGGCGGGCGTGACCTGATGGCCGCGGCCCAGACCGGCACCGGCAAGACCGCCGGTTTCGCTCTGCCGCTGTTGCAGTTGCTGACCCTGGAAGGGCCGAAAGTCGATAGCAACTCGGTACGCGCGCTGATCCTGGTGCCGACCCGGGAACTGGCCGAGCAGGTCCACGAAAGCGTGCGCCAGTACGCCGAACACCTGCCGCTGCGCACCTATGCGGTGTACGGCGGGGTCAGCATCAACCCGCAAATGATGAAGCTGCGCAAAGGCGTGGACCTGCTGGTGGCGACTCCGGGGCGTCTGCTGGACCTGTTCCGTCAGAATGCGGTGAAGTTCAGCCAGTTGCAGACCCTGGTGCTGGATGAGGCCGATCGCATGCTCGACCTGGGATTCTCCGAAGAGCTCAAGAGCATCTACGCGGCCCTGCCGAAGAAACGCCAGACCCTGTTGTTCTCCGCCACCTTCTCCGACGCCATCCGCCAGCTGGCCGGGCAGATGCTCAACGATCCGCTGAGCATCGAGGTCAGCCCGCGCAACGTGGCTGCCAACACGGTCAAGCAATGGGTGGTGCCGGTGGACAAGAAGCGCAAGCCGGAGCTGTTCAGCCACCTGCTGCGCAAGAATCGCTGGAAGCAGGTGCTGGTGTTCGCCAAGACCCGCAACGGTGTGGATGCGCTGGTGGAGAAACTCCAGGGCCAGGGCGTGAATGCCGACGGCATCCATGGCGACAAGCCACAGGCCACGCGTCAGCGCGCCCTGGACCGGTTCAAGGCCAGTGAGATCCAGATCCTGGTGGCCACCGATGTGGCGGCCCGCGGCCTGGACATCGAAGACCTGCCCCTGGTGGTCAACTTCGACCTGCCGATCGTGGCCGAGGATTACATCCACCGCATCGGGCGTACCGGCCGTGCCGGTTCCACCGGCGAGGCGATTTCCCTGGTGTGCGCCGACGAGGTGAACCTGCTCTCGGCGATCGAGATGCTCACCCGCCAGACCCTCAAGCGCCATGAGGAACAGGATTTCGAACCCGAGCACCGGGTGCCGGAAACCGATGCCAGTGGCCAGGTGGTGAAAAAGCCGAAGAAGCCCAAGAAGCCGAAAACCTCCGGCGGTGGCGGCAAGCGCAACCTGGGCAAGTGGGTGGACAGTGGCGAAGTGGCTGAAGCTCCGGCGGTGAAACCGGTGCGCAAGGTGCCGGCTTTCAACACCGGGCCGCGCAAGCGCAAGCCTTGATCTGACATCGCGCCGGGCCCTTCGCCGGCAAGCCGGCTCCTACCCTTTCGTAGGCGCCGACTTGCCGGCGAAGCTGTTTATGGCTGGCGCCGCAACCACTTCAGCATCCCCAGCCCCGCCTGGCGCCCGCTGGCAAAGCAGGCGGTCAGCAGGTAGCCGCCGGTCGGCGCTTCCCAGTCGAGCATTTCCCCTGCGCAAAACACTCCAGGCAACTGCCGAAGCATCAGGTCGTCGTCCAGGGCTTCAAACATTACGCCGCCGGCGCTGCTGATGGCTTCGTCCAGTGGGCGAGGCTTGATCAGCGTCAGGGGCAGGGCCTTGATGGCTGCCGCCAGGAGCGCCGGGTCATTGAAGGCCGGGGCGGGTGTCAGTTCTCGCAGCAACGCCGCCTTTACCCCCTCGATCCCCAACTGGCTCTGCAAGTGCTTGGCCATGGACCGCGAGCCGCGTGGCTTGGAAAGGGCGGCCTGGACCTTGTCCAGGGGCTTGTTCGGTAGCAGGTCGATATGGATCGTCGCCTGCCCGTGCCGGTTGATGGATTCGCGAATCGGCGCCGACAAGGCATAGATCAGGCTGCCCTCGATGCCGCTGGCGGTGATCACGCATTCACCCAGCCGAGGCACATCGTCATTCAGGCCGATGGCCACGTTCTTCAGCGGCGCGCCGGCGAATTTGCTGCGCAGCAGCTCGCTCCAGGCGCTGACCTCAAAACCGCAATTGCTTGGTTGCAAGGGCGCAAGCTGCACACCGCGCTGTTCCAGCAGTGGCAGCCAAGCCCCGTCGGAACCCAGTCGTGCCCAACTGCCGCCGCCCAATGCCAGCAGGACCCCATCCGCCCGTACCGCACTTTCACCCTCGGCATGCCGGATGCGCAGGCTGCCGTCGGCATTCCAGCCCAGCCAGCGGTGCCGGGTGTGGATAACGACTCCGGCATCGCGCAGGCGCTTGAGCCAGGCGCGCAGCAGCGGCGCAGCCTTCATGTCGGTAGGAAACACCCGGCCGGAGCTGCCGACAAACGTCTGGATACCCAGCTCATGAATCCACTGGCACAGCGCCTCGGCGCCAAATTCCCGCAGCAACGGGGCGATGTGCGGTGCACGCTCGGCGTAGCGCGAGAGGAAGGCCGGATAGGCTTCGGAGTGGGTGATGTTCATGCCACCGACCCCAGCCAGGAGGAATTTTCGGCCCACCGATGGCATGCCGTCGTACAAGTCGACCTGAACCCCGGCCTGGCTCAGTACCTCGGCGGCCATCAGGCCGGCGGGGCCGCCGCCGATAATCGCGACGTGGTGGGGCGTGGAAGAGTGCGATGCAGTCATGGCAGAGGCGGGGCTGAGGAAATAGGCCGGGCATTCTACCCGAGGTGCAGGGGGCTTGCTGGGTCGATGATGCCTGGTCAAAAACTAGACAGCGGGCTGCGGGCCTTGTGTCCCGTGGGCTGGCTCGACTTTCGCGCAGGTTGTCCACAGGCGGCTCCACAGCGATTGGGGGTAAGCGCTACGGCGTCGCCGGAGGCCTGCTGCGCCCTGATCAAAAAACAGGCACCGCTCTGCAGGCCTTGCAGAGCAAGGGGCCTAGCGTCTTTCGCGCAGGTTATCCACAGGCGGCTCCACAGGGATTGGGGGTAAGACACTCACAACTGTATGACCATCTGATGTCACTGATCAAAAAACAGGCGATGGCCTTGAGGCCCCGTGGGACAAGGGCTGCAGAGGCTTTCTCCCAGCTTATCCACAAGCGGTTCCACAGTGGATGTGGGTAAGGCCTGCGGATGTCAGTAGCACCCTGACGATTCCCAGACCTTCTGGGCACTGTGGTGAAGAATGCCGTGGCGCCGGGCCAGGGCCTGGCGGTCCTTGCTGTAGCCACCGCCGATCACGCCGACCACCGGGATGTCGCGGCCCAGGCAATGGCGCATGACCCGTTCGTCGCGTTCGGCCACGCCGGCATCGGTGAGTTTGAGGTAGCCCAGGGCGTCGTCCTGATGCACGTCGACCCCGGCGTCGTACAACACCAGGTCCGGCTGGTACAGGGGCAGCAGGTAGTTGAGGGTGTCGTCCACCACGTTCAGGTAGTCGGCGTCGCCCATGCCCATGGGCAGCGGGATATCCCAGTCGCTCTGGGCCTTGCGCGCGGGGAAGTTCTTTTCACAGTGCAACGAGACGGTCACCGCGTCGGCGGTATGTTGCAGGATCCGCGCGGTGCCATCGCCCTGGTGCACATCGCAGTCGAATATCAGCACCCGGCCCACGCGTCCGCTTTCCAGCAGGTAATGGCTGATCACCGCCAGGTCGTTGAAAATGCAGAACCCCGCCGGGTAGTCATAGTGGGCGTGGTGGGTGCCGCCGGCCAAGTGGCAGGCCAGGCCGTGTTCCAGTGCCTGTTCGGCGGCCAGCAAGGAGCCGCCGACGGCACGCACCGTGCGCCGGGCCAAGGCTTCGCTCCAGGGCAGGCCAAGGCGCCGCTGGTCCTCCCGGGACAACTCGCCGCTCATGTAGCGTTCGATATAGGCCGGGTCGTGGGCCAGGGCGAGGATTTCTGCCGGGCACAGCTCGGGGCGCAGCAGGTCGGCGTCGCGGGTCAGGCCGCTGGCCACCAGGTGATCGCGCAGCAGGCGGAACTTGTCCATGGGAAAGCGGTGCTCCGGCGGGAACTCGGGGCTGTAGTCGTCGTGATAGATCAATGGCAATGGCATGGCATTTTCTTAGAGGAACCCGTGAAGGATCCTACCAGCGATGTAGACTTGCACCCACGTAAACGGAGGGCACTGATGGAGCCGATACTGCAACTCGAAAGCGCGCGCCTGCTGCTGCGTCAATGGCGCGACGATGATTTGCCGGCATTTGCGGCAATGTGTGCCGATCCACAGGTCATGCGCTACTTTCCGGCGCCCTTGAGCCGTCTGGAAAGCGCGGCGCTGATCGGCCGGGTGCGTGGGCATTTCGCCGAACATGGCTTCGGACTCTGGGCCCTGGAGCGTAAGGATAGCGGTGAGTTCATCGGTTTTACCGGTCTGGGCGTCGTGGGTTTCGAAGCGCCCTTCACGCCGGCGGTGGAGATCGGCTGGCGCCTGGCCCGGGAGCACTGGGGCCTGGGGTATGCCAGCGAAGCGGTCTGGACCGCCTTGCGTTGCGCTTTCGATCGCCTGGCCCTGGAAGAAGTCGTGGCCTTTACCACCCGCAACAACCTGCCGTCGCAGAAGGTGATGCAGGCCATTGGTATGCATCACGCTGCCGAGGATGACTTCGAACACCCGAACCTCGCTGGCGATCACCCGCTGCGCGAGCATGTGCTGTACCGCATTACCCGCGAACAATGGTTGGAAACCTTGCATGGATAGCAAGCGCGCACGTTTAGAATGTGCCGATGAGGTGCGACCCCAATTGATTTGACCGCCGCAGCCGAGATTGCGCGGTTTTGCTCTGTGTGAGGAGAGTCTGAATGAGTCATGTGCTGGATGATCTGGTCGATCTGTTGACCCTGGAAGCCATCGAAGAAAACCTGTTTCGCGGCCGCAGCCAGGACCTCGGTTTTCGCCAGCTGTTTGGCGGCCAGGTGCTCGGCCAGTCGTTGTCCGCGGCCAGTCAGACGGTGGAGGAGGCGCGCCATGTGCATTCCATGCACGGCTACTTCCTGCGCCCCGGGGATGCCGCGCTGCCGGTGGTCTACCAGGTGGACCGGGTGCGTGACGGCGGCAGCTTCAGCACCCGGCGAGTGACGGCGATCCAGAAGGGCAATCCGATCTTCACCTGCAGCGCCTCGTTCCAGTACGACGAACAGGGTTTCGAGCACCAGAACAGCATGCCCCAGGTGGTCGGGCCGGAAAACCTGCCATCGGAGCTGGAGATCACCACCCAGCGCGCCCACCTGATTCCCGAGCACATGCGCGAGAAGCTGCTGTGCCCCAAGCCGATCGAAGTGCGCCCGGTGACCGAGAAGGACCCCTATAACCCGCAGCCCATGGATCCGGTGAAGTACGTCTGGTTCCGCGCCGACGGCGCCCTGGCCGACAGCCCGGCGCTGCACAAGTACCTGCTGGCCTACGCTTCGGATTTCGGCCTGCTGACCACCTCGATGCTGCCCCACGGCAAGTCGGTGTGGCAGAAGGACATGCAGGTCGCCAGCCTCGACCACGCTCTGTGGTTTCACGCCGACCTGCGCGCTGACGACTGGCTGCTGTATGCCATGGACAGCCCCTGGGCCGGAAACTCCCGGGGCTTCTCCCGGGGCAGCGTGTTCAACCGTGCCGGGCAGTTGGTGGCCTCGGTGACTCAGGAAGGGTTGATCCGCCATCGCAAGGATTGGGCATGAGTCTTTCAGAGATAAAACATTGGGTGTTCGACATGGACGGCACCCTGACCATCGCTGTGCATGATTTCGCGGCGATCCGCGAGGCGCTGTCGATTCCTGCCGAGGATGACATCCTCACACACCTGGCGGCCTTGCCGGCGGACGAATCCGCGGCCAAGCATGCCTGGCTGCTGGAACACGAGCGCGACCTGGCCCAGGGTTCGCGCCCGGCGCCGGGTGCGGTGGAACTGGTGCGGGAACTGGCCGGGCGCGGTTATCGCCTGGGCATCCTCACCCGCAATGCGCGAGAGCTGGCCCATGTGACCCTGGAGGCCATCGGCCTGGCGGACTGCTTTGCCGAGGCCGACGTGCTGGGCCGCGACGAAGCACCGCCCAAGCCCCATCCGGGCGGTTTGCTGAAGCTGGCCGAAGCCTGGGATATCTCGCCGTCACGGATGGTCATGGTGGGGGACTACCGCTTCGACCTGGACTGCGGGCGGGCCGCCGGGACCCATACGGTGCTGGTCAACCTGCCGGACAACCCCTGGCCGGAGCTGACCGACTGGCATGCCCGGGATTGTGCGCAGTTGCGCGACCTGCTGTCGGCCTGAGGGCCCTGTTCGCCGGCAAGGCTCCCGTCGGAGCCTTGCCGGCGAAAGCGTCATTCCAGGCAGCGCCTTTCTTTACTTGAACACTGCCGCCTGCCCCTCGGGCGAGGTGAACATCCGGTCACCGTCATGCCCGACCCCGGGCACTTCCACCAGCCGTTGCAGCAAGCCTTGCGGATGACGCCGTACCAGGTAGTCGAAGTAGTTGTGCCCGCGAATCAACCGGTACGCGCCCTGGGTCTCGGCGGCGCAGCTCTTGTCCAGGGCGGGATGGTTGGGATCGGTGTCCTGCTGGCCCAGCAGGTAGGTGATGTCGCGCGTCACGTAGCCCTGTTCGAGCTGCGCCGGGGAATGGCCGCCGGCATAGGCCGGCAGCCGGTTCAGGCCGTACTTCCAGTCGTTGAAGCCCGGGCAACTGGCCGGTTCGAATGCCACCGGGCGCCATGCGTCGAAGTAGGCGTAGGACGACGGATTGGCGATCACGTAGCGCAGGCCGATCCCGGCCTTTTCCAGCTCGGGGTGGCTGCCGGTGCTCAGCGCATAGCGCTGCACCACCTGGGCGCCGCCGGAGTGACCGGCGATCACCACTTCCTTGAGTGCCGGAAAACGTTTGCGGTCTTCCAGGCGCTGGAGGATGGCATCGAGCACCGCATAGGAGCTGACGGCCTGCGGGCCCACTGAAGGCTCGCCGGCCATCCAGCCATTGCCCTTCCAGCGCAGTAGCGCGTCTGGCAATTGATGGCGGGCGATGTCGCTCTGGTTGAGAAACTGCGGGGCGATCACCAGGGTTGTTGTGCTTTGCCCGGCCTGCCCGGCAGCGCTTTGCCCACTGTGCAGATACGTCTGGGCGTTGCGCAGCCGGCCGTGAACGATGATCAGGGCCCGCTCTACGCCCGGCAGCGGCTGGCGCCAATCCTGGCTCAGGCCCAGCGCCAGTTGCCCGCCCTCCAGGGGCAGGCGTTGCGGGCTGATGACCTTGACCCCCTGTTCCGCCGCCTGGACGCCGCAGCCACCCAGGCACAGCAGCAGGACCAGCAAGCGGCGCATCTACAGGCTCCTGGCGCTGAAGGTATCGCACTGGCTGACCTGGCCCTGGCTGAAGCCGGTCTTGAACCAGCGCACTCGCTGCGCCGAGGTGCCGTGGGTGAAGGAGTCCGGCACCACCCGGCCCTGGCCTTGCTGCTGCAGGCGGTCGTCACCGATGGCATTGGCGGCGTTCAGGGCTTCTTCCACATCCCCGGGTTCCAGCCAGTTCAGGCGCTTCTGTGCGTGATAGGCCCAGACCCCGGCAAAGCAGTCGGCCTGCAGCTCCTGGCGTACCAGCAGGCCGCCATCGCCTTGCATCTGCTGGCCTTGCTGGCGCGCGGCCTGGATTTTTGCCGAGACCCCGAGCAGGGTCTGCACGTGGTGCCCGACTTCATGGGCAATCACGTAGGCCTGGGCGAAGTCGCCGGCGGCGGAAAAGCGCTGGGCCATCTCCCGGAAGAAGTCCATGTCCAGGTACACCTGGCGGTCGGCGGGGCAGTAGAAGGGCCCGCTGGCGGAAGTGGCCGCGCCACAGGCGGAATTGACCCGGCCCCGGAACAGGATCAGCTTGGGCGGCTGATACTGGCGGCCGGCTTGCTGGAAGATCTGGCCCCAGGTGTCTTCGGTGTCACCGAGGATGGCGCGGACAAACTCTGCCTGTTCGTCATTGGCCGGTGGTGCCTTGCGTGCCTGGGTGGTGGCCGGCGCTGAAGTCTGCCCGCTCTGCTGGCCCAGCAGTTGCCCGAGGATCTGCAGCGGATCCTGGCCGGTGGCCCAGCCGATGCCGACGATCAGTACGATCGCCGTCAGGCTCAAGCCCTTGCCTCCACCGAACCGCATGCCACCGCCACCGCCGGCGCTGCTGTCATCTCGCGCGTCCACGACGTTGTCGCTGCGCCGGCCTTTTTTCCAAAGCATGGGGGTGTCCTCGTTTTTTCTGCTGGTCAGTGTTGCTGGTGGCTCGAACCGGCGCCAGTCCGGTCGTCAGGGATTTTTCTGCACGCTACCATGGCCCGGTTACGGATCGATCCGATCCAGGTGCATTCGGGGCTCCCTATTGAACATCGATACCCGCATCAAATTCCGTCACTTGGTGTGTTTTCTTGAAATGGCCCGCCAGGGCAGCCTGGCCCGGGCGGCCGATGTCCTGGCGGTGAGCCAGCCGGCGATGTCGAAAACCCTCAAGGAACTGGAAGCGTTGCTGGAGACCCGGCTGTTTGCCAGGAGCAAGGCCGGCCTCAGCCTGACCGAGGCCGGGCGGGCCTTCCTGCGTTATGCCGGGCCTTCGGTGCAGGCCCTGCGGGAAGGTGTCAGCAGCCTGCGCGGCGGTGAGTACGCCGCCGGGCTGGTGCGCATCGGTGTGCTTTCCACGGTGGAAAGCCTGCTGCTGCCGGAGGTGATACGGCGCCTGCATCAGCGCCATTCTGCGCTGACCGTGAGTGTGCTGACCGGCCCCAGTGCTTACCTGCTGTCGCAATTGCGGGTCGGCGACCTGGACCTGGTGGTGGGGCGCATGACCGAGAGCCCGGAGATCCACGGCCTGAGCTTCGAGCACCTTTACAGCGAATCCATGACCCTGGTGGCCCGCCCGCAGCATCCACTGGCAACCGGCCCTCTGGACCGCGACGCGGTGAGCGCCTATCCCCTGGTGCTGCCCCTGGCCGGCACCAGCATTCGCAAGCACGCCGACAGCCTGTTCATCCAGTGCGGCATTGCTCCGTCGCAGCAGCGTCTGGAAACCCTCTCGGTGGCCCTGAGCCGACGCTACACCTTGTCCAGCGACGCGCTGTGGATCGCGCCGCTGGACGCCGTGCGCCTGGACCTGGCCAATGGTGAACTGCGGGAGCTGGACCTGGGCCTGCGCGAACCCGGTGGCTCGGTGGGGATTTCCAGCAATGCCAGCCTGCCCTTGTCCCTGGCGGCGCAATGGGCGGTGGAGGTGCTCCGGGAAGTGGGGCTGGCCTATCGCGAGGGCAGTTATCCATAACCATTTGGTTATTGATTGAGGGCGGCATTTCAATTTTCCCCGCTCCTGGTTTGTTTGAAACTGCGCCGGCTGCGCTCCATAAATCAAACAACAGGAGATCGACATGTCTGATGCAGACAGCAGTCGCTTCGTGATTCGCGACCGTAATTGGCACCCCAAGGCCCTGACCCCCGACTACAAGACCTCCGTCACTCGTTCCCCGCGCCAGGCGCTGGTGAGTATTCCACAATCGGTCAGTGAAACCACAGGCCCGGACTTTTCCCACCTGCGCACCGGGCGTTTCGACAACGACTTGCTGCTCAACTTCAACAACGGTGGCTTGCCCGTGGGCGAGCGGATCATCGTTTCCGGGCGGGTCTGCGATCAGTACGGCAAACCCATTCCCCATACCCTGGTGGAAATGTGGCAAGCCAACGCCGGCGGCCGCTACCGGCACAAGAACGACCGCTACCTGGCGCCCCTGGACCCGAACTTCGGTGGCGTCGGCCGGGCCCTCACCGACCGTGATGGCTACTACAGTTTCCGCACCATCAAGCCCGGCCCCTACCCGTGGCGCAACGGCCCCAATGACTGGCGCCCGGCGCATATCCATTTCTCCATCAGTGGCCCGTCGATCGCCACGCGCCTGATCACCCAGCTGTATTTCGAAGGCGACCCGCTGATCCCGCTGTGCCCGATCGTCAAGTCCATCGCCAACCCGGACGCGGTACAGAGCCTGATCGCGCGCCTGGACATGGGCGGCGCCAACCCCATGGATTGCCTGGCCTACCGCTTCGACATCGTGCTGCGCGGCCAGCGCAAGACCCACTTCGAGAACTGCTGAGGAGCCTGACATGCCTGTTCAACTGCTGCCTGAAACCCCCTCGCAAACGGCCGGCCCCTATGTGCATATCGGCCTGGCCCTGGCGGCCGCGGGAAACCCGCCGCGCCCCGAGGAAATCTGGAACCAGATGGCCAAGGCCGATGCGCCGGGTGAGCGGATCCTGCTGATCGGCCACGTCTACGATGGCAATGGCCACCTGGTGCGCGATTCATTCCTGGAGTTCTGGCAGGCCGACCACGCCGGGGTCTACGACCCGGTGTTCGATACGGAGAAACCGTTCAACTGCTTCGGTCGCACCGCCACCACCTTCGATGCCGGGGAATGGACACTCAACACGGTCAAGCCCGGGGTGGTGAACAACGCCGCCGGCGTGCCGATGGCGCCGCACATCAACCTGTCGCTGTTTGCCCGGGGGATCAATATCCACCTGCACACCCGGCTGTACTTTGCCGACGAGCCGGAGGCCAACGCCCAGTGTCCGGTGTTGAACCTGATCGAGCAGGCGCAACGTCGGGAAACCCTGCTGGCCCATCCTTGCGAGGTGAATGGCCAGCGCGCCTATCGCTTCGACATTCGCATCCAGGGTGAAGGCGAGACAGTGTTCTTCGATTTCTGAAGCATCGCCAAGCCAGGGATGGCCAGCGCTCGAGAATCCGCCCCCTGACGCCACGCTGCGGTGTCAGGGGGCGTTTCGTTTCAGTGGTCGAAGTGGTCCCACACCGGGGCGAAATCCGGGTTGACCTGACGCTGGTCCTTGGGCAGGGCGGCGATCAGCGCCCGGTCTGCATCGTCCAGGTGGATCTTCAGGGACTCCAGGTTGGCCAGCTGGTTGGCCCGGCTGCTGGCCTTGGGGATGGCTGCCACATTGTCCTGGTCGAGCAGCCACTTGAGGGCCACCTGGGTCGGCAGCACGCCGTGCTTGGCGGCGATCTGCTGGATTTCGGCCACCTCTGAGACCTTGTTGCGCGCCAGCGGGGTATAGGCGGTCAACACCATGTCGCGCTCGCGGGCGTAGTCCAGAAGGCCGCTCTGGCCCAGCAGCACGTGGTACTCCACCTGGATCGCCGACAGCGGAGCGCCCAGCCCTTCGATCACTCGGCGCAGCAGGGCCAGGGGAAAGTTGGCCACGCCAATGTGTTTCACCAGCCCCTGCTCCTTGAACGACACCAGGGTTTCGATGCTGCGTTCCAGTTCCCAGTCGCTGGTGGGCCAGTGAATGTGGAACAGGTCGATGTAGTCGGTTTGCAGGGCTTTCAGGCTGCGCTCCAGTGAGTGGCGCATGGCGGTGGGTTGCAACTGGTCCCACCAGACCTTGGTGGTGACGTGGATCTGCTCCCGGGGCACAGGAGTGTTGGCCAGGGCCTGGCCCACCGCTTCTTCGTTGTTGTAGGCCTGGGCGGTGTCGATATGCCGGTAACCCAGTTCCAGTGCCTGTTCCACGGCGCGGGTGCATTCCTGGTCGAGCATTGGCCAGGTGCCCAGGCCGAGCTTGGGCATGTGCAGGCCGCTGTGGGTTAGGACGGGGCAGTCAAGGGTATGAGGCATGGGCAATCTCCCTGTGGATAAAAGAGCACAGCCGGTTGAGGGGCGAGTGACGATCCGGGCTGCGGGGGTGTTGCTGAAGGTTGGACAGCATTGGTGGGCGGAAAATGCCCGGAAAATCGAGGTGGCGGGCAAGCCGTTATTTTGCATTTTATGGAAGTGAGTTCCAAAAAATATACGAGCTCGGCTACCCTGCTACAAGGCGCCGTGCCGGGTACAAGACTCGATCGGCGCCGATTCCGGGCGGTAATCGAACACCGCCGCCCGGTTCCCCAACTGGCCGCTTGTCTCTAGAATCGGCCAAATTTTGTCGGGACCCGACCATGGCTGGCAGTCAAATCGAACGCGTCTTCAGTGTTCTCGAACGTCTTACCGCTGATCCCCGTGGGCTGCCGCTGCAGACCCTGGCCGAGCAACTGGAGATTCCCAAAAGCGCCACCCACCGCTTGCTGGCGGAGCTGATCCGCCTGGGTTATGTGCGGCAGAACCCGGACAACCTGCGCTACCAGCTGTCCACGCGGCTGGTAGCCATGGGCTTTCGCTACCTGTCCGCCAGCGGCGCCGATATCGTTCAGCCAGTACTGGACCGCCTGGCGGTCGAATCCGGCGAGCTGGTGCGCCTGGGCGTGATCGAAGGCGAGCGCCAGACCTGGATCGCCAAGTCCCAGGGCGCCCGTTCCGGCTTGCGCTACGACCCGGACATGGGCCGTGAGGCACCGTTGTTCTATACCGCCTCCGGGCATGCCTGGCTGGCCACCCTGAGTGATGCCGAGGCCCTGTCCCTGGTGGAGCGCCAGGCGGCCGAGCCCCCGACGGACCTGGGGCCCAACGCTCCGCGCTCGAACATCGAACTGCTGGAGCGCCTGCGCCTGGCCCGGGAGCAGGGCTATGCCTGGGTCGAAGAAAGCTCCGCCGTGGGCACCTCGGCGATCGCCGCGGTGGTGCGCCATCCCATTGATGGCCGGGTCGTGGGCGTGCTCAGCGTTGCCGGGCCCAGCGCACGCCTGCCTCTGGCGCGGCTGCACGAACTGGCGCCACTGCTGTTGCAGTTTGCCGAGGAACTGTCGGCCGCCAGCCAGGCGTCCGAGTTGTTCAATTGAGATAACGCCGCGGGGCCTTGCTTGGCGATCTGCCGCTGGGCCGGTGGTGGCCTTGATACCGCCGCGTCTGTTGCACAGCCGTTCGCAGCCTGCGGCAGCGGCTACGCAGACCTCGACTCGGCACAAAGCTGTTCGATAATCGGACGGTATTTTTTATCCCTCTTGTGTGAAAGTGGAACTGAGTTCTAAATATTTGAAATTCAGTGTCCCTATAACAATCACAAGAGGATCTTCCATTGAGCACGCCACTGCGCATCGCCCTGATCGGCGTCGGCAATATGGGGCAGCAGCACTATCAGCACCTCAAGACTCTGGCCGAGGCCTGCCTCTGCGCGGTGGCCGATCCCGGCCCCCAGGCGGCGGCTGTCGCCGCACAATGGCAGGTGCCGCACTTTGCCGATCACCAGACCCTGCTCCGGGAAGTCCGCCCGGATGCGGTGATCGTTGCCAACCCTAACAACCTCCATGTCAGCACCGCCCAGGATTGCCTCGCCGCAGGCGTGCCGGTGCTGCTGGAAAAACCGGTGGGCGTGCATCTGGATGAAGTGCGCGAATTGGTAGCGGCCACGCGGACCACTGGGGTCCCGGTGCTGGTGGGGCATCATCGACGGCACAACCCATTGATCGCCCGCGCCCATGAACTGCTGCGCAGCGGCGCCCTGGGGCGCCTGACCAACGTCACCGCACTCTGGCAATTGCAGAAGCCCGAGCACTATTTCGACATTCCCTGGCGCCGCGAGCCCGGCGCCGGCATGTTGCTGACCAACCTGATCCACGACCTCGACCTGTTGCGGCACCTGTGCGGAGAAGTGCGACAGGTGCAGGCCATCACCAGCAACACCGTGCGTGGTTACGCCAATGAGGATTGTGCGGCGGTGCTGCTGCAGTTCGACAACGGCGCCCTGGGCAGCCTCACCGGTTCCGATGCGGTGGCGGCGCCCTGGAGCTGGGAGCTGGATTCCGGGGAGAACCCGGTGTATCCGCGCCAGGCCGATCAGCCTTGCTACCTGCTGGCCGGCACTCAGGGAGCCTTGAGCATTCCTCAGCTCAAGCGCTGGCACTACGCCGAAGCGGGCGCCGGTTGGCACCAGCCCTTGTTGATGCAGCAGGAAAGCTTCGTGCCGGATGAGGCGCTGCGCTTGCAACTGCAGCATTTCGTCAAGGTCGCCCGGGGCGAAGTCGCGCCCCTGGTCAGCGCCGCCGATGCCGCTCGTACCCTGGCCCTGATCGAAGCCATTCGCCAGGCCGCCGCCACGGGTCGCGCCTGCACCCCAACCCCCATTGAGTGAACAACTGATGAGTGAACGGATTTTTTCCCTGGCCAGCCTGACCGTGCTGGAGCTGTCTCCGCCAGAGATGGTGGAAGTGGCGGCCCGTGCCGGCTACAGCCATTTGGGCCTGCGGCTGGTGCCGGCAACCCCGGAGGAACATCACTTTCCGCTGGTGGCCGATACCGGCTTGCGTCGGCAAACCCGGGATCGCCTGCGCGATACCGGGGTGCGGGTGCTGGATGTGGAGATCCTGCGGCTCAAGCCGCAGACCCGGATCAGCGACTTCGAGGCGGTGCTGGCGGTGGGCGCCGAGTTTGCCGCCAGCGAGTTGCTGGTGGCGGGCAATGACCCGGATGAAGCCCGCATGACCGACAACTTTGCCGCCTTGTGTGATCTGGCGGCGCAGTATGGCTTGCACCCCCATCTGGAGTTCATGCCCTGGACCGATGCGCGCAACCTGGAGCAAGCCGTGCGCGTGGTGGAGAACGCCGCTCGCAGCAACGGCTGCGTGCTGGTGGACGCCTTTCACTTCGACCGCTCGGGATCGCGCCTGGAGGACCTGGCCAAGGTTGATCCGGCGCGCCTGCGTTATGCACAGTTGTGCGATGTCGCCGGGCCCTGTCCGGACGATATGCAGGAGATCCTGCGCCAGGCCCGCAACGAGCGGCGTTTTCCAGGGGAGGGCGACTGTGATCTGGCGGGGCTGCTCAAGTGCCTGCCGCCAGAACTGCCCCTGAGCCTGGAAATACCCACGGTGCAGTTGCTGGAGCAGGGTGTGAGTGCTTTGCAGCGAGCGCAGATGGCGCTGGATGCAACTCGCGCGCTGCTGGCCAGGATCTGAGTCGGCGGGAGGACTTTCGCCGGCAAGCCGGCTCCTACAAATACCCGGTAGGCGCTGGCGGACCGCGAAGCTGTGTTTTCAATCACCCCAAGGAATGCCCATGACCCGCAGCACGCCACTTTCCGGGATCAATCACCCCTTCAAGGGCATTCTGCTGATCGTCCTGGCGACCTTTCTGTTCGCCAGCCACGATGCCCTGTCCAAATACCTGTCGGGGTTCTTCCCGGTGATCATGGTGGTCTGGGCCCGTTACCTGATCCATACCTTGCTGATGGCCGGGATCTTCCTGCCGCAATCCGGCCTGCGGGTACTACGTAGCAAGCGACCGCTGCTGCAACTGCTGCGGGCTCTGTGTTTGCTGAGCACCAGCCTATTGTTCACCTCGGCGTTGCTGTTCATCCCCCTGGCCGAGGCCACGGCGGTCAACTTTCTCGCCCCGGTGCTGGTCACCGCATTGTCGGTGCCCTTGCTCGGCGAACAGGTGACGCGCGGCCAATGGCTGGCGGTGATCTGCGGGTTTGTCGGGGTGCTGATCATCGTGCATCCGGGCGGCGAGCTGTTCACGCCGGCGGTGTTGCTGCCGTTCTGTTCGGCGCTGTTCTTCTGTTTCTATCAACTGCTCACACGCAAGCTGGCCGAGCATGACAGCCCCACCACCAGCAACTTCTTTGCCGGGCTGTGCAACACCCTGGTGATGACGGCGCTGGTGCCGTTCTTCTGGCAGACCCCCGGGTTCCTCCATGGCTTGCTGATGCTGGCGCTGGGCGCCTGCGGCATGAGTGCCCACCTGTTCCTGACCCAGGCCTTTCGTCATGCGGCGCCGGCGCTGCTGGCGCCCTTCGGTTATTGCCAGATTGTCTTTGCCGGGTTGCTGGGCTGGTTGCTGTTCGGCCACGCGCCGTCGTTGATCACCCAGGTGGGCATCATCGTGATCTGCCTCAGCGGGCTGGCGGCGGCCTGGCAGCAACGCCGCCGCTGAGACGATTCAGAAACGCAAGCGTACCACCAGGTTCTGCAGGCCGGCCGCCAAGTGTGACAGCTCCTGGCTGGTGGCGTTGGTGCGGGTGGCTGCGTCGGCGCTTTCCAGGGACAGGTCGCGGATGTTCAGCAGGTTGCGGTCCACTTCACGGGCCACCTGGGCCTGTTCTTCCGAGGCACTGGCGATCACCAGGTTGCGCTCGTGGATCTGTTCCATGGCCCGGGTGATTTCCCCCAGGGCCAGCCCGGCCTGCTCGGCGATGGACAGGGTCTGGGCCACCCGCTGACTGTTGCCGTGCATGGACTGCACCACGCTGTCGGTGTCGCCCTGGACCCGGCCGATCATCTGTTCGATTTCCTGGGTCGACTGCTGGGTGCGATGGGCCAGGGCCCGCACTTCGTCTGCCACTACGGCAAAACCACGGCCGGCTTCCCCAGCCCGCGCGGCCTCGATGGCGGCGTTCAGGGCCAGCAGGTTGGTCTGTTCGGCAATGGCGCGGATCACGTCCAGCACCTTGCCGATTTCCCGTGACTGCTCGGCCAGGGTCTGCACTTGCTGCAGGGCGATGCCGACATCGCTGCTCATGGCCTGGATCGCGTCCAGGGTCTGGGTCACCCGGGCTTGCCCCTGGGTGGCCTGGGCGGTGGACTGGCGGGTGGTGTCGGAGGTGGACACTGCGTTGCGTGCCACTTCCTCGACGGCCGCGGTCATCTCATTGACGGCCGTGGCTGCTTGCTCGATTTCGTTGTGTTGCTGCTGCAGCCGGCTGGAGTCCTGATGGGTGCTCTGGCTCATCTGTTGCGCGGCGGCGGCCAGTTGGGTCGAGGTGCTGCTGATCAGTTGCAGGGTTTCACGCAGGCTGGCCTGCATCCTGGCCAGGGCCTTGAGCAGGCGCGCGGTTTCATCGCTGCCCTCGCTGTGGATGGGGTGGCCGAGATCGCCGGCGGCCACTTGCTCGGCCACGCTCACAGCCTGGCGGATGGGCACGACGATGCTGCGAATCAACAGCCAGGCCAGGCACAGGGTCAGCAGGGCGACGGCGATCAGGGCGCCGATCACCGTGATTTTTACTTGGGTGTAGAGCGCGTCTGCATGCTGGGCCGACTGGCTGACCTCCTCGGAAGTCAGGTTCATCAGCTCGGCGAACTGGTCGCCGGTCTGGGTCGAGTAATCCTGGATCTTGCCGTTGAGCAGCGCTGTCATCTCGCTGCTGCGGTTGTCCCGGGACAGGGCTTCGTACTGGGCCAAGGCCTGTTGGTAGCTCTTGACCGTGGCGAGGAATGCTTCGTATGGCACCCGATTGTGATCGCCCACCAGCGGCGCGAACCTGGCCAGGGCCTGGTCGAGCCAGGCTTGTACCTGATGCAGGCGGGCAATGGTGCTTTCCAGCACTTGCGGTTCACGGTTGAGGGCCATGCGCAGGCTCAGCACGCGGATGCTCAACACGTAGTCGCGCACTTCTCCCAGGTAGCGGGTGCTGGGCAGGGAAATGTTTTCGGTGTGTTGGCCGGTGGCGCGGACTTCGGCCACTTGCTTGAGGGCGAACAGCCCCTGCAGCAGGACCAGCAGGGCAATCACGCCGAAGCTGATCACGGCGCGTTGGGCGATGCTCAGGTTACCGAGCGTCATGGGACGATCTCCGAGTCTGGAAAAACAAAAGGGGGGGAGGGCGAGCCGATAAAAAAACGCAGGCCCGGAGTGGGCCTGCGTGAAAGGAGCATCAGTCTTCTACGCGGGGAATCTTGCGCGGGGCCATGAAGTACATCCAGGTCAGGGCAATGAAGTACATCGCCGGGATCAGGGTGAACAGCAGGGTGTAGTTGTTGTTGGTCACGGTCAGGATGTGGCCGACGATCTGGGTCATGAACATGCCGCCGATGGCCGCGCACATGCCGCCGAAGCCGAACACCGTGCTCATCATGTGCTTGGGCGTGTAGTCCATCACCAGGCTCCAGATGTTGGCGGTCCAGGCCTGGTGCGCGCCGATCCCCAGGGAGATGGCGAACACGGCCAGCCACAGGTTGGCGGTGCCGGCGGCCATGATCACGCCGATGATGCAGCAGGCGAACAGGAACATCGACAGCAGCCGCGCCTTGATCGGGTTCATGCCGCGCCCGATCAGGAACGAAGAGAGGATGCCGCCGCCGACGCTGCCGAAGTCGGCGGTCAGGTAGATGATGATCAGCGGGATGCCCATCTGGGTCACGTTGATGCCCAGGTTGTACTGCTGGTTGAGGAACGGCGGCAGCCAGTACAGGTAGAACCAGAACACCGGCGCTGTCATCGCGTAGGCCAGGGCGAAGGCCCAGGTGCCGCGCATGCGCAGGATGCGGCTGAAGGGCACGCGGGTTTCTTCCGGCTCCACCTGTTGCTGGATGTAGGCCAGCTCGGAGGCTTTGACGCTTGGATGATCTTCAGGGTTGAAGTACTTCAGGCCCCAGAACAGCAGCCAGATGCCACCCAGCGCGGCCATGCACAGGAACGCGGCCTGCCAGCCCCAGGCGTGGAGGATCAGCGGCAGCAGCATGGGCGTGAACATTGCGCCGACGTTGGTCCCGGCGTTGAAGATCCCGGTGGCCACGGCCCGTTCGCCGGCCGGGAACCACAGCCGCGTGGTCTTCACGCAGGCCGGGTAGTTGGCGGCTTCGGTGAGCCCGAGAATGAACCGGCAGACCATGAAGCCCGCCGCCGAAGTGGCCAGGCCGTGGGCGCCGGTGGCCAGGCTCCACAACAGCACGGCGAAGAAGAACACCCGCTTCACCCCAACCCGGTCGATCAGGCGGCCCTGGAGCACGAAGCCCACGGCGTAGCCGACCTGGAACCAGAAGTTGATGTTGGCGTAGTCCATCGCCGTCCAGTTCATTTCCTTGGCCAGGATCGGCTGCATCACGCCCAGTGCGGCGCGATCTATGTAGTTCAGGGTGGTGGCGAAGAACACCAGGGCGAGCATGCCCCAGCGGGTCTTGCCGACCGCCATGGCGCCGCGGATCTTGTCGCCGATGCCGCCGGCAACGCTGAGGCTCGGGGCGATGCGAGAGCTTTGGGAAGGAGTCATGTGGGCCATCCGTTCAGTGACTGGCGAGCCGGGGCTCGTCGGAACTCAAGGGCGCGTGATCAACCGTCGGCGGGGGCATGGCAGCCCGGGAACCTGCGGGTTGATCGGCTGGGGCGGCGCGTCGCTGCGGCAGATGCCGGGCAGGTGAGCGCCATCGGGTCGGCTGCAGCTCAGGGCTGTAGCGCGGCGTATTCCAGGGTGCCGGTTGAGGCCGTTGGCGGTATCAGCCAAAGGGATGTGCAGCAGTGAAGGGCGTTGAGTGCAAGCATGAGGGTGTACCCGATTTTTGAAATTTTTATGGTGTGTTCTGGGTCTGGGTGATTGAAGCCGGGGGTTTGGGGCCGGCTCAACGTGCTATCGATGGTGCGCAGTGGCTGAAAAATCGTCAATTCGCCAATCTGTATTTTGTTCGATAATCGAACACAAAACTAACTGGTTCGTACACTTTAACAAGGCCTGTGGAATAATCCGCAACATCCAATAAAAAGCCGCGGTCCCCCTGTGCCCGACTGGCCGTCCTTACCCGGGAGTCGAATCATGCAGCGTTCCATTGCCACCGTGTCCCTGAGCGGTACCCTGCCGGAAAAACTCGAAGCCATCGCCGCCGCCGGGTTCGACGGCGTGGAGATCTTCGAGAACGACCTGCTCTACTACGACGGCAGCCCTCGGGAAATCAAGCAGATGTGCGCCGACCTGGGCATTGCCATCACCCTGTTCCAGCCATTCCGGGATTTCGAGGGCTGTCGTCGCGACCGTCTGCCGCGCAACCTGGAGCGCGCCGAGCGCAAGTTCGACCTGATGCAGGAGCTGGGCACCGACCTGGTGCTGGTGTGCAGCAACGCCTCGGCGGACAGCCTGGGGGACCGGCAGATCCTCATCGACGACCTGCACCTGCTGGCCGAGCGGGCCGGTGCTCGGGGCCTGCGCATCGGCTACGAAGCCCTTGCCTGGGGCCGTCACGTGAATACTTATCAACAGGTCTGGGACATCGTGCGCAGCGCCGATCACCCAAGCCTCGGGGTGTTGCTGGACAGCTTCCACACCCTGTCGCTCAAGGGCGACCCGGCGGCGATTGCCGAGATTCCGGGGGACAAGATCTTCTTCGTGCAGATGGCCGATGCGCCGATCCTGGCCATGGATGTGCTGGAGTGGAGCCGGCATTTCCGCTGCTTCCCCGGCCAGGGCGAATTCGACCTGCCGGGTTTTCTGGCGCCGATCATCAAGAGCGGCTACACCGGGCCGCTGTCCCTGGAGATCTTCAACGACGGCTTTCGCGCCGCGCCGCCGCGGGCCAACGCAGCCGATGGCTTGCGCTCGCTGCTGTACCTGGAAGAGAAGACCCGCGAGCGCCTGCTGCAGGAAGGCCAGCCGGTGGCGAACATCGACACCCTGTTCGCGCCGCCTGCGGTGCAGGCCTATGGCGGCACCGAGTTTCTCGAGTTCGCCGTGGACGAGGCCCTGGGCGCCAAGCTCGGCGGCTGGCTGGAGCGCCTGGGGTTCGCCAGGGCCGGGCAGCATCGCTCCAAGAGCGTCAGCCTGATGCGCCAAGGGGATATCAACCTGATCCTCAACTCCGAGCCCTATTCCTTCGCCCACAGTTTCTTCGAGGCCCACGGCCCTTCGGTGTGTGCCACGGCAATCCGGGTCAAGGACAGCGCCAAGGCCCTGGAGCGGGCGGTGGCCTACAAGGGCCAGCCCTATCGCGGCCTGGTTGGCCCCAATGAGCTGGAGCTGGCGGCGGTGCGCGAGCCCGATGGCAGCCTGATCTACCTGGTGGATCAGCAGCAGGGCGGCCAGCACCTGTACGACACCGATTTCAATATGCACAGCGGCGTGGTGGCCAAGGGCGGCCTCAAGCGCATCGACCACATGGCCATGGCCCTGCCGGCGGACAGCCTGGACAGCTGGGTGCTGTTCTACAAGAGCCTGCTGGACTTCGAGGCCGACGACGAAGTGGTGCTGCCCGACCCCTACGGCCTGGTGAAAAGCCGCGCCCTGCGCAGCCGTTGCAGCTCGATCCGCCTGCCGCTGAACATCTCGGAAAATCGCAATACTGCGATCTCCCATGCTTTGTCCAGCTATCGCGGTTGCGGGGTGCACCACATCGCTTTCGATTGCGACGACATCTTTGCCGAAGTCAGCCGGGCCAAGGAGGCTGGCGTGCCGCTGCTGGACATCCCGCTCAACTACTACGACGACCTGGCGGCACGCTTTGATTTCGACGACGATTTTCTCAGCGAACTGGCCTACTACAACGTCCTCTACGACCGCGATGCCCAGGGCGGCGAGCTGTTTCACGTCTACACCGAGCCCTTCGAAGGGCGCTTCTTCTTCGAGATCATCCAGCGCAAGAACGGCTATGCCGGCTACGGTGCGGCCAACGTCGCGGTGCGCCTGGCGGCCATGGCCAAATCACGCAGCGGTGCCGTGCGCCAGGCCAAGTTGTAGAAGATTGTTAACGACGGCGGTAACGGCCGCCGTCGCGCTTTCTTTCGCAGGGTGACGCGGCCCATAATCGCCCGCGTGTGCAGTGATGGCCGTGAGCCCAGAATGACAATGACCAGTGAACGCTCGATTGCGCCCGATGAGCCTGCTCTCGAACCGCGCAAGAGTCGCAAGAACAACCCGGAAAAGACCCGCGAGAACATCCTTCAAGAAGCCATTGTCGAGTTCGTCCAGCAGGGCTTGTCCGGCGCGCGAGTGGATGCGATCGCCGAACGCATCCATACCTCCAAGCGCATGATCTATTACTACTTCGGCAGCAAGGAGCAGCTGTACGTCGAGGTGCTGGAGAAGCTCTACGGCGATATCCGCAGCACCGAGAGCCGCCTGCACCTGGCAGAGCTGGCGCCGCAGGAAGCGATTCGCCGGCTGGTGGAGTTCACCTTCGATCACCACGACCGCAACGTCGATTTCGTGCGTATCGTCAGCATCGAGAACATCCACAAGGCCGAGTACGTGAAGCAGTCCGGCGTGATCAAGGCCATGAACAACACCATTCTCCATGCCCTGGGCGAGATCCTCGAGCGCGGCGCGCGCGAAGGCGTGTTCCGCGGCGGCCTGGATCCGCTGGACGTGCATTTGCTGATCAGCTCGTTCTGTTTCTACCGGGTCTCGAACCGCCACACCTTTGGCGAGATCTTCCAGATCGACCTGCCGGATGAAGGCATCAAGCAACGCCACCGGGAGATGATCTGCGAGTCGGTGCTGCGCTACCTGCAGGCCTGATCCCACTCTTTGTAGGCGCTGGCTTGGCAGGCGCTGGCTTGCCAGCGAAAGCGCCCGTAAGATCGCCATCGCCACCAAGGCTTCTGCAACCTGCACCACGACAAGGAAGGCACCATGGGCAACCCCGTTCCAACCCTGAAAATAATCCTGATCCTGATGATCGTGGTCGACACGTTCTGGTTCGGCGAGCGCCTGCTGTCCCTCACCGGGTTCAGCATGTTCGACTGGTTGCCGTCGTCGGTGATCAGCCTGGTGGGCATCCTCGGCAGCCTGCTGATGATTCTCTTCAATGTGCTGCTGATCGGCCTGCTCTCGCGCCTGCAGCTCAAATCCGACTAAGCAGGCTGTAGCCGCTGCCGCAGGCTCGCCAGCGCCCTGAAGGCAGCAGCTGCTACCGAGCCCTGTCTCAGCCGTTCATGCTGTGAAAGTGCGCCAGCATGCGCTGCGGGTCCGCGCGTTGGCCGCTGAACAGCTCGAACGCCTTGACCGCCTGGAACACCGCCATGGTGCCGCCGTCCAGGGTCCTGCAACCCAGGGCCCGGGCGTTGCGCAGCAGTTCGGTTTCCAGGGGAAAGTAGACGATCTCGGCAACCCACAACTGCGCTCGCAGCAGTTCCACCGGCACCGGCATGCCCGGCAGCTTGGCCATGCCCATGGGCGTGGTGTTCACCAGCCCGTCGGCGCTGTGCAGGGCACTCGACAGATCACCGCCTGCCCGGGCCCGGGCGCTGCCGAAATGCTGGTTGAGGTTGTCCGCCAGGCTTTGCGCCCGCTGCGGCTCCACGTCAAAAATGTTCAGTTGCTCCACGCCTTCACTCAGCAGGGCGTGAGCCACTGCGGCCCCGGCACCGCCGGCGCCCATCTGCACCACCTGGCGCCTTGCCACGTCCGGCAGGCCGCGGCGAAAGCCCTCGGCAAAACCCAGGCAGTCGGTATTGTGGCCGACTCGTTTGCCATCCTTGAGCACCACGGTGTTCACCGCACCGATGCCCTGGGCTTCCGGGGACAGTTCGTCGAGTAGCGGCAGGATGCTCTGCTTGCAGGGAAAGGTGATGTTCAGGCCGGTGAAGCTCATCTGCTCGGCGGCGCGCAACAGTTCAGGCAGGGCGCTGCTGTCCAGGCCCAGTTGATCCAGGTCGATCAAGCGGTACAGGTAGCGCAAATGCTGGGCATCGCCCTCTTGTTCGTGCAGGGCCGGGGTGCGGGAGGCCTGGATGCCGGCGCCAATCAGCCCGGCCAGAACGCTGGCTTGCCGGCTCATGCGCCTTGCTCCTTGAACCGCTGGCTGAAGTGTTCCAGCGCCAGGCGATAGCCATGGCTGCCAAAGCCGCACATCACCGCCTGTGCGATGGCGGAAACGAAGGAGTGATGACGAAACGGTTCGCGCGCGTGGACGTTGGACAGGTGCACTTCGATCACCGGCAGCTCGCTGGCCACCAGGGCGTCACGGATTGCCACCGAGGTGTGGGTCCAGGCGGCCGGGTTGATCAGGATGCCGGCGCAGCGACCACGCGCCCCGTGGATCCAGTCGAGCAACTCGCCTTCATGGTTGGTCTGGCGAAACTCCACAGCGAGGCCGAACTCCTCGGCGGCGCGGCCGCACAGGGCGGAAATGTCAGCCAGGGTTTCGTGGCCGTAAGTGGCCGGCTCGCGGGTGCCGAGCAGGTTCAGGTTCGGGCCGTTTAGCACCAGAACGATAGGACGCATGGGGTAAATCTCCGTTGTTATTGTCGGCCTCGGGAGAGCGTACGAGGCGTTGAAAGGTAAATTGTACTAACTGGTTAATTTGGTCAATTGGCGGTAGATGCACAACGGGGGGAGGGCGGATTAAGTGTTCGGTAATCGAACGGCAGCGTAGGGCTCGCAGGTGCAAGGCTGCCGCCAATGAGTGCTTATATCAATTGAAAATCATTCTCGACTGGCCGTAAGATGCCCGGCAATTTCCTTCATGTTCCAGGGAGTCGGTTTGTCGGACGTGGATCTCAAGGGACTGTTTCTCAAGCATGCCGCTGCCTTGCGTGGGTACCTGGCGCGCAAGATACGGGACCCGCAGTTGGCCGCTGATCTGGTGCAGGAGAGTTTCCTGCGGCTGGCCGAGCACACGCGCGGCGAGCGTATCGACAATTCCCAGGGCTATCTCTACCGCACGGCGAACAATCTGCTGATCGACCATGTACGTCAGGAGGCGCGGCGCAAGACCGAGACCGTGCCCCATGAAGTGCTGGCCGACATCGAGGATGAGGCGGCCGGGCTGGAGGCTCAGGCGATGGCGCAGCAACAGCGCAAGGCACTGAAACAGGCGATCATGGAACTGCCCCCGCGGACCCAGGAAATCTTTCGCCTCAACCGTATCGAAGGCATGACCCACGCCGAGGTGGCCCGGCACCTGAATATTTCCGACAGCTCGGTGCAAAAGCACCTGTCCCGGGCGCTGGCCTATGTGATGCAGCGTTTGCAGGCTACCGACGGTCGGCCAGTCGACGAGTGAGTTACGGTAAAAGTCGGGGTCAGACGTCACTGCTTATATATAACGAGAAATCGAGATTCACACGTGAATAGCCAGGGTCCGCAAGAGCGCAGTATCACCGAGGCCGCCGCCGACTGGGCGGTGCGTTTGCACGCGGGAGGCCTGAGCGCCACCGAGCAGGCGCAGCTTGCCCAATGGCAGGCCGCCGACCCGCGTCATCCCCAGGCTCTGGTGTTTGCCCGGCAGACCTGGGAGGCCCTGGGCGAGTTGCGCCTGGACCCCGAACTGGCGGCCACTGCCCCACCACGGCGCCAGGCGGCGCGGCCTGCGGCGACAATACCGCGCCCGCGCCGTCGACGCCGGCTGGTGCGGGCCGCCAGCGTGGCGATGCTGGTACTGGCGGTGGCCCTGGGCTGGCTGCAAGGGCCGCAGGCGCTGCTGTACCTGCAGGCCGACTATCTCACCGGCAAGGGTGAGGTGCGCACCGTACAACTGGCCGATGGCAGCCAGGTCGAGCTGGATTCGGGCAGCGCCATTCGCCTGGACTACAGCGGCGACAAGCGCCAGGTTCAATTGCTGGCCGGCTCCGCGGTGTTTGACGTGGCGCCCATGGCCGGCGAGGAAAAACGACCTTTTATCGTGCGGAGTGCCGGCGGCCAGACCCGCGCCCTGGGCACCCGTTTCGTGGTCGGGCGCGAGAGCGCTCAACAAGCCTGGGTCGGCGTGTTGCAGCACAGTGTCGCGGTGAGCCTGGATGCCCCGGCGCAACGCGGGGCCTCCGAGCGGGTGCTGCAAGAGGGGCAGAGCGTGCGCTATGACCCGCAGGCGGGGGTGGTGGCGCTTGATGGGCTCGACCTGCAGCGGGCCACCAGTTGGCGGCGCGGCGTCCTGGTGTTCGACCGCCAGCCCCTGGGCCTGGTGGTGGAGCGCCTCAATCGCTATCGGCCCGGGCGGGTGGTGCTGACCAACAGTGCCCTGGCCCAGCGTCAGGTCAGCGGTGTCTTCCGTCTGGACATGCTCGATGCAGCCCTGGTTACCCTGACCCAGGAATTGCAGGTGCAGCGTTTCGACCTGGCCGGCGTCAGCCTGATTTACTGAGGCCTGCGGGCCTTTTTCCACCCTTGTGCAAAATAATTCAAAAAAACCTTACTGAGTTTTCCTGCCTGGCACGTCTAGCTAATTGAGATGCATTCGCATAAACAAAAATAGCCAGCGCAGGAACAAGGGACATGAGGGTAGGCAGTTGCACTGGAATTCACGCAGCAAGTCGTTTGGCCCTGGCCATTCACTTGGGCGTCGCAGGGCTGTTGGCAGGAGGCGGTTTGCTGCACGCGGCAGAGCCTGTGGGTGCAGCCCTACAGAGTGCCCAGCAGCAACGCGAGATGGATTTCGATATCCCCGCCCAGGCCCTCGGCAGTGCGGTGCTGGTGTTTGCCGAGCAGGCCGGGGTGCAGGTGCTGTTCGACAGCCTGCGCCTGCATGGCTTGCACAGCTCGTCGCTCAAGGGCCGCTACAGCGCCGAGGAGGGCCTGGCGCGGTTGCTGGGCAATGCGCCGGTGCAGTACCGCTTCACCGGCGAGCGCCAAGTGACCCTGAACCGGGTGGAAACCGGCCGTGACGGCGCCCTGGCCCTTGCGCCCACCACCATCTCCGGCAACCTCGAAGGCCGCCAGAGCGACTGGGTGTATAACGCGCCACGTTCGGTGAGCGTGGTCGGCCGCGAGCAGCTCGATCGCAACCCGCCCCGGCACGCGGCCGACATGCTGGAGGAAACCTCCGGTGTGTATTCGGCAGTCAGCCAGCAGGACCCGGGCCTGTCCGTGAATATCCGCGGCCTCCAGGACTATGGCCGGGTCAACATGTCGGTGGACGGCATGCGCCAGAACTACCAGCAGAGCGGCCACCAGCAGCGCAACGGCACCCTCTACGTCGACCCCGAGCTGCTCTCCGAGGTGGTGGTGGAGAAGGGCGCCACTTCGACCATGGGCGGCGCCGGGGTGATTGGCGGGGTCGCCAATTTTCGCACCGTCGAAGCCCGTGACCTGCTCAAGCCCGGCCAGGAAATCGGTGGCCGGATCCGCGTGACCAGCGGCCTGGGTGGCCGCAGCAACGGTACCCATTTCATCGGCAGCACCGCCTTCGCCATCGGCACCGAGGTCTGGGACATGCTGCTGGCCGCCAGTGAACGGCACCTGGGGGACTACAACCCGGGGACCAAGGGCGGCATTGGCGAGCTGCGTACCGGCAGTTGGATGGACCCGTCGATCAATGACCGGGTGAAGAATTCCAAGGTGGCCTATTCCGCTTCCGTGATGCGTTCGCGCCTGGCCAAGCTGGGGCTCAACCTACCCCAGGACCAGCGTCTGCAACTGAGCTACCTGACCACCCAGGTGTCCTACGACGACGCCAACATGATGAACGTCGAGAACAAGCAACAGCTCTGGGAAAAGCTCGGCAGCAGCGATGTGCGCTCGCAGAACTTCGGCCTCGACTACAGCTACACCCCGGACAACCCGCTGATCGACTTCAAGGCCAAGCTCTACTACGTCGACAACAGCAACGACCAGAGCACCCTGACCCGGCGCAGCAGCCCCGGCTACTCGATCACCTACCAGACCGACACCTATGGCGCTCAGGCGCAGAACACCTCGACCTTCGCGCTCGGCGAGCTGGCCACGCTGAAGGCCAACTACGGCCTGGAATTCTTCTATGACAAGGTCCGCCCCGACTCCAGCCAGCCGGTGCCCAAAGGATCGGCGGTCAGCGCTTCGCCCGCGGCCAGCATGACCCCCGAGGGCGATCGTGCCCTGGGCAGTCTATTCACCCGCCTGGACTTCGACTACGACGGCTGGCTGAACCTCAACGCCGGTTTGCGCTACGACCGCTACCGCCTGCGGGGCGAGACCGGAATCAACACCCGCACCTTCGTGATCGGCAAGACGCCCCAGCAGATTTCGGTGCCGGTGGCCTATGACATCGACAACGAGGAAGGGCGCTTCTCGCCGACCTTCGGCCTGTCGGTCAAGCCGGGCGTCGAATGGCTGCAGTTGTTCGCCAGCTATGGCAAGGGCTGGCGGCCACCGGCGGTGACCGAAACCATGATCACCGGCCGGCCCCATGGCGGCGGCTCGGAGAGCACCTTCCCCAACCCCTTCCTCAAGCCGGAGCGCTCCAGCACCTGGGAAGCGGGGGTCAACGTCTTCAAGGAAAACCTCTGGTTCAACGATGACCGCCTGGGGATGAAGGTGGCGTACTTCGATACCCGGGTCGATGACTTCATCTATATGGCCATGGGTGTGCAGCCCCCTGGCTACGGCTCGCCCGGCATCGGCAACAGTGCCTATGTCAACGACCTCAGCAGCACCCGCTTCAAGGGCGTGGAGTACCAGCTGGACTATGACGCCGGTCGCGCCTACGGCCAGCTGAACTACACCCGCATGATCGGCGACAACGATTTCTGCACGAAAATCGCCTGGCTGGGGGGTGTGACCCAGCCGGTGAAGAATGGCAGTGGGCGTGGTGCGATCGTCACCGGCATGCGCCCCGATGATGCGGCCAACAATGCCAGTCGCTGCAATGCGGCGATCCTCGGTTCGGCCGAACACATGCCCATGGACCGCGGCACCCTGACCCTGGGCGCGCGCTTTTTCGACCGCAAGCTGGATATCGGCGCCCGGGCCCGCTACAGCGCCGGCTATTCGATCGCCGGCTCCGCCACCGGCACCGTGAGCCAGACCGGCGTCTACCCGGCCGACTGGAAGCCCTACACCGTCTACGACCTGTATGGCAGCTACCGGGCCACTGAAGAACTGACCCTGCGCCTGGCCATGGAAAACGTCACCGACCGCGCCTACCTGGTGCCCCTCGGCGATGTCCTGGCCTTCACCCTCGGCCGTGGCCGGACCTTGCAAGGCACCGTGGAGTATCAGTTCTGACCGCTTTTGCCCATTGATGGGCAAAACCGCAGCAGGCAGTGGCGTGCTGCGGACATGACCCCCCTAATGTATTGGAGTTTTGCATGAGCATTTCGATCTCTTACAGCGCTACCTACGGCGGTAATACTGTTGCGCAATACCTGACTGACTGGTCGGCCTACTTCGGCGACGTCAACCACCGCCCAGGCGAAGTGGTCGACGGCACCAACACCGGTGGCTTCAACCCGGGCCCGTTCGACGGTACCCAGTACGCCATCAAGAGCACCGCCAGTGACGCGGCCTTCGTCGCCGACGGCAACCTGCACTACACCCTGTTCAGCAACCCGAGCCACACCCTGTGGGGCTCGGTGGACACTATCTCCCTGGGCGACACCCTCGCCGGTGGTTCGGGCAGCAACTACAACCTGGTCAGCCAGGAAGTCAGCATCACCAACCTGGGCCTCAACAGCCTGAAGGAAGAAGGCCGTGCAGGCGAAGTGCACAAGGTGGTCTACGGCCTGATGAGTGGCGACAGCTCGGCGCTGGCCGGCGAGATCGATGCCCTGCTCAAGGCGATCGACCCAAGCCTGTCGGTGAACTCCACCTTCGACGACCTGGCCGCTGCTGGCGTTGCTCACGTCAATCCGGCTGCCGCAGCCGCTGCCGATGTTGGCCTGGTGGGTGTGCAGGACGTGGCCCAGGACTGGGCGCTGGCCGCCTGAGTGCAGGCCTGAGGCATAAAAAAGCGAATGCAGGATCGCTCCTCCATTCGCTGGCTTGACTCACCTCCGTCGCCCGAGTTTTCGAAGGCCAGGGCGGCGGCGGTGGCAAATTCTGGGGAGCGCCGTGGTGCCTGTCAACGCACCGGGCGCGCCTCTTGTCGTTCCGCTCTGCCCGAGCGGAAGGCCCTGTAACCCTACACTCTCCACAGGACACCTTGATGAGCAGGCCGAATCCACTTGCCGCTTCCGAGACGCTGGCGGCCTTGACGGCCTACAAGGGCGGCTTTTTCAACATCGGCCTGTTCTCGGCGGTGATCAACCTGCTGATGCTGGCCCCGGCCCTTTACATGCTGCAGGTCTACGACCGGGTGCTGGCCTCGGGCAATCAGATGACCCTGCTGATGCTGACGCTGATGATCCTCGGCCTGTTCGGCCTGATGGGGGCGTTGGAGTGGGTGCGCAGCCAGGTGGTGATCCACCTCGGTACCCAGATGGACATGCGCCTGAACCAGCGGGTGTATGACGCCGCTTTCGAAGCCCAGCTCAAGGGCAGCCCCCAGGCCGCCGGCCAGGCTTTGAACGACCTGACCGCGCTGCGCCAGTTCGCCACCGGCAATGCCTTGTTCGCGTTCTTCGATGCGCCCTGGTTTCCGGTATACCTGCTGGTGATCTTTCTCTTTCACCCCTGGCTCGGCCTGCTGGCCCTGGCCGGCGCGGTGCTGCTGGTGGCGCTGGCCTGGATCAACCAGCATATCTGCCAGGCACCCCTGGCCCAGGCCAGCCAGTTGTCGATCATCACCAGCCAGCAGGCCACCGCCAACCTGCGCAATGCCGACGCGATCGAAGCCATGGGCATGCTCGGCGCCCTGCGCGAGCGCTGGTTCATCGGCCACCAGGGCTTTCTCGCCCAGCAGAACCTGGCCAGCGAAAAGACCGCCACCATCAGCGCCTGGTCCAAGGGCGTGCGCATGGCCCTGCAGTCCCTGGTGCTGGGCCTGGGCGCCTGGCTGGCGGTGCAGGGCCAGATCACCCCGGGGATGATGATCGCCGGCTCGATCCTAATGGGCCGCGTGCTCAGCCCCATCGACCAGTTGATCGCGGTATGGAAGCAATGGAGCTCGGCGCGCCTGGCCTACGAGCGCCTGTCGCAGCTGTTGCAGGCCAACCCGCCACGGCCGGCGCGCATGAGCCTGCCGACGCCCAAGGGCAAGTTGAGCGTCGAACAGCTGAGTGCCTGTGCCCCTGGCAGCCGGCGCCCGGCCCTGAGCAACCTCGGTTTCACCCTGGAGGCCGGCCAGGTGCTGGGGGTGATCGGCCCTTCCGGTTGCGGCAAGTCCACCCTGGCCCGGCTGTTGGTCGGTGCCTGGATGCCCCTGACGGGAAAGGTGCGCCTGGATGGCGCAGACCTGGCTCAGTGGGACAGGCAGCAACTGGGTCCGCATATCGGTTACCTGCCCCAGGACATCCAGCTGTTCGCCGGCAGCATCGCCGAGAACATCGCGCGTTTTGCCCAGCTGGACTCGGATCAGGTCCTGCAGGCCGCACAAATGGCCGGGGTGCACGAACTGATCCTGCAATTGCCCCAGGGCTATGACACGCGCCTGGGCGAGGGCGGTGCCGGGTTGTCCGGCGGGCAGCGCCAGCGCATCGGCCTGGCGCGCGCGTTGTACGGTTTGCCGGCGCTGATCGTGCTCGATGAACCCAACTCCAACCTTGATGAAGCCGGCGAGCAGGCGCTGCTGCAGGCCATCAGCCAACTCAAGCAACGGCAGCGGACCCTGGTGCTGATCACTCATAAGCCCAACGTGCTGACCCTCACCGACCAACTGATGATCCTGCGCGAGGGCCAGTTGCAAGCCTTTGGCCCGACGGCACGGGTGCTGGAGGCGAACCAGAAGGCCAAGGCCGCGCCGCCGCCAGCTGTACCGGTGAGCAATCCGGTGACCAGTCTGAACATGAATTACCGCCTGGGCGTGGCCGGCGGCGAAGGGAAAAAAGCATGAAGGCGAGTGTATCCACAGGCTCTGTTGCGCCGGTCGCTGGGCCAGCCGCCAGCAATGTGTTGTCCCTGGACGACAGGAAGTATTCGCGGCTGGGCTGGCTCCTGGTGCTGGGAGGTTTTGCCGGGTTTATCGGCTGGGCCGCCCTGGCGCCGCTGGACAAGGGCGTGGCGGTGTCGGGCAAGGTCATGGTCTCGGGCCATCGCAAGACCGTGCAGCACCAGAGCGGCGGCATCGTCGAGCGGATCGAAGTCAAGGAAGGCGACCGGGTCAGCGCCGGGCAGGTGCTGCTTCGCCTCAACGAGACGCCGCTGCGCACCCAGATGCAGTCCCTGCGCAGCCAGTACCTGGGCTCGCTGGCCAGCGAAGCGCGGCTCAATGCCGAGCGCGACGGCGCCAGCGATATCGTCTTCGACCCGCAACTTCAGGCCCTGGCCAGCGAGCCGGACGTGGCCGCCAGCCTGGCGCTGCAACGGCAGCTGTTCAGCAGCCGGCGCCAGGCCCTGAGCATGGAGCAGCAGGGGATTGCCGAAACCATCGCCGGCTCCGAGGCGCAGTTGCGTGGCACCCGGGATTCCCAGGCCAGCAAGCTGGCGCAGCGCCGCGCCTTGAATGAACAGTTGCAGGGCCTGCGGGAACTGGCCCGGGACGGCTATATCCCGCGCAACCGGCTGCTGGACAGCGAGCGCCTGTACGCGCAGATCGACGGCTCGATCGCCGAGGACTTCGGCCGCATCGGCCAGTTGCAGCGGCAGATCCTCGAACTGCGCCTGCGCATCCGCCAGACCACCGAGGATTTCCAGAAAGACCTGCGTAGCCAGTTGGCCGATACCCGGATCCGTACCGAAGACCTGCGCAATCGCCTGGCGTCCGCCGAGTTCGAACTGGCCAACAGCCAGGTACGTGCCCCGGCCGCCGGGGTGGTGGTGGGGCTGGAGGTCTACACCGAGGGTGGGGTGATCAAGCCGGGCCAGCCGCTGATGGACATCGTGCCCCAGGATGAGCCGTTGCTGGTGGAGGCGCGGGTGCCGGTGCAACTGGTGGACAAGGTGCACCCGGGGCTGCCAGTGGAGCTGATGTTCTCGGCCTTCAACCAGAGCACCACGCCCAGGGTGCCGGGGGAGGTGACCCTGGTGTCCGCCGACCGGCAGGTGGACGAACGTACCGAAGAGCCTTACTACACCCTGCGGGCCACGGTCAGCGCCCAGGGCATGCAGCAGTTGCAGGGCTTGCAGATCCGCCCGGGCATGCCGGTGGAAGCCTTTGTCCGTACCGGCGAACGTTCGATGCTCAACTACCTGTTCAAGCCTCTGCTGGATCGGACTCACATGGCGTTGGTGGAAGAATGATTCGAGCCTGGTGCTACTACCTGCCCCTGCTGTGCCTGTTGAGCAGCACGTCGGTCCAGGCCCTGGGGTTGCTGGACGCCTATGACCTGGCCTTGCGCAATGACCCGACCTTCCAGGCGGCGATCAAGGAGCGCGATGCCGGGGAAGAGAACCGGGCCATTGGCCGTGCCGGGCTGCTGCCGAACCTGTCCTGGAGCTACAACAATTCGCGCAACCAGTCCGAAGTGACCCAGGAGACCGTTCGCGGTGATGTCACCAATGACCGGGACTACCGCAGCTACGCCTCGACCCTGACCCTGCAGCAACCGCTGCTGGACTACGAAGCCTATGCGCGCTACCGCCAGGGCTCGGCCCAGGCGCTGTTTTCCGACGAACGCTTTCGTGGCAAGAGCCAGGAACTGGCGGTACGCCTGCTCAGTGCCTACAGCCAGGCGCTGCTGGCCCAGGAGCGTATCGAACTGAGCCGGGCGCAGAAGCGTGCCTACGCCGAACGCTTGCAGCTCAACGAACGCCTGCTCAAGGGCGGCGAGGGCACCCGCACCGATGTGCTGGAGACCCAGGCCCGGCTGAGCCTGGCCCTGGCGCAGGAGATCGAGGCCCAGGACCAGCAGGATGCCGCCCTGCGCGAGCTGCAAGCCATAGTCGGCGAACCGTTGCAGATCGACGAACTGGATCCGCTGACCCGGCAGTTCCAGATCCAGCCGCTGCTGCCCAACCGCTTCGACAGCTGGCGTGACCTGGCCATGGCCAACAACCCGGACCTGGCGTCCCAGCAGCAGGCGCTGCGAGTGGCGGAGTACGAAGTGGAGCGCAAGCGCGCCGGGCACCTGCCCAAGGTGAGTTTGTATGCCAGCAGCCGTCAGACCAGTTCCGATTCGGAAAGCTCCTACAACCAGAAGTACGACACCAATACCGTGGGCATCCAGGTCAGCCTGCCGCTGTTTGCCGGTGGTTCGGTATCGGCCTCGACCCGCCAGGCGGCCAGCCAGCTGTCCCAGGCCCAGTTCGAACTGGATGCCAAGACCGCCACCACCCTCAACGAACTGCGCAAGCAGTTCAACCTCAACACCAGCGCCGCGGCCAAGGTCCGGGCCTATGAAATGGCCGTCAGCTCCGCCGAGGCCCTGGTGACCGCGACCCAGAAGAGCGTGCACGGCGGCGAGCGGGTCAACCTGGATGTACTGGACGCCGAGCAACAACTGTTCACCGCCCGCCGCGACCTGGCGGATGCCCGTCATGCCTACCTCTTGGCGCGGATCCAGCTCAAGTACTACGCCGGCCTGCTCAACGAACAGGACCTGCAGCAACTGGCCGGCTACTTCCGCCCCCTGGGCTGAACCCCATTGCCGTACCGCCCCCTGTAGGAGCTGGCTTGCCAGCGAAAGCGTCGGCCAGTTTGGCGCAAGGCTCAAGGGCCCCTTCGCCGGCAAGCCGGCTCCTACGGAGTGGGAGGGCGGCAGAATGCAAACAGCCGTCACGAGGACGGCTGTTGGCTATTGCACGGCAAATCAGCGGCGGGTCAGCAAAACCCCGGATTCCATATGGTGGGTCCAGGGGAACTGGTCGAACAGCGCGCAGCGGGTGATGCGGTGGCTGTCGTGCAACTGGGCGATGTTGGCCGCCAGAGTCTCCGGGTTGCAGGAGATGTACAGGATGTTGTCGAAGCGCCGGGTCAGTTCGCAGGTGTCCGGGTCCATGCCGGCCCGGGGCGGGTCGACGAACACGCTGCCGAATTCGTAGCTCTTGAGGTCCACGCCCTGCAGGCGGCGGAACGGCCGAACTTCGTTCAGGGCTTCGGTCAGCTCTTCGGCCGACAAGCGCACCAGGGTGACGTTATCCACAGCGTTTTCGCTGAGGTTGCTCAAGGCCGCATTCACCGAGGTCTTGCTGATCTCGGTGGCCAGCACCTTGCGCACCCGGGTGGCCAGGGGCAGGGTGAAGTTGCCGTTGCCGCAGTACAGCTCCAGCAGGTCGTCCTGGCGCTCGCCCAGGGCTTCATAGGCCCAGTTGAGCATCTTCTGGTTCACCGTGCCGTTGGGCTGGGTGAAGGCGCCTTCGGGCTGGCGGTAGCTGAAGGTACGCCCGCCGACTTCGAGCTTTTCCACTACGTAGTCCTGGCCGATGACCTCGCGCTTGCCCTTGGAACGGCCGATCACGCTGACCTTGAGGTCGGCGGCCAACTGGCTCGCGGCCTTGTGCCAGTGCTCGTCCAGCGGGCGGTGGTAGCACAGGGTGATCATCGCGTCGCCGGCCAGGGTGGTGAGGAACTCCACCTGGAACAGCTTGTGGCTCAGGGGCGCGCTGGCTTGCCAGGCGGCCTTGAGCCGGGGCATCAACTGGTTGATGCGCTGGCTGGCGATGGGGAACTCCTCGATGAGGATCGGTGTGCGCTTGTCGTCCTGGGAGAACATCGCGTAGTGCCGTTCCCCGGCCTCGCGCCACAGGCGGAACTCTGCCCGCAGGCGGAAGTTCTGCAGGGGCGAGTCGAAGACCTGAGGCTCGGGCGCATCGAAGGGGGCCAGCAGGTCGCGCAAGCGCGCGACCTTGTCATTCAACTGGGTGGTGTAGCTTGCGGCGTCAAAAGTCATGCGGGGTAACCGAGCTTGATCACGAACAGGATCGACAGGATCACCAGGGGCGCGTTCAGCTCACGGGCACGGCCCGACAGCAGCTTGATCACGGTCCAGGCGATGAAGCCGAAGGCGATGCCGTTGGCGATGGAATAGGTGAACGGCATGGCCAGGGCGGTGACGACCACGGGAGCGGCGACGGTGATGTCTTCCCAGTCGATTTCTGCCAGGCCCGAGGTCATCAGCACAGCGACGAACAGCAGGGCCGGTGCGGTGGCGAAGGCGGGCACGCTGGCTGCCAGTGGCGAGAAGAACAGCGCCAGCAGGAACATGATCGCCACCACGATGGCGGTCAGGCCGGTGCGGCCGCCGGCGCTCACGCCCGCCGCGGATTCGATGTAGCTGGTGGTGGTCGAGGTGCCCAGCAAGGAACCGGCCATGGCGGCGGTGCTGTCGGCGATCAGCGCCCGGCCCATTTTCGGCATGTGGCCGTCCTTGCCCATCAGCCCGGCGCGCTTGGCGACGCCGATCAGGGTGCCGGAGTTGTCGAACAGATCGACGAACAGGAAGGCGAAGATCACGCTGATCAGGCCGATATCCAGGGCGCCCTTGATGTCCAGTTGCAGGAAGGTCGGGGCCAGGGACGGTGGCATCGAGGTCACGCCGCCGAACGGGGTGACGCCCATGAGAATGGAGACGACGGTCACCGCGAGGATGCCGATCAGCACCGCGCCGCGCACTTTCAGGGCTTCCAGGGCCACGATCAGGGCAAAACCCAGGGCAGCGAGGATGGGGGCCGGTTTGCTCAGGTCGCCAAGGCCGACCAGGGTCGACTCGTTGCCCACGACGATCTGGGCGTTATGCAGGGCGATCAGCGCCAGGAACAGGCCGATACCGGCGGCAATGGCCGAGCGCAGGGGCAGGGGGATGCTGTTGATGATCCATTCGCGGATCTTGAAGATCGACAGTATGAAAAACAGCACCGCCGAGATGAATACCGCACCCAGGGCTACCTGCCAGGTGTGGCCCATGTGCAGGACCACGGTGTAGGTGAAGAAGGCGTTCAGGCCCATGCCCGGTGCCAGGGCGATCGGGTAGTTGGCGATCAGGCCCATGACGGTGGAACCGATGGCCGCCGCCAGGCAGGTGGCAACGAAGATCGCGCCCTTGTCCATGCCCGTCTCGCCGAGAATGCTCGGGTTGACGAAAAGGATGTAGGCCATGGCCAGGAAGGTGGTCACGCCCGCAAGAATCTCGGTGCGCACGTTGGTGTTGTGTGCCTTGAGTTGAAACAGCCTTTCCAGCATGTCTGCTCCCCGTGGCGCCGCCGGGCGCCGTGAATGTATCGACTCCAACAGCAAAGCACAGACTTTATAAGGTGCCTGCGGATTTGCTCTGGGTCGGAAAAAGCCGCGCATCATACCAGCAGCGTGGGCCAATGGCTGCGATCGTCGGCGATGTTTTGCCGCGCTGGCAAGTAGCGCATACTGCGCCCTGGTTTTAGGGGGGATTTATGCGCAGCACAGTGAAAATGACAGCCCTGGCATTGCTCGGCGCGACAGCCTGCTGGCTGGCGGCCCCGGCCATGGCGCGCTCGGCCCCGCCGTTGAGCCGGGTGGAGATTCTCAAGGTGCTGTCACCTTCCTGCGGCCTGGAGGATGTCTCCGACGGCCGTGAACGGACCCAGTGCGATCACAACGGCCCGAACATCAAGGTCTACGTGCTGGAGATCGGCTACGGCCGCGAGCCCCATGTGACCCTGGACGGCTTTGAGGTCGATGGCACCCGTTCGCCGGTGTGCGAGGACGGCTCCAGCTATGTGCCCTGCGGCAACTCGGGGACTACCGTCGGCTATGTCTATGTCTTCGACCTGGCGGACAAGCAGGAGGGCACCTTCAGCTTTCGCAACACCTCGCTCAACGCCCCGGGCAACAGCCTGGGCGCGCAGATCTACATCAAGTGACGGCGCCCTGAACGGCAGCCGGCAAAGCTGACTAAGCTCTAAAGACCTCCACGCGGAGTCATCCCCATGACCTTCAGAGCCCTGGTCACCCTTGCCGAAGGCATCGACGACCTGCAAAGCGTGACCCTGATCGACGTACTGCGCCGTGCCGAAGTCGAAGTGCTGGCCGCCAGCGTCGAAGGCCGGCGCATGCTCACCTGCGCCCGGGGCACCCGCTTGACCGCCGACGCCATGCTGGTGGACGTGCTGGCCCAACGCTTCGACCTGATCGTATTGCCCGGCGGCGCGGTGGGCGCCCAGCACCTGGCGGCCCATCAACCGCTGCAGCAACTGCTCAAGGATCAGGCCGCAGCGGGACGCCTGTTCGCCGGCATCGCCGAAGCCCCCGCCCTGGCCTTGCAATCCTTCGGCGTGCTGCGCCAAAGGCGCATGACCTGCCTGCCCAGCGCCAGCCATCATCTGCTGGGCTGCACCTTTGTCGACCAGCCGGTGGTGGTGGACGGTAACTGCATCACCGCCCAGGGCTCCGCCGCGGCCCTGGCGTTTGCCCTGGCCTTGGTGGAAGCGCTGTGCGGTCGCGGCAAGCGCGCCAAGGTGGCTGGAGAGCTGCTGGTTTAGGGCTCAGCCAACATGGGCCACGATGGGCTCGATCACCGGTTGCAGTTCCTGCTCGGTGTGCCAGATGTCGTAATCGGCCTGTACCGCCAGCCAGACCTTGGCCTTGCCGATTCCGGCGCGTTCCAGCCTGACCGCCAGTTCCGCGCGGATTGGCGCATGGCCGTTCAACACCTTGGACAGGTGCGGGCGGGCGTAGCCGATATGCCGCGCGAGCTCCGTCACGCTGATGCCCAGTTCGGGCAAGATATCCAGGCGCAGGGTGTCACCGGGGTGGGGCGGGTTGTGGATGGGCATGATCCTGCCTCCTGTTCAGTGGTAGTCCAGATAATCCACCAGCTCGATATCCGAACCTACGAAACGAAAGATCACTCGCCAGTTGCCGGACACCACCAGGGACCAGTAGCCAAGCAGGTCGCCCCTGAGCGGGTGCAGCCGCCAGCCCGGCAGATTGAGGTCTGCCGGTTCGCTGGCGTGATCCATGAACGACAGCTGGCGGGCCAACCGGCGTGCATGCTCGGCCCGTATTCCACGAGTCGATCCGGTTTCATAGAAGGCGCGCAGGCCTTTGTGCTGAAAGGACTTGATCATGGGGTGCGAGTGTAAGGCGATACCTTACACGCTTCGTAGCGGTTTTGTATTGCAGAGAATGATCAACAACCTGTTACGAGGCCCCCCACGGGGCGTTTCTCTGTCGCAGCTCGGTTCGGCAAGGAGTCGGGCACGGGGCTTGTGAACGGGTAACAAAGGCTAACCAGCCGCTTGTTGCACCGCCCGTCCCATCACCCCTATAGTTCGCGCCGTTGCTGCCAATTCAGCGGCCGGGTTTGGTCACCCGAAATTAGAAGGCGCACGCGCCACCCTGGTTTGCAGGCACTTTTTCGTGTCCGCACGCTTAATGGTGGGCTGTGCGCGGGACACCTTCGGGTGTGCCGGGTGCCTTCTTCCCGGTTGACCAACCTGTGCACAGTCCGCCACCCATCGTTTGGTCACGATTGGGGCGGTCATTCATAAAGAAGGATCTAATGATGAATACCCCGGAAACTGCTGCTCACTATGTGCCGCTTAAATCCAACATAAGCCGGCCAGGTGTGTTTTTTATCAACGCCAATGCCTCCCCTGAGGCGCTGCACGAAGCCGCCGAGCAACGCATGCGCACGGCTGCCAATCTGCTGGAAACCCTCTGCTGCCTGAATTTCAGCCACGGCGATGTGAAGGACATCCCGCACATCATCGACGTGCTCTATGTACTGACGCAGGATGGTTGCGACCTGCTGGAGGCGGCGAAATGGCGAGCCGCTGCTGAAGCTCAGCCCAGCCACTGAGGCTTGAACCTGGCCGCGCCAGCCCGGCGCGGCTTCAGGCCTTGGGTTGCTCGAGCCGTTCGATCATCCGATCGCGCTGGGCCAGGGTCGGGAACAGCTTGATCCAGACGCCGGTCACCAGCAGCGTGCCGACCCCGCCCAGCACCACCGCCGGCACCGTGCCGAACCAGTGGGCTGTCAGCCCGGATTCGAACTCCCCCAACTGATTCGAAGCGCCGATGAACAGGCCGTTCACCGCGCTGACCCGGCCGCGCATTTCGTCCGGGGTTTCCAGTTGCACGAAAGAGGCGCGGATCACCATGCTGATCATGTCCGCAGCCCCCAGCACCACCAGCACCGCCAGGGAAAACCAGAACGAGGTCGAGAGGCCGAAGGCGATGGTGGCCACGCCAAACACCCCGACCGCGGTGAACATCACCCGCCCGACCTTGCGCTCGACGCTAAAACGCGCCAGCCACAGGGACATCAGCAAGGCCCCCACCGCTGGCGCCGAACGCAGCAGCCCCAGGCCCCAGGGGCCGGTGAGCAGGATGTCCTTGGCGAACACCGGCAGCAGCGCGGTGGCGCCACCCAGCAATACCGCGAACAGGTCCAGGGAGATGGCGCCGAGGATGTCCGGGCGGCTGCGGATGAAGCGGATGCCCGCCAGCAGCGAATCGAGGGTGGCCTTGCCCTTGTTCAACGGGGTCTGCCGGGCCGGCAGGTTGAGCATCAGCACGCAGGCGATCAGGTACAGGACCACGGTGGGGCCGTAGACCCAGACGCTGCCGAAGGCGTACAGCAACCCGCCCAGGGCCGGGGCGACGATGGTCGCCGACTGCTGCGCCGATTGCGCGGCGGCCACCGCCCGGGGAAACAGCGCCGCGGGCACGATGCTCGGCAGCAGGGCCTGGGTGGTGGGCATTTCGAAGGAGCGGGCGCCGCCGAGCAGGAAGGCCAGGATGAAGATCATTTCCCGGGTGACGCTGTCGGTCAGGCTGCCGACGGCCAGGGCCAGGGCGATCAGGGCTTGCAGCGACTGGCAGATGGCCGCCACCCGACGCCGGTCGTAGCGGTCGGCCACATGCCCGGTGTGCAGCATGAACAGCACCCGCGGGGCGAATTCCACCAGCCCCACCAAGCCCAGGTCCAGCACATTGCCGGTCAGTTGGTAGAGGTTCCAGCCAATGGCCACGGTGAGCATCTGGAAGCCGCTGGCGGTAAAGATCCGGGCCAGCCAGAACGCGATGAACGGACGATGGTGACGGAGCAGCAGAGGGTCTTGGCTGGGCATCGGGCGGTAGATCTGAGCGGGAGTGCCACGAGATTATCACCAAGGTGTAACCAATAGTTGCGGCCCGGGGAAAATTCGTTAGCCGCGCATCTATCTTGTTTTTCGCTCGAACACCTGGTCGCGAACCCTGTAGCCGCTGCCGCAGGCTGCGAACGGCTCCGAAGGAGACGCCAGGATCTTGAATACGCCGCAGTTTCGACGGGAAGTTGCCAGCCAAGGCCCTACGTACCGAACGCGGCCCGGCCTTTCGCAGCTTCGCAGGCTCAGCAGCGGCTACAGGCGTTTTGTGTGGGAAAAAGCCGGGAAAACCCTGGGCTTGAGAGGGTGAGGCAAGCTGTCACGCGGCAAATAACCACAGAGTTGCATGGCGAAATTAGGACTACTCTTTCAACGTTGCTTGATCCAGATCAAAACCTTTTTGCAAAGGCTGATGTGGTGGCCCAAGTGCCAGACTCCCTGCGTAGCGATGGTTTAAAAAAGAACGAATCCGAATTCGCCGCACTCCATATCCGTGGGGGCAGTGGGTGCAGGCCTCTGGCCGGCAGCCGGTATTACCTGATAGAGGAAAGCTTATGTTCGGTTTAGAGGCTCTTGATCTCGCCCGAATTCAGTTCGCGTTCACCATCTCGTTCCACATCCTGTTCCCGGCGATCACCATCGGCCTGGCGAGCTACCTGGCGGTACTCGAAGGCCTCTGGCTGAAGACCCGCGACGACACCTACCGCGATCTCTACCACTTCTGGTCGAAGATCTTTGCCGTCAACTTCGGCATGGGCGTGGTCTCCGGCCTGGTGATGGCTTACCAGTTCGGCACCAACTGGAGTCGCTTCTCGGATTTTGCCGGTTCGGTTACCGGCCCCTTGCTCACCTATGAAGTGCTCACGGCCTTCTTCCTCGAGGCCGGTTTCCTCGGGGTGATGCTGTTCGGCTGGAACAAGGTCGGGCGCAAGCTGCACTTCTTCTCCACGGTGATGGTGGCCATCGGCACCCTGATCTCGACCTTCTGGATCCTCTCGTCCAACAGTTGGATGCAGACGCCCCAGGGCTATGAAATCGTCAACGGCCAGGTGATCCCGGTGGATTGGCTGGCGGTGATCTTCAACCCGTCGTTCCCCTACCGCCTGGCGCACATGGCCGTAGCCGCGTTCGTTGCCACGGCGTTCTTCGTCGGCTCGTCGGCAGCCTGGCACTTGCTGCGGGGACGGGACAACCCGGCCATTCGTCGCATGCTCTCCATGGCCATGTGGATGGCCCTGATCGTGGCGCCGGTGCAGGCGGTGATCGGCGACTTCCACGGGCTCAACACCCTCAAGCACCAGCCGGCGAAAATCGCCGCCATCGAAGGTCACTGGGAAAATGTCGGCAACGAGCCGACCCCGCTGATTCTCTTCGGCTGGCCGGACATGAAAGCCGAGAAGACCCGGTTCGCGGTGGAAATCCCTTACCTGGGCAGCCTGATCCTCACCCACTCCCTGGACAAGCAGGTTCCGGCACTCAAGGAGTTCCCACCCGAGGACCGGCCCAACTCGACCATCGTCTTCTGGTCGTTCCGGATCATGGTCGGCCTGGGCATGCTGATGATCTTCACCGGCCTGTGGAGCCTCTGGCTGCGCAAGCGCGACACCCTCTACACCTCGCGCCCGTTCCTGTACCTGGCGTTGTGGATGGGCCCCTCCGGGTTGATCGCGATCCTGGCCGGCTGGTTCACCACCGAGATCGGTCGCCAGCCGTGGGTGGTCTATGGCCTGATGCGCACGGCGGATGCCTCTTCCGGCCACAGCTTTGTGCAGATGAGCATCACCCTGGCGCTGTTCGTGGTGGTGTACTTCTCGCTGTTTGGCGTGGGTATCGGCTACATGATGCGCCTGGTGCGCAAAGGCCCGGTTACCAACGAAGGTGCCGAAACCAGCCACGGTGGCCCCGGCCAGAAACGCACCCCGGCCCGTCCGCTGTCCGCAGCCGACGATGACCACGACGCCGACCACGGCACCCGCCTGAACAAGGGGAACTGAGTCATGGGTATTGATCTTCCGCTGCTCTGGGCCGTGATTATCATCTTCGGCATCATGATGTACGTGGTCATGGACGGCTTCGACCTGGGGATCGGGATTCTCTTCCCGTTCGTCAAGGACGACCGCGACCGTGACGTAATGATGAACACCGTCGCGCCTGTCTGGGACGGCAACGAAACCTGGCTGGTACTGGGGGGCGCGGCGTTGTTCGGTGCCTTTCCGCTGGCCTACTCGGTGGTGCTCTCGGCACTCTACCTGCCGCTGATCCTGATGCTGGTGGGCCTGATCTTCCGCGGCGTGGCCTTCGAGTTCCGCTTCAAGGCCAAGGAAGACAAGCGCCACATCTGGGACAAGGCCTTCATCGGCGGCTCGGTGGCGGCGACCTTCTTCCAGGGCGTGGCCCTGGGGGCATTTATCGATGGCCTGCCGGTGGTCAACCGCCAGTTCGCCGGCGGTTCCCTGGACTGGCTGACCCCGTTCACCCTGTTCTGCGGCCTGGCGCTGGTGGTGGCCTATGCCTTGCTCGGTTGCACCTGGCTGATCATGAAGACCGAAGGCAAGCTGCAACTGCAGATGCATGACCTGGCGCGGCCCCTGGCCTACGTGGTGCTGGCGGTGATCGGCATCGTCAGTATCTGGACGCCCTTGGCCCACGCCGAGATTGCCGCGCGCTGGTTCACCCTGCCGAACCTGTTCTGGTTCCTGCCGGTGCCGATCCTGGTGCTGGTGACCATGTACGGCCTGCTCCGCGCCGTGGCCCGCAACGCCCACTACACGCCGTTCCTGCTGACCCTGGTGCTGATCTTCCTCGGCTACAGCGGCCTGGGCATCAGCCTGTGGCCGAACATAGTGCCACCGTCGATCTCCATCTGGGACGCCGCCGCGCCGCCGCAGAGCCAGGGCTTCATGCTGGTGGGCACCTTGTTCATCATCCCGTTCATCCTGGGTTATACCTTCTGGAGCTACTACGTGTTCCGCGGCAAGGTCACCCACGAAGACGGTTATCACTAGGTAGGAGCCGGCTTGCCGGCGAAGAGGCCTTCGCGCCTTGCGCCGAGCTTGCGGTCGCTTTCGCTGGCACGCCAGCTCCTACGGGAATACGGGTTAGGCAGGAGTTGAGGTCATGAGCGGTAAACACTCTTTGCAGGAAATCGAACAGGCGGAAAAGAAGCCGCTGTGGCAGCGCCTGGGTTGGCTGGTAATGATCTGGGGCGGCAGTGTCCTGGCCCTGTTCGTGGTCGCCAGCCTGATGCGCATGTTCATGAATGCCGCAGGCCTGACCACCCACTGATCATCCCATCCCGTTGCCTTGCGGCTCGGTTTCAACCCTCCCTTGGTGGAGGGTTTTTTTTGCCTGTCGAAAAGGCCGCTGTGTTCTGGCGAGCCCTTACTTGCGGGCCTTGAGGATGACGAACTTGGGGGTTGCCGCCACTTGCTCGACGCCGCGGAACAGCCGCGCCAGCTTGCTGTGGTAGCCCAGGTGGCGGTTGCCGACGATGTACAGTGCGCCCCCTACCACCAGGGCCTCCCGGGCCTGCTGGAACATGCGCCAGGCGAGGAAGTCGCCCACCACCTGCTGCTGGTGGAACGGCGGGTTGCACAGCACCACCTCCAGGGATTGCGCTGCCTGTCCGGCCAGGCCGTCGCCGGCTCGCATTTGGGCTTCGCGCTCGCCCAGCACGGCCTGCCAGTTCTCCCGGGCCGATTGCACCGCCATGAAGGATTCGTCCACCAGGGTGTAATGGGCCTGGGGGTTGTCCAGGGCGCTGGCAATGGCCAGGACGCCGTTGCCGCAGCCCAGGTCCGCGACCCGGGCGCTGCCGAGGTTCTGCGGCAGGTGCGGGAGGAAGGCGCGGGTGCCGATGTCCAGGCCTTCGCGGCAGAACACGTTGGCGTGGTTGAGCAGCTCGATGGCCGGCTGTTCCAGGCGATAGCGGGTCGGGTAGGGCGACACGACGGGCTGCTTGTCTTGCGGCGTGGCAATCAGCAGCCGAGCCTTTTTCACCGCCAGCGAGGCCTGGACCGGGCCGATGTAGCGCTCCAGCAAATCACCGGCGGCGCGGGGCAGGTGCTTGACCATCGCCGCCGCCACCACCTGGGCGCCGGGGGCCAGCTGCCCTTGCAGGCGGATCAGTTGCTCTTCCAGCAGGGCCAGGGTCTTGGGGACGCGGATCAGCACCCGGTCGAAGGGGCCGGCCAGGGGCTCGCTGGCCGGCACCACACGCACGGCGTCGAAGGGCAGGCCGTTGCGCACCAGGTTCTTTTCCAGGGCCAGGGCGCCCAGGTAAGAGTCGCCACTGCTGCTGACCTGGACCTTGCCCAGCAGGCTCGCGGCCAGGGCGCCGAAGCTGTCGTTGAGCACCAGCACCCGGGTGTCGCTGGCCGGTTGTTGTTCGGCCAGGTGATTGAGCAGGTATTCGTCCGCCGCGTCGAAGGCTTGCAGTGGCTCGTTCTGCTGTTCGGGCTGGCGGATCAGGTCGAGCTGGGCGAAGGGGCTTGCAAGCAGGGGCATGGGGCGGACTCTAGGTAATCGGTGAATGTCCCGGCGGTGGGGGTTGTCGAGTGCACGGGAACCCTCGGACAGCGGCAGTGCGGGCTGTTCGAAGCGGGGCTAAATGGTACGTTTTTTTGTCGCTGATTGCCCGCGCTCTATGCCACTACAAACCGCCGGTGTTTCTGCGCGGCGCTTTGCGGGACACTAGCGCATCGGTTTTGTGGAGCCTGTCATGACTGCCAGTGAAGAAAAGTACACCCGCCAGACCCTGCTCGAGGTCCAGCCCTTGACCTCCAGCCTGTTCACCCTGCGCACCACCCGGGATGCGGGTTTTCGCTTTCGTGCCGGGCAGTTCGCTCGCCTCGGGGTGACCAAGGCCGACGGCAGTACGGTGTGGCGCGCCTATTCCATGGTGTCGTCGCCGTTCGATGAGTTTCTCGAGTTCTTTTCCATCGTGGTGCCCGGCGGCGAGTTCACCAGCGAGCTGAGCCGCCTGGAAGTGGGGGACAGCCTGCTGGTGGATCGCCAGGCCTTTGGCTACCTGACCCTGGACCGTTTCGTCGATGGTCGCGACCTCTGGTTGCTATCCACCGGCACCGGGATTGCGCCGTTCCTGTCGATCCTCCAGGACTTCGAGGTGTGGGAAAAATTCGAACGCATCATCCTGGTCTACAGCGTGCGCGAGGCCAAGGAGCTGGCCTATCAGCGCCTGCTGGCCGAGTTGCCCCAGCGCGAATACCTGGCGGAATTTGCCCATAAGCTGCAATTCATCAGCACCGTGACCCGCGAGCAGCATCCGGGCAGCCTCAACGGGCGCATCACCCAGTTGATCGAGAGCGGTGAGCTGGAGCGTGCCGCCGGCGTGGATCTGAGCCCCGAGCACTCCCGGGTGATGCTCTGCGGCAACCCACAGATGATCGATGACACCCGCGCCCTGCTCAAGCAGCGGGGCATGAGCCTGAGCCTGACCCGGCGACCGGGGCAGGTGGCGGTGGAAAACTACTGGTAATGAAAACGGCGCCATCAGGGCGCCGTTGTCGTATTGCGGGATCAGCCTCAGGGCTTGTTGTTCTGAGCCTTGAGCAGATCGCGGATCTCCCCCAGCAGCTCTTCTTCCTTGGTCGGCACCGGCGGCAGCGTCGGGGCCACGGCTTCTTCGCGCTTGAGACGGTTGATCACCTTGACCCCCATGAAGATGGCGAAGGCAATGATCACGAAGTCGATGATGCTCTGGATGAACTTGCCGTACGCCAAGACCACTGCCGGCGTATCGCCCGCAGCCGCCTTGAGCGTGACCGCCAGATCCCCGAAGTTCACCCCACCGATCAGCAGGCCGATTGGCGGCATGACCACGTCGCCAACAAAGGACGAGACGATCTTGCCGAACGCGGCGCCGATGATGATACCGACGGCCATATCGACCACATTACCTTTGACCGCGAAGGCCTTGAATTCACTTAGCACGCCCATAGGTTATTCCTTGCTACAGATGAGGTTGGTTACGGCAGTGTAATTCAGCAAAAAGCATTTTGCCGAAACAACTTTTTACAGCTCGCGGGGTTATCGACCGATAAAGAGGCAAATAGTTTATTCAAAGTGCCATCAAATCGCGCGCGATATACCCCGCGCCCCACGATATAACCAGTACATTCTGTCAATCGAACGGTTACGGCCTTTCTATTTATCTTTCAAATATTTAGTCACTAGCCTCTAGCAGGCGCATCGAGATGCGCCTTATATAACTAGAGGAATACAACATGACCGCTTCTCTTGGCCTTGGGAGTCTTTCCCAGCGACGCGTACTGGGCGTGCTTGCCGCCAGTATGCTTTCCCTTTCCGTACAGGCCGCCACGCTGACCCGCGACAACGGTGCGGCAGTGGGCGACAACCAGAATTCGCAGACTGCGGGCGCCACCGGCCCGGTGCTGTTGCAAGACGTGCAGTTGATTCAGAAACTCCAGCGGTTCGACCGCGAGCGCATTCCAGAGCGTGTGGTGCATGCCCGTGGCACGGGTGCCCACGGTACTTTCACGGTAACCGACAACCTCACGGACCTGACCCGTGCCAAGGTGTTTGCCGCCGGCGAAGTGACCCCGGTATTCGTGCGTTTCTCGGCGGTGGTGCATGGCAACCACTCCCCGGAAACCTTGCGCGATCCACGGGGCTTCGCCACCAAGTTCTATACCGCGGACGGTAACTGGGACCTGGTGGGCAACAACTTCCCGACCTTCTTCATTCGTGATGCCATCAAGTTCCCGGACATGGTGCATGCGTTCAAACCCGATCCGCGCACCAATCTCGACGATGACTCGCGGCGTTTCGACTTCTTCTCCCATGTTCCAGAAGCCACCCGTACTCTGACCGAGCTGTATTCCAACTCCGGCACTCCGGCCAGTTACCGGGAAATGGACGGTAATGGTGTGCATGCCTACAAGTTGATCAACGCCAAGGGCGAAGTGCACTACGTGAAGTTCCACTGGAAGAGCCTGCAGGGTCTGAAGAATCTCGACCCGAAACAAGTGGTGGAGGTACAGGGCCGCGATTACAGCCATATGACTAATGACTTGGTAACCCACATTAATAAAGGGGACTTTCCCAAGTGGGACTTGTATGTCCAGGTATTGAAACCCGAAGACCTGGCCAAGTTTGATTTCGACCCGCTGGACGCTACCAAGATCTGGCCCGGTGTGCCCGAGCGCAAAGTCGGGCAGATGGTGTTGAACCGCAATCCGGCCAACGTCTTCCAGGAAACCGAGCAAGTGGCCATGGCGCCGGCCAATCTGGTGCCGGGCATCGAACCGTCGGAAGACCGCCTGCTGCAAGGACGGGTGTTCTCCTATGCCGATACCCAGATGTACCGCATCGGCGCCAATGCCCTGCAACTGCCGATCAACGCGCCGAAGAACCCGGTGAACAACGGCAACCAGGACGGCGCGATGAACCTGGGCCACAGCAGCACGGGGGTCAACTACCAGCCAAGCCGCCTGATGCCACGCGAAGAGCCGCAGACCGCGCGCTACAGCCAGATGGCGCTGGCGGGCAGCACCCAGCAGGCGAAGATCCAGCGCGAGCAGAACTTCAAGCAGGCCGGTGACCTGTATCGCTCCTTCAGCAAGAAGGAACGCCAGGACCTGATCGACAGCTTCGGCGGCTCCCTGGCCACCACTGATGATGAGAGCAAGCACATCATGCTGTCGTTCCTTTACAAGGCCGACCCTGAATACGGCACTGGGGTGACCAAGGTGGCCAAGGGCGACCTGGCCCGAGTCAAGGCCCTGGCGGTGAAGTTGAGCGACTGATCGAGCGAGCCTTACCCGTCACGCCCGCCCGGGCGTGACGTCTTTTTCCGACAGAGGAGTCGCGCCATGCGTCTTTTTATAGCGCTGCTGTCAGTGGCCTGGTCGTTTGCCGCCTACGCGCAGCCTACGGCCGAAGCAGCGGCCGCCGCCGACCCGGTGGCGGTCAAGGTCCAGCTGGAAAACTACTATTTCGATGCCGCCCGCCGTGGCGATGTGGAAATGCTCGACACCTTTATCGCGGCCGGCTATTCCCTCGATACCCAGGATGAAAAGGGCTACACCGCGCTGATCCTCGCGGCCTATCACGGCCAGGGCCCGGCGGTGGAGCGCCTGCTGGCCGCTGGGGCCAACGCCTGCGCCCAGGACAAGCGTGGCAACACGGCCTTGATGGGGGCGATCTTCAAGGGCGAGGTGCAGATCGCCCGGCGCCTGCTGGCCGCCGATTGCAGTCCCGACCAGCGCAATGGCGCCGGGCAGACCGCCGCCATGTACGCCGGGTTGTTCAAGCGGGTCGAATTGCTCGACGCCCTGGCCGCCAAGGGCGCCGACCTGAATGCCGAGGATCCCCTGGGCAATAGCGCCACGCGCCTGGCCAGCGGGCAGATACGTACCGCCGCACCGCGCTGATCCGCGCCAGCTGAGCTATCATCGCGGTTTTTGCCGGGGGTTCAGATGGCCAAGGCCAAGCGCATGTACGGCTGCACCGAGTGCGGCTCCACCTTTCCCAAATGGGCCGGGCAATGCGGTGAGTGCGGGGCCTGGAACACCCTGACCGAGACCATGATCGAAAGCGGCGGCGCGGCGGCACCTGCCGGGCGCACCGGCTGGGCCGGGCAGCAGGCGCAGATCAAGACCCTGGCGGAAGTCAGCGTCGAGGAAATTCCGCGTTTCTCCACCGCTTCCGGTGAACTCGATCGGGTACTGGGCGGCGGCCTGGTGGACGGTTCGGTGGTGCTGATCGGTGGTGATCCGGGGATCGGCAAGTCGACCATCCTGCTGCAGACCCTGTGCAATATCGCCACGCGCATGCCGGCGCTGTATGTCACCGGTGAGGAATCCCAGCAGCAGGTGGCGATGCGCGCCCGGCGCCTGGGCCTGCCCCAGGACCAACTGCGGGTGATGACCGAGACCTGCATCGAAACCATCATCGCCACGGCCCGGGTAGAAAAACCCAAGGTCATGGTGATCGACTCGATCCAGACGATTTTCACCGAACAACTGCAGTCGGCCCCGGGCGGCGTGTCCCAGGTGCGCGAGAGCGCGGCCTTGCTGGTGCGCTACGCCAAGCAGAGCGGCACGGCGATCTTCCTCGTCGGCCACGTGACCAAGGAAGGCGCCCTGGCCGGGCCGCGGGTGCTGGAGCACATGGTGGACACCGTGCTGTATTTCGAAGGCGAATCCGACGGGCGCCTGCGCTTGCTGCGGGCGGTGAAGAACCGTTTCGGTGCGGTGAATGAGCTGGGTGTATTCGGCATGACTGACCGCGGATTGAAGGAGGTCTCCAATCCTTCGGCGATTTTCCTGACTCGTGCCCAGGAAGAGGTTCCGGGCAGCGTGGTGATGGCCACCTGGGAAGGCACCCGGCCGATGCTGGTGGAGGTCCAGGCGCTGGTGGATGACAGCCACCTGGCCAACCCGCGCCGGGTGACCCTGGGCCTGGACCAGAACCGCCTGGCCATGCTGCTGGCGGTGCTGCATCGCCATGGCGGCATCCCCACCCACGATCAGGATGTGTTCCTCAACGTGGTGGGCGGGGTCAAGGTGCTGGAAACCGCCTCCGACCTGGCGTTGATGGCCGCCGTGATGTCGAGCCTGCGCAACCGTCCGTTGCCCCATGACCTGCTGGTGTTTGGCGAAGTCGGCCTGTCGGGTGAGGTGCGCCCGGTGCCCAGCGGTCAGGAGCGCTTGAAGGAAGCGGCCAAGCACGGCTTCAAGCGAGCTATCGTGCCCAAGGGCAACGCGCCGAAAGAGGCGCCGCCGGGCTTGAAGATCATTGCCGTGACCCGCCTAGAGCAGGCGCTGGATGCACTTTTCGAGTAAGCATGTAGGTCTTTTTTGAAAGGAAGCAGGTGATATGGCCATGAGCGGATTCAGGGGGCGGGTGTTGGGTTGGGGGTTGCTGGGCTATTGCGGCCTGGCCCTGGCACAGCCGGCCGAGGTGCCGGAAGGCTATCGGATTGCCCAGCAGGTGTTGGTGGGCGACGGTTCGGTGCTGGAGGTGCTGGAGGATGTGCGCATCACCCCCCAGTTGCATGCCGATAGCTGGGGCAATGGCCTAGACGCCGACAGCTTTGCCGAGCCGGAGGGGGATCAGCCGAGCGCGCCGTTGGGAGCCCAGGCGCGCCTGGTGTCCGATAGCGGCGAGGTACTGGCGCAGAAGTCCCTGGGCTACCCGATGGCCACCGTGGAAAAGGCACCGCTGAACGGCCTGCCGTCCCCGGCGTTTTTCCTGACCATCGACCAGACCGCTCCCATGGGCAGCTACAGCGGCCCGGCCACCCAAGTGCTGATGCCGGAACAGAATCAGTTGGACCCGGTGCTGTGCCAGGGGGAGGGCGCGGAGAAGCAGCCGCTGCTGTTTGCCCAGACCGGCAAGGCGGCCTGGCAGATCGTACCGTCCGTTGGTGGCGGCACGGAAAGCATCCAGCAGGTGTCGTCCGCTTCATCGATGGAGAACGAAGAGTTCGTTACCACCTATCGCACCTTCCGTTATGCCGACGGCCAGTGGACTGTCACCACGCGCCAGCAGGCGGGTTACTGGGGCACGGAAAGCGAGTTTCCCGAGCCCGCGCTGTTTCCCTGAAAGGGCATCAGATATCGATCAAGGCCCCGAGCTCGCGCTCAAGCTCCTCGGGGTCTCCCAGGTTCAACTCGATCAGGCGCCTGAGGTGCTCGATGGACTCCAGGCCGATGTGCAGGCAGACGAAGCCCAGTTGGCCCTTATTGTCATGGGCCAGTTGTACGTCCATGCGCACATCGGCGTCGGAGCTCAGGTGAATGTCGGCCTCGAAGGGGCGCGCCGGGTCGCCCAGCCACGGATCGGGGCGCTCGATCAGCAGGCCCTTCAGTGAAAGATCCAGCAGCCGTACCGGCCAGCGGTGGGTGCCTTGGCTGAGTTCGGTCCGGGCATCGAAGGCGATGCGTTTGAAGCGTCGGCGGTCGTCGTGTTGCTCGGTCATGGGCTGGCCCTCTGCATGGTGCCCTGAACTATAGACCCCGGTTCGCGCCTGTCGCTACAACCAGCGCCGGACCTTGCGGCAGTAGTCACGGTAGGGCTGGCCAAAGAGCTCCAGCAGTTGTCTCTCGTCCGGGCGGATTACCGTGCGGTTCATCAGGTACAGCAGCCCCGGCAGCAACAGCCAGGGCCACAGGTTGCCCAGCAGCAGGGCTATGGCGCAGTAGCCCAGGGTGTCGCCCAGGTTGATCGGGTTACGCGAGATGGCGAAGGGGCCATCGCGGAGCAACTGGTCGGGCTGGTCGAAGTTGCTGGAGGTGGTGCGCTGTTGCCGGAAACGCCACATGGCCCAGAACGACAAGCCCTGCCCGAAGACGATCAGGATCACTGCCAGGCTGCGCACGCCGTTATTGACCGGCAGCGGCAAGGGCAGCCAGCCGCTGAGAAACAGCGCCAGGGTCAGGCACAGTAAATACAGGAGTGGCGGTGGCAATGGCGGTTGTTCGGGTGGCGTTGACATGGAGGTTCCTGCACCAAGGCTCAAGCGTGCGACTGTGGGCAAGCGCCCAGGGTTCCGGTTTTTTCCTGGCGGGCGCCGCTCAGGCAGATCGGGAGCAAGAAAAACCGCCCTCATAAGTTAAAAGAAGGCTCTAGACCAACGTGGGGGGTGGTCTTTAAGAGCAGTAGCGCTACACTCGAAACGCGGTTTTTCTATCCTCCTGGCTGGAATAAAAAAATGAAAAATAATAATAGCCTGTTGCGCCATGTTCCTTGGCTGCTGCTGGCAATCGTAGGAGCTTGCGCCCTTGGCGTAGTTGCATTGCGTCGCGGCGAGGCGATCAACGCCTTGTGGATTGTGGTCGCCGCCGTGGCCATCTATCTGGTGGCGTACCGGTATTACAGTCTGTTCATTGCCAACAACGTGATGCAGCTGGACCCGGGACGGGCCACGCCCGCCGTGGTCAACAATGATGGTCTGGACTACGTCCCGACCAACAAGCACATCCTCTTCGGCCACCACTTCGCGGCCATTGCCGGCGCAGGCCCCCTGGTGGGCCCGGTGCTGGCGGCGCAGATGGGCTACCTGCCCGGCACCCTGTGGCTGATTGCCGGGGTGGTCCTGGCCGGTGCGGTGCAGGACTTCATGGTGCTGTTCCTGTCCACCCGGCGTAACGGCCGTTCCCTGGGCGACATGGTCCGTGAGGAAATGGGCCGTATCCCGGGGACCATCGCGCTGTTCGGCTGCTTCCTGATCATGATCATCATCCTCGCGGTGCTGGCGCTGATCGTGGTCAAGGCCCTGGCCGAGAGCCCGTGGGGCATCTTCACGGTGATGGCGACCATCCCGATCGCGGTGTTCATGGGCGTGTACATGCGCTACATCCGCCCGGGCCGCATTGGTGAGATCTCGTTGATCGGCGTGCTGCTGTTGCTCGGCTCCATCTGGCTGGGTGGCCAGGTGGCGGCGGATCCGGTGTGGGGCAAGATGTTCACCTTCACCGGCGTGCAGATCACCTGGATGCTGATCGGCTACGGTTTCGTCGCGGCAGTACTGCCGGTGTGGCTGATCCTGGCACCGCGGGACTACCTGTCGACCTTCCTCAAGATCGGCACCATCATCGCTCTGGCGATCGGCATCCTGATCACCATGCCCGAGCTGAAGATGCCGGCCCTGACCCAGTTCACCGACGGCACCGGCCCGGTGTGGAAAGGCGGCCTGTTCCCCTTCCTGTTCATCACCATCGCCTGTGGCGCGGTCTCCGGTTTCCATGCGCTGATCTCCTCGGGCACCACGCCCAAGCTGCTGGATAACGAAGCCAACGCCCGCTACATCGGCTACGGCGGCATGCTCATGGAGTCCTTCGTGGCGATCATGGCCATGGTCGCGGCCTCGGTGATCGAACCGGGCGTGTACTTCGCCATGAACAGTCCGGCGGCCATCGTCGGCGGCGACGTGGTGGCGGTAGCCCAGACTGTCAGCAGCTGGGGTTTTGCGATCAGCCCGGACCAACTGCAGGCGGTGGCCAAGGACATCGGTGAAAACACCATCCTGGCCCGTGCCGGCGGCGCGCCGACCCTGGCAGTGGGGATCGCGCAGATCCTCCACCATGTATTGCCGGGTGAGAACACCATGGCCTTCTGGTACCACTTCGCGATCCTGTTCGAAGCCCTGTTCATCCTCACTGCGGTGGACGCCGGTACCCGTGCCGGGCGCTTCATGCTCCAGGACCTGCTGGGCTCCTTCGTTCCGGCGCTGAAACGCACCGAGTCGTGGACCGCCAACCTGATTGCCACCGCAGGCTGCGTGGCGCTCTGGGGCTACCTGCTGTACCAGGGCGTGATCGATCCTCTGGGCGGCATCAACACCCTGTGGCCGCTGTTCGGCATCTCCAACCAGATGCTGGCCGGTATCGCCCTGATGCTGGGTACCGTGGTGCTGATCAAGATGAAGCGCCAGCGCTACATCTGGGTCACCCTGCTGCCGGCTGTGTGGCTGCTGATCTGCACCACCACCGCAGGCTTCATCAAGCTGTTCGACGCCAACCCGGCGATCGGCTTCCTGTCGCTGGCGAAGAAATACAGCGATGCAATGGCCAACGGCCAGATCATCGCTCCGGCCAAGGACATCACGCAGATGCAGCACGTGATCTTCAACGCCTACACCAACGCGACCCTGACAGCCCTGTTCCTGCTGGTGGTGTTCAGCATCCTGTTCTACGCGCTCAAGGTCGGCATCGCCGCCTGGGGCAGCAAGGAGCGTACGGATAAAGAATCGCCCTATCAGGCCGTGCCGGACGCGTAACTCGAGGATTGCAACGATGTTCAATGACCTGAGTCGCCTCGGTAAATACCTCGGTCAGGCCGCGCGCCTGATGGTCGGCATGCCCGACTACGACAACTATGTCGAGCATATGCAAACCAAGCACCCGGACAAGCCGGTGATGTCGTACGAGGCGTTCTTCCGGGAACGCCAGGAGGCGCGATACGGCGGTAAGGGCGGTCCGAAGTGCTGTTGAAACACAGCGTTTGAGCCACACCCCTGTAGGAGCCGGTTTGCCGGCGATAGCGGTTCTTCGGACGCCATCGCCGACAAGCCGGCTTCTACGTTTTTATGCGTGGGAGATCCTGTTTTGCACAACCCTATTCCCGTGACCGTGCTCAGCGGTTTTCTTGGCGCCGGCAAGACCACTTTGTTGCGCCACCTGCTCAAGGCCGAGCACGGCCTGAAGATCGCCGTGATCGAGAACGAATTCAGCGATGCCGGCATCGACACCCAGTTGCTGGGCGAGCAGCCGGTACAGGTCATGACCCTGTCCAACGGCTGCGTCTGCTGCACTATCCACACCGACCTGACCAAGGCCCTGTACCTGTTGCTGGAGCGTCTGGACAGCGGCGAGATCGCCTTTGACCGGCTGGTGATCGAGTGCACCGGGCTGGCCGATCCGGCGCCGGTGGCACAGACCTTCTTCATCGATGAGGAACTGCGCGAACGCTATATCCTCGACGGCATCATCACCCTGGTGGACGCCAAGCACGCCGAGTTCCACCTGACCCAGACCATTGCCCAGGCGCAGATCGGTTTTGCCGACCGGCTGCTGGTGAGCAAGCGTGACCTGGTGGACGAGGCGACTTTCGAAGCCCTCGGCCAGCGCCTGACCCGGATCAACCGCCGGGCACCGATCCGCCTGGTGGAGCACGGCCAGATCGACCTGGCCGAGCTGCTGGATGTGCGGGGGTTCAATCTCAATGCCGACCTGGGGGGCGGCCTCAGCCTGCGGCCAGTGAGCAAGGCGCCGTCAGTGGACCGGATTTCCAGCCTGGTGCTGCGCACCGAGCAAGCCCTGGACCTGGATCGCCTGAGCGAATTCATGAATGAGCTGCTGGAAGACCACGGCAAGCAACTGCTGCGCTACAAAGGTGTGCTGAGCGTTATCGACGAGCCCCGGCGCATGGTGTTCCAGGGCGTGCTCAAGCTCTATGGCTTCGATTGGGACAGCGAATGGGCCGAAGGCGAAGTGCGCGAGAGCGTGATGGTGTTCATTGCCGACGATCTGCCGGAAGAGAAGATCCGGCAGGGGTTCGAGCGGATGCTCGCGGGCTGATGGCGGCTACAGGCCGCCCAGCAGGCGCTGCTCCAGGTGCGCCAGGTGCTGGTTCATCAGGGTTTCGGCCTTTTCGGCATCGGCCTCCTGTAGTGCATCGATGATCTTCGAGTGTTCCTGCCAGGAGCAGTAGTTGCGGGCCTGGCCCTCGAACTGGGCGATGGCCAGTGAGGTCAGGGGCACCAGGCTGCCGAGGAACTGTGCCAGGGGCCCGTTGCCGGCGATTTCCGCCAGTTGCAGATGGAACTCCCCGGACAGGCGGATAGCCGGCCCGCGCTGGTCGCGGGCAATGGCCTCGCGCTCCTGGGCGATCAACTCGCGCAAGGGTTGCAACTGGCGCCGGGGCTGCTGGCAGGCCAGGCGCACCAGGGTGATTTCCGTCAGGCGCCGGGCATGCAGGATCTGCCGGGTCTGTTCCAGGTCCGGCGCCGCCACCTGGGGCCGGTAATTGGGCCGCAGGATCACCACTTGCTGATGGGAAAGCCGCGCCAGGACCTGGCGCACTATGCTGCGGCTGACGCCGAAGGCCTGCCCCAGGCTGTCTTCGGTGAAGCGGCTGCCGGGAGCGATGCGCTGTTCGAGAATGGCGTCGAAGATCTGCGGGTAGACATCATCCACCAGCAGCTTCCTTTCGCCCCGAGGGCGCCTTGGCAGGCTGGCCACCCGGGTGAAGGGATTGTTTTTCAGGGCGTAGCTGACCATGGCCTGTCTCCAGTCCGGTTGCTGACTCGGGGGGATTACTGGGCGCTGTTGCCCAGGTGATCGTCCGGGATATTCAGTTCGATGCCCATGCGCTGGCCTTCCTGGAGGATGTGCCGGCGCATCTCGGCGCTGGCCAGGGCGCTGTTCTTGTTGCGGATGGCCCGTACCACCGCCTCGTTTTCTTCCAGGCGTTCGGCCAGGTGCTCCGGTGAATTGCGCAGGATCTGTGCACTTTGCTTGAGGGCATTGCTGGTCTGTTGCACCACGTTCTGGAAGATCGGGTTGCTGGTCAGGGTGAACAGTTCCTCGTGGAAGGCGATGTAGGCGTTGACCCCGGCTTCGCTGTCGCCGGCTTCAAGGGCTTCGCGCATGTCCATCAGGGTCAGGCGCAACTGGCCAACTTCCTTGCTGCTGATGGATTGCGCCACCAGGCCGACGATGAAGGGCTCCAGGGTGTAGCGCAGTTGCAGCACGTCTTCGAGGCTGGCCCCGGCCACTGCACTGTCGCTGCCCTGCGCTTCGTCCAGGGGGGTGTCCAGCACCACCACGCCTTTGCCGGGCATGGAGCGCACCAGGCCCAGGGTCTCCAGGACGATCACCGCTTCGCGCAGGCTGGGGCGGCTGATGCCCAGTTGCTCGGCCAATTCGCGTTGCCCTGGCAGCATGTCGCCGGAGCGCCACTGGCCGCGGGCCAGGGCGGCCCGGAGCTTTTCTACCACTGAATTCACCACTGTTGACGAGCTGATCACTGTTGACTCCATGAACGATTAATAGCGCGCTGTTGCCGCGCCGAGTGTTGTGCCTGCCGATGACAGGCACAAGGTCGGGTCAAAATTCCTGCTGGTGGGCGCCGGTCACCGGTTTTCGGGCCTGGAAGGTGTAGCCCTGCTGGCCGCTGAGCACCTTGTTGGCCCGCTGCACGTCGATGTCCTTTTCCCAGCGGGCGATGGCGACGGTGGCCACGCAGTTGCCGATCAGGTTGGTCAAGGCGCGGCCAATGCCCATGAACCAGTCCACCGCCAGCACCAGCACCAGGCCCACCACCGGAATCGCCGGGATTGCAGTCAGGGTTGCCGCCAGGATCACCAGCGCCGAGCCGGGGATGCCGTGGGCGCCCTTGGAGGTGATCAGCGACACCAGAAGAATGGTCAAAAGGTCCGACATGGACAGCGGAGTGCCGGTGGCGTTGGCAATGAAGACGATGGCCAGGGTCAGGTAGATGGAGAAGCCGTCGAGGTTGAACGAGTAGCCGGTGGGAATCACCAGGCCTACGGTGGAACTGCCGATCCCCAGGTGTTCCAGCTTGCGCATGATCTGCGGCAGCACCGCGTCGGAGGAAGCGGTGCCGAGGACGATCAGCAACTCTTCGCGCAGGTACTTGAGAAAGGGCAGCATGCGCAGGCCCGACAAACGCATCACCAGGCCCAGGATCACCGCGACGAAGGCAAAGCAGGTCAGGTAGAACAGCCCCACCAGGCTGCCCAGGTGCTGCAGCGAATCCAGGCCGTACTTGCTGGTGGTGAAGGCGATGGCACCGAACACGCCGATGGGCGCCAGACGCACGATCATGCCCATGATGCGGAAGATCACATGGCTCAGTTCGTTGATCAGCCGGGAGATGCCCGAGGCGGCTTCACCCACCAGGTTAAGGGCGCTGCCGAACAGCACCGAGAACAGCAGTACCTGGAGGATGTTGTTCTCGGCGAAGGCACCGATCACCGAGGTGGGAATCAGGTCCATGAGGAACTGAGTGGTGGTGTGCATGTGCTGGCCACGCTGGGCGATGTCGCCCATGTCCGCGGTGGACAGTTGCTCCAGATGGATGTTGGCGCCGCTGCCGATGCCGGTGCTGAAGGCCATGATCAGGCCGATCACCAGGGCCACGGTGGTGAGGATCTCGAAGTAGATCACCGACTTGAGGCCGATGCGGCCGACCTTCTTCAGGTCGCCGGCACCGGAGATGCCGCTGACGACCACGCAGAACACGATCAGCCCGATCAACATCTTGATCAGCTTGATGAAACCATCGCCTAGGGGTTTGAGCTGGGAGGAGTATTCGGGGAGGGTGAGTCCGCACACGATGCCGAGCATCAGTCCGAGGACAACCTGGAGGAAAATCGAACGCGAGCACCATCTGAGCATGGGGGGAATCCTGGTCGGTGTCCTGTCTGCCGTGCGCGGGGGACGCGCAACGGATGGAGGACTTAATTATTGTGGTCTTACCGGTATGTCCAGTGCAGGCGCAGTCTACGCTCGGGTTTTATGGGTTTACAAGGGGGAGGGTGCAGATTGGCTTTACCGGTCTGACCAGTGGTTTTTCCTCCCCTGGCCACTGTAGCCGTTGTCGCAGGCTGCGATCGGCCGGACCAGCCGCCCGGGTATCCTGCGTTCGCAAGACCTCGCAGGCTCCTTTCACCGCCTGTCTCCACGGCCCTGCGGGCACAAAAAAGCCCGGCACTGGGCCGGGCTTTTTCTGTTGCGGTCTGCGGGCTGATTAAGCGCCGTATACCGGCAGCTTCTTGCAGATGGCCTTGACCTTCTCACGTACGGCGTCGATCACCGCTTCGTTGTTCAGGTCCGCCAGGATGTCGCAGATCCAGCCGGCCAGTTCCTTGCACTCGGCTTCCTTGAAGCCACGAGTGGTCACGGCCGGAGTACCGAAGCGCAGGCCGGAGGTGACGAACGGGGAGCGTGGATCGTTTGGCACGGAGTTCTTGTTAACGGTGATGAAGGCTTTGCCCAGAGCGGCGTCAGCGTCCTTGCCGGAGATGTCCTGCTTGATCAGCGACAGCAGGAACAGGTGGTTCTTGGTACCACCGGACACCACGTCGAAACCGCGCTCGATGAACACTTCGGCCATGGCCTGGGCGTTCTTCACCACTTGTTCCTGGTAAGCCTTGAACTCAGGCTGCAGTGCTTCCTTGAAGCAGATGGCCTTGGCGGCGATCACGTGCTCCAGTGGGCCGCCCTGGGCGCCAGGGAATACGGCGGAGTTGAGCTTCTTCTCGATGTCGGCGTTGGCGCGAGCCAGGATCAGGCCGCCACGTGGACCGCGCAGGGTCTTGTGGGTGGTGGTGGTCACGACGTCAGCGAATGGCACCGGGTTCGGGTAGACGCCAGCGGCGACCAGACCGGCCACGTGGGCCATGTCGACGAACAGGTAGGCCCCGACCTTGTCGGCGATATCGCGAAAGCGCGGGAAGTCGAGGATCTGCGAGTAGGCAGAGAAACCGGCCACGATCATTTTCGGCTTGTGCTCGACGGCCAGGCGCTCGACTTCGTCGTAGTCGATCAGGCCGTTGGCGTCGATGCCGTACTGGATAGCGTTGTACAGCTTGCCGGAGGAGGACACCGCGGCGCCGTGGGTCAGGTGACCGCCGTGGGCCAGGCTCATGCCCAGGATGGTGTCGCCGCCTTGCAGCAGGGCCAGGTAGACCGCGGCGTTGGCCTGGGAACCGGCGTGTGGCTGGACGTTGGCGTAGTCGGCGCCGAACAGCTCCTTGGCGCGGTCGATGGCCAGCTGTTCAACCACGTCGACGTATTCGCAGCCGCCGTAGTAACGCTTGCCCGGGTAACCTTCGGCGTACTTGTTGGTCAGTACCGAGCCTTGAGCTTCCATCACCGCTGGGCTGGTGTAGTTTTCCGAAGCGATCAGCTCAATGTGCTCTTCCTGGCGCTGAGCTTCTTGCTCCATGGCGGCAAAGAGATCGGCGTCGTACTTGGCAATAGTCAAATCACGGCTGAACATGGCGGTCCTCAAGGATCGGGGGCAGAAAAGGGAGGCATTCTAACCCAATGGGTTTTAGATGGCATATGAAAGGACATCATGTCGCAGACAAGTGGCCTTCACTTGGGTACGGGCTCGTGCAGGAGCTGGCTTGCCAGCGAAGAGGCCCCTGAGACCGCCTTCGCCGGCAAGCCGGCAATTACGCAAGCAGGGGATGTTAGTCGAACATGAACAGGGCGTCGTTGCTGAACTGCGCCTCGAAGCGGTTGGCCGGCATCGGCCGGCCGAACAGGTAGCCCTGGACCTCGTCGCAGCCATGTTCGCGCAGGAACTCCAGCTGTTCGTGGGTTTCCACGCCTTCGGCGATCACCGCCAGGTTCAGGCTGTGGGCCATGGCGATGATGGCGCGGGCGATCTGCGCATCCTGCTCGCCGGACGGCAGGCCGTCGACGAAGGTGCGGTCGATCTTCAGCACGTCGATGGGGAACTGCTTGAGGTAGTTCAGCGATGAGTAGCCGGTGCCGAAGTCGTCCACCGCGATGCTCAGGCCGAGGTTCTTCAGGCCATCGAGAATCTGCATCGCCTCGCTGACTTCGCGCATCAGGATACTTTCGGTCAGTTCCAGCTCCAGGCACGCCGGTGGCAGGCCGGTGTCCTTGAGGATGGTGGCGATGCGCATGCCCAGCTGGCCGTCGGAGAACTGCCGGGCGGAGATGTTCACCGAAACCTTCGGCACCCGCACCTTGGCCTGGTGCCAGGACTTGAGCTGGCGGCAGGCTTCACTGATCACCCAGTCGCCCACATCCACCACCAGCCCCAGTTCTTCGAGCACCGGAATGAAGTCCCCTGGCGGTACCAGGCCGCGACGCGGGTGGCGCCAGCGCAGTAGCGCCTCGGCGCCGGTCAGGCGCTTGCCGTCGCCGCTGAACTGCGGTTGGTAATAAAGCACGAATTCTTTCTGCTCCAGGGCGTGGCGCAGGTCGCTTTCCAGTTCCAGGCGCTCCAGGGCGCTGGCGTTCATGTCCGCCTGGTAGAACTGGAAGTTGTTCTTGCCGCGTTCCTTGGCGTGGTACATCGCGGTGTCGGCGTTCTTCATCAACTGGCTCAGCTCGTTTCCATCCTGGGGGCTCAGGGCGATGCCGATACTGGCGGTAACAAAGAACTCGCGGCCTTCGAGGACGAAGGGTTTGACCAGGCTGGCGAGAATCTGCTCGGCCACATGGATCGCCCGGTTCAGGGCCATCTCGCGGCTGGAGCGCGGCTGCAGGAGCAGGGTGAATTCGTCGCCGCCCATGCGTGCCACGGTGTCGTCGTCATCGACGCAGCCCAGTAGGCGCGTGGCCATTTCCTTGAGCATGCGATCGCCGGCGGCATGGCCCAGGGAGTCGTTGATCGGCTTGAAGCGGTCCAGATCGAGGAACATCAGCACCACCCAGGACTTCTGTCGTTCTGCCGATTGCAGGGCGGTGTGCAGGCGGTCCTGGAACAGAGTGCGGTTGGGCAGGTGGGTCAGGGCGTCGTAGTAGGCCAGGCGGTGGATGCGCTGTTCACTGGCCTTGCGTTCGCTGATGTCGCTGAAGAAGCACACGTAGCTGGCCAGGTCGCCTTCATCGTCGAGCACTGCGGTGATCCCGACCCACGCCGGGTAGTGCTCGCCATTGCGGCGCTTGAGCCAGACTTCGCCTTCCCAGGTGCTGTGCTGGTTCAGTTGCTTGAGTACATAGCGCAGGTGGGCTTCCTGCTGGTCGTCCACGGTGAGCATGTTCGGCAACTGGTCGAGCACCTGGGACACCGCGTAGCCGCTGACCCGGCTGAACGCCTCGTTGGCCTGGACGATATAGCCGGCGGGGTCGGTGATCAGGATCGCCGAGGTCGAGTGCTCGAATACCGTGGCCGCCATGCGCAGGTCCTTTTCCGCTCGGCGCTGCTGGCTGATGTCGCGGCCGACCCCGAGCACGCCCTCGAAGGCGCCATGCTCGTCCCACACCAGTACCAGGCGCAGTTCGATGGGGATCTTGCGGCCATCGGCCCGCAGGCAGTCGAACAGGAACAGCTGGGTCTGCACCTGGCTGCGCAATTGCGCCAGTTGCTCGGGTTTGTCCAGGGCCTTGCTGACCCGGTCCATGAGGGTGTAGATGCCGCTCAGCTGCTGCGGGTTGGCTATGGTCGACTGCCAGCCGTTCTGGAAGATCCACTCCACGTCGTAGCCGAGCACCGCGTGCACCGAAGGGCTGACGTAGTTCAGCGAAAGCTTGCTGTCGGTGGAGAAGATCACGTCGCTGATGCTTTCGGCGAGCATGCGGTAGCGCTGCTCGCTGTCACGCAGGGACTCGCTGGCCTCGATCTGGTCGGTGATGTCCTTGGCTACGCCGATGATCCGCGTCACCTGGTCGTAGCGGTCCCGGGCCAGGGCCTGCTCGCGGATCTCGAAGCGCCGCCACTGGCCGCTGCGGTGGCGGAAACGCAACTGGCATTGCAGCAATTGGGCATAGGCCGAGTGCCGCTGCTCCTGGCGCAGGCGGTGGTACAGGTCGGCGTCTTCCGGGTGCAGGAGGATTTCCCAGAAGTACTCGCCCATCTGGTGCAGCTCGGTCTTGTTGTAGCCCAGGGTCTGGCCCAGATGGTGGTTGCTGAAGATCATCCGCTGGCTGATCACATCCTGTACGTACAGGTGATCGGGCACGGTGCGCACCACGTCCGACCAGAAACCTTCGCGCTCCAGCAGTGAAAGTTCGATCAGCTTGCGGCTGGTGATGTCGCTGATGCTGAGGATCACCGCGCTGTAGTCCGCGATGGCCTCGGGCAGGCGCAGGACCAGCCACAGATGCTGGTCGTTGCCCTGGGCGTCGCTGAGCTTGATCTCCAGTTCCAGCTGTTTCTGCTGGTTGATCACGGCTTCGAGCAACTGGCTGCCGATGGCGTTGCCGTTCTTCGGGCTGCCTTCGATCAGCAGTTGCCAGGCCTGCTCGCTGGATTCGACGTTGAGCAGGCGCAGGGCAACCTGGTTGACCTCGGTGATGCGCAATTCACTGAGCAGTTGCAGGCGGTGGCCAGGATCGCTGGCCTGCCAGCGCTTGAGTTGGTCGCTGTTGTGCAGGTTGTGCTTGTCGAGCAACCCTGGAAGCCCGGAGATATCCATGACGCACAAGGCCACGCCGGTGCCTTCGAAAATGTCCTGATAGCGCCGCCGGCCTTCGTGCAGTTGGCGCTGGCGCCGGCGCATGTTCAGCAGGGCGATCACCGGCAGCAGGGAGAAGGCCAGGCCCAGCAGGCACTTGCCAATGAAGGCCGGCAGCAGCGCCTCGAGCACGGCCCGCTGGTCGAACAGGCCGCGCAGTTGCCAGTCGCTGTTGCTCAGGGGCACCAGCAGTACGCTGCTGGCCATTTCGTCGGGATCCAGCATGCCTGGGGTCGAAGTGCTGCGCTCATCGCGCTTGATCACCTGGTGGCTGAGGCGGTTCTCGATCACCCAGGTGGGCTTGAAGCCCTCTTCGCTTTGCCGCACCAGGGTCTGCAGAAAGCTTGGAGCCAGGCGCAGGACCCAGTAGCCGCGGCTCCCGCCGCTGGACTGGTGCAGCAGGACATGCACCACCGAGCCATCGGCGGGGTTGCTGTAGTAGTAGCGTTGGGCACGGCTGCGCTGGACCAGCTCGGCGAGCCACAGGGCGTCCTGGCTATCGGTGGCGCTGTCGCTGAGGATTTGCCCCTTGCTGTCCAGCAGGGCAAAGCTGCGTACGTCCGGCAGCGAGCGCTGGAGTTTCTGAAGCAGTTGCTGTTGCTGCTGGCTGTCTTGCGGTGCTTCGATGATGGGCAGCAGATTGAGGGCGATCTGGGCGTTGAGCGCCAGGTTCAGGCTCAGGTGGTCGGCCAGGTCGGCGCTGTAGTCGATGGCATGCTGACGCTGGTCCTGGCGGGTCTGTTGCAGTTGATCGAGCAACTGCCAGAACAACAGGGCCAGCAGCAACAGCACCAGCGTCGCCAGTGCGCCTTTGAGTGTGCCACGCATAGGATAGGCCGGCCCGGGGGCAGCGGCGCGCGCGGGCTTTGGCGAAGTGACGTTGAACAAGCTGTGATCCTGCGGTTTGGCTGGGCTGGCGCGACGTGCACTATAAGCCGGACGCCCGAAGGGCGGCTAGCATGCCTTGAGTTGTGGCAAAGTGCCAGTCCCGCCTGGCTGGACCTGGATCGTGCATTGAGGTAGTTTTGCCGGTTACGCGGGAGCGTTCCAGCTCCAGACAATCAGGCTTTTTCCGCCCGTCGGTATTGATCATGGTCAATGCCGGCGCAGCGCATGGCCTGGCCCGGGCCCGGCCCGTTCTATTCATCTGTCACTGACGCTAGGTTCACCATGGCTCAATACGTCTTCACCATGCATCGGCTGGGCAAGGTTGTTCCGCCGAAGCGGGAAATCCTGAAAAACATCTCCCTGTCCTTTTTCCCTGGCGCCAAGATCGGCGTGCTGGGCCTCAACGGTTCGGGCAAGTCCACGCTGCTGAAGATCATGGCCGGCGTCGACACCGAGTTCGAGGGCGAAGCCCGCCCGATGCCGGACCTGAACATCGGTTACCTGCCCCAGGAACCCCAGCTGGACCCGGCCAAGACCGTGCGTGAAGTGGTCGAGGAAGCGGTCAGCGTGATCAAGGACGCCCAGGCGCGCCTGGACGAGGTCTACGCCGCCTATGCCGAGCCGGATGCCGACTTCGACAAGCTGGCCGCCGAGCAGGCCAAGCTGGAAGCCATCCTGCAGGCCAGCGACGGCCACAACCTGGAGCGCCAGCTGGAAGTGGCCGCCGACGCCCTGCGCCTGCCGGCCTGGGACGCCAAGGTCGAGCACCTGTCCGGTGGTGAAAAGCGTCGTGTGGCCCTGTGCCGCCTGCTGCTGTCGGCCCCTGACATGCTGCTGCTCGACGAACCCACCAACCACCTGGACGCCGACTCCGTCGCCTGGCTGGAGCACTTCCTCCACGACTTCCCGGGCACCGTGGTTGCGATCACGCACGACCGTTACTTCCTGGACAACGTTGCCGGCTGGATTCTGGAACTCGACCGCGGCGCCGGCATTCCTTACGAGGGCAACTACTCCGGTTGGCTGGAAGCCAAGTCCGACCGTCTGGCCCAGGAATCCAAGCAGCAGTCGGCCCATGAAAAGGCCATGAAGGAAGAGCTGGAGTGGGTGCGCAAAGGCGCCAAGGCCCGCCAGTCGAAATCCAAGGCCCGTCTGCAACGCTTCGAGGAAATGCAGTCCCAGGAATTCCAGAAGCGCAGCGAAACCAACGAGATCTACATCCCGGCCGGCCCGCGCCTGGGTGACAAGGTCATCGAATTCAAGAACGTCACCAAGGGCTACGGCGATCGCGTGCTGATCGACAACCTGTCGTTCTCCATGCCCAAGGGCGCCATTGTCGGCGTGATCGGCGGTAACGGTGCCGGTAAATCGACCCTGTTCCGCATGCTCATGGGCAAGGAAACCCCGGATTCGGGCAGCATCGAGATCGGTGAAACCGTGCAGCTTGCCTGCGTGGATCAGAGCCGTGAGGACCTGGACGGCAGCAAGACCGTGTTCCAGCAGATCTCCGACGGCTCCGACCAGATCCGCATCGGCAACTACGAGATCCCGTCGCGTACCTACGTCGGCCGTTTCAACTTCAAGGGCGGCGACCAGCAGAAGTTCGTCAAGGACCTGTCCGGTGGTGAGCGCGGCCGCCTGCACCTGGCCCTGACCCTGAAGGAGGGTGGCAACGTCCTGCTGCTCGACGAACCTTCCAACGACCTCGACGTTGAAACCCTGCGCTCCCTGGAAGAAGCCCTGCTGGACTTCCCGGGCGCCGCCATTGTGATTTCCCACGATCGGTGGTTCCTGGACCGGGTGGCCACTCACATCCTGGCGTACGAAGACGACTCCCAAGCGGTGTTCTTCGAAGGCAACTACACCGAGTACGAAGCCGATCGCAAGAAACGCCTGGGCGAAGCCGCGGCGCAACCGCACCGGGTACGGCACAAGAAGCTGGCCTGATCGGTTAGCTGCTTGAAAAAACGGGGCCTTCGGGCTCCGTTTTTTTATGCCTGGCAGAAACCACGGCGGTTAATTTGGGGGCGTGACTCAACGTTCAAAGTGAGTGCAAAACAGTCAATTTTTGTCACCAATTCGGTGCGTAAAATACCTGTAAAACCGGGCTATTTATATTTATTGCACCATTTAAATTCATATCTGCGACATTTTGCGCTGTCGCGGTGCGGATTGAATTGATAAAGTCCCGGGCAAATCTCTTCTTAACGACAATAAATTTGCCGAGACTTCCCATGATCGAATCCGTCGAAGACTTCCTCGCCCGCCTGAAAAAACGCGACCCGGACCAGCCTGAATTCCATCAGGCGGTGGAAGAGGTCCTGCGCAGCCTCTGGCCGTTTCTCGAAGCCAATCCGCACTACCTGAGCTCCGGTATTCTCGAGCGGATCTGCGAGCCTGAACGCGCGGTGGTCTTTCGCGTGTCGTGGGTCGACGATCAGGGCAAGGTCCGGGTCAACCGCGGCTTCCGCATCCAGATGAACAGTGCCATCGGCCCGTACAAGGGCGGCCTGCGCTTCCATCCCTCGGTCAACATGGGCGTGCTGAAATTCCTCGCCTTCGAGCAGACCTTCAAGAACTCCCTGACCTCCCTGCCCATGGGCGGCGGCAAGGGCGGTTCGGACTTCAATCCCAAGGGCAAGAGCGACGCCGAGGTGATGCGCTTCTGCCAGGCCTTCATGAGCGAGTTGTACCGGCATATCGGTGCCGACGTTGACGTCCCGGCCGGTGACATCGGCGTGGGTGCCCGGGAAATCGGTTTCCTCTTTGGCCAGTACAAACGCCTGAGCAACCAGTTCACGTCGGTGCTGACCGGCAAGGGCATCAGCTACGGTGGCAGCCTGATCCGCCCCGAGGCCACGGGCTTTGGCTGCGTGTACTTCGCCGAGGAAATGCTCAAGCGCCGCGGTGATCGGGTCGAAGGCAAGCGCGTGGCCATCTCCGGCTCCGGCAACGTGGCCCAGTATGCGGCGCGCAAGGTCATGGACCTGGGTGGCAAGGTGATCTCCCTGTCCGATTCCGAAGGCACCCTGTATTGCGAGTCGGGCCTGAGCGAAGAGCAGTGGCTGGCGGTACTGGAACTCAAGAACGTGCAGCGTGGGCGTATCAGCGAGCTGGCGAGCCAGTTCGGCCTGGAGTTCCGCGCCGGCAAGACTCCGTGGGACCTGCCGTGCGATATCGCCTTGCCCTGCGCCACGCAGAATGAACTGGACGCCGAGGCGGCCCGTACCCTGCTGCGCAACGACTGCACCTGTGTCGCCGAAGGTGCCAACATGCCGACCACTCTGGAGGCTGTGGATATCTTTATCGACGCGGGCATCCTCTTCGCCCCGGGCAAGGCGTCCAACGCCGGTGGCGTGGCGGTGAGTGGCCTGGAAATGTCGCAGAACGCCATGCGCCTGCTGTGGACCGCCGGTGAAGTGGACAGCAAGCTGCACAACATCATGCAGTCGATCCACCACGCTTGCGTGCACTATGGCGAAGAGAATGGCCGGATCAACTACGTGAAGGGCGCGAACATCGCCGGCTTCGTCAAGGTCGCCGATGCCATGCTGGCCCAGGGCGTGGTCTGAACCGTCTCAGGCCGGTTCGATGCGGATGATCTCGATCAACTGATTGCCCGCCGGCCTTTGCCACAGGACTTCGTCCCCCGGTTGTGCTCCCAGTAGGGCACGACCCAGGGGCGAGGCCCAGTTGATCAGCCCCTTGGCCGCATCCGCTTGATCCTCCCCCACCAATTGCACGCTTTGCTGGCGATCCTGTTCATCGGCGAAGGTCACTCGGCTGCCGATCTGCACCTTGTCGGTTGAAGTGGCCGTCGTCACCACTTGGGCGCTGTGCAGGCGCTGGGTGAAATAGCGCAGGTCGCGCTCAAGCTCGGCCATTCGCTGCTTGTCGGCGTCATCCCCCAGGTCGTTTTGCTCGCTGTGCTGGCTGTGCAGCAGGGCAACCCTGGCCTGCAATTCGGCAAGGCCCTGGGGCGTGACGTAATTGGGTTGGGCGCTGATCTGGCGCTCCACCGGCTGCTCGGTCTGGGCGGCTTGATCTTCATTGACGAAAGCGCGGCTCACGGTTTTCTCCTTGAAGGGAGGCGGGTGGACCATGGTTGCAGGCTTTTCACCTGGGCGGTTACCTGAAAGCGACCTACGGCGAACGATAGGCCCGGGCCGCATCGCGGTCCTTTTCCTGCTGCCAGGCTCGCTCGCGCTCGTCCCAGTGCCGCTCTCGATACTCGTTGCGGTCCTGGTTCTCCAACATGGCCTGGCATTGGCGGAAACCATCGTTCCAGCCTTCGGCATATTGCGCGTCCTTGAGGTAGCGCGGTACGTCCTTGCGAAACTCTCCGCTCATGGAGCCTGCCGCCTGGCGGCCGCTGACGCAGCCGGCATCGAAGCCATCGGCAAAGGCCGGCGGATAGCCCTGCGCCAGCAGATGCTCATGGGTTGATTCACAGCCACCGACTAGCGCCAGCAACAGCGCTGCCCACCCGTACCGCCACATTTTCGTCTCCCAGGCTTCCTCTGCGTGAAGTCTAGAAGGGCGTTTGTCAGCAAGCCGTGAAAGCCGGGTGATCAACCCATTTATCCGTGGCCGCTGGTGCAGGCTGCGACAAGGTTCGCAGCACCTTCCAGGGCCCTTGAGAGCGGCCTCTGGCTGCCTTTAGTAGTGATACCACTTGAGTTCGAGCATGACCTCGTTGACCGGAGTCGCCAGTTGGCTGAACTCCCGCTGTGCGCTCAGGCGCAGGCCCAGGTTGCGCGACAGCTCCCACTGCTGGTTGAGGCTCAGGCTGCGGCGTACCTCGCCATTGGTGAAGTAGTCGCCCTTGGCCTCAAGGCTGAAGTTGCCCAGCGGGTTTTTCCACAGCAGCCCGGAGTTGAAGCCCGCTGCCGGGGCGATGAAACCGGCAAAGTCGGCGTTGTGCTCGACTCGCACCGTGCCCAGGACAAAGCCCAGGGTGTCCTCGCCCAACTGCCAGGTGCCGCCGGCCCCGCCGTTGACGTGGCTGACCAGGGTCTCGTCGTCGTGTTTGCCCGGTACTCGCTCCAGGCCGCCGGTGACCTGCCAGGACCAGGGTTGCAGCAGGTCGTTGCGTGGGGTCAGGGAACGGATGGTCGCCAGGTCCAACTGTTGCAACTGCCAGTGGTTGCCTTCGTACTGGCGCAGCTTCATCTGCAGGATCTCGATCTGCGCCCCCAGCGGGAAGCCTTCGGCGTTGTCGTTGAGGTCGTGATAGGCCATGCGCAGGCCGTACTCGGCGAAGGCCTTGTCGTCCCGGGTGCCGACTCCCAGCTGCCAGGTGCGCGACTGGTGGCCGTCTTCCGGCAGGCCGGGGCGCTGGATCTGCAGCTCCGGTGCCGGGTTCTGGTTGATTGCCCGCAGCAGTTCGAAACTGCGTTGCGAGCGCTGCGCATCTCGTTCCAGGCCGTTGGCCCGGTAGCGTTCAAGGCGGTAGGCGGCATCCACGATCAAGGCCTGGCGATCCCGGGGTAGAGCCTTCAGCTCAGGGGCCTGCAATTGCTTCTGGTCAGCGCTGACCTTGAGCACCCATTGCTGTTCTTCCGGGTCCAGGGGCTGGGCGCGGCTCAGCAGCTCCCGCTCCCGGGACGGGCGATAGTCGATGCGTTCCACCAGCCCGGCGTCCTTGACTGCCTTGACCGTATCGGTAGGGATCGCCGTCAGCGGGAACTGTTCGGTCAGGCGCAGGCTGGGGCGCGCCACTTGCAGCAGTTCCAGCAGCCGGTAGGAGCAGTTTTCATCGAAGAAGAAGTAGTCGAACTTGATCTGCTTGAGTTCCCAGACATGCTCCACCATGCGTTCGGTTTCGGCCTGGGTCAGGTTCAGGCGGTATTCCCACAGGTCGCGGTTTTCCAGGCTGCGGTATTCCGAGAGCTTCTCTTGGTAGGGCACTAGAGCGAACAGCCCCGGATAGCCGCCCATCAGGCCTTTCCAGGCGTAGAGAATGCTGTTGTCCGAGCCCTCGATATAGGCCCCGAAGTTGATTGCGTAGCTGAGCAGCGCGGTGTTGTTGCTCTGTACGTCCGCCTGATCGATGCGCAGGAGGGTGTGGCCGAACATCGACGAGGGGCTGTTCAGGTAGGCCGCGGGAAAGATCATCACCGTGCTGTGGGGCGAGACATCCTTGAACCATTGCTTGAACTCGGCGCACTCCACCGCAGGCAAGTCATTCAGGCCCAGTTGCGCCTTGAGCCAGCGGGTGCGGGACGGGTAGACGCACTGGGCATGCTGGTCACCCGCATCGGCGGGAGCGTAGAGGGCGTTCAGGGTCGCGGCCAGCTCAGCGTCGGGATGGTGGGCACCGTCGGCAGCGAGGAAGAATTTCGGGTCGCTGACATAACTGCGCCAGCCGCCGAGCTTGGCAGTCTCGTAGTGACCTATGGATATCCAGAAGGGGTCATTGGCCAGTTGCTGCAAACGTTGAGGGTCGATGTGAGGCGCGGCATACAGCGGGGCGCAGACACAGAGCGCCAGGTAGGCAAGGCGTTTGAGCATGTTGGGCAACTTAAGTCGGAAATACAAAGACCCAAGGTGGGCAAGGTCCGGAAAATAAAACCCGCTCCTCGCGAGGAGCGGGTGGGGCGAGCTTAAGCTGGGGTTGCGTACTTGGCCAGGCGCGCGTCGTTTTTCAACACGGCCAGGGTATTGGTGTGCACATCTTCCGCGGTCACGTCAGCCTTGCTGAAGATCTGTTGGAAGTGCTCGTGGGTAACCGCGGCAAAGTGCGCGCGATCCTCAGGGGCTACACCGAGTACCACGGCGTAGGTGGTCAGGGCTTCGCCTTGACCCTTGGCCATGTCTTCGGAGAGCTCGTTCATCATGCCGTTCATGGCGAACCAGGACTTGCCGCCATAGGTCAGCGAGGCATTGGTCGAGCAGCCGTTGGTACCGGAGGTCATGCCGAAAGTGGCGTTGCCTGAGGTGCCGTTGGTGGTGGATGCGAGGAAGTGCGCCGGAGTGCCGCGCTGGCCTTCGAACAGCATGTTGCCCCAGCCGCAATCCGGGCCGCCTGGCGCCTGGGCCATGGCGTTGAGGGATACAGCGGTGAAAAGAGTACCGAGAAGAATCCGTTTCATAGCGTTGTTCTCTTTGTGTGCATACCAATGGACAGGGAGACTGGCCCGTGTGGGCGCCAGTGGGCCGGTTATCTATCCAGCCGCGCAGTTTGGAGTTTAGGCAGGTTCCTCAGGTTCCGTAACTATTTACAAAACAATACCTGAAACAGCTGGTTTTACTTGGTGCGGGTCGTGGCCTGCGGCTTGGCTATGCTTTCCGCTGAGGCGCGCCTTGCCAGCCGGGCATACCCGGCGCCAGAATGCCGCCATCTGCCCCGCCTGATGTAAGGAAGCCCGATGCCTGATCCTGTTGCTGCCAGCCTGCGTCTTGCGCCTGAAGCGCTGACCCGTCCTTTCTCTGCTGAACAGTTCAGCTTCTCCACAACCAATGATCTGGAGCCCTTCCGCGGTGTGCTAGGCCAGGAACGTGCGGTCGAAGCCTTGCAGTTTGGCGTGGCCATGCCGCGCCCCGGCTACAACGTCTTTGTCATGGGCGAGCCGGGCACCGGCCGCTTCTCTTTCGTCAAACGCTATCTGAAGGCCGAAGGCAAGCGCCTGCAGACCCCGTCGGACTGGGTCTATGTCAACAACTTCGACGAGCCCCGGGAACCCCGGGCACTGGAGCTGCCAGCGGGGGCCGCGGGCAGTTTCATCAGCGACATCAACGGCCTGATCGATAACCTGCTGGCCACCTTTCCGGCGGTCTTCGAGCACCCTTCGTACCAGCAGAAGAAGAGCGCCATCGATCGCGCCTTCAACCAGCGCTATGACCGCGCCCTGGATGTGATCGAGCGCCTGGCCCTGGAAAAGGACGTGGCGCTGTACCGCGACAGCAGCAACATCGCCTTTACCCCGATGTTCGAAGGCAAGGCCCTGGACGAGGCTGAGTTTGCCCAGTTGCCCGAGGCCGATCGAGAACGCTTCCACGAGGACATTTCCGCCCTGGAGGAGCGCCTCAACGAAGAACTGGCGAGCCTGCCGCAATGGAAGCGCGAGTCGAGCAACCAGTTGCGCCAGCTCAATGAAGAAACCATCACCCTGGCCCTGCAGCCCTTGCTCGCGCCGCTGTCCGAGAAGTACGCGGAAAACGCCGCGGTCTGCGGTTACCTGCAGGCCATGCAGGTCTATCTGTTGAAGACCGTGGTCGAACAACTGGTGGACGACAGCAAGACCGACGCCGTGGCGCGCAAGCTGCTGGAAGAACAGTACTGCCCGAGCCTGGTGGTCGGTCACCCGGCCAGCGGTGGTGCCCCGGTGGTATTCGAGCCTCATCCGACCTACGACAACCTGTTCGGGCGCATCGAGTACAGCACCGACCAGGGGGCGCTCTACACCACCTACCGGCAGTTGCGCCCTGGCGCCTTGCACCGGGCCAATGGCGGTTTCCTGATTCTGGAAGCCGAGAAGATGCTCAGCGAACCCTTTGTCTGGGACGCGCTCAAGCGTGCCCTGCAATCGCGCAAGCTGAAGATGGAGTCGCCACTGGGCGAGATGGGCCGCCTGGCCACTGTGACCCTGACGCCGCAGGTGATTCCGCTGCAGGTCAAGGTCATCATCATTGGCGCCCGCCAGTTGTATTACACGCTGCAGGACCTGGATCCGGACTTCCAGGAGATGTTCCGGGTACTGGTGGATTTCGACGAAGACATTCCGATGGTGGATGAAAGCCTGGAGCAGTTCGCCCAGTTGCTGAAAACCCGCACCTCGGAAGAGGGCATGGCGCCACTGACCGCCGACGCCGTGGCGCGGCTGGCCACCTACAGTGCGCGCCTGGCGGAGCATCAGGGACGCTTGTCGGCGCGTATCGGTGATCTGTTCCAATTGGTCAGCGAAGCCGATTTCATCCGGCACCTGGCTTCGGATGAAATGACCGACGCCGGGCATATCGAGCGCGCGCTGAAGGCCAAGGCCACGCGTACCGGGCGGGTGTCGGCGCGGATTCTCGACGACATGCTGGCGGGCATCATCCTCATCGACACCGATGGTGCCGCGGTAGGCAAGTGCAACGGCCTGACGGTGCTGGAGGTCGGGGACTCGGCCTTTGGCGTGCCGGCGCGGATCTCGGCCACGGTCTACCCCGGCGGCAGCGGTATCGTCGACATCGAGCGCGAGGTCAATCTCGGCCAGCCGATCCACTCCAAGGGGGTGATGATCCTCACGGGTTACCTGGGCAGCCGTTACGCCCAGGAGTTCCCCCTGGCGATTTCCGCGAGCATCGCCCTGGAGCAGTCCTATGGCTATGTGGACGGTGACAGTGCTTCGCTGGGCGAGGCCTGCACGCTGATTTCGGCGCTCTCCAAAACCCCGCTCAAGCAGTGCTTCGCCATTACCGGCTCGATCAACCAGTTTGGTGAGGTGCAGGCGGTCGGCGGGGTCAACGAGAAGATCGAGGGCTTCTTCCGTCTGTGCGAGGCCCGTGGCCTGACCGGGGAGCAGGGGGCAATCATTCCCCAGGCCAACGTCGCCACACTGATGCTCGACGAGAAGGTCTTGCAGGCGGTGCGAGCCGGGCAGTTCCATGTGTATGCGGTGCGCCAGGCCGATGAGGCCCTGAGCCTCCTGGTGGGCGAGCCGGCTGGCGAGCCGGATGCCGAAGGGCAGTTCCCCGAGGGCAGCGTCAATGCGCGTGTGGTGGAGCGGCTGCGGGTGATTGCCGAGATGATCAGCGAAGACGACCTGAAGGAGGCCGAGAAGGAACAGGCCCAGGAGGCGTTGGCCGATACCAAGCCGGCGTGATGCTGTTCGATGGCGAGGGGAGTGTTCCCTCGCCATCGGCGCCAGGCCGCTGACGCCAATTTTTCAAAATAGACCATTCGGCGCCTGTTGGATCGGTCAACTTTGTTTATCAGGCTTTTCTTCTATTCTCAGGGCAAGGAGAACGACAGTCGTCGCTGGATCGAAACAGCCTTGCGTTGAAGGCTGAATAGTGGATCTACCGAGGGTCGCCGCCATGTCGCGCAACCTTTGCCTTACTCGCCAATGCCTTGGCCTGGTTACCCGTATCGAATGCATTGTTCGCCCTTTGGCGGGGGACAACGGTATGTGGACCCTTCTCTTCGCCGCCGGAATGGCCGGTGAACAACCCTCGGCGATCAAGTCCCAGGGGCCGTTCTGCGGACCTGTGGTGGCCGAATCGATCCTCGATTCGATCGTTGAAAGCCTGACTACCCACGGTTACCAACTGGCCGACGATCCGCAGATATGGTGCCTGCATCTGCAGGCCCAACTGCGGCAGATCAACGGTGAGCGGGGGCGTCACGCCGGGGATTTCCAGTTCCATCCCGAACATTGATGGCTAGGGTGGTGTCGGCTCGGCTTTGTCGAGTTTGACCTCGAAGCCGTATTCGACGGCATTGAGTTCGCTGCGCTCGTAGCTTTCCAGTTGGCTGGGCTGGCCGTAGAAGTAATGCACGTCGAACAGCGCGGGCCCGTTGTTCGAGGCGCCGTGGCTGACGGCAAGGATCTCCTTCAGGTACTGGCCACTGTCGTCCTTGGCGTAGAAGCGCCAGGCATCCGCGGGAAAGAGCTTCTGATCGACTATCAGGGCATTGCCCTTGAGCTCCAGGCCCTTGGGCAGTTGCTGGGCACTGATGGTCTTTTTCTCGATGTTGGCGAGAAACAGCGGGATAGAGCCGACGGCATAGGCCGGGGTTTCAGGGAACAGGTTCAGGTCATAGGTGATGACGCCACGCATGGGGTCGATTTCAAAGGCCTCGTCCGGCAGTTCGATCGGTTCGCCACGCTGGCCCTTGTCGTCCTGAGTGAAGAAGGTCAGCGGGGTGTCGCCGGCATTGAACTCCGAGCCCAGCAGTTCGTCGTTGAAGGTCCGCGGATGGCTGAACTCAATGCGTGCTGCACTGGCATCTTCCACCGATTGGCTGATGGTCACGGACTTTTTCAATGAATCCTCATCAAGCTCCGCGCCCTTGAGGTAGCTGGCGGCCTGATCGTCATAGACCACCACCGGCATCGGCAGTGGCTGGATGTTCTTGTCGGTGGTGAGCCGATCGAAGCGGTGTACCGGCAGGTCGAGGTCCTTGCGGGTCACGCTGGCCTGAGCAAAGTCGAGTACGGCGACCTCCAGCTTGTCGATCTGGCCGTTGAAGTACACCTTGGCGTAATGCTGGGTGTGCTGCTGGTCGAAGGCTTTCTGCTCATCCTCCAGTTGCTTCTCGAAGGCCTCGCTCCAGCTCTTCTGCTTCTGCATCTCGGCCAGTTGCTGGCGGTAAAAGGCGACCTGCTGGGCGCTCTCATTGATCGAGCCCGCCCGAGAGAGGATTTGCCCGCTGCTGTCCCGAGCCTGCGCCAGCAAGGGGTTGAGGGAGGCGTCGTCGGCTTCCTCAGGCAGGGCGGCGTTATTGCTCAGTTCGATCTCGGCGACATTCTTTTCCAGCGCCAGCAAGGTCAGGCTGATGTTGCCGTCCTGGCGTGGCTTGCCGATGTCGGCCCGGGTCAGTTCGAAGGTCAGGGTGCGGCCGGGAGCTATCACTTCCAGCTTGCCCTGCAGCGAGACCGGCTGCGGCTGGTTCTTGTTGTCCACTTCCAGGCCCTCGATGAAGGGATAGGTCACGGTCAGGTCATCCGGGTTGGTCAGGTTGGAACTGGACGGGCTGAGTTGAATCCCCGGGTCGGTTTCCGACCATTCGGGCTGAAAGGGGATGACCTTCTTGTTGCTCAGGGTGACGGACTGCCACTCCAGGCCATGGGGAAAGGGGAACTGCGCGGGCATGTTGAAGCTGAAGGGGAACACCGGCTGCAGGTCGGTCAGGTAGTCCGAGCTGGAGGGCTTGCGCAGCACGAACAGGCCATTGACGTAGGTGTCCACCAGCGCCTGGGCCGTGGGGTAGTGCTTGAGCAGGGCCAGGCTGTCGTCACCGTATTCGGTTTCGATCGGCTTGCTGTCGAGCTTGATCTGCGCACGCTCGAGCAGCAGCAGTGAGCCGCCGAGGTCGGCGATGGCGTCCTTGAGCTTGGGGTCCTGGATGGCGTCCAGGGATTTTTCAAACTGTGCGGTCCTCTCTTCGAGGCTGGCCTGCTTCTTTTCGTCGCTGGGTGAACAGCCGCCGCTGATCAGCAGCGCCAGACCAAGGCCGAAGCTGGCCAAAGGCAATCGCAAATCCATTTTCCAGTCTTCCTGTCCAGTGTCGGTGGGCGGTGGCAATGGCTTCGACACTAGCAGAAAAAACGTTTGGAAAAACCCGTGGGGCAGGGGATCGTCTGTGGTTTATGGGCTTTTGGCGCGCTGATATACTCGCCGCCGCTTTTACACCGGGTACGAGATTCAATGGAACGTTTTATCGAAAATGCAATGTATGCCTCACGCTGGCTGCTGGCGCCGATCTACTTCGGATTGTCCCTGGGCCTGCTGGCACTGGCATTGAAGTTTTTCCAGGAAGTCTTCCACGTTATTCCCAATGTGTTCTCCATGGCCGAGTCCGACCTGATCCTGGTGCTGCTGTCGCTGATCGACATGGCGCTGGTGGGTGGCCTGCTGGTGATGGTGATGATTTCCGGCTACGAAAATTTCGTGTCGCAGCTGGACATCGATGAGGACAAGGAAAAGCTCAGCTGGCTGGGCAAGATGGATTCTTCGTCGCTGAAGATGAAAGTGGCGGCGTCCATCGTCGCGATCTCCTCGATCCACCTGCTGCGGGTGTTCATGGACGCCAAGAACACCCCCACCGAGTACCTGCTGTGGTACGTGGTGATCCACATGACCTTCGTGATCTCGGCATTTGCCATGGGGTACCTGGACAAGCTGACCAAGCACTGACCGCCCCCTGCCCACCGGACACCTGCCGCCCGGCCGTTGCGAAACGGACGGGCGGCGTTGTTTGTGGCTTGTGCTTTTTCCGGGCGGGGCATATGCCTGTAGGGGTCATGGCTTTCAATTGCACGAGGTGCGCTCATGAACCTGCAGGAAATGAATGCCTACGCCATTGCCGGAAAAGTCGATGAGTTGAACCTGATTTCGCTGGAAGGCGGAATCTACCTGCTTGAGGCGCGCATGCACGGGGCTGCATACCCGTTGAGCGATGCCCATGGGCAGATGTTTCATCTGCGTTCGGTGGAGCATGCCCGTGAAGTGCTGCAGTCGTTTCCCAAGCTGCCGTTCAACCTGATCCACACCTCGGTGCATGACGAGATGTGCGGGTTGTCTGCCAGCGCCGAGGAAAGCCTCAAGGTGCCAATCACCCTGCACTCCGGCTGGTAGCGCCGGGGTTGCGCTGATTGTCGCCGGACTTCTGTGCTAGTCTGCTCGCCCTTTTGGTTCCGGGCGCTCCGGAAGGTGCTGTGTTTCCACGGCCTTTCCCGAGCCGTCCGCACAGCGGAGCAGTGTCATGTCCGAAGTAAATCTGTCCACCGACGAAACCCGCGTCAGCTACGGCATCGGCCGTCAGCTGGGCGACCAACTGCGTGACAACCCGCCACCGGGCGTGAGCCTGGATGCAATCCTGGCCGGTCTGACCGACGCTTTCGCCGGTAAGCCAAGCCGTGTGGGTCAGGAAGAAATGTCTGCCAGCTTCAAAGTCATCCGCGAAATCATGCAGGCTGAAGCCGCTGCCAAGGCTGAGGCGGCTGCCGGTGCCGGTCTGGCATTCCTGGCGGAAAACGCCAAGCGTGAAGGCATCACCACCCTGGCTTCCGGCCTGCAGTTCGAAGTGCTGACCCAGGGCGAAGGCGCCAAGCCATCCCGTGAAGACAGCGTTCGCACTCACTACCACGGCACCCTGATCGACGGCACTGTGTTCGACAGCTCCTACGAGCGCGGCCAGCCTGCCGAATTCCCGGTTGGCGGCGTGATCGCTGGCTGGACCGAAGCGCTGCAATTGATGAACGCCGGTAGCAAATGGCGTCTGTACGTGCCGAGCGAACTGGCTTACGGCGCACAAGGCGTGGGCAGCATCCCGCCGCACAGCGTCCTGGTGTTCGACGTCGAGCTGCTGGACGTTCTGTAACCCCTGTAGGAGCCAGCTTGCTGGCGATGAAGGCTGCGCACTCGCGGTCTGCTCATCGCCGGCAAGCTGGCCCCTTGATCGGCTTAGGTTTCATAGACGGATTTTTGCGCTCAGGCTTTGACCATCGGTACCGGTCGGCCGCAAGGCTCTGGCGTAGCAGAACAAAAACAGGTTGCGCACCAATTCCTTGAGTACCAGCGGTTCGCTGGAGCTCAGGCCGTTCAGGTCCAGATCTCCCTGGTCCTGCAGCTCGTTCAGGGCTTCCTCTTCCAGTACCGCACAGACTTCCCCGGTTTCCCGATGCAGGATTCGCAGGTAAGGGTGTGGGCGGTCCAGCCAGGCATCAATCAAATAAGTCATGGTCGTCATCTCCTTGAATGGGGTTCAATGAGAATAATTCTTATTCAATGAATAGCAAGTGCCTATTGGCGGTTTCTGCTTTTTTCTGTGCAGAAATTGTTTTCGATCAAATCGACTGGCTTTCTGCTAGCAAGGTTGCGGGTTGACCGAGCGGGGAGGGGCGTAGGGGGGGACCCTCTCGCGGCGGGCGCGAGAGGGGGTGGATTCAGACCTTGCGGACGAACTCGGACTTGAGTTTCATCGGGCCGATACCGTCGATCTTGCAGTCGATGTCATGGTCGCCATCGCACAGGCGGATGTTCTTGACCTTGGTGCCGACCTTGACCACCAGCGAGGTGCCCTTGACCTTGAGGTCCTTGATCACGGTAATGGTGTCGCCGTCTTGCAGCACGTTGCCCACCGAATCTTTCTTCACGGCTTCATCGGATACGGCTTCGGCTTCACCGCTGGCGGACCACTCGTGGGCGCACTCAGGGCAGATCAGCTGGGTGCCGTCCTCGTAGGTGTATTCGGAATTGCATTTTGGGCAGGGTGGCAAAGTGCTCACTTAAGCTCCTCAAAGTCAGGATGGCTAAAAAGCGCACATTGTATAGGGTTTTGTGGGCGAGAGGGGATGAAGGGGGGGGCAGAGCAACGAGCCGGCTCCTGTGATGAGCAGGAGCCGGGCTGTTTAGTGGGTGCGGGCGACGGCGAATTCGCTCAGTTCCACCAGGGCATCGCGGTACTCGCTCGGTGGCAGGGCTTCCAGGCAAGTGATGGCGCGCGCAACGTAATCGCGGGCCAGTTGTGCGGTGTAGTCCAGGGAGCCCGAGGCCTCGACGGCGGCACGGATGCTTTCCAGATCTTCGATGCCGCCTTTCTGGATCGCCTGGCGAACCAGGGCTGCCTGTTCCGGTGTGCCTTCGCGCATGGTGTAGATCAGCGGCAGCGTCGGCTTGCCTTCTGCCAGATCGTCACCGACGTTCTTGCCCAGGGTCTCGGCATCGCCGCGGTAGTCCAGCAGGTCGTCCACCAGTTGGAAGGCCACGCCCAGATGGTCGCCAAAGGTGCGCAGGGCCTCGGCCTGTTCCTCGGTGGCGCCGGCCAGTGCGGCGGAGCTGTGGGTCGAGGCTTCGAAGAGCATCGCGGTCTTGCCGCGGATGACTTCCATGTAGGTTTCTTCGGTGGTGCTGGCGTCACGCACCTTGGAGAGCTGCAGGACTTCGCCTTCAGCGATGATCCGGGTGGCCTGGGACAGGATGCGCATGACCGGCATCGAGCCGAGCTCGACCATCATTTCGAACGAGCGCGAGTACAGGAAGTCGCCCACCAGTACGCTGGGAGCGTTGCCCCACATGGCGTTGGCGGTTGAGCGGCCACGGCGCATGCCGGACATGTCGACCACGTCGTCATGCAGCAGAGTGGCGGTGTGCAGGAATTCGATGGTGGCGGCCAGCAGGCGCAGGTCGTCGCCTTCGCGGCCCAGGGCCTTGCCGCACAGCAGCACCAATAAAGGACGCAGGCGCTTGCCTCCGGCCGAGGTGATGTAATCGCCGATTTTGGAAACCAGCGGAACTCGGGAGGTCAGCTGTTTCTTGATGATGCCGTCGACGGCGCTAAAATCGTCCGCCACCGCGCGGTAGAAAGCTTGGGGTTGCATCAGCGACAGGTGCTCCAGAAGGGTTGCGCGGCATGCTAGGACCCACGTCCGCGGGTGTCAAGGCGCGGTCCCGCACGGCTAAAACCCCGACGGGCTGTAATTTGTCAGGGTAAAACACTGGGGTATAGTCGCGTGCTGCCATTAAACCCTGGTTTCAGGGGGTTAGGTCCCCGGCGCCAGGGCTGGCAGCGTTGTCCGACGTGGCCTGAACGGCACTTGCAAGGCCATTGAGCCTTGCGTACAATCGCGCACCCTGAACTTCCTGGGCAGCACCTGCCTTACGCAATTGCACTTGGGCCGTTCCAGCCCCATGCAGCCATGCCAGCCAATACCTCTTCTTATAAAGAGCTGGGTGAGCAGGATTATCGGAGAAATACCATGTACGCAGTAATCGTTACCGGCGGTAAGCAATACAAGGTCGCTGAAGGTGAATACCTGAAGATCGAAAAACTGGAAGTCGCTACTGGCGAATCCGTGACTTTTGACCGCGTTCTGTTGGTCGCCAACGGCGACGACGTGAACATCGGCGCACCTGTTGTTGCTGGCGCAACCGTCAAGGCTGAAGTGATCTCCCAAGGTCGTCACGATAAAGTCCGCATCATCAAGTTCCGTCGCCGTAAGCACCACATGAAGCGTATGGGCCACCGCCAGTGGTTCACCGAGATCAAAATCACCGGTATTCAGGCTTAATTTCAGCCTAATTCCTCACTAGGAGAATTGAACTCATGGCACACAAAAAAGCTGGTGGTAGTACCCGTAACGGTCGCGACTCAGAAGCCAAACGCCTTGGCGTGAAGATGTATGGCGGCCAGGTCATCAAGGCCGGCAACATCATCGTGCGTCAGCGCGGCACCCAATTCCACGCTGGCTACGGCGTTGGCATGGGTAAAGATCACACCCTGTTCGCGAAAATCGAAGGCGTGATCAAGTTTGAAGTAAAAGGCGCCTTCGGTCGTCGTTACGTGAGCGTCGTCGCAGCTTAATTGCGCGATCGCTGGAAAAGCCCTGTCTCGCGACGGGGCTTTTTCGTTTGTGGGATGAGTCTCTTGCAAAACTGTTTGTACGAGCTGCCAGCGTTGGATGTTTCGGTCGTTGATTGAGGTCGCTGCGCTCATTTTTGCAAGAGTCTTATGTCTTAGTGCTTTTCAGCTCGCCCGTGTGGCGAGAGGCGTTTGAACATGAAGTTTGTTGATGAAGTATCGATTCGAGTAAAGGCTGGCGACGGCGGCAATGGTTGCATGAGTTTCCGTCGGGAAAAGTTCATCGAAAACGGTGGTCCCAACGGTGGTGATGGTGGTGATGGCGGCTCGATCTACATGGTCGCCGACGAAAACCTCAATACCCTGGTGGACTACCGCTACACCCGGCACTTCGATGCCGAGCGCGGCTCCAACGGCGGCAGTACCGACTGCACCGGCAAGAAGGGTGAGGATCTGGAGCTGCGGGTTCCGGTCGGTACCACGATCATTGATGCGGGCACTCAGGAAGTCATTGGCGACCTGACCAAGGCTGGCCAGCGGTTGATGGTGGTGCAGGGCGGCTGGCACGGTTTGGGTAATACCCGTTTCAAGTCCAGTACCAACCGTGCGCCGCGCCAGACCACTCCGGGCAAGCCGGGTGAGCAGCGTGATCTCAAGCTGGAGCTGAAGGTGTTGGCGGACGTGGGTCTGCTGGGCTTGCCGAATGCGGGCAAAAGTACCTTTATCCGCTCGGTGTCCGCGGCCAAGCCGAAGGTGGCCGATTACCCGTTCACCACCCTGGTGCCGAACCTGGGTGTGGTCAGCGTCGATCGCTGGAAGAGCTTCGTGATCGCCGACATTCCGGGTCTGATCGAGGGCGCTTCCGATGGTGCCGGCCTGGGGATTCGCTTCCTCAAGCACCTGGCGCGTACGCGCATCCTGCTGCACCTGGTGGACATGGCGCCGCTGGATGAAAGCAGCCCGGCGGATGCGGCAGAGGTGATTGTCAATGAGTTGATGAAGTTCAGCCCGTCCCTGGCCGAGCGCGAGCGCTGGCTGGTGCTGAACAAGTCCGATCAGATCCTCGAGGAAGAGCGTGAAGAGCGGGTCAAGGAAATCGTTGATCGCCTGGAGTGGACGGGGCCGGTATACGTGATCTCGGCCATCTCCAAGGATGGTACCGAGCGCCTGAGCCGCGACATCATGCGTTACCTGGAGGATCGTGCCGATCGCCTGGCCGCCGACCCTGCCTATGCCGACGAGCTGGCTGAGCTGGATCAGCGCATCGAAGACGAGGCGCGTGCCCAGTTGCAAGCCCTCGACGATCAGCGCGCTCTGCGCCGCAGTGGCGTGAAGAGCGTCCATGACATCGGTGATGATGACTGGGACGAAGAAGACGTTGACGATGAAGATGGTCCGGAAATCATTTACGTTCGCGACTGATTCGGCAGGAGCGGGCTTGCCCCGCGAAGACGGTTTATCTGGCAGGGTGCGGTGTTATCATCGCTGCCAAGCCAGCTTCCAAGGCGCCGCTCATTTGAGCGGCGTTTTGGTGTCTGCAGGATACAAATACGAATAACCCCATGAGTGGCGCTCGGTCGCGTCGCTCGCTGGCAAAGGTTGAATAAGATGCGGAGCAAGGTGACAGGTGCGCAGCGCTGGGTCGTTAAGATCGGCAGTGCGCTGCTGACGGCGGACGGCAAGGGGCTGGATCGCACGGCAATGGGTGTGTGGGTGGAGCAGATGGTGGCCTTGCATGAGGCCGGCGTCGAGCTGGTACTGGTTTCCTCCGGTGCTGTAGCGGCCGGCATGAGCCGCCTGGGCTGGACCGCACGACCGAGTGCGATGCATGAGTTGCAGGCCGCTGCGGCCATCGGCCAGATGGGGCTGGTGCAGGCCTGGGAGTCGAGCTTTGCCGAGCATGGCCGGCATACTGCACAGATTCTCCTGACCCATGACGACCTCTCCGATCGCAAGCGCTACCTCAATGCTCGCAGTACCTTGCGTGCCCTGGTGGAGCTCAAGGTGATCCCGGTGATCAACGAGAACGACACCGTGGTGACCGACGAGATCCGCTTTGGCGACAACGATACTCTGGCGGCGCTGGTGGCCAACCTGGTTGAGGCTGATCTGCTGGTGATTCTTACCGACCGTGACGGCATGTTCGATGCCGACCCGCGTAACAATCCTGATGCCCAGCTGATCTATGAGGCGCGGGCCGATGACCCGGCGCTGGATGCGGTGGCCGGTGGTACGGGCGGTGCGCTGGGGCGTGGCGGCATGCAGACCAAGTTGCGTGCGGCGCGGCTGGCGGCGCGTTCCGGGGCGCATACGATCATCGTTGGCGGGCGCCTGGAGCGCGTGCTGGACCGCCTCAAGGCTGGCGAGCGCATCGGCACCTTGCTGTCGCCGGAGCGCGGCATGCTGGCGGCGCGCAAGCAGTGGCTGGCCGGGCATCTGCAGACCCGCGGCACCCTGGTGCTGGACGAGGGGGCGGTGTCGGCTCTGTCCCGGGGTAACAAGAGCCTGTTGCCGGTGGGGGTCAAGCAGGTCCAGGGTGGTTTCCGGCGTGGTGAGATGGTGGTGTGCGTAGCGCCGGATGGTCGTGAGATTGCTCGTGGCCTGGCCAACTACAGTGCGCTTGAGGCGCAGAAGATCATTGGTCAGCCGTCCGACGCTATTGTCGGTGTCCTGGGGTATATGGCGGAGCCTGAACTGGTACACCGCGATAACCTGATTCTGGTGTAAGTGGCGTAAGGAAAAGCGTATGCGCGTAGCAAAAGGATTGTTGGGCTTGCTCTTGGCGATGCCGTTCATGGCTTCGGCCGAGGAGATTGGCCAGGTGTCCACGGTGTTCAAGTTTGTCGGGCCGAATGACCGGATCGTGGTCGAGGCGTTCGATGATCCCAAGGTCGATGGGGTGACGTGCTATCTGTCGCGAGCCAAGACGGGTGGGCTCAAGGGTGGCCTGGGCCTGGCGGAAGATCGTGCGGAAGCCTCCATTGCCTGTCGTCAGGTGGGGCCTATTGCGTTCAAGGGTGAGCTCAAGGATGGCGACGAGGTATTCAAGGAGCGCACCTCGCTGGTATTCAAGACCATGCAGGTGGTGCGTTTCCTGGATAAGAAGCGCAATACCCTGGTGTACCTGGTCTACAGCGATCGCCTGATCGAGGGTAGTCCGCAGAATGCGGTGACGGCTATCCCGATCCTGCCCTGGCCGCACCCGTAACGGAGTTTCTCCTGGCATGCTGGCCCTCTGTTGAAGGCGGGGCTGGTTTGCCGGGAGGGTAAATCGCGGGCAATAAAAAACCGACCCTTGGGTCGGTTTTTTAACAAGCGTGTCGCTTAGGCTGCAGCAGCAAGGTTCAGAGCCTTGATGTGGCCATTCAGACGACCTTTATGGCGAGCAGCCTTGTTCTTGTGGATGATGCCTTTATCGGCCATGCGGTCGATAACTGGCACAGCCAGAACATAAGCAGCTTGCGCTTTTTCAGCGTCTTTTGCGTCGATGGCTTTAACTACATTCTTGATGTAGGTACGAACCATGGAACGCAGGCTGGCGTTGTGGCTGCGACGCTTCTCAGCCTGTTTTGCACGTTTTTTGGCGGAAGGTGAGTTGGCCACCGTCGAGCTCCTCGAAAGACTTTTTGGGAAATAGCAAACAAAATAGGCCGCGAATCATGCCGATGAGTTGAAGTCTTGTCAAGGGCGGGTGATGCGTTCCGCTGAGTGGTCGATCTGAAGAGGCGGGATATTTATTTCCGGCGCTTGACCTGTAAACTCGCGAGCTTTGGCTCTGTGCTGTTGCGGCGCGGAGTATCGCATAAGTGGGTGTCTTTTCGCCTGCTGTTTATCTACAAGGCGCAAAACCTTTTCATGAACCTGCTCAAGTCGTTGGCCGCCGTCAGCTCTATCACGATGCTTTCCCGGATACTGGGGTTTGTGCGTGACACCATCATCGCGCGCACTTTCGGTGCCGGGATGGCCACCGATGCCTTCTTCATTGCCTTCAAGCTGCCCAACCTGCTGCGGCGCATCTTTGCCGAAGGAGCGTTCTCCCAGGCGTTCGTGCCGATCCTGGCGGAATACAAGAGCCAGCAGGGGGAAGAGGCGACCCGTACCTTCATTGCCTATGTCTCGGGTCTGCTGACCCTGGTCCTGGCGCTGGTGACGGCTTTGGGCATCATCGCCGCGCCCTGGGTGATCTGGGCCACGGCACCGGGGTTCGTCGACTCTCCGGAAAAGTTCGCCCTGACCTCTGACCTGTTGCGGGTGACCTTTCCTTATATATTGCTGATCTCGCTGTCGTCTCTGGCCGGGGCAATCCTCAATACCTGGAATCGTTTCTCGGTGCCGGCCTTCGTGCCGACCCTGCTCAACGTCAGCATGATCATTTTTGCGGTGTTTCTGACGCCGTATTTCGATCCGCCAGTGATGGCTCTGGGCTGGGCGGTGCTGGCTGGTGGCCTGGCGCAGTTGCTGTATCAGCTGCCGCACCTGAAGAAGATCGGCATGCTGGTGCTGCCACGCCTGAACCTGCGGGATACCGGGGTCTGGCGGGTGATGAAGCAGATGCTGCCGGCGATTCTCGGGGTTTCGGTGAGCCAGATTTCGTTGATCATCAACACCATCTTCGCCTCTTTCCTGGTAGCCGGTTCGGTGTCGTGGATGTATTACGCCGACCGCCTGATGGAGCTGCCGTCCGGTGTGCTGGGGGTGGCGCTGGGCACCATTCTTCTGCCGACCCTGGCCAAGACCTACGCCAGCAAGGACCGCCACGAGTATTCGCGGATTCTCGATTGGGGCCTGCGCCTGTGTTTCATCCTGGTGCTGCCGTGCTCCCTGGCCCTGGGTATCCTCGCCGAGCCGCTGACCGTGTCACTGTTCCAATACGGTGAGTTCAGTGCCTTCGATGCGTCCATGACCCAGCGTGCGCTGGTGGCTTATGCCGTGGGTTTGCTGGGGATCATCGTGATCAAGGTGCTGGCGCCGGGCTTCTATGCGCAGCAGAACATTCGTACACCGGTGAAAATCGCCATCTTTACGCTGATCGTCACCCAACTGCTGAACCTGGCCTTTATCGGCCCCCTGAAACACGCGGGCCTGGCCCTGGCCATTAGCGCCGGGGCCTGTATCAACGCCGGACTGCTGTTCTACCAGTTGCGCAAGCAGCAGATGTTCCAGCCGCTGCCGGGGTGGGGGCGGTTCACCTTGAAGTTGCTGTTGGCGGTAGCGGTCATGTCCGCGGTATTGCTGGGCCTGATGCATTTCATGCCGGCCTGGGATCAAGGCCATATGCTCCAGCGGTTCCTGCGCCTGGGCGTGCTGGTGGTGGCTGGGGTGGTGGCATATTTCGGCATGCTGGCGCTGCTGGGCTTCCGTTTGCGCGACTTCAATCGCAAGGCCTTGAACTGACGGCTGTTTAGTCGCCAGGGCAGGGCAGGCATCGGTTTTGTCGGATCAACCACATTGGGTGCGGTGCTGCCTGTCGTCGGCCGCCGGGTGTGGTTATAATCGACCACTTTATGAGCAAGAAGCGCGTTATGCAGCTGGTTCGAGGCCTCCACAATCTGCGCCCCCAGCATCGGGGCTGCGTCGCCACTATTGGCAACTTTGACGGTGTTCACCGTGGTCACCAGGCTATCCTGGGCCGGCTGCGCGAACGTGCGCTCGAGTTGGGCGTGCCCAGCTGCGTGGTGATTTTCGAGCCCCAGCCGCGGGAGTTCTTTGCCCCCGAAACGGCTCCGGCGCGTCTGGCCCGCCTGCGGGACAAGCTGCAGTTGCTGGCTGACGCCGGTGTCGACCGGGTGCTGTGCCTGGCCTTCAACCAGCGCCTGAGCAAACTCAGCGCCAGCGAGTTCGTCGAGCGAATCCTGGTGGATGGCCTGGGTGTACAGCACCTGGAAGTGGGTGATGACTTCCGCTTCGGTTGCGACCGGGTCGGTGATTTTGACTTCCTGCAGCAGGCCGGAGCCACCCACGGCTTTACCGTGGAGGCGGCGCAGACCGTCGAGCTCGACGGCCTGCGGGTGAGTAGTACCCAGGTCCGCAATGCCCTGGCCGCCGCCGATTTCGATCTGGCCGAGCGCCTGCTGGGTCGCCCGTACCGCATTGCCGGGCGGGTGTTGCACGGCCAGAAACTGGCGCGCCAGTTGGGTACGCCCACTGCCAATGTGCAGTTGAAGCGCCGTCGCGTGCCGCTTTCCGGGGTGTACCTGGTGAGCGTCGAGCTCGATGGCAGGACCTGGCCCGGCGTCGCCAATATCGGCGTGCGGCCCACGGTTGCAGGTGATGGCAAGGCCCACCTGGAAGTACATCTTTTAGATTTTGCCGGCGATCTGTATGACCGGCGTTTGACGGTGGTTTTCCACCACAAGCTGCGTGAAGAGCAGCGTTTCGCCTCCCTGGAGGCGTTGAAGACGGCGATCAATGCGGATGTTGCCGCCGCCCGTGCCCAAGTGGCACGTATCCATAGCGCCAATCGCTAATGAAGAGCCTTAAATGACCGACTATAAAGCCACGTTAAACCTTCCGGACACCGCCTTCCCAATGAAGGCCGGCCTGCCTCAGCGCGAACCACAGATTCTGCAGCGTTGGGACAGCATTGGCCTGTACGGAAAGTTGCGCGAGATTGGCAAGGATCGTCCCAAGTTCGTACTGCACGACGGTCCTCCCTATGCCAACGGCTCGATTCACATCGGTCATGCGGTCAACAAGATTCTCAAGGACATGATCATCCGCTCGAAAACCCTGGCGGGTTTCGACGCGCCTTACGTTCCTGGCTGGGACTGCCACGGTCTACCGATCGAGCACAAGGTCGAGGTGACCCACGGCAAGAACCTGTCCTCGGACCAGACCCGCGAGCTGTGCCGCGCCTACGCTTCCGAGCAGATCGAAGGGCAGAAGGCCGAGTTCATCCGCCTGGGTGTGCTGGGCGACTGGGCCAATCCCTACAAGACCATGAACTTCGCCAACGAGGCCGGCGAGATCCGTGCCCTGGCGGAAATGGTCAAGGGCGGCTTCGTGTTCAAGGGCCTGAAGCCGGTGAACTGGTGCTTCGACTGCGGCTCGGCCCTGGCTGAAGCAGAAGTCGAGTATCAGGACAAGAAGTCCGCGACCATCGACGTGGCCTTCCCGGTCGCCGACGAAGCCAAGCTGGCCGGCGCCTTCGGCCTGGCCAAGCTGGCCAAGCCTGCTGCCATCGTGATCTGGACCACCACCCCCTGGACCATCCCGGCCAACCAGGCGCTGAACGTACACCCTGAGTTCAACTATGCCCTGGTCGACACCGGCGAACGCCTGCTGGTGCTGGCCGAAGAGCTGGTGGAATCCTGCCTGGCCCGCTACAACCTGGAAGGCTCGGTGATTGCCACGGCTCCAGGTTCGGCCCTGGAACTGATCAATTTCCGTCATCCGTTCTACGATCGTCTGTCGCCGGTGTATCTGGCCGAATACGTGGAGCTGGGTGCCGGCACTGGCGTGGTTCACTCGGCCCCGGCCTATGGTGAAGACGACTTCGTGACCTGCAAGCGTTATGGCATGGTCAACGACGACATCCTCAATCCGGTGCAGAGCAACGGTGTCTACGCGACATCGCTGGAGTTCTTCGGCGGCCAGTTCATCTGGAAGGCCAACCCGGCCATTGTCGACAAGCTGAGCGAAGTCGGTGCGCTGCTGCACACCGAAACCATCAGCCACAGCTACATGCACTGCTGGCGCCACAAGACCCCGCTGATCTATCGCGCCACCGCGCAGTGGTTCGTCGGCATGGACAAGCAGCCGGAAGCCGGCGACACCCTGCGCCAACGCGCCCTGCAAGCCATCGAAGACACCCAGTTCGTACCGGCCTGGGGCCAGGCACGCCTGCACTCGATGATCGCCAACCGCCCGGACTGGTGCATCTCCCGCCAGCGCAACTGGGGTGTGCCGATCCCGTTCTTCCTGAACAAGGAAAGCGGCGACCTGCACCCACGCACTGTCGAGCTGATGGAAGAAGTGGCCCAGCGCGTCGAGCAGGAAGGCATCGAGGCCTGGTTCAAGATGGACGCCGCTGAGCTGCTGGGCGACGAAGCCGCCCAGTACGACAAGATCAGCGACACCCTGGACGTCTGGTTCGACTCCGGCACCACTCACTGGCACGTGCTGCGCGGTTCGCACCCCATGGGCCACGAAAGCGGTCCGCGGGCCGACCTGTACCTGGAGGGCTCCGACCAGCACCGTGGCTGGTTCCACTCGTCCCTGCTCACCGGTTGCGCCATCGACAACCACGCGCCGTACCGCGAACTGTTGACCCACGGCTTCACCGTGGACGAGAACGGCCGCAAGATGTCCAAGTCCCTGGGCAACGTGATCGCGCCACAGAAGGTCAACGACACCCTGGGTGCCGACATCATGCGCCTGTGGGTCTCGGCCACCGACTACTCCGGCGAGATGGCGGTTTCCGATCAGATCCTGCAGCGCAGCGCCGACGCCTACCGGCGGATCCGCAACACTGCGCGTTTCCTGCTTTCCAACCTGAGCGGCTTCAACCCGGCCACCGACCTGCTGCCGGCCGAAGACATGCTGGCCCTGGACCGTTGGGCCGTGGACCGTACCTTGTTGCTGCAGCGCGAGCTGGAGCTGCACTACGGCGAATACCGCTTCTGGAACGTCTACTCCAAGGTGCACAACTTCTGCGTGCAGGAGTTGGGCGGCTTCTACCTCGACATCATCAAGGACCGCCAGTACACCACCGGCGCCAACAGCAAGGCGCGCCGCTCGGCGCAGACCGCGCTGTACCACATCTCCGAAGCGCTGGTGCGCTGGATCGCACCGATCCTGGCCTTCACCGCCGATGAGCTGTGGGAATACCTGCCGGGCGAGCGTAACGAATCCGTGATGCTCAACACCTGGTACGAAGGCCTGACCGAATTGCCCGCTGACTTCGAACTGGGCCGCGAGTACTGGGAAGGCGTGATGGCCGTCAAGGTTGCGGTGAACAAGGAGCTGGAAGTTCAGCGCGCGGCCAAGGCCGTCGGTGGCAACCTGCAAGCCGAAGTCACCCTGTTTGCCGAGGATGGCCTGGCCGCTGACCTGGCCAAGCTGAGCAACGAACTGCGTTTCGTGCTGATCACCTCGACCGCCAGCCTGGCCCCGTTTGCCCAGGCACCAGCGGACGCCGTGGCCACCGAAGTACCGGGCCTCAAGCTCAAAGTCGTCAAGTCGGCCTTCCCCAAGTGCGCTCGTTGCTGGCACTGCCGTGAAGACGTCGGCGTGCACCCTGAGCACCCGGAAATCTGCGGTCGTTGTGTAGACAACATCAGCGGAGCAGGCGAGGTCCGTCACTATGCCTAACGCCGCAGGCCGTTTCGGCCGTCTGGGCTGGCTGTGGTTGAGCGTGCTGGTCCTGGTCATCGACCAGGTCAGCAAGCTGCACTTCGAAAGTTCGCTGAGCATGTACCAGCAGATCGTGGTGATCCCGGATTACTTCAGCTGGACCCTGGCCTACAACACCGGCGCCGCCTTCAGCTTCCTCGCCGACGGCTCCGGCTGGCAGCGCTGGCTGTTCGCCCTGATCGCGATTGCGGTCAGTGCGGTGCTGGTGGTCTGGCTCAAGCGTCTGGGGCGCAATGAAACCTGGCTGGCCATCGCTCTGGCGCTGGTGCTGGGCGGGGCCCTGGGTAACCTGTACGACCGCATCGCCCTGGGCCATGTGATCGATTTCATCCTGGTGCACTGGCAGAACCGCTGGTACTTCCCGGCATTCAACTTCGCCGACAGTGCCATTACCGTTGGCGCGGTGATGCTGGCCCTGGATATGTTCAAGAGCAAGAAAACCGGAGAAGCCGTTCATGACTGAACAGGTATTGACTGAACAACGCATCGGTCAGAACACGGAAGTCACTTTGCATTTCGCATTGCGCCTGGAGAACGGCGACACCGTAGACAGCACGTTCGACAAGGCCCCGGCGACCTTCAAGGTCGGCGATGGCAACCTGCTGCCAGGGTTCGAGGCGGCGCTGTTCGGCTTCAAGGCCGGCGACAAGCGCAACCTGACCATCGAACCGGAAAACGCCTTCGGCCAGCCCAACCCGCAGAACGTGCAGGTCATCCCGCGTTCGCAGTTCCAGGACATGGAGCTTTCGGAAGGCTTGCTGGTGATCTTCAACGATGCGGCGAACACCGAGTTGCCAGGTGTGGTCAAAACTTTCGATGACGCGCAGGTGACCATCGATTTCAACCACCCGCTGGCCGGCAAGACCTTGACCTTCGACGTTGAAATCATCGACGTCAAAGCGCTTTAAAAGCATCGCCGGCATGCCGTCTTCTATTATCCAGGAGCCGGCTGCCGGCGATCCGCTGTCTACAACGATCTAACTTCTTGCGCGCAAGACACGAGGCACAGCATGCAAATCAAACTCGCCAACCCCCGTGGCTTCTGCGCCGGCGTGGACCGGGCGATCGAAATCGTCAATCGCGCCCTGGAAGTCTTCGGGCCGCCGATCTACGTCCGGCATGAAGTGGTGCACAACAAATTTGTCGTCGAAGACCTGCGCAATCGTGGAGCGATCTTCGTCGAAGAGCTGGACCAGGTGCCGGATGATGTCATCGTCATCTTCAGCGCCCACGGTGTTTCCCAGGCGGTGCGCAGCGAGGCTGCAGGTCGTGGCCTCAAAGTGTTCGACGCCACCTGCCCGCTGGTGACCAAGGTGCATATCGAAGTGGCGCGCTACAGCCGCGACGGCCGTGAATGCATCCTGATCGGCCACGCCGGCCACCCCGAGGTCGAAGGCACCATGGGCCAGTACGACGCCAGCAATGGCGGCGCCATCTACCTGGTGGAAGACGAAAAGGATGTGGCCGAATTGCAGGTGCGCAACCCAGAGCGCCTGGCATTCGTGACCCAGACCACCTTGTCCATGGATGACACCAGCCGGGTGATCGATGCCCTGCGTACACGTTTCCCGGCCATCGGCGGGCCACGCAAGGACGACATCTGCTACGCCACGCAGAACCGTCAGGACGCGGTCAAGCAACTGGCCGACGAATGCGACGTGGTGCTGGTGGTCGGCAGCCCCAACAGCTCCAACTCCAACCGCCTGCGCGAGCTGGCCGAACGCATGGCCACCCCGGCCTACCTGATCGACGGTGCCGAAGACCTGCAGCGCAGCTGGTTCGATGGTGTGGAGCGCATCGGCATTACCGCCGGCGCCTCGGCCCCGGAAGTGCTGGTGCGTGGCGTGATCCAGCAACTGCAGGCCTGGGGTGCCACCGGCGCCGATGAGCTGGCCGGCCGCGAAGAAAACATCACCTTCTCCATGCCCAAAGAGCTGCGGGTTCGCTCGCTGCTCTGATCAGCCGACGCCTGCGCACAAGGCCTGCTCGGCGTTTTCGCTGCGCAGGCTGACCCTCCCGCTACGTGACAGCACCACTTGATGGCGGCTGTACTCCTGGCCTGCCTGGCAGACATGGAGTGTTCCGGCCTGGAAGGCGCCACTGGGCAGCAGCGGATGGCCCAGGGCACTGAAGCGCACGAAGTGCTGCACCGGGCGATTGCCCACGATCAATACCTGCCCACTGCCTTGGCGCTCGATCAGTTGCGGGTTGCGTGCGTCCTGGACGCCCTTGCCGCTGATATCCAGGATGATCCTCCAGCCCCGGCTCCAGTCGTCCTCCAGACTATGGATCAGGACCGTGCGCTGGTGCAGGATCGCTGCCGCCCGGGCGTTGCGCAGGCCACTGGCGAGCATCTGCGCGGCGTCCTGCTGGCGATTGGAGCGCAGCAGCTCACTCATGGCGCTACCGGAAAGCGGCAGCAGCAGGGCCAGCAGAACCAGTGCGGTCAGCAGTTCAATCAGGCTGAAGCCTTTCTCATGCATGGGGTCTCCCTCCCTGGGGACGACGGTTTCACGCAATCCGTGCGTGTTCATTGAGCAAATGGCCAAAGCGCCGGTCTATGGAGGGTCCGGGCGCTTGCCTGTTATAGCCGATGACACTTCCAAGGCCGGCCATGAATTTGCATACAAAGGGTTTCACCTTGCTGGAATTGCTCGTCGCCCTGGCGATCGCGGCCCTTCTTCTGGGCCTGGTGGTGCCAGCCTATCGCGCCACCGTGCAGCGAGTGCGTGCCGACACCGAGATCAATCAACTACGCCAGGCCCTGGCTTACGCACGGTTGGAAGCGATCAATCGCCGCCAGAGGGTCGGGATTCGCCCGGCTGCCAAGGACGCTCCCTGGAACGGCGAATTGATGGTGTATGCGGGGCAGGACCCCGAAGGCAATGTATTGCGGGTTGTTCCAGCCATCAGTCCGGGGGCCACCCTGACGCTAACCTCAGATGACCACAGCATCGATTTCAATCGCCTCGGCGGCTTGGCGGCCAGTGATGCGCTGCACATCGTCTATGGACTGGACCAGCAGCGGCGGGTGATCAGTGTCTGTCTCAATGGGCGGGTGATAGCAGCGGAGAACTGCGGATGAACGTGCGGGATGCACAGGATGGCATGACCCTGATCGAGGTGCTGGTGGCGCTGTTGATACTGGCGGTGGGCCTGTTGGGTGCGGCGGGGGTGCAGATCAAGGCGCTGCAGTACACCGACAGCTCGCGGATGACCACCCAGGCCAGCTTTATCGCCTATGACATGCTCGACCGGATCCGCGCCAACGCCGCCGCCGACTATAGCGTGGCGATACCGGCAGAGGGCAACCCGGGCAATGTGCGGGATCAGGACCTGTACGACTTCGCCGCCAATATCGCGAGCTTCGCCGGCCCCAGCGGCAAGGGCAGCATCAGCGTCAAGCAGCATGTCTACACCATTCGCATCACCTGGGACGACTCCCGTGCCGAAGGCCGGGGGGGCAGCCTGCGGAGCCTGGAGCTCAGCAGCCGGGTTGCAGCGCAACCGGGAGGCTTGCCGTGAACCGGGCCGATAGTGGCTTCGGCCTGGTGGAGATGATGCTGGCACTGGCCTTGAGCCTGGTGCTGGTACTGGGGGTGGCCCAGGTATTCATTGCGGCGAAGAACACCTACCAGAGTCAGAGCGCTGCCGCCTACCTGCAGGAGGATGCTCGCTTTGTCCTGAGCAAGATGCTTCAGGAAATCCGCATGGTGGGGCTGTTCGGTTGCCTGCGGACCATCAGTGATGCCAGCACGGCACGGGAGTTCTCGCACTATGCGGCGACACCGATCCAATGGGACAACGCCGAGCAGAAACTGACCCTGATCACCGCCGATGTCGGGGACGATGGCGGTACGCCGACCTGGAGCGTGGTCAGCGACTGCCAGCACAGCGCCGTAGCCTATTCAGGCGCTCATCGAGGGGCCGGCGCTGAGCAGGTGTTCGCCCTGCGCCGGCTGTTCTACAGCCTGAAGAATCGCCAGTTGCTGCTGGGCAGCGGCCTTGGCAAGCAGCAAGCGGTGCTGCTGGACAACGTCGAAGCCTTTGATGTGAGTTTCGGCATGGCCCGTTCGGCCACCGACATTGCCGCCTCCAGCTACAGTCGCAACCCGTTGGACCCGGAACGGATCCGCAGTGTGCGCTTGCGCCTGACCCTGGTCGACCCCCATGACCGCGTGCGCCCGCAGACCTATAGCGTGGTCGCGGCCCTGCGCAACAGGTTGCCCTGATGACGCGCTTGCGAGGTCGGGTTCCTCTCGGGCAGCGGGGCATGGCGTTGCTGGTCAGCCTGGTGTTCCTGTTGCTGCTGACCCTGATCGGGCTCTCGTCGCTGCAGAACGCCACCCTGCAGGAAAAAATGGCCGCCAGCCTGGCTCTGCACAACCGCGCATTCCAGGCCGCCGAAGCCGCGCTGCGGGTGGGGGAGAGTGCGGTGCAGCAGGATGATTTTCGCTTGCCGGTATGTGCCAGCCCTGCTCAGTGCGCGCCTCCCGCCGAATCAGCGCTGGTCAAGGCTCCTGGAGTCAATGCTGCTTCGGCGGTGCTGTGGATCGCTAGCGGCTCTGGCTTCTACGGGGTGCAGAACCTCGGTGTTTCACAGGATGCGGTGAATGTGCCGAGCAATACTCCAGCCACCTTGTATCGCGTGACCGCTGTCGGTCTGGCCGGGCAATCGCGCAGTGTGCTGGAGAGCATCTATGCCAAGTATTGATCGGGGCATGCGTCGGCCCGGCTGGCGAAGCCTGGGCGCGCTGCTGCTGAGCCTGTTGCCGGTACCTCTGGCCATGGCGTTCAACCCTGCCAGCACCCCGCTTCTTGGTGCCGCGGCGGTGGCGCCGAACGTGATGCTGGTGCTGGATGACTCCCTGGGCATGAACAGCATTGTCCATGCCCGGGAGTTCGATCCGCTGCTCGCCCGGGCTGCGGTCTGGCGCTGTGCCGGAGTGGGGGGCGAGTGTGCTCGGGGTGAGCGGCTTGCAGGCCAGGCGATTGCCTTGTCCAGCCTCGGCGAGTCGGGGTGCCGGGCAGGCTTTCACAGCTTCCATGATCCCGAGCGTGGGGTGCGCTGCCTGAAGCTGCCGGACCCGGTTGGGGCGGGAAATACGCTGTACTCCGCGGACTACCTGTCCTGGCTACTGGCGCAGGCCAAGGGACGGGAGCGAGACTTCACTGACGGTTCCATTCCCAACGACTACCGGATGAATGTGGCTCGGCGGCTGGCCACGGCCCTGGTTACCCGGTATCGCTGGCTGCGCCTGGGGTTGGCCACCTTCAACCCGCCGGCCCCGGGTGATCCGGGCCTTGGGGGTTACATTGCCCGTCCCATCAGTGACCTGTCGGCCATTGAAGGCGCTGTGAGCCCGGCCCAGGCCGAGGCCAATTACCAGGCCCTGCTGGCGACAATCAACGGCCTCAAGGCCGGCGGTCATACGCCGTTGGCGGAAACCTACTACGAGATCACCCGCTACCTGCGCGGCATGGTGCCGTACTACAACCTTTCACCGGCGCTCTACAGCAGCCCTATTCAATACCGTTGCCAGAAGAACTACGGGGTGGTGATCAGTGCCGGCGCGGCGGATCACGATACTCAGTTCCCGCTCAACGACCCTTTGGGGGCGGGGCGCCTGCCCAACTGGGACGGGATCGGCAACGATGGTGGCGAGCGCGATGGGCAGACCCTGTTCCTCGATGACCTGGCCAAGTTCGCCTTCGATATCGACTTGCGTGGCCCAGGAGTGGATGAGGCCGGTAAAAGCTGGGCGGCGGTGGATTTCCCCCGTCAGTACCTGAATACCTTCACGGTGGGTTTCCAGGCCCACAATCCTCTGCTGATGGGCGCTGCGGACTACGGCCAGGGTGAGTATTTCCAGGCCCGCAGCAACCTTGAACGCGTGCTGGCAAGCGTTCTGGGCGAAGGCGTAGCCAGTGCCGTGACTGCCGGCAGTGGTGTACTGGATGCCGCCAGTGGTCGTTATTACCAGAGCCAGTACGACCCGGTCGATTGGCATGGCACGATCCGCGCCTACGGCATCGACAATCAGGGCCGAGTGGCTGTCGGTTCGCCGTTGTGGAGCAGCGATAGTGGCGTGGATGGTGCCGGCGCGGCGGTAATCCATGAGACCTGGAACACTGCCAGCCGGCGTCCGGTGAGCCTGGCCTACGGCAACTTGTCCACCGCTCAGCGTGGCGAACTTGAGCAGTCGTTGCCTGCAGGTGTCAGTGGCGCCGAGTTACTGCGCTGGAGCCAGGGCCGCTCCGTGAGCGGGCTCAGGGAGCGCCGCTATCAGTTGGGAGATATCGTCAATTCGCCGCTGGTGCTGGCAACTGCCGGGCAGCGCAGTGCTGTCGATGGGGCTGCCGGGGGCGACTACAGCCGCTACCTGGCACAGAAAGCCACGGCCATGGCGACGCGCTTGTTGGTGAACAGCAATGACGGGTTGTTCAATGTGCTGGACCCGGCCAGCGGTGAGCGCCTCTATGGCTACATGCCCTCCAGCGCGTTGGGCGCCCTGGCGCAGGTCGCCGATCCCGGTTATCGGCGGGGCGAGCGCCATCGCTATCTGGTGGATGGTCCCCTGGCGGTGTTCGATGGGCAGCGGGGCGGTGCCTGGCAAACCCTGGCCCTGGGGGGCGTCGGGGCGGGCGGCAAGAGTTTCTTTGCGGTGCGTCTGTTCGACGCCGTGCACGGCAATACGCCTGGCGCCTTGTGGGAAATCGGCGCTCCTCCCGAGCCGGACCGCAATCATCCTTTCAATGACCTGGGGTATGCCTATGCCCGCCCACAGGTAGCGCGCTTGGCCGATGGTCGCTGGGCGGCCTTCATCGGCAATGGCTACGGCAGCCATTCCGGGGTGGCAGCGCTGTATGTGGTGGACCTGAATGATGGCTCGCTGATTCGCGAGATCGCCATTGACGACCAGCCTGACAATGGCCTGTCGTCCGTCACCCTCAAGGTCAATGCACGCAATGAAGTGCAGGCGGCCTATGCGGGCGACCTCAAGGGGCGACTGTGGAAATTCGAGCTGTCCGGCAACGATAGCGCCAGCTGGCATCTGGCATTTGCCGGGCAGCCCTTGTTCCGCACCGCGGGAGGCGCCAGCCAGCCGATCAGCGCACCGCCGCGCCTGCTCGATCATCCCCGTGGTGGCCAATTGGTGCTGTTCGGTACGGGCAAGCTCAACGAGACCCGGGACAAGCAAAGCCGGGCGCGCCAGGGATTCTATGGCGTGTGGGACGCCGAGGGCGGTCCTGGGGGCATTGGCGAAAGTCAGTTGCAGGTGCAGCACCTTGAGGCCGGGTTCAGCGCGGCGGCCGGCAGTTTCCTGCGCAGCACCCTCAACGAGGTGCGTTATCCGGCGCAGCGCGGCTGGTACCTGCCCCTGGTACAAGGTGGCCTGGCAGCCGGCGAGCGGGTGCTCAACGAGGCTACCCTGGTGGCCGGCAGGGTGGTGTTCAGCACCCTGCAACTGGAGCCCGACGACCCTTGTTCGAGTGCCGGCAGTGGGAAATTGATCGAGCTGGAGGCGTTCAGCGGTAAGATGCTCGACGCTGCGGTGCTCGACACCAATGGCGACGGGGTCGTGGATGACCAGGACCAGCCCTCCAGCGGCGTGCGCTATGTCGGCACCGTGCCCAGCCTTGGCGGAGTTGCCAGCAATGGCGCCCGCAAGATCATCAGTGACTCCAGGGGTGGCATCAGCACCCTGGTGGAAAGGCCCGGCGGTGGCAGCCGGCGCATCCTGTGGCGACAAATCCAGTAAGCGAGATTCTTGACCATGCGCAGATCCAACCAAGGTTTTACCCTGATCGAAATCATGATCGTGATTGCGATCATCGGTCTGGTCCTTACGTTGAGCCTTCCCAGCATCACCGAATACGTGAAAAAACCGCACCGCAGCGAAATCGCGGTACTGCTTACCGAGCAGGCGCAGCAGCTTGAACGGCATTTCTCCAAGGCTGGGGTCTACAGCAACGCCCCGGACCTGAGCGCCGGCAATGAGTACTACAGCATTGCCGCAACCCTGACCGACACCGGCTTCTCCCTGACCGCGACCCCGAAGGACGATGGGCTGATGGCGGCGGATAAATGCGGCAGTTTCAGCATCGACCAGACCGGCGCGACCCGCATCAGCGGCCAGGCCGAAGGGCTGACCGCCAAGGATTGCTGGGGGCGCTGAGCACCTGATTCGGGCCGCGGCGCCCACTGTCTTTCTCATGATTGGATCGGACTATGGCTAAGCAACAGCAAGTGCTGGTGGTGGGCGGCGGGGTGATCGGCCTGCTCACCGCCTTCAATCTGGCGTCCCAGGGCCAGCAGGTACGGCTTCTGGAACGTTCGGACCTGGGGCGTGAATCGTCCTGGGCCGGTGGTGGGATCGTCTCGCCGCTTTACCCCTGGCGCTACAGCCCGGCGGTCACAGCCCTGGCGCACTGGTCGCAGGATTTCTACCCACAACTGGCCCAGCAACTGTTCAATGCCACCGGTGTCGACCCGCAAGTGCATGTCACCGGCCTCTACTGGCTGGACCTGGAGGATGAAGCCCAGGCCCTGGAGTGGGCCAAGCGTGAAGGCCGGCCGCTGAGTGCTGTGGATATCTCGGCGGTGTATGACGCGGTGCCGGTGCTGGGCAATGGTTATCAACAGGCGATCTACATGGCCGATGTGGCCAACGTGCGCAACCCGCGCCTGGTCAAATCCCTGAAGGCGGCGTTACAGGCGTTGCCTAATGTGCAAATCGATGAGCAATGCACCGTCAGTGGTTTTATCCGCGAAGGCCAGCAAGTGGTGGGGGTCGATAGCTCGCTGGGCGAGGTTCGCGCTGATCAGGTGGTGCTCTGCGCGGGGGCCTGGAGTGGCGAACTGCTGGGCAGCCTGGGCCTGGAACTGCCGGTGGAGCCGGTGAAGGGGCAGATGATCCTCTACAAGTGTGCTGCCGACTTTCTGTCCTGCATGGTCCTGGCCAAGGGGCGCTATGCCATCCCGCGGCGCGATGGCCACATTCTGGTGGGCAGCACCCTGGAGCATGAAGGCTTCGACAAGACCCCGACCGTTTCGGCCCTGGAGAGCCTCAAGGCCTCCGCGGTCGAGCTGATTCCCGCCCTCGCCGAGGCCGAGGTGGTCGGGCACTGGGCCGGGCTGCGCCCGGGCTCTCCGGAAGGCATTCCCTACGTGGGGCCGGTTCCGGGCTTTGCTGGCCTGTGGCTCAACTGCGGGCACTACCGCAATGGCCTGGTGTTGGCGCCGGCCTCCTGCCAGCTGTTCTGCGACCTGCTGCTGGGGAACCCGCCGATCATCGACCCGGCGCCTTATGCGCCTGAAGGTCGGATCTAGTCCAGCCCGAGCTTCTTCATGCGGTAACGCATCGAACGAAACGACAGGCTCAGCCGCCGGGCCGCCGCCGTGCGGTTCCAGCGGGTTTCCTCCAGGGCCTGGAGCAGCAGCTGGCGCTCCACCTGTTGCAGGTGCAGCGCCAGGTCTAGCTGGGTGGCCGCCGCCGATGATCGGGCTTCAAGGCTGTCGGCTCTGGGCAACTGCAGGTCGTCTGTTTCTATCCAGCGTCCTTCGCATAGGGTCTGCGCCCGTTCCAGCAGGTTTTCCAGCTCTCGCACGTTGCCCGGAAAGTCATAGCGCTCCAGGGCTTGCAGGGCTTCGGGACGTAGCTGGACGGCAGGCTGTCCGCTGTCCCTGGCCAGGCGCTGCAGGACGTGCCCGGCCAGTGCGGGGATGTCGCCACGGCGCTCGCGCAACGCAGGGACTCGCAACTCGATGACGTTCAGGCGGTAGTAGAGGTCCTGGCGAAAGCGTCCGGTCTCTACCTCGTTTTTCAGGTCCTTGTGGGTGGCACAGAGAATCCGCACGTCGACGGTTTTTTCCTGTTGGCTGCCTACAGGGCGCACGGATTTTTCCTGCAAGGCTCGCAGCAGTTTTACTTGCATGGCCAGGGGCAGGTCGGCGACCTCATCAAGAAACAGGGTGCCGCCGTGGGCGGCTAGAAATAACCCGGGCTGATCGCTGACGGCGCCACTGAAGCTGCCTTTGCAATGGCCGAAGAGTTCACTCTCCATCAATTCGGAAGGAATCGCCCCGCAGTTGACCGGGACGAACGGGTATCGGGCCCTGGGGCCAAGCTGGTGGAGCAGGCGGGCGACCCGTTCCTTGCCACTGCCGGATTCACCGCTGATATAGACCGCCGCCAGGCTGTGGGCCAGCTTGTCGATGTGGCGACGCAGGGCATTCATGGGCGCCGAGTCTCCCAGCAATTGCCGGGCTGGGTCATCCGTTGCGCAGTCCGTGGCCTGCTTCAGGCTGGCACCTACCCAAGCGCGCAGTTGCTTGAGGTCCAGAGGCTTGTGCAGCAACTGGCAGGCTCCGGCCTGCAGGGCGCCCGCGCTGGCCTGTGCACAGGCGCCGTTGCTTAGCAGCGCCACAGGAAGGTTGGGGTGGGACTGGCGGATGTGCCGCAGCAGCTCCAGCCCGCTGCCGTCCGGTAGCTGCAGGTCGGTCAGGCACAGGTCAAAGCGCTCCCGGGCCAGGCGGCCACGGGCTTCCTGCAGGGTGCGCGCACTTTGGGTGTGCAAGCGCATTCGGCCCAGAGTGATCTCCACAAGGGCGCGGGTTTCCGTGGCGTCATCGACCACCAGCACCGATTGCCGTGGGTTCATGGCGGCTGCAGTTTTCATCCGTGAGTGAGGAGCGGGCGACAGTGCTCGCCCGATGGGCGTGAACTCAAGTCTAGGCCCGACGGGGTAGCGGCGCAGGGGATGGGCCACTGGTCATCCTGCCGGGCATCCTGAAGGTGCGCGTCGTCGGGACGTTGTGGTGCCCATGGATGGGGGGCTACAGCGCTCTGCCCGAGAGCGAAACGGCGAGTGGGCGCCAACAGGCTATTTTGTCGCCAATTGTTCGGCCGGGGTTGGCACTTGGGCCTTCCCGTTCCTGGGTAGAGGTTCGAAGCCTGGGAGAGGCGAGGGAGGAAGGGGGCGACGAGCCGGTTCATGCGCTGACCAAGGCCTGGAATAGTCCGTGTCAGACGCCATTTTTCGCCCCCGAGTTCCTTGCCTCGGGTATCCGCAGTGGGCCTGGGGGCTCAGCGGTCCTGGTTTCCCGGCCCTTGTTGCAGGTGTGCCTGGCTGCAGTACCACTGTTGCGACTGGCTCAGGGCCCGGTCCTGGGGCAGGTGCACGCCGCAATGGGCGCAACGCACCATGGGCGTAGTGGCCGGTTCATTGGGGGAGCGAGGGGCGGCGACAGGACGCTTGAACTTGCGCCAGAACCATACCGCGGCGGCAATCAGAGCGATCCAGAACAGTAGACGAACCATGGCAACCAGCTTTTTGAAGGGGGAGGGGGCAGTTTAGCCAAGCGCCCGACGGGCGCACAGGCCCATCAGTGTGCGGGCATAAAAAAGGGAGACTTCAAGTCTCCCTTTCCGGCCTGCGGGGTGATCAGTCGAACACGCCGAAGGTCATGTAGCTGAACCAGGAGCGGTCGCTATTGTTGTTGCCGGCAGCCTCGTGCTCTTCTTCCTCGACCACGTCGCCGTTGCTGTCTTTAGGCTTGAGCTCGGACGGAATGGCGTCCTTGGCATCCTGGTACTGCTTCATCACGTCCTGGTTGGCGCGGGTTTCTCCCGGCGGCAGCGGAGGACGGGACTCGATCAGGCCCAGGGTGGCCTTGCTCAGCCACGAACGGTTGTCGGCTTCAGCCACGCGTGGCACGAACTGACCGTCCACCAGGCTAGGGTGGTTGGGGTAGTTGAGCTTGAGAGTTTCCAGGCTGGTGGCAGCCAGTTCATCCAGGTGCAGGCGCTGGTAGGCCTCGGTCATCACCGCCAGGCCGTCGCCGACCGATGGGGTTTCCTGGAAGTTCTCCACTACGTAGCGGCCACGGTTGGCGGCGGCGACATAGGCCTGGCGGGTCAGGTAATAGTCGGCTACGTGGATCTCGTAGGCAGCCAGCAGGTTGCGCAGGTAGATCATGCGCTGCTTGGCGTCCGGCGCGTAGCGGCTGTTGGGGAAGCGGCTGGTCAGCTGGGCGAACTCGTTGTAGGAGTCGCGGGCGGCACCCGGGTCACGCTTGGTCATGTCCAGCGGCAGGAAGCGCGCCAGCAGGCCGACGTCCTGGTCGAACGAGGTCAGGCCCTTGAGGTAGTAGGCGTAGTCCACGTTCGGGTGCTGGGGGTGCAGGCGAATGAAGCGCTCGGCGGCGGACTTGGCGGCCTCCGGCTCGGCATTCTTGTAGTTGGCGTAGATCAGCTCGAGCTGTGCCTGATCGGCGTAGCGACCAAAGGGATAGCGCGATTCCAGGGCCTTGAGCTTGGCGGTGGCGCTGGTATAGCTGTGGTTGTCCAGGTCGGTCTGCGCCTGCTGGTACAACTCGACTTCGCTCAGGTTTTCGTCAACGACTTCCTTCGATGAGCAAGCAGCGGTCAGTGCGAGGATGGCGATCAGCAGCAGGTGTTTCACTTGCATGGCGGCTTGCGTCCCTATGACGGCCGCTGTCTTGGGCGGGGCCGTCCTGTTATGATGAGCGCCCCGTTGAAAGCCTCGGGGCAAAAGACGCCGTATTTAACCACAAGCGCGCAGCCGAAACCAAAGGCTGTGCCGACGCCCAGTCCGAGCATGTCCGATAAAATTGAACTTCGCGCAGAGGTGCCGTCCGAACTGGGCGGTCAACGCCTCGATCAAGTCGCCGCCCAACTATTCGCTGAGCATTCGCGCTCGCGCCTTTCCGCCTGGATCAAGGACGGCCGCCTGACTGTGGACGGAGCGGTCATCCGCCCGCGGGACATCGTGCACGGCGGCTCCATTCTTGAGCTGACTGCCGAGCAGGAGGCCCAGGGCGAGTGGATCGCCCAGGATATCGAGCTGGACATCGTCTATGAAGATGACGACATCCTGGTGATCAACAAGCCTGCGGGCCTGGTGGTGCACCCGGCTGCCGGCCATGCCGACGGCACCCTGCTCAATGCCCTGCTGCATCACATCCCGGACATTATCAATGTGCCGCGGGCCGGTATCGTCCACCGCCTGGACAAGGACACCACAGGACTGATGGTGGTGGCCAAGACCATCCAGGCGCAGACCCAACTGGTGGCCCAGCTGCAAAGCCGCAGTGTCAGCCGCATCTATGAATGCATCGTGATCGGCGTGGTAACCGCCGGGGGCAAGATCAACGCTCCGATCGGCCGTCATGGCCAGCAGCGCCAGCGCATGGCGGTGATGGAAGGCGGCAAGCAGGCCGTCAGCCACTACCGGGTCCTGGAACGTTTCCGTTCCCACACCCATGTGCGGGTCAAGCTGGAAACCGGTCGTACCCACCAGATCCGGGTGCACATGGCCCACATCAACTTCCCGCTGGTGGGGGATCCAGCCTACGGCGGCCGCTTCCGCATTCCGCCGGCGGCGAGCCAGACCATGGTCGACTCGCTGAAGAACTTCCCGCGCCAGGCCCTGCATGCACGCTTCCTGGAGCTGGATCATCCGACCACCGGTATCCGCATGAGCTGGGAATCGCCGCTGCCGGACGATTTCGTCTGGCTGCTGTCGCTGCTCAAGCAGGACCGTGAGGCGTTCATCGGATGAATGACTGGCTGATTCCCGACTGGCCCGCGCCGGCCGGAGTCAAAGCCTGTACTACCACCCGCGCTGGCGGCGTCAGCCTGACGCCGTTCGACAGCCTCAACCTGGGCGACCATGTCGACGATCAGCCGCAAGCAGTGGCCGAGAATCGCCGTCGCCTGAGCGAACACTTCGGCATCGCCCCGGCCTGGCTGCAACAGGTGCACGGGGTGGCCGTGGCCCACGCCGACCCTTCCATGGTCGCGACCGCGGACGCCAGTTGGTCCGCCACCCCGGGCGTTGCCTGTGCGGTGATGACGGCCGACTGCCTGCCGGCACTGTTCTGCAACCATGCCGGAACCCGAGTCGCCGCGGCCCATGCCGGCTGGCGCGGGTTGGCGGCGGGCGTGCTGGAAGCCACCCTCGACAGCCTGCATACGCCCTGCGCCGAGGTGCTGGTGTGGCTGGGGCCGGCCATTGGCCCGCAGCGCTTTGAAGTGGGGCCCGAGGTGCGTGAAGCCTTCGTCGCCCAGTTGCCGGCAGCCGAGCAGGCCTTTGTGCCGAGCGCCAATGCCGGGCGCTTCATGGCCGATATCTATCAGCTGGCGCGCCTGCGACTGGCTGCCTGTGGTGTGACTGCCGTGTACGGTGGCGGCTATTGCACCGTCAGCGATCCCCGCTTCTTTTCCTACCGGCGCAGCCCGCGCACCGGGCGTTTTGCCTCCCTTATCTGGCTTGAGCGCTAGACTAATCTGACTTGTGTCAAGCTGCTGACGCTTGAATCTCCCAGAATCGACCGCATCTAGTGAAACATCTGGCAGGTTTCTCTATTTAGGTGTGTCCATCGCTCCGGCCTGCTCAAAAGGAAGGTGACTAATGCGTATAGACCGATTAACCAGCAAATTGCAGCTGGCCTTATCCGATTCTCAATCTCTGGCGGTTGGCCTCGATCATCCGGCCATTGAACCGGCGCACCTGATGCAGGCGCTGCTGGAACAGCAGGGCGGCTCGATCAAGCCTCTGCTGATGCAGGTGGGCTTCGACGTCAACAGCCTGCGCAAGGAACTGAGCAAAGAGCTCGACCAGCTGCCGAAAATCCAGAACCCCACTGGCGACGTCAACATGTCCCAGGATCTGGCGCGCCTGCTCAACCAGGCCGACCGCCTGGCGCAGCAGAAAGGCGACCAGTTCATCTCCAGCGAGCTGGTGCTGCTGGCCGCCATGGATGAGAACAGCAAACTCGGCAAATTGTTGCTGGGCCAGGGCGTGAGCAAGAAAGCCCTGGAGAACGCCATCAACAACCTGCGTGGCGGTGAGGCGGTGAATGACGCCAACGTCGAAGAGTCGCGCCAGGCCCTGGACAAGTACACCGTCGACCTGACCAAGCGCGCCGAAGACGGCAAGCTTGATCCGGTAATCGGCCGTGACGACGAAATTCGCCGGACCATCCAGGTGCTGCAACGCCGGACCAAGAACAACCCGGTGTTGATTGGTGAACCAGGCGTGGGTAAGACCGCCATCGCCGAAGGCCTGGCCCAGCGGATCATCAACGGCGAAGTGCCCGATGGCCTCAAAGGCAAGCGCTTGCTGTCCCTGGACATGGGCGCCTTGATCGCCGGTGCCAAATACCGTGGCGAGTTCGAAGAACGCCTGAAGTCTTTGCTTAATGAACTGTCGAAGCAGGAAGGGCAGATCATCCTGTTCATCGATGAGCTGCACACCATGGTCGGCGCTGGTAAAGGCGAAGGCTCGATGGATGCGGGCAATATGCTCAAGCCGGCCCTGGCCCGTGGCGAGCTGCACTGCGTGGGCGCCACCACGCTCAACGAATACCGCCAATATATAGAGAAGGACGCAGCCCTCGAGCGGCGCTTCCAGAAAGTGTTGGTGGATGAGCCGAGCGAGGAAGACACCATTGCTATCCTGCGCGGCCTGAAAGAGCGCTATGAGGTGCACCACAAGGTGGCGATCACCGACGGCGCGATCATTGCCGCGGCCAAGCTCAGCCATCGTTACATCACTGACCGGCAACTGCCGGACAAGGCCATCGACCTGATCGACGAGGCCGCCAGCCGCATCCGCATGGAGATCGACTCCAAGCCGGAAGTGCTGGACCGTCTGGAGCGGCGCCTGATTCAGCTCAAGGTTGAATCCCAGGCCCTGAAGAAAGAAGACGACGAGGCCGCGATCAAGCGCCTGGAAAAACTCCAGGAAGAGATTGTCCGCCTGGAGCGTGAATACGCTGACCTGGAAGAAGTCTGGACCTCGGAGAAAGCCGAAGTACAGGGTTCTGCGCAGATCCAGCAGAAGATCGAGCAGTCGCGCCAGGAACTGGAAGCGGCGCGTCGTAAAGGCGATCTCAATCGCATGGCCGAGCTGCAGTACGGGGTGATTCCGGACCTGGAGCGCAGCCTGCAGATGGTCGATCAGCACGGCCACAGCGAGAACCAGTTGCTGCGCAGCAAGGTTACCGAGGAAGAGATTGCCGAAGTGGTGTCCAAGTGGACCGGCATTCCAGTGTCGAAAATGCTTGAAGGCGAGCGCGACAAGCTGCTGAAGATGGAAAGCCTGCTGCACGAGCGGGTGATTGGCCAGAACGAAGCCGTGGTGGCGGTGGCCAACGCTGTGCGCCGTTCCCGAGCCGGGTTGTCCGACCCGAACCGGCCCAGCGGTTCGTTCATGTTCCTCGGCCCGACCGGCGTGGGTAAGACCGAGTTGTGCAAGGCCCTGGCGGAATTCCTCTTCGATACCGAAGAGGCCATGGTGCGGATCGACATGTCCGAGTTCATGGAGAAACATTCCGTGGCTCGCCTGATCGGTGCGCCACCAGGCTATGTCGGTTATGAAGAGGGCGGTTACCTGACCGAAGCCGTGCGTCGCAAGCCGTACTCGGTGATTCTTCTGGACGAAGTCGAGAAGGCGCACCCGGATGTGTTCAACATCCTGCTGCAGGTCCTGGAAGATGGCCGTCTGACGGACAGCCACGGGCGTACCGTGGATTTTCGCAATACGGTGATCGTCATGACCTCCAACCTGGGGTCGGCGCAGATCCAGGAGCTGGTAGGGGATCGCGAGGCACAACGTGCGGCGGTGATGGACGCGGTGTCCACCCACTTCCGGCCGGAGTTCATCAACCGGGTCGACGAAGTGGTGATCTTCGAGCCTCTGGCACGGGATCAGATCGCCGGCATCACGCAGATCCAGTTGGGTCGCCTGCGCAGTCGCCTGGCGGAGCGCGAGCTGAGCCTGGAACTGAGCGACGAGGCCTTGGACAAGCTGATCGCTGTGGGTTACGACCCGGTGTATGGCGCACGGCCGCTGAAACGGGCCATCCAGCGCTGGATCGAGAACCCGTTGGCGCAGTTGATCCTCTCCGGCGGTTTCCTGCCGGGAGCCACGGTTACCGCCTCGGTGCAGGACGACGAAATCGTCTTCGCCTGATCGCTGATCGGTGGGTTTATAGAGGAGGCCTCGCATTGCGAGGCCTTTTTTTTCACTAGGGCGTTGAACTGTAAGGAAAAGGCTTGTAAAGTGCGCCCCGCAGTCAGTCACCCCCGAGGTTTTTTCTGATCAAGAAGAAACCGGCAATGAAGTCGCAAATCATTGTCTTAAAAGCAATTTAAGGGGTTGACAGGGGTTTTTAAGATTGTAAAATAGCGCGCCTCAGAGACATGAACGTAGCGATGCGAACAAGTCGAAGAGGATGAAGTAAAAAGTTGTAACTTGAAATATGTAGTTCCGTGATAGCTCAGTCGGTAGAGCAAATGACTGTTAATCATTGGGTCCCAGGTTCGAGTCCTGGTCACGGAGCCAATTTCAAACCGGGGTATAGCGCAGTCCGGTAGCGCGCCTGCTTTGGGAGCAGGATGTCAGGAGTTCGAATCCCCTTACCCCGACCATTTTTGGGTCGTTAGCTCAGTTGGTAGAGCAGTTGGCTTTTAACCAATTGGTCGTAGGTTCGAATCCCACACGACCCACCATTTTTGAAACCAGTTAGCGCTGGAATCGAATCTTAAGAACAGAGGCCAAAAGCGCTGTTCGAAGAAGGCGCCTCTAGAAGGTGCCTTTTTTTTACCGGGGTATAGCGCAGTCCGGTAGCGCGCCTGCTTTGGGAGCAGGATGTCAGGAGTTCGAATCCCCTTACCCCGACCATATTCACGAAAAAGGGCACCTCAATGAGGTGCCCTTTTTTGTATGCCTGTGGAAAAGTTCGCAGGCCCGCTGGCGTCGAGCCTGGGCAGGGTACCTACGGCCCTTGATGCCTCGATTGTGCTTGTGCTGAATGTTCTCCGTCACAGTATTTGGCTGATGACTCAAGTCATGGTTGAAGCGGCGAGCCTTCTCTGTGGGGGAGGGCGTTTTCCAGACAGTTGAGTCAACTGCCAATGATGTTGTACCGCGGCCCGTACGGCAGCCCGGTGATATTGCACGCGCCGTGCTCGTCGACGATCAGGATGTCGTGTTCCCGATAACCGCCGGCTCCGGGCAGGCCTTCGGGCAGCCTGATCATCGGTTCGATGGACACCACCATGCCGGGCTCAAGAATGGTCTCCACATCCTCACGAAACTCCAGCCCGGTCTCGCGCCCATAGTAGTGGTTGAGGATGCCGAACGAATGGCCATAGCCGAAGGTACGGTATTGCAGCAGGTCGTGTTCCAGGTAGAGGGCGTTCAGTTGTCGAGCGATATCGCTGCAGCGTGCGCCGGGCTTGACCAGTTGCAGCCCAGCTTCATGCACCTGGACGTTGATCTCCCACAATCGCAGGCAGGCGTCGGGGCAATGGCCGAGGAACAGCGTGCGCTCCAGGGCGGTGTAGTAGCCGGCGATCATCGGGAAGCAGTTGAGGCTCAGCACTTCTCCTGGGCTGACCCGTCTCGAGGTCAGTGGATTGTGGGCGCCATCGGTATTGAGCCCGGACTGAAACCAGGTCCAGGTATCCATCAGTTCGGCCCCCGGAAACGCCTCGGCAATCGCCCGCACCATGGCCTGGGTGGCGTGTCCGGCCACTTCGTATTCCGGTACCTGGTCGTGCAGGGCTTCGATGGCGGCGGCCCCGCCGATGTCTGCAATCCGCGCACCCTGGCGGATCAGCGCTTGCTCTTCGGCGGACTTGAGCATGCGCAGGTTCATGCAGGGCGCGGCGATGTCCAGTAACTGTGCCTGGGGATAGAGCTCGGCAAAGGCCCGGTGATTGGGCAGGGTCAGATGATCGAACTCCAGCCCCAGGCGCGAAGCGCGGGGCAGGGCCTGCTTGACCGCGACGAAGAAATTGCCCCGCTGCCAGTCGGTGTAGATCACCTGGGCATCGCAGGTCGCCCGCCGTCCCGGTTGGCCGCCGTCGATATTGGCGCTGATCAGCACGCTGTGTTCCTGGGTCACCACGAGGGCGTACTGGCGGCCGAAGGAGCAATACAGGAAGCCGGCGTAGTAGTTGATGTTGTGGTACGAGGTGAACAGCGCGGCGTCAATGTCCTGTTGCGCCATGTAGGCCCGCAGGGCGCCCAGGCGTCGAGCGTATTCTTTGGGGGAGAAGGTGGCAGGGGCTTTGTCACCGTTGTGCAACTCAAGCGTCTGGGGCATCTGCATGGCCTGGGTCCTTGTCTGCTATGAGCGATGCATGGCGCCACACGGGGTGGGCCGTGACACTGCATTGCAGCAGATAGGGCGGGGGCAGGCATGTGCGGTACCGACCTTGAGCTGGTTGTCAGCGCTGTTTTGCGGGTCATGGCCATGGGCGCCGATGACGCCGGGGCAAGCGCTGGTTGTACCGCAAACCTGGTATTTCTTATAGGTTTTGCCTGGCCCGTTGTTGCCGGGCGTGGCATTCTGGCCCTTCGCTGTTAAGGATCAACAGTAAGGGAGCGGCAAGGATGCAGAGCAGGCTCGCGGAATTTGATACCCATCTTTTGTCCGGAAACTCGCTGCATGAGCGAATGACGGGAACCATGACACTGGCCTCGGAACTGGGTTTCGATGCCCTGGTTTATGACTACAGCCCGGTGCCTTTCGATCAGGCAGGCGAGCTGATCATCCCCAGTGCCATGGTCTGCAATACCCCCAGGGACTGGCTGGAGCTCTGGTGCGATCAGGGTTACTACCATATCGACCCGGTCCAGCAGGTTGCTCTGGACAGTTCCTCGCCCTTTATCTGGTCCTACAAGCCCGAGGCGGAAACCGTCCTGCGTCAGGCCCTCGGGCAGCAGCACGCTCCGGTATCCAGTTACCTGCACCATCATCAAATGGCCCACGGCATGACCGTGCCCATCCATTTACCCAGGGGCGGTTTCGCCAGCCTCACCGGTTTGCGCTCCGGCAATGCCACGGTGGCATTACAGGACTTGCAACAGGTTCAGGGCCACTTCACCCTGCTTGCTCATGCGTTGCAGGAGCATCTCTATCCACAGCTCAGCAAATGCGTTCGCAGTTATCCGGTTGATCTGACCCGGCGTGAACGCGAGTGCCTGAAATGGGCTGCAGAGGGCATGACTTCCGGCGAGATTGCCGAGCGCCTGCAGCGTTCGCAGGCCACGATCAACCTGCACCTGACCTCGGCGATGCACAAGCTGGGCGCCAGGAATCGGGTTCAGGCGGTGGTTCGCGCGATTCACTATCGCCTGCTGGGTAACTGAGGCGAGTAGCACAGGCTCTGCCGCACTGGAGGCGTTGGAGCGCGGAACGGAAGATTGAACGACACAGGCTGATTGTCATCAGGGAGCGATGCGCAATGAATGCAAGCAAACCACCACTGGAAGGCTATGCCTCCTTTGGCGTCCATCAGACGTGGTATCGGGTCACCGGGGATCTGCACAGCGGACTTACGCCCCTGGTGATTCTGCACGGCGGTCCGGGCTGCACCCATGACACCCTGGACGCCTTCAGGGATGTGGCCGCCAGTGGTCGGGCGATCGTTCAATTCGATCACCTGGGAAGTGGCCTCTCCACTCGTCTGGATGGCAAGCCGCCGTCGTTCTGGAGCCTTGAACTCTACCTGGAGCAGCTGGACAACCTCCTGGACCACCTGCGCATCAGCCAGGACTACGCCCTGCTGGGTCACTCCTGGGGAGCTGCGCTGGCCAGCGAGCACGGGGTGCGCGCGCCGGCCGGCTTGCGTGCGCTGATCCTGGCCAATGCGCCAGCCGACATGCGCACCTGGGAAGCCGAGACCCTGAAACTGCGCACAGCCCTGCCTGAGGAAGCGTTGCAGGTGCTGGCCTGGCATGAGCAGCCGGGCTCCCCTCGTGGCGCCGAATATGTGCAGGCCTGGCAGTTGTACTTTGAACGGCATGTATGTCGGCTGCGCCCGTGGCCTGAAGAGGTGGCGCGGATGTTTGCCCAGGGCCGTGGTACCGATGGCGCGGAGCGGGGGGGAGGTTTTCCGCTGATGGACAACCTGCGGGACTGGAGCATCGTCGAGCGCCTGGAACGCATCGAGGTGCCGACGCTTTTGATCTGTGGCCGCTACGATGAAGCCACGCCCGTTGTGGTCAGACCCTACCTGGAGAAGATTCCCGGCATTCGCCTGGCGTTGTTCGAACACTCCAGCCACATGCCCCACGTCGAGGAGCGGGTCGCCTGCATGGGCACCGTCGTGAGTTTTCTCGATGAATGCCTGTAACCGCACGCCAGCAGCCCCCGCTACGTTACGTAGCGGGGGGCGTGGTTTTTCAGGGGCCTAGTGCAGCTTCAGGCGTGGATCGGTACCGCGGCCGATTCGGCTGCCAAGCATCAGCATCGCGGTGCGGAAGACTCCGTACAGCGCCATCTGGTGCATGCGATACAGCGAGATGTAGAACATCCGCGCCAGCCAGCCTTCGAGCATCACGCTGCCAGTGAGGTTGCCCATCAAGTTGCCCACCGCCGAGAAGCGCGACAGCGAGATCAGTGAGCCGTAGTCGGTGTACTTGTAGGTCGGCAGGTCCTTGCCTTCGATGCTCAGCTTCAGCGACTTGGCCAGCAACGAGGCTTGCTGGTGCGCGGCCTGGGCCCGTGGCGGCACATTACGGTCGCTGCCTGGTTGCGGGCAGGCGGCGCAGTCGCCGAAGGCAAAGATGTTCTCGTCGCGAGTGGTCTGCAGGGTCGGTAGTACCTGCAGTTGGTTGATGCGGTTGGTCTCCAGGCCGTCGATGTCCTTGAGGAAGCCTGGCGCGCGAATGCCCGCGGCCCAGACCTTGAGGCTGGCGGGAATGGTCTGGCCGTCGGCGGTGATCAGGCTGTCGGCGGTCACTTCGCTGACCGAGGCGTTGGTCAGCACCTTGACCCCGAGTTTCTCCAGGGTCTTGTGCACCGGGCCGCTGATGCGTTCGGGCAGGGCAGGCAGCACCCGTGGCCCGGCCTCGATCAGGGTGATGTGCATGTTTTCCGGGAGAATCCGGTCCAGCCCGTAGGCCGCCAGTTCATGGGCCGCGTTGTGCAGTTCTGCCGCCAGTTCCACGCCAGTGGCGCCGGCGCCGACGATGGCCACGCTGATCTGCTCCACGGCATCGGTCTGCCCGGCATGGGCTCGCAAGTAGTGGTTGAGCAGTTGCTGGTGGAAACGCTCGGCCTGCTTGCGGGTGTCGAGGAACAGGCAATGCTGGGCCGCGCCCTGGGTGCCAAAGTCGTTGGTGGTGCTGCCCACGGCGATCACCAGGGTGTCGTAGCCCAGCTCCCGGGCCGGCAACAGCTCCACACCTTCTTCGTCGTAGGTGGCGGCCAGTTGGATTTTCTTGCGCTGCCGATCGAGCCCGCTCATGCGGCCCAGCTGGAACTCGAAGTGGTTCCATTTTGCTTGGGCGACGTAGTTGAGTTCGTCTTCGGAGGAGTTCAGCGAACCGGCAGCCACTTCGTGGAGCAGCGGTTTCCAGATGTGGGTCAGGTTGGCGTCCACCAGCATCACACTGGCGGTGCCGCGCTTGCCCAGAGTCTTACCCAGGCGGGTCGCCAACTCCAGGCCGCCGGCGCCGCCGCCAACGATGACAATACGATGAGTCATGGGGATATCTCGCAAGGCTAAAAGAAATCGGTGCAGTCAACCGAGCGAGCGCGAAGCAGCTCATAGCGTCAGGTAACTGATGAAACGGCTCAACAGGCCCAGGGCGACAGTCACCGTAATCACCACCACGAGGAGCATCCACGGCCGGAAGGGCCGGCGCTCGACTCGATGCTGGGGCAGTTGCAGGTATTCTTCGACATGGCGTTGGTCGTCGGGGTTCAGGCGGCTGCTCATAAAAGACCTCGTCAGATAGACGTCGCAACGTTGAGGAATGTTACAGCGCGGTGTTATCCGGCATGAACGGAGCATAGCCGCTGCCGCGTGAGGGCTCGCTGGCACGGGCCCGGCGTTGGCAGGCAAGTGTGCTTTTTTACCATTGCCGGGCGGATTGCGCCATGGCTACACAGGCCGCATTGACCGGCGTTACAAACTGATGCCGACGTCGAAGAGGATGCTGCGGCCCAGGTTGCTGCGCAGGAACTCCGGCGCATCCGGGTGGGCGAACAGCACGCGGGCGAACGTCGGCCCCACCAGGGACAGCGAGCGCCAGCCCTGGCGCAGGTATTCGGTGGGTGGCGGGAAGTGGCTGTTGAGGTCCAGGACTTCGCGTTTCAGGGCGGCGAAGGCAATGATGTCCAGCTCGCCGAGGTTCATTCCGCGCTCCTGATAGTTGTGGGCCTTCTTGCGCAAGGTCGGTGCCAGGCGCAGCAACAGTTCGTTGGCCGGGATGCGCTTGGGCTTGGCTTCGCGGCGCACCAGCTGGCTCAGGGAGAACGCGCTGCGCCGGCGCTGCAGTTCGTCGCGCCATTCATCGTTGAGCCTGCGGCCTTCGTCGAGGACGAAGAACACTTCGAAGCTGGCCTCGCGAAACAGCACATCGGGGGGCTCTTGCCCGGCGGCGGTGAACTCGTCGTTGCGGTAGGGAATGTTCAGGCCTTGCAGCAGGCGCTGGCAGACCCAACGCTCACGCTCCCATTTGCGGGCATTGGACAGGAACGCGTTGGCTTGTTCGGCCTGGATGGTAAGCAGGCGCAAAAAATCTGAGTCATCCATACCCCCAAGCTTAGCGCTCAAATATGACCTTAAAAACCACGGCCGTGCAAAAACCTCCGCAGGCGTTGCCGGCAACCTCGCTGGAGCCTGCCCAAGGGCGGTGTAGACTGTTTGCCGTCCAACCATTCGATAAGGAGTGCGCAGTGAAGCGCTGGTCAATGCTGTTGCTGGCCCTGTTGCCGTTGTGGGCCCAGGCCCTGGAAATAGGAGAGCGCCTGGCGCCCTGGACCCTGCTGGATCAATTCGACCAGCCCTACAGCCTCGATTCCCAGGCGCGGATCCTGTTGGTGGCACGCAGCATGGACGCCGCCAAAGTGGTGAACGCGGCGCTCAAGGACAAACCCAAGGGCTACCTGCAGGAGCGCCACGGGGTGTTTGTCGCCGATATCCAGCGCATGCCGACAGTGATCGCCAAACTGTTTGCGGTGCCGGCCATGAAGGATTACCCCTACCGAGTGATGCTCGATCGCGATGGGCGCGTGGCACCACGCTATCCCGCCGCCGAGGATCAGGTGCTGTGGCTGCAGCTGCAGGATAGGCAACTGGTCGCCCGGCAGGCGTTCGCCACGGCCGCGCAATTGGCTGCGGCGTTGGAGCGGGCCCAGCCATGATCAGCGCGGCGCTGCTGTCGCCGCAAAGCCTGATTGGCGGCTGGCTGCTGTATGTGCCAGTACTGATCTGGGCGGTACTGCGGGCGCCCTGGGTCGAGCTGTTTACCGACAGCCGGCGCCAACACTTGCTGTTTGGCACGGTGTTCGCCTTGTTTCTGCTGTGGCTGGTGCGCCGGGATTTCGACACGGGGGTCTCCTACCACTTCATCGGCATGACCGCAGTAACCCTGCTGCTGGACTGGCCGCTGGCGATAGTTGGCGGCTTGATCGCACAGTTGGGCCTGCTGGCCCTGGGCCGGCAGGACCTGGCGGCGCTGGGGGTCAATGGAACCTTGCTGATCCTGCTGCCGGTGGCGGTCACCGAGGCCTGCGCCTGCCTGGTGGAACGGGCCCAGCCGCGCAATCCCTTCGTCTATATCTTCTGCTCGGGGTTCTTTGCCGCGGCACTCTCGGCATTGTTATGCCTGCTCTGCGGCCTGGGCCTGCTGTGGTTCGACGAACGCTTTGCCATGCCCGAATGGCTGGAAGATTTTGTCGGCTACCTGTGGCTGATCATCTTCCCGGAAGCCTTTATCAACGGCATGGTGATCAGCGCCCTGGTGGTGTTCTGCCCGGAATGGCTGGAAACCTTCAACCGTACCCGCTACCTGTCGGCGCCCTGGAAAGACGAGGATCCGCGCCCTTGATCCATATCAATCCACGGTGTTTTGCCGGGCTGCATGCTCGGCAAAAATCTCAGGAGTGCGGTCATGAGTGTCTACCAGTGGGCCCGGCAGGAAGTGCGCGACAGTCTGCACAATGCTCAGCAGGAAGGTTTTGAACCGGGGTTGAGCCTGCGCGCCCTGCTCAGTGCGGTGGTGCAGCAAAGCAAGAGTGTGCGCAGCATCGAGGACCTGGCAGACGAGCTGCAGTTTCTAGCGGAGAACCTCGACGACGATCAGGACTATAGCTTCATGCGGCCCTGACCGGCGCCGGGGTGAGCACTCAGTGAGCGCGAGGGGGCAGTTCTTCGGAGAACAGCTCGTCCTCGGCATCCGGGCTCACCGGAATCTTGTGCTCCTCGGCAGCCCAGGCGCCCAGGTCGATCAGCTTGCAGCGATCGGAACAGAAGGGCCGGTTGATGTTGGCCGCGGTCCATTCCACAGGGGCGCCACAGGTTGGGCATTCGACGGTCAGGGGTTGGCTCATGACTGGCCTCCACGCAAAGTTAGGTAAAAGTGATGCAGGCGCTCGACCTCGCTGCGCAACCAGGCGTGGTCGCGGTCGTTGACCAGCACGTCATCGGCATGGCGCAGGCGTTCCTCACGGCTGGCCTGGGCCTGGAGAATCGCCTGGACCTGCTGTTCGCTGATCTGGTCGCGCTGCAGGGTACGCTCGATCTGCAGTTGCTGGGGCACGTCGATCACCAGAATCCGCTGGGTCATCCGCGACTGGCCGGATTCGATCAGCAGCGGCGACACCAGGATTGCGTAGGGCGATTCGGCGCGGGCCAGGTGGCTGACAATTTCCTCGGCGATCAGCGGGTGCAGCAGGGCTTCCAGCCAGCGACGCTGTTCGGGCACCTCGAAGATCAGCTTGCGCAGAGCCGCGCGATCCAGTTGGCCGTCGGCCTGCAGCACGCCTAGGCCAAAGTGCCGGGCAATCTGTTCCAGGGCCGGGCGGCCGGGCTCCACCACCCAGCGGGCGGCATGATCGGCATCGATCACATGCACCCCCAGGTCGATGAAGTGCTGGGCGGCGGCACTTTTGCCGCTGCCGATGCCGCCGGTCAGGCCGAGGGTCCAGGGTGTGTTAACGGAGCGAGTCATTGGAAACCGACAAACTGCAGATAGAAGTCGGTTATTTGACCACCCCAGAGCAAGGCAATCCAGCCGGCAATGGCCAGAAAGGGTCCAAAGGGGATTGGCGTCGAGGTCTTTTCCCGGCGCAGGCGCAGCAGGATCGTGCCGAGAATCGCCCCCAACAGGGATGACAGCAGCAGGGTCAGCGGCAGGATCTGCCAGCCGCCCCAGGCCCCGAACAGGGCCAGCAGCTTGAAATCACCGTGGCCCATGCCCTCCTTGCCGGTCAGCAGCTTGAACAGCCAGAACACCGACCACAGGAACAGGTAGCCGATCACCGTCCCCCACAGCGCATCCTCCAGGCTGATCAGCAGGCCGAAGCTGTTGGCGATCAGCCCCAGCCACAACAGTGGCAGCACCAGCACATCCGGCAGCAGCTGGTGATCGGCGTCGATCAGGCTCATTGCCAGCAGCCCCCAACTGAGGATCAGCATCAGCCCGGCCGCCCAGCCGAAGCCGAAGTGCCAGGCGATAAAACCCGAGATCAGCCCGCAGGCCAGTTCGGTCAACGGGTAGCGCGGGCTGATGAAGCTGTTGCAGTGGGCGCAGCGGCCACGCAGCCACAGGTAACTGAGCAGCGGAATGTTTTCCCAGGGGCGGATCGCCTGCGCACAGTGCGGGCACTGGGAGTGCGGCAGCATCAGGTTATAGGGCGCAGCCACAGGTTCCGGCTCCAGCCCCAGCACGTCGCGGGCCTGGGCTCGCCAGTCGCGTTCGAGCATTTTCGGCAGGCGCCACACCAGCACGTTGAGAAAGCTGCCGACGATCAGGCCCAATACCAGGGCCGCAGCCACGAAGGCCATGGGGTAGAGAGTGAGGGCGTCAGTCAGGGGCATGTTCAGATCGCTGTACCGAGTTGGAAGATAGGCAGGTACATGGCAACCACCAGGGCGCCGACGATACCCCCCAGGACCACCATGATCAACGGCTCCATGAGGCTGGTCAGGCTGTCCACCAGGTTGTCCACCTCGACCTCGTAATGGATCGCGACTTTTTCCAGCAGATGATCCAGGGTTCCGGACTCTTCGCCGATGGCGGTCATCTGGATCGCCATGGTCGGGAAGACGCCGCTGGCGCGCATGGCAAAGTTCAATTGCATGCCGGCGGCGACCTGCTGGCGGATCCGTTGCACCGCTTGCCTGAAGACAGGGTTGCCGCTGGCTCCGGCCACTGAATCCAGGGCCTGCACCAAGGGAACGCCGGCGGCGAAGGTGGTGGCCAGGGTCCGTGCGTAGCGGGCCACCGCGGATTTGTGCAGCAGTGGCCCGGCCAGGGGCATGTGCAAAAGGCCGACATCCAGGCGGTCACGCAAGCTCGGGGAGCGCTGATAGGCCAGGCGCGCCGCAAGCCCGCCCAGCACACCGGCGGCCAGCAGCAGCGCCCCCTGCTGCTGGATGAAATGTGACAGAGCGATGACCCACTGGGTGAGCAGTGGCAGCTCGGCATTGAAACCGGCGAACAGGCTCTGGAACTGGGGTACCACCTTGAGCAGCAGGATGCTGCTGACCACGACCGCCACGCCGATCACCGCCAAGGGATAGACCATGGCCTTCTTCAGCCGCGCCTTCAGGTTCTCGCTCTTTTCCTTGTAGGTGGCGACTCTCTCCAGCAGGGTATCCAGGGCGCCGGCCTGCTCGCCGGCGTCCACCAGATTGCAGTACAGCGGGTCGAAGTGGCGCGGCTGTCTGCGCAATGCCGTGGCCAGGCTGGAGCCGGCCTCGATGTCGCGCTTGAGGCTGGCCAGCAGTTGACGCATCTGCGGATGCTCGAAACTTTCGGCAATGATGTCGAAGGATTGCAGCAGCGGCACCCCGGCCTGCATCAGCGTGGCCAACTGCCGGGTGAGCAGGGCAATGTCCCGTGCCCCTACTCGCTGATGCAGGCGCAGCCAGCCCTTGGGTTTGCGTCGGACTCGGGTTGGGGTGATGCCCTGTCTGCGCAATTGCGCCCTGATCAGGGCCGGGGTCGCGGCGCTGAGTTCTCCGGTGAGGGGGCGGCCCTGGCTGTCGGTGCCGTGCCAGAGATAGACACTGGTCGCGGGTGCTTTTACCGCCATGGTTCGATCCTTGGTGCAAGGGTGGATAGGGAGGCGCAAGCGCCCTGCTGTGTTCGAACGGGTGATAGATCACCCTGACCCCCGGACGTTCCTTGGTGGGGGCGCGAGCCGACTGTCGGGTCGCCATGCACCTGTCCAAGCCTAGCTGGCGAGGCGCTGCCCGAGAGGGGCAGGGGCTGACGAAATTTGTCAGTTTGTGCGACTCCTTGCGCTCAAGGCCATGGGCTATCGCGCCTGCAGGCCACGTAATCCGTGGGTTATCCCCTGGCACAGGCTGTGCTTCACGCCTTTGTGCTCATGCAACATTCGTCCATGCCAGGAGGCAACCCATGAAACATCAATCCGGTTTTACCCTGATCGAATTGCTGGTGGTGGTAGCCATCATCGGCATCCTCGCCACCGTGGCGATGCCGATGTATGCCAAGTACCAGGCGCGGGCCAAGGTGATTGCCGCCCTGGCCGAGGCGTCGGCCCTGAAGGTCAACGTCGAGGATCTGCTGAACCAGGGGACCGATCCGACCCTGGCCCTGGCCGGGGGCACGGCCCAGACCGCCAACTGCCGGATGAGTGCCGGCGGGACGGCGGCCACCGGTGAAGGCAGCATTGGCTGCACCCTGCTCAATGCGCCGGGGCCGGTGCTGAACAAGACCCTGACCCTGACCCGTTCGGCGACTTCAGGATGGACATGCACCACCACTGTGGAGGCCGACTATGCGCCCAAAGGCTGTGGTGCGGAGGGGGCTTGAGGAGGCTTTTCACGATTGGCTAGGCCGCGCTGAAAAAGCCGCAACTTGCATGCAGATTGGCGGGCAGTCATGCATTTTGCATGATGCCGAATTATTTGTGATTTTATAACTTATTGATTTTTATGAATATTTATAGGCTCCCAGACTTGGCACAGCACCTGCAACATCCCTCATAACCCTGTTGCCAGGACACGGCGCAGGCTTTCTTAAAGAACAGGAGTTACTCGTATGAAGAAGTTCGCTATCGCTGCCGCAACTGCTACCGCTCTGACCCTGACCATGGCTAACGCAGCATTTGCGCAGACCACTCAAAACACCCAGTCGCCCATGGTGGTGGCTGCCGGTGAAGTGACCAAGGCCAAAGAGGCCACCTCCGATACCTGGATCACCACCAAAGTGAAAAGCGATCTGGTAACCGAGAAAGGCATTCCTGGCACCGACATCAAGGTTGAAACCAACAAGGGCGTTGTTTCGCTGTCGTCCACTGTTGCGGTAACCGAGGCTCAGAAAGCTACCGCCGTGGCCATCACCAAGAAAATCAAAGGCGTCAAGGCAGTTTCCGCTGACGGCCTGAAAGCCGAGTAACACTCACGCTTCTCGCCTGGACAGGGAGAGGGTGCGGTAGACGAGCCGAGTGATACGTCTGCCGCTTCTCAAAAGGGTTCATGCGGAAGATCACAAGGACGTGATCATTACAGGCCCCGGCACTGAGTGTCGGGGCCTGTTCTATTGTGGGCGCCAGGCAGGCGCTGCAGGAGAGACCGGCCGGGCTGGGTGGAGCCCGGCGCGAGAGGTTTATTCGCTGTCCAGGTGCAGCGGGGTGACGACCCGGCCATCGCTTTCGGCCTGGCCCAGGTTGGCATCGATGAAGTAGACCCGGTCGTCGGCCAGTTGGCCCTTGTCCACCAGGAAGTCCTTGATGCTGCTGGCGCGCTCCTGACCCAGTTGTCGCAACAGCACGTCGCTGCTGCTCCAGAACTTGATCAGACCTTCACGCAGCTTGGCGCTGCGTTCGTCGCGGCTGAGCTGGGCCCATTCCGCCGGCGGCTGCTGTTTCAGGCGGGTGCGGTAGATGCCTTCCAGCAGAGGGGCCTTTTCGCCCTCGGGAACCTGCAGCAGGGACGCCTGGGCGGGGACCTTGTCACCGCGGCGCTGGAGGATCTTGTAATAGTTGTACTGGTATTCGCGCTCCAGCCGCTGTTCGGCGATCAGCGGGCCGTCACTGCTCTGGGCGCTGGTACCTTCGATTTCCAGGCGCAGGGTCGGACGCTCCTTGAGCGCCTTGGCCAGGGTGGTCAGGGCCGACTCGGATTCCTTGCTCAGGTCGCTGGAGCCTGGAGCGAAGGACACGTTGCTCAGGTCTTCCGAGCCACCACCGCTGACCAGCCCGCCAATGAACTTGAAGGGGGCCTGGGCGGCGCGCAGCACCAGATTGCGCAGGGTCTGCCAGACAATCGGCATCACGCTGAACTGCGGGTTGTTCAAATCACCGGAGATAGGCAGCTCGATGGAGATCTTGCCATCCGTATCTTTCAGCAAGGCCACTGCCAGGCGGATCGGCAGATCCACGGCGTCCGGGCTGTCGACCTTTTCCCCCAGTTGCAACTGCTCGACCACCAGTTTGTTCTCGGCCTTGAGCTGGCCCTTGGTGATCATGTAGTGCAGGTCGAGGTTGAGCCGACCCTTGCGGATGCGGAAACCGGCGAATTTCCCGGAGTAGGGGGTCAGGGTGGTCAGTTCAACTCGTTTGAAGCTGGTGGCGATATCCAGGGCGGCCATCGGATCGAACGGGTTGACGCTGCCCTTGATGGTCACCGGCGCATAGCGGTCGACCTTGCCCTTGACGTCCACGTCTGCCGGCTTGGCCTGGCGGCTGTCGATGGTGCCGACATGGCCGTTGAGCTGCTGGATGGCGGTAGCGAAGTTAGGCGTCAGGCTCAGGTCGGCGAAGTTCGCCGAACCGTCGTTGATGGCGATTTCACCGATGTGGATGCCCAGGGGCTTGCTTGAGCTGGGCTCGGCCTTCGTCGAGGATTTGCCACCACTGCTGGGTGGTTGTGGAATCAGCAGGTCGTCGATATTGGTGGTGCGGTCATCGTTGATGATGAAGCGTGCATAGGGCTGCATCAGGTTGACCCGGCTGATGGTCAAGCTGTCACCGTGCTGATAGTTCAGGCCTTCGACCACCACTTGTTTCCATTTCACGAAGTCGCGGGTCTTGAGGGTGTCCAGGGTGTGCAGCTGGTCCACATTGGCCCGGCCGGTGACGCTGAAAGTCAGGGGTTCGACTTTCTTCAGGTCCACTGCCAGGTCACTGCCGAGCATGCCGCTGCGCAGTTCCAGGCGGATGAACGGGCTGATATAGGACTGGGCGACGCGCAGGTCGATGTCCCGGGTCTGCACCTTGAGTTTGGCGCTGACGGGGTTGAGGTTGACCTCGCCGGAGGCGTTGACCTTGCCTTGTTTGCCCAGGCCGGTATCGAGCTTGAGGGTGAAGGGCGACTGGTTGAGGCTGTCGAAGTTCTGCAGGTCCAGGTTCAGCGGCCCCAGCTCCAGGGCTACGGCGGGCTTGGCCTTGCGATCGGCCAGGTGCACCTGGTAGTTGCGCAGTTGCACGTCCTTGAGCAGCACCTGCCAGGGTTTACCTGGTACTGCCGGTTCCTTGGGGGCGTCGGCGGCGGCCGGCTCGGGTTTTGGCGCCGGTTTGGCCGGCTGACTGGCGAAGAGCTTTTGCCAGTCCAACTGGCCATCGGCTTCAAGGGCGGCCCAGGTTTCGAGCTTTTGGCTGCGGACCTTGCCGACAATCACGTGCTGCTTGGCCAGGTCGACTGTGGTTTCGCTGACGTCCAGGCGCTCCAGGCGCGCCAGTGGGCGACCGTCCGGGGCCTTGATGGCAAAGGGCGCGACGCTGATGGAGGTGTTGTCCAGCAGCAGCTCGGTTTCCTTGGTCAGGCTGAATTTGTAGTGGGTACTGAGGTTGACCACGCCGTCTTCCAGCACCAGCGGCACCGCATCGCGCACATAGGGCCACCAGGCTTTCATCTTGCCGTCGGTGACTTTCAAGGTGCCTTCGGAGGTCAGCGGCGTCACGCTGAAGTTGCCGCTCCAGTCGATCTGCCCGCCCTCGGGGCCGGTGGCGACCAGCGTCATGTCGGCGCTGTCGTCCGGCAGGGTACTGAGGTTCTTCAACTCAAAATCGAGCTTGTTGTAGAGGAATTCGATGGGTTCGCTGGGGCGCAGATCCTTGAAATGCAGGTAGCCGCCGGCCAGCTTGATGCGTTCGATGCGTACCGGGAAGGGTTTGGCGTTGGGGTCGCTTGGGGTCGGTTCGCTGGCCGGCAGCTTGAACAGGGCCAGGAGATTGAGCTTGCCTTCCTTGTCGAAGAGGATTTCGGTCTTGGGCTGGTCCAGCTCGACATCCGCCAGGTGCAGCGCGCGTTTCCACAGGCTGTCCAATTGCAGATTGGCGTAGAGGCGATCGAAGGCGATCTGCTCCTTGCCCGGTTCACCGATGCTCAGGCCCCAGAGGGTCAGCTCCAGGCTGAAGGGGTTGAGCTCGATGCGCTGGATATGGGCTGGGGTGGTGGCGTAGTTGGCCAATTGCTGGTTGGCCACCCGCAAGGCAATGCCCGGCAGAATCAGAAAGCCCAGCAGACTGTAAAGGGCGAGAGCGGTCAACAAGGCGCAAAGAGCGCGAATCAATCCTTTGGTCATGCGAGGCTTCATCTATCTGAATCGGAAGTGCCTTGGAGTATGGCACGCGTTTACGGTTCCGAAACCACTCCAGTCTTCAGGATTGTTCAGATTTCCTGCCCTTGGTCAAAGTTGCAGGATCAAGGTTTTCAGTGGGGGTTGCCCGTCTTGGGAGGGGAAGTCCGCGGCGGGTACCAGGACCTGGCAGTCGCGAACCGGACGCCCGGCCTTCTCGGCGCAGCGCAATACTTGTTCACGCCAGTCCGGCATCGAGACCTTGGCCAGGTTGTTGCAGCAGATCAGCACGCCGTCTTCGGCGGTGGCCAGCAGTGCCGGCTTGAGCAGGCTCTGGTAATCACGCAGCAGGTCGACCGTACCGAAGGCGCTTTTGGCCCAGGCTGGCGGGTCCAGCAGTACCAGGTCGTACTGGCGCTGTTCAAGGCGCGGATAGCTGGGCAGTTTCTGCCCGCGGCGCTGGCTGATGGGCAGGCCCGCCAGTTGGCGAATGGCCGGGAAATAGTCCGACTGTACGAACTGCATCTGTGGCAGTTGCGGGTTGAGCTGGCCGTTCTCCCGTCCGACGGCCAGGTTGCCCTCGGCGAAGTCCAGGTTGCACACCTCGCGCGCGCCGCCAGCTGCGGCGCTGAGGCCTACGCCACAGGTGTAGGCGAAGAGGTTGAGCACGCTTTTACCCGCGCTGTGTTGCTTGACCCAGCCACGGGCGTTGCGCAGGTCGAGAAACAATAGCGGGTCCTGCCCGGCGTGGCGTCCACGCACGCGGTAATTCAGGCCCCATTCGTGGCCAACCAGGTCCTCCAGGGCAGCCTCTTCGGCGCGGTACACCGAGTCTTCGCGGTCGATCCGCGAGTTGCCCCGGGAGCGGTCGTTGTAGACCAGCAGGGTCGACAGGTTCAGATGCTGATTGATGCTGTCGTGCAGTTGCAGCAGGGCGTCGCGTTCCAGCGTCTGGTGAAAGCTCTGTACCAGCAATTGCGGGCCATAGCGGTCGATGGTCAGGCCGCCGGCACCCTCCTGGCTGCCGTGGAACAGGCGATAGCAGTCGGTGCCTTGCTGATGCAGCTCGGCGAGCAGGTCCTGGCGGTGATCGAGAGCGGCGCGCAGCGCCTGATTCAAGGAGGACATGCGGAGCGCCTTGGAGCTGAGGAGTGAGGCGCGGCAGTTTACCAGCGTCCCGTCCGTTGTAGGAGCCAGCTTGCTGGCAAAGACGATCATGCGCACGTCTTCCCCGTAGGAGCCAGCTTGCTGGCGAAAGCGCTCTCACGGGCACCTTCGCTGGCAAGCCAGCTCCTACAAGGAGGGCGGTTTTGCGCGGAGGTTAGCGCTCGATCGCCAGGGCCACGCCCTGGCCGCCGCCGATGCACAGGGTCGCCAGGCCCTTTTTGGCATCACGCTTGATCATTTCATGCAGCAGGGTCACCAGCACCCGGCAGCCCGATGCACCAATCGGGTGGCCGATGGCGATCGCACCGCCGTTGACGTTGACCTTGCTGGCGTCCCATTCCAGTTCCTGGGCCACCGACAGCGACTGCGCGGCGAAGGCTTCGTTGGCTTCGATCAGGTCCAGCTGGTCCAGGGTCCAGCCGGCCTTGTCCAGGCAGCGGCGGGTGGCCGAGACCGGGCCGATGCCCATGATCGCCGGGTCGACGCCGGCGTTGGCGTAGGCGGCAATTTTTGCCAGCACCGGCAGGCCCAGGGCCCGGGCCTTGCTGGCGCTCATCAGCATCACCGCGGCGGCGCCGTCGTTCAGCGCCGAGGCGTTGCCGGCGGTGACGCTGCCGTCTTTCTTGAACGCCGGCTTGAGCTTGGCCAGGGCTTCGGCGGTGGTGCCGGGGCGTGGCTGCTCGTCGGTGGCGAAGGTCAGTGGCTCGCCCTTGCGCTGGGGAATCTGGATCGGGGTGATCTCGTCGACAAAGCGCCCGGCCTCGATGGCCGCTGCGGCTTTCTGTTGGGAAGCGGCGGCGAAGGCGTCCTGGGCTTCACGGCTGATGCCGTATTTCTCCACCAGGTTCTCGGCGGTGATGCCCATGTGGTAGTCGTTGAAGGCATCCCACAGGCCGTCGCTGATCATGGAGTCGAGCATCTGGCTGTGGCCCATGCGCAGGCCGGTGCGGGCGCCGGGCAGCACGTAGTTGGACAGGCTCATGTTTTCCTGGCCGCCGGCGATGATCACCTCGGCATCGCCGCAGCGGATGGCCTGGGCGCCCAGGTGCAGGGCCTTGAGGCCGGAGCCGCAGACCTTGTTCAGGGTCATGGCGGGTACCGCGTGGGGCAGGCCGGCCTTGATCGCGGCCTGGCGGGCGGGGTTCTGCCCGGCGCCGGCGGTGAGCACCTGGCCCATGAGCACTTCGTCGACCTGGGCCGGGTCGATGCCGGTCTGGGCTAGCAATTGGCGGATGACCGCGGCGCCCAGGTCAACGGCGGGAATGTTCGCCAGGGAGCCCTGGAAACTGCCCACGGCGGTGCGGGTGGCGGCAACGATTACGACGTCTTGCATGATCGGGTCCTTGTGTTCGGTGGCAGGGACCTGTGGCGTGGTGCGGGTGTTGGCCGGGCGGCACAGGCACTGGAAATTGGCGAAATCATGGTTGCACACAACCCCGGGAGCCGGCCAATCGCGAACCGGCCGGTCGGGTTGTGCTTGAACGGTCGGTTTTTACAGGCCCATGCGTCGTTTCGCCCGGTGCACGGAACTGTCCCGTACCGCCCAGCGCAGCATCGGCGTGCTGCGCTTGACGCTGGCACGAATCAGTTGGCGTTGCAGCGGGTTCTGATTGACCTCGAGCATGGCGCTGGCCCAGTCCGGCAGCAGGTCGATGCCGGCCTGCATCATCAATGAACCGAAGGGTTTGGCCAGGCGGCTGGGGGCTGGGGCAGCCAGCAGCAGGCGCAGGACCTCCCGGCTGCGCTGGTCGCAGAGCAGTTGGGGGCGCATGGCCTGCAGGTAGTCGGCCACGGCGCGCCGCGAGCGCGGCACGTCCCGGGCTCCCAGGCGTTCGGCGATCAGGGCGATCTCGTCGTAGTAGCGATCCTGGTCAGCCCCGGAAAGATGAGGGTTGAGGTAACGCAAGTGCGCGGCAAGAAAGCTGCTGACCTCAGCCACGTGAACCCAGGTCAGCAGATCGGGGTCGCTGGCGGCATAGGGGCGGCCATCGGGGGCGGTGCCGACTATGTGCAAGTGAATGCTGCGTACCTTGTCGATCAGCCATTCGGCGTCCTGGCGGGAGCCGAAGGTGGTGCCGGAGATGAACTGCCCGGTGCGGCGCAGGCGGCCGATCATGTCCTGGCGAAAGTTCGAGTGATCCCAGACGCCGGCCAAGGCCAGAGGATGCAGGGCCTGCATCAACAGGGCGCTGATGCCGCCGATCAGCATGCTGCTGAAGTCGGCGTGCACCTGCCAACTGACGGACCCCGGCCCGAACAGGCCGGGGTCACCTTTGGGATGTTCCAGGTCGAGTTGGCCCAGAGACAGGCCGGACAGGCTCATGACCTGGCTCTCGATGCGGCTGCGAATGAATTCCATGACAGCTCGGTGTGGCTATTTAAAAAAGAAGCGCGGCGGATGCCGCGCCGGTTTCAAACGTTCAGGCGTTTGTCGATCAGGCCGTCCACCACGCTGGGGTCCGCCAGGGTCGAAGTGTCACCCAGGGTATCCAGTTCGTTGCAGGCGATCTTGCGCAGGATACGCCGCATGATCTTGCCCGAGCGAGTTTTCGGCAGGGCCGGAGCCCACTGGATCAGCTCCGGCTTGGCGAAACTGCCGATCTCGCGGCTGACCAGGGCCAGCAGTTCCTTCTTCAGTGCCTCGTCGGGCTCGATGCCCTGCATCGGTGTGACGAAGGCATAGATTCCCTGGCCCTTGAGATCATGGGGGTAACCGACCACCGCCGCTTCGGCGATGCTGTCGTGCAGCACCAGGGCGCTTTCCACTTCGGCGGTGCCGATGCGGTGCCCGGAAACGTTGATCACGTCGTCGATGCGCCCGGTGATCCAGTAGCTGCCATCCTCGTCGCGCCGGGCACCATCACCGGTGAAGTAATAGCCGGGGTAGGGAGCGAAATAGGTTTCGACCATGCGCTTGGGATCGCCATAGACGCTACGGATCTGCGCCGGCCAACTGGCCTTGATTGCCAGGATGCCGCTGCCTGCCCCATGGATTTCCTTGCCCTGGTCGTCCAGCAGCACCGGTTGTACGCCGAACATCGGGGTCGAGGCGCATCCGGGCTTGATCTGCCGGGCGCTGACCAGGGGGCTGAGCATGATGCCGCCGGTTTCGGTCTGCCACCAGGTATCGACAATCGGGCAGCGTTGTTCGCCGACCACGTTGAAATACCACTCCCAGGCTTCCGGGTTGATCGGCTCGCCGACGCTGCCGAGCAAGCGCAGGCTGGCGCGGGAGGTGTTCTGTAGCGGGGCGCTGCCTTCGCGCATCAGGGCACGCAGAGCGGTGGGCGCGGTGTAGAAGATGTTCACCTGATGCTTGTCCACCACCTCCCAGAAACGCGAGGTGCTGGGGTAGTTGGGCACGCCTTCGAAGATCAGCGTGGTCGCGCCGTTGGCCAGGGGGCCGTAGAGGATGTAGCTGTGGCCGGTGACCCAGCCGACGTCGGCGGTGCACCAGAAGACCTCACCGTCGCGGTAGTCCAGCACGTACTTGAAGGTCATGGCGGCCTGTAGCAGGTAGCCGCCGGTGGTGTGCAGCACGCCCTTGGGTTTGCCGGTGCTGCCGGAGGTGTAGAGGATGAACAGCGGGTCTTCGGCGTCCATCGGCTCGGGGGCGCATTGGTTGCTGGCGCCAGCCACGGCCTGTTCATAGGAAATGTCGCGATCTGGCACCCAGTTCACCGGGTTGCGGGTGCGTTCGACCACTAGCACGCTGCTGACATCCGGGCAACTGAGCAGGGCCTTGTCGACGTTGCTCTTCAGCGGAATCAGTTTGCCGCCGCGCACGCCTTCATCGGCGGTGATCACGGTGCGGCAGTCGGCGTTGAGAATGCGGTCGCGCAGGGCCTCCGGCGAAAAACCGCCGAACACCACCGAATGCACCGCGCCGATTCGGGTGCAGGCGAGCATGGCGTAAGCCACTTCGGGAATCATCGGCATGTAGATGCACACCCGGTCGCCCTTTTTCACGCCACGGCTTTTCAGCACGTTGGCCAGGCGGCAGACCCGGTCGTGGAGTTCCTGGTAGGTGATGCGCTGGGAGTCTGCCGGGTTGTCACCTTCCCAGATGATCGCCGCCTGATTGCCGCGTTTTTCCAGATGACGGTCGATGCAGTTGTAGCTGACGTTGAGTTGGCCACCGCGAAACCAGTTGGCCTCGCCGGTGCGCATGTCGTGGCTGTGGACGCTGTCCCAGGGGCTGCTCCAGTGCAGGAAGCGCCTGGCCTGCTCGGCCCAGAACTGGTCCGGTTGCTCAATGGACTGGCGGTAGAGGTGGTGGTAGTCGTCCTGGCTCATTTGTGCCGCCCGGCGGACGGCATCGGCTTTCGGAAAAGTGCTGATATCGAACATGACGGTTCCTTATTCTTGTTTTGCGACAAGTCATAAGGGTGCGCACAAGTGCCGGGAAGGTTCAAGTGGGGAAGGGCCGGGGCCCGGACAGGAGCCGGTGTGGCCGGCTCCTGGGGTGACAGGGTCGATCAGCCGCGGTGACGGCCGCGGAAGTAGTTGATCAGGCCTTGGGTCGATGCGTCGTCGGCCAGGGTTTCGTCGCTGCCGACCAGGCGGTTGTAGACGCCTTTGCCCAGCTCCTTGCCCAGCTCCACGCCCCACTGGTCGAAGGCGTTGATGCCCCAGACCACGCTTTGCACGAAGACCTTGTGTTCATACAGCGCCACCAGTGCGCCAAGGCGCCGCGGGCTGATGCGCTCCACCACCAGGGTGTTGCTCGGACGGTTGCCGGGAATCACCTTGTGCGGTGCCAGTTTCGCGATTTCGGCTTCGCTCAGGCCTTTCTCGCGCAGTTCGCTCTCGGCTTCGGCGCGGGTCTTGCCCAGCATCAGTGCCTGGCTCTGGGACAGGCAGTTGGCGTACAGCCACTGATGGTGGTCGGCCACCGGGTTGAAGCTGACGATCGGCACGATGAAGTCGGCCGGAATCAACTGGGTGCCCTGGTGCAACAACTGGTGGTAGGCATGCTGGCCGTTGCAGCCCACGCCGCCCCAGATCACCGGGCCGGTATCGGTGGCCACCGGAGTACCGTCCTGGCGCACGCTCTTGCCGTTGGATTCCATGTCCAATTGTTGCAAGTGCTTGGTGATGTTGCGCAGGTAGTGGTCGTACGGCAGGATCGCGTGGCTCTGCGCGCCCCAGAAATTGCCGTACCACACGCCCAGCAGCGCCAGCAGCACCGGCATGTTCTGTTCGAATGGGGCGCTCTGGAAATGCTGGTCCATGGTGTAGGCACCGGACAGCAGCTCCTTGAAGTTGGACATGCCGATGGCCAGGGCGATCGGCAGGCCGATGGCGGACCACAGCGAGTAGCGCCCGCCGACCCAGTCCCACATCGGGAAGATGTTCTCTTCGCGAATGCCGAAGGCCACTGCCGCCGCATTGTTGCTCGACACGGCGATGAAGTGGCGGTGCAGTTCGGCCTCCGAGCCGCCCTGGGCCAGGTACCAGGCCCGTGCTGCCTGGGCGTTCTTCAGGGTTTCGAGGGTATTGAAAGACTTGGAGGAAACGATGAATAGCGTAGTTTCTGCACGGATTTTCGCAGAAAGCTCATGGAACTCGCTGCCATCGATGTTCGCCAGGTAATGGCAGCGCACGCCTTTCTGGGCGTAGGACAACAGCGCTTCGGAAACCAGCTCCGGGCCGAGGAAGGAGCCGCCGATGCCGATGTTCACCACGTCGGTGATGGGCTTCTCGGTGTAGCCGCGCCACAGGCCGTCGTGGATGCGGCCCACCAGCTCGGTGATCTGGTTCAGTACCTTGTGCACTTCGGGCATCACGTTGACACCGTTCACCGACAGCTTGTCGCCCACCGGGCGGCGCAGTGCGGTGTGCAAGGCCGGGCGGCCTTCGGAAGCGTTGACCAGTTCGCCGGTGATCATGGACTTGATGGCGTCTGAGAGGCCGACTTCCTTGGCCAGGTTCACCAGCAGGTCGCGGGTTTCGCTGGTGATCAGGTTCTTCGAATAGTCGAGAAACAGCCCGCAGCTGCTCAGGGTGAATTGGCTGAAGCGCTGCGGATCGGCATTGAACGCCTCGCGCATGCTGAAATCCTGCATGGCTTGGCGGTGGTCTTTCAACGCTTGCCAGGCGGGCAGAGCGGTAACGTCATGAGGAGTGCGGTAGTACGCCATCGCTGCGGTTTTCCTTTTGCTTGAACTGCCTTTTGGACACTGAAAAGCCCGGAACGTCCTGCGCGGTCTCAAGGACCCGTTGGGCCGGCCCTGTGCTGATACGTTTAATCACTCGGGGGGATAACAGTAACCCCGGCGTGCTGTTCTGTCTTGGCTTTGTCCGACTGGTGGCCAGTACTATTTTGTACTCAGCGGGCCTGCCTGGTCTGGATTCGGGCTTTCAATGGGTAGAAATAGGGGGAAGCGTCAGGCGAGCTGATCCGAAATCGCAGGGCTGGTAAGGCTCTGCTCATTGCCAGGAGCCATGTGCAGCATGCGCGGCTTGAAACCGAGCAGTTCGGCTTCACTGCAGGGAGCATAGGTACAGAGGGTCGCTCGATCACCGACCTTGGCCTTGAACATGATGGTGTACATGGGGTGTTCCCTGGGGCGGATCCTTGAACGGGGCCCGCAGTCATGGGCTGCAGGCCCCAGCCGGCGGCAGTTTGCCCGAAGGTTGGAGTTCGGGCAATCGGGCGTTCATGCCGGTGTGTCGAGGTCCAGGTGCAGGTTGTCGATCAACCGTGTCGCGCCCAGATAGGCTGCCACAAGAATCACCAGTTCACGGTCTTGCGCGGTGGCTGGACGCAGGTTCTGTGCCTGGCGGATTTCCAGGTAGTCACGGCGCAGACCGGCGGCTTCAAGCTGCTGCTGTTGTTCGGCCACAAGCTTGGGATAGTCGCGTTCGCCGTTCCTGATGGCCTGGGCAATCTGGCTCAGGCTGCGGTACAGCACCGGGGCGATAGCGCGCTGCTCTTCGCTCAGGTAGCCGTTGCGCGACGACAGGGCGAGGCCGTCGGCGGCACGTACCGTTGGCTCACCGATGATCTGGATCGGCATGTTCAGGTCGTGCACCAGGGCCCGAATCACTGCCAACTGCTGGTAGTCCTTCTGGCCAAACACCGCGAGATCGGGCTGGACCATGTTGAACAGCTTGCTGACCACTGTAGCCACGCCTTCGAAATGCCCGGGACGGCTGGCGCCGCACAGGCCTTCGGATAGCTGGGGAACGCTGACCCGGGTCTGCCCGGCCATGCCGTCGGGGTACATTTCTTCGACGCTGGGGGCAAACAGCAGGTGGCAACCGGCTTCCAGCAATTTTTCCTGGTCGGCGGCGAGGGTGCGTGGGTACTTGTCCAGGTCTTCGCCGGCACCGAACTGCAGTGGGTTGACGAAGATGCTGGCGACCACGAAGTCCACCCGCTGGGCGGCTTTGGCCACCAGGGCGGCGTGGCCACTGTGCAGGTTGCCCATGGTGGGCACGAAGCCGATCCGCTTGCCCTCACTGCGCGCGCGGGCGACCGCGGCGCGCAATTCGCGCACGGTTTTGACTGTATTCATGCAGAGAACCCGTGTTCGGCGCCAGGGAAGGTGACGGCTTTGACTTCTTCGACATAGGCGCTCAAGGCGGCCTGGATACTGTCCTTGCCTGCCATGAAGTTCTTCACGAACTTCGGCGAGCGGCCGCTGAGGGACAGCCCCAGCATGTCGTGGAGCACCAGGACCTGGCCGTCGGTAGCACTGCCGGCACCGATACCTATTACCGGGATCTTCACCGCCTGGGTGATTTCCGCCGCCAGCTCGCTGGGCACGCACTCCAGCAGCAGCATTGCCGCGCCGGCCTGCTCCAGGGCGATGGCATCGGCACGCATCTGCCGCGCCTGGCTTTCATTGCGGCCCTGCACCTTGTAGCCGCCCAGAACGTTCACGGTCTGTGGCGTCAGCCCCATGTGCACGCAGACCGGCACTCCACGCTCGTTCAGCAGGCGCACCGGCTCGGCCAGCCAGGCTGCGCCTTCGATCTTGAGCATATGGGCGCCGGCCTGCATCAGCTGGGCCGAACTGCTCAGGGCCTGTTCAGTGGTGGCGTAGGACATGAATGGCAGGTCGGCCAGGATCAGTGCCCCGTTGTTGCCGCGCTTGACCGCCGCGACGTGATAGGCCATGTCAGCGGTGCTGACGGGCAGGGTGCTGTCGTGTCCTTGCAGCACCATGCCCAGGGAGTCGCCTACCAGCAGGACTTCGACGCCTGCCTCGCAGCAGGTGTGGGCGAAGGTGGCGTCGTAGCAGGTCAGCATGGTGATTTTCTCACCTTTCTGCTTGAGGCTTTGCAGGGTGGTCAGAGTGATATCTGGCATGAAAGGGGTCCTCATTTCAGGCGCTTTGGAAACTACTGCGAGTAACGCGCGTGATTCTTCGTTATTCAGGCGCACGGTCTTTTGTCGTGCTTATACAGCCTGGTTCCAAGCGATTTGAACGGGCTTGCGGGAGTCGCGCCTGTGGCGTCGGGCCCATCATTCTGTGCCCAGAAGAGGTGCCATGCCAGCGGGTGCCACCGCCGTTGCACAACTGCCCCTGCCTGGCGTTTCCCGGGCTCGCCGCGAACCGGCCTCACTTGAATTGCGCCCTTTAGCGCCGTGATGGCGGCAACGGGACGCCTATAGTCGTGAGGAGAACTCGGGAAGTCAATTAGATGTGTTACCGCATTGTTACGCTGCCAGTGTTACCGCCGTTACTGATGCGTTTCAGCGGTCAGGCCAGGCGTTCCAGGCCGACAAATGGGCAGGCAGCGAGCAGTTCGTGCAGGGTGCGGCCGTCAGCCAGTTGCAGGTCGGCAGGGGCCAGTTCCGCCAACGGGTAGAGCACGAAGGGGCGCGCCTGCATGTGGTAATGGGGGACTTTGAGGCGGGGTTCGTCGATCAGTCGATCGCCGAACAACAGGATGTCCAGATCCAGGGTACGTGGGCCCCAGCGCTCATTTCGCTCGCGGCCTTGCTGGTTTTCGATGGCCTGCAAGGCGTCCAGCAGGGCTAGCGGCGCCAGCGCGCTGTCCAGCGCCGCGACGGCGTTGGTATAGCGTGGTTGGCCTGGGAGCAATGAGTCGCTCTGGTAGAAGGCCGATACGCCGTGCAGGCGGCTTTCGGGCAACTGCGCGAGGGCCTCGGTGGCACTGCGCAGTTGTGCTTCAGGGGCTGCCAGATTGCTGCCCATGCCGATGTAGATGCGTTCCATCTATTACTCGCCCGATGCGCCGCTGCTGCGCTTGCGCTTGGCACCGCTGCTGCGCCGGCGCTTGCGTGGCGCGCCACTGGCGTCTTCCTTGCCGCTGAGGTCGCGGATCATGTCGCGGCGTTCGGCGTCATTGGCGTCCTGATAGTCGGTCCACCATTCTCCCAGGCCATCGGTCTGCTCGCCGGCGCTTTCGCGCAGCAGCAGGAAGTCGTAGCCGGCGCGGAAGCGCGGATTGTCCAGCAACTGGTCGGCGCGCTTGCCGCTGCGCCGTGGCAGGCGTTCCTGCATATCCCAGATTTCGCGGATCGGCATGGTGAAACGCTTGGGAATAGCGATGCGCTGGCACTGTTCGGCGATCAGCTCGTGGGCGGCTTCCTGCATGGCCGGAATCGGCGGCATGCCACGCTCCTGCAGGCGCAGCACCCGGGCCGGCAGGGCTGGCCAGAGCAGGGCGGCGAACAGGAAGGCTGGGGTCACCGGCTTGTTCTGCTTGATCCGCAGGTCGGTGTTGACCAAGGCTTCGCTGATCAGCGTATGGGTGTAGGTCGGGTTGTACTCCAGGGCTTCGGCGCTGGCCGGGAACAACGGGTCGAACAGTTGCAGGTCCACCAGCATTTCGAAGGTGTCCGCCGCGTAGCCGGAGAGGAACAGCTTGAGCACTTCTTCGAACAGGCGCGCCGAGGGGATTTCCCGCAGCATCGGTGCCAGTTCGCGAATGGGCGCGGCGGTGTGTTTCTCGATGCCGAAGTTCAGTTTCGCTGCAAAGCGTACTGCTCGAAGCATACGTACCGGGTCTTCCTGATAACGCTGGCGAGGATCGCCGATCAGGCGGATCAGGTTGTTGCGAATGTCGTGTACGCCATTGGCGTAATCGAGAATGCGTTCGCTGACCGGATCGTAGTACAGGGCATTGATGGTGAAGTCGCGACGTTGCGCGTCCTCTTCCAGGGTGCCATAGACGTTGTCCCGCAGGATCCGCCCGCTTTCGTTGCGCGATGACTGGTTACTGTCCTCGTCGTCTTCGTTTTGCGGGTGATTGGCGCGGAAAGTCGCAACTTCGATGATTTCGCGACCGAAGTGGATGTGCACCAGCTTGAAACGCCGACCAATGATGCGCGCGTTACGGAACTCGGCCTTGACCTGTTCCGGCGTGGCGCTGGTGGCGACGTCGAAGTCCTTGGGGGTGATATTGAGCAGCATGTCGCGCACGCAGCCACCCACCAGGTAGGCCTGGTAGCCGGCGTTCTGCAGGCGTTCGACGATATTCACCGCATACCGGCTGAACTGGGCACGTTGCAGCGAATGCTGGCTGCTATTGAGCACTTCAGGCGTGCTGCGTTTATGTTGCGTACGACGCAAGGGAGAACGGAATGACTGGAACAGCTTCTTCAGCATGGGATGCACTGTTTGAAGGAATATTCGGCCAAAACGAAGAGTGGCCGCATGATGGGCGGGGATTCTAGCATTTAGTCGAAGGATGGTGTAGGAAGCTGCCGCGACTTGTACAGGCTGGCGCTGAGCTGCGGTTTGGCGAGGTTGGATGGGGGGCGGGGGAGTGAAAACACGAATTCCGGAAACCACAAGGGGAGCCGAAGCTCCCCCAGAATAGTTGCGTGCTCTATTTTTATTATTGGTTTCGGGCTTCTTATTTTTGTTAAACGCCCTTGTCATCTGGTTTACCCAGGATGACCCTCCCAATCGGGAGCCAAGAGCAAACGGATTGCTTTGATCGCTGAGTTGCAATGACCTTTCGATCCAACCAGTTCAGGCTCTGCCTTAGGGCAGTTTTTGTTGTTCTCGGCCTGGTTGTGGGGCAAGCCCCAAATACAACGCCTCTCCAAAAGAATCAGTTAGCTGCGCCTCCGCCGTGTTGTTTTTATTATGCGTGAGTCGATTCGTCTTATTTTTATTGTCTTGTGCATTGCTTGTTATTGTTCTTGTACCAAACATATAGCAGGTGCCGTGCCAACTTTTGCGATCCCCAGTAAAACAAGGGGTTAGGCGTGCCGTTGGGTGTTTTTCAGGGCAAAAAAAACCGGGGCTTCGTTACCTTTAGCCCCGGTTCCTGTTACGTGCGATGGAGCAGGTAACAGTTTTTTTCACAAAAGCGAGTGTTACCCGCGATTTCGTCAGCCGTAGTTCAGCTTTCGCTGGCGACTCCACTCTTGCGCCGTGGGATGCCCAGGCGCTGACGACGTTCCCACAGGCACTTGCGGCTGACGCCCAGTTTGCGTGCCAGCTCGGTCTCGGTCATGTGGTCCTGGTGTTCGAGGACGAAGTGCTGGAAGTAGTCCTCCAGAGACAGGTCTTCGGTCGGTTCGTGGCTGGTGTTACCCGCTTGTGGGGGCAGGCCGACGAAGTCGTCGTCTTCCAGGTCGCTCAGTTCGATGTCGATGCCCAGCAGGTCGGCCGAGATTTCCGGGCTTTCGCACAGAATGACCGCACGCTCGACAGCGTTCTCCAGTTCGCGCACGTTCCCCGGCCAGGAGTAATGGCGGATGGCCTGTTCTGCATCGGCGGCGAACTTAAGGTCCGTGCGGCCGACGCGTGCGCTCTGGCGGGCCAGAAAGGCATTGGCAATTTCATTGACGTCTGCACCGCGCTCACGCAGGGCCGGCAGTTTCAGGGCAATCACGTGCAGGCGGTAGTACAGGTCTTCACGGAACTGGCCTATTTTCGACAGGCTTTTCAGGTCGCGGTGAGTGGCTGCAATCAGGCGCACATCGACTTTCTGTGACTGTACCGAGCCGACACGGCGGATCTCGCCTTCCTGCAGTACTCGCAGCAATCGCGCCTGCGCCTCCAGCGGTAGCTCGCCAATCTCGTCGAGGAACAGGGTGCCGCCGTCCGCAGCTTCTACCAGGCCGGCACGGCCGGCGCTGGCCCCGGTGAACGCGCCTTTCTCGTGGCCGAACAGTTCGGACTCGATCAGGGTTTCCGGAATGGCTGCGCAGTTCACCGAAATCATCGGTGCCTTGGCACGCTTGGACAGGTTGTGCAGGGCCCGGGCTACCAGTTCCTTGCCGGTACCGGATTCACCCTGAATCAGTACATTGGAGTCAGTGGGCGCCACTTTGCGGATCTTGCTGTACAGATCCTGCATGGGAGCGCAGGAGCCGATGATGCCGATTTCGCCATTGTTGTTGCCCGCACCGGCCCGCTCCGCAGTGGCGCCAGCCTTGGCGGCCGGACGGTCTGGCGGGGCATTTTCGGCGCTTTGCCGATCCCGCAGGATCCGCGCCACGGCCTGGAGCATTTCATCGTGATCGAACGGCTTGGCGATGTAGTCCACCGCGCCCATTTTCATCGAGTCCACGGCTGAGCGCAGGCTGGCGTAGCTGGTCATGATCAGCACCGGAGTGCCCTGGCCGAGCTTGATCAATTCGGTGCCCGGGGCGCCTGGCAGGCGCAAGTCACTGACGATCAGATCGAAAGTGGGAATGCTGAAGCGTTCCTGTGCCTCCTGCACTGAGCCGGCTTCGCTGACCTGGTACTGGTTGCGTTCCAGCAGGCGGCGCAGGGCGGAGCGGATAATGGTTTCGTCTTCGACGATCAGAATATGCGGCATTGATTCAATTCTCTCGACGGTCTCAGTTCACAGCGGACGTCGCTTCGACATGACGCGGTAAAGTCACCCGGATACGGGTGCCGCGTTGGCTTTGAGGATCGGCCGGGCTGTCGATGGTGATTTGTCCATAATGCTCTTCAACGATGGAATAGACCAGTGCAAGGCCCAGACCGGTGCCTTCCCCAGGGTCCTTGGTGGTGAAAAACGGTTCGAACAATCGGTCCATGATGTTCTTCGGAATGCCGCTGCCTTCGTCCTCCACGATCAGGTCGACCGTGTGCTCGAAAGCCTCGCTCTTGACGCGTACCGCGCTGCCAGGAGGGGAGGCGTCGCGGGCGTTGGAAAGGAGGTTGATCAGTACCTGGGCAAGGCGCTGGGGATCACCGTCGACCCAGTGGTCGGGATCGCACAGGTTGAAGAACTGCACCTCGAAATTGCGCCGGTTCAACGCCAGCAGGCCAATGGCGTCCTGGGCCACTTCGGCCAGGCACACCGCCTCGTCGTTGTGCTGATGGCTGCCGGCGTGGGCGAAGCTCATCAGCGACTGGACGATACGCGAGATGCGTTTGGTCTGTTCGAGGATCTGCTCGCTGATTTCCGTCAGTTCGCCGTCCTCTTCCCGTTCTTCGCGCAGGTTCTGCGCCAGGCAGGCGATGCCGGTAATCGGGTTGCCGATCTCATGGGCCACCCCGGCCGCCAGGCGCCCGATGCTGGCCAGGCGTTCGGAGTGCACCAGCTTGTCTTCCAGGGTCTGGGTTTCGGTCAGGTCTTCCACCAGCAGTACCAGGCCGCTGTTGCCCGGGGCCAGAGGCTCATCGATGGCGGCCTTGTGCAGGTTCAGCCAGCGGGTCTGGCCATCGAGGGCCAGGTGCTGTTTGTGCAAGTGTTCGTCCGGCAGGTTGATAAAGCCCTGCAGCAGGTCCTTCCACGGGTTGGTAATGGTGCTCAGGCGTGAGCCCACCACGTGCTGGGCTGGTATGCCTGTGAGCTCCTCCATGGCCTTGTTCCACATGAGGATCTCCTGGTCCTTGGCCAGGGAGCAGACTCCCATCGGCAGCTCTTGCAGGGTTTGCCGGTGATAGCGGCGCAGGGCATCGAGCTCGGCGGCCAGGCCGGTGAGGCGTGAGTGGTAGTCCTCCAGCCGGCTTTCGATGAAGTGGATGTCCTCGGTGACGTAGTTTTCTCCACCGGCCTTGTAGGGCAGGAAGGTTTCCACCATGTCCTGGGCGACGCTGGGGCCCATCAACCCGGACAGGTTGGCTTCGATGCGGTCGCGCAGGCGCCGCAGGGCGTAAGGTCGGCGTTCGTCAAAGGGCAGATACAGATCACGCAGGGCCTGCTCCACTTCCTTCTGGGCTGCCTTGGCCCCCAGCGGCTTGGCCAGTTGGGTGGCGAACTCCTGGGGCGAGGCGGCGTGCAGTTCCCGGCGCTGCGGACGGCGCACGTTGTCCACGGCACAGGCTTCGGCGGCGCTGGCCTCCTCGGTGCTGGCATTGGTGAACAGCGAGATCAGGGTGAACATCAGGACGTTGGCCGCCAGCGAGGCGATGGCCGCCATATGCCAACTGGTGTCGTCCAGGACGTAGATCATGTTCAGCAGCGGGATGTAGAAACCCTGCAGGTTGCCGATCAACGGCAGCAGCATGGTCACCAGCCACACCAGGATCCCCGCCAGCAGGCCGGCGATGAAGCCCCGGCGGTTGGCGGTCGGCCAGTACAGTACCGACAGCACGCCCGGAAGAAATTGCAGGGTGGCGACGAAGGCCACGATCCCCAGGTTGGCCAGGTCCTGCTCGGCGCCCAGCAGCAGGTAGAAGGCGTAGCCGGCCATGATAATGGCGACGATCAGGGCGCGGCGGGTCCACTTCAGCCAGCGGTAGATGTTGCCCTCCGCCGGCGGCTGGTAGAGCGGCAGCACCAGGTGGTTCAGGGCCATCCCCGAGAGCGCCAGGGTGGTGACGATGATCAGGCCGCTGGCGGCCGACAGCCCGCCCACATAGGCCAGCAGAGCCAGGGCCGGGCTGTTGGCGGCGATGCCGATGCCCAGGGTGAAGTATTCCGGGTTGGTGGTAGCGCCGAGCTTGAGGCCGGCCCAGAGAATCAGCGGCACTGCCAGGCTCATCAGCAGCAGGAACAGCGGCAGCCCCCAACTGGCGCTGACCAGGGCGCGAGGGTTGAGGTTCTCGGTAAAGGTCATGTGGTACATGTGCGGCATGACGATCGCCGAGGCGAAGAACACCAGTAGCAGGGTGCGCCACGGGCCTTCCTGAAGGGGTGTATGCAGTGCGGCAAGGGCAGTCTGGTTCTGCAGCAGCCAGAGTTCCAGTTGTTGCGGGCCGTCGAATACCCCGTACAGCGCGTACAAGCCGACACCGCCAATGGCGATCAGCTTGATCACCGATTCGAAGGCAATGGCGAACACCAGGCCTTCATGTTTTTCCCGGGTGGCGATATGCCGCGAGCCGAAGAAGATCGTGAACAAGGTGATCAGCGCGCAAAAGCTCAGCGCCACCCGATGTTGCACTGGCTCGTGGGTGAGAATGCCAATGGAGTCGGCCACGGCCTGGATCTGCAGCGCCAGTAATGGCAGCACGCCGATCAGCATGAAGATCGTGGTCAGCGCACCGGCCCAGGTACTGCGAAAACGGAAGGCGAACAGGTCGGCCAGGGATGACAGCTGGTAGGTGCGGGTGATTTTCAGGATCGGGTAGAGCAGTACCGGTGCCAGCAGGAAGGCCCCGGAAACCCCCAGGTAGCTGGACAGGAAGCCATAGCCGTACTGGTAGGCCAGGCCGACCGTGCCGTAGAACGCCCAGGCACTGGCATAGACCCCGAGTGACAGGGTGTAGGTCAGCGGGTGGCGAATGATCGAGCGGGGGATCATCCCGCGCTCACTGATCCAGGCAACGCCGAACAGCACCGCCAGGTAGGCGGCGCTGATCAGGATCATCTGGGTCAGGCTAAAGCTCATCGGCATCTTTTTGGCTCTGCAGGATGAAGGTCACGACGATCAGAATCAGCCAGAGCAGATACGGGCGATACCAGGCGCCAGTAGCATCGATCCACCAATCCATGATGGCGGGGGAGAACAGATAGATCCCCACTACCAGGAGCAGGACCAAGCGATAGATGTACATCTCGGCCTCTCTTTATTGTGTGCGTGCCCGAAAACGTGCGGCGATGGTAACGGATGGGCGCCAAGCTGCAAGTGGCGTCAGCTTAATTGCGCTTCCGGCACGCTCAGTGTGCGTGGAATCAGGGCGGCATCCCAGTGGGCCATGCCCCAGGCCATTATCTGCGCGACGCTGGCGCCATCGAGGTCGGCCGGTGGCTTCTGGCCCAGTGCCCGCAGGGCGCGCAGCAGCAGGGGCGGGGCCTGATCCTCGGTCAGCGGGGGCGAGCGGTAGGACTTGCCCAGTTTGTGCCCGTCCGGCTGGGTGATCAGCGGTACATGCAAGTAGCGGGGCTGGGAAAGGCCCAGCAGTTCCTGCAGGTACAGCTGGCGCGGTGTGGAATCCAGCAGGTCGGCGCCGCGCACGATATCAGTGATGCCTTGCCAGGCATCGTCGAGCACCACGGCCAATTGGTAAGCGTAGAGACCATCGCGGCGGCGGATCACGAAGTCCCCCACTTCCCGGCCCAGGTGCTGGCGGTATTCGCCCTGGACCCGGTCGACGAAGCGATACTCCAGTTCGGGTACCCGCAGGCGGATCGCGGCGTCGTCCTGGGCGTGGCCGAGGTTGCGGCACAGTCCCGGGTAAATGCCATGGTAGGGCTCCAGCTGTTTGCGCGAACAGGTGCAGGCATAGGCCAGGCCCTGCTGGAACAGGCGATTGAGGACTTCGCCATAGGCGTCGTGGCGATCGCTCTGGCGGATCATCTGCCCGTCCCATTCGAAGCCGTAGCTTTCCAGAGCCTTGAGAATGGCCGCCTGGGCACCGGGCTCTTCCCGGGGCGGGTCAAGGTCCTCCATGCGCAGCAGCCAGCGGCCGCCGACGGCGCGGGCATCAAGATAGGAGGCAAGCGCGGCAACCAGAGAGCCGAAATGCAGATAGCCGCTGGGAGTGGGGGCGAAGCGCCCGATGTACGAGGAAGAGGTGGAGGCAGTCATGGAGCGGATGTTACTTCGTCTGGCCCCGGGGTGACGATGGTGCCGGGGGATCGCTTTGGCGAGCGGGCTTGCTATTGCAGGGAAGGCAGAAACGAAAACGGAGCGTGGGTACGCTCCGTTTCAGGTTCCAGCCGGCGATTATTTGCCGACCTGTTTTTCCTTGATTTCCGCCAGTGTCTTGCAGTCGACGCACATGTCGGCGGTTGGGCGGGCTTCCAGCCGGCGGATGCCGATCTCGACGCCGCAGGATTCGCACCAGCCGTATTCTTCGTCTTCGATCAGTTGCAGGGTCTTGTCGATCTTCTTGATCAACTTGCGCTCGCGATCGCGGGCCCGCAGTTCGAGGCTGAACTCTTCTTCCTGGCTGGCACGGTCAGCCGGGTCGGGGAAGTTGGCCGCTTCGTCTTTCATGTGATCAACAGTGCGGTCGACTTCCTGCATCAAGTCCTGTTTCCACTTGTTCAGGATCTTGGTGAAGTGCTCGCGCATGGGCTTGCCCATGTACTCTTCGCCCGCAGTTTCAACGTAAGGTTCAAAACCGCTGATCGATTGAATCTGTTGCTTTGCTTGGGTGGGCATGAATGGACCGCCTCTACTCTTGTAATCCATTGCGCAGGATTGCTCCATCTCCGACACTTGCCGGCCCTGCGGCTGCAAGCGGGCGAACTTACCAGATCAAACCAGAGCGCGCTACTCCCGGTTGTCGAGCCTATGTCCTGCTTCGTCCATGGATATGGGAAAAGCCTGACATGGCTTGCTGATCGGTTCGTTCAATCATTGATTTTAGTCAAGTCTGCGGGTTGTGTTGGCGCCAGTTGGCGCAAGCAACAGACCGCTCGGATCTGCCTGGGTTCTCCCGGGCTTGATCAGATGGGTAGAATCGGTCCTTTGCTCCCCCCTCGAATCAATGAAGGAAGGCTAATGGCTCAGCCCTACAGTGCGCGTAGTCGCGCTATCGAACCTTTCCATGTCATGGCCTTGCTGGCCCGCGCCAATGAGCTGCAAGCCGCCGGGCATGATGTGATTCACCTGGAAATCGGCGAACCGGACTTCACCACCGCCGAGCCAATCATCAAGGCCGGGCAGGCCGCGCTGAGCGCCGGCAAGACGCGCTACACCGCAGCCCGCGGAATTCCCGAGCTGCGAGGGGCGATTTCCGGCTTTTATCAGCAGCGTTACGGCCTGGACATCGATCCCGAGCGGATCATGATCACCCCCGGTGGTTCCGGTGCCCTGCTGTTGACCAGCAGCCTGTTGGTGGACCCGGGCAAGCACTGGCTGCTGGCGGACCCGGGTTATCCGTGCAACCGGCATTTTCTGCGTCTGGTGGAAGGGGCTGCGCAGTTGGTCCCGGTGGGGCCGGATGTGCGTTACCAACTGACGCCGGACCTGGTGGAGCGCTATTGGGATCAGGACAGCGTGGGCGCCCTGGTGGCCTCGCCGGCGAACCCCACCGGCACGGTCCTGAGCCGGGACGAGTTGGCGGGGTTGTCCACCGCGATCAAGGCTCGCAACGGGCATCTGGTGGTGGACGAGATCTACCATGGCCTGACCTATGGCACCGATGCCGCCAGCGTTCTGGAAGTGGATGACAGCGCTTTCGTCCTGAATAGTTTCTCCAAATATTTCGGCATGACCGGCTGGCGCCTGGGCTGGCTGGTAGCTCCGCCGGCAGCCGTGGGTGAACTGGAAAAGCTGGCACAGAACCTTTATATCAGTGCGCCGAGCATGGCCCAGTATGCTGCGCTGGCTTGCTTCGAGCCGCAGACCCTGGAGATCCTCGAGGAGCGCCGCGCCGAGTTCGGGCGCCGCCGGGATTTCCTGCTGCCAGCCTTGCGTGAGTTGGGCTTCGGCATCGCTGTGGAACCTGAAGGGGCGTTCTACTTGTACGCGGACATCAGCGCCTTCGGCGGTGATGCCTTCGCATTTTGCCGGCACTTCCTGGAAACCGAGCACCTGGCCTTTACCCCTGGCCTGGACTTCGGCCGGCATCAGGCTGGCCATCATGTGCGCTTTGCCTATACCCAGAGCCTGGAACGCCTGCAGGAGGCGGTTGAGCGTATCGCCCGTGGCCTGCAGAGCTGGCACGCCTGATGCGCTTCGATCCTCCCCTGGAAGAGGGGCGTCTGCTGCGTCGTTACAAGCGCTTCCTGGCGGACATCGAAACCACCACCGGCGAGCTGTTGACCATCCATTGCCCCAATACCGGCTCGATGCTCAATTGCATGGTCGAGGGCGGGCAGGTGTGGTTCAGCCGCTCCAATGACCCCAAGCGCAAGTTGCCGGGCACCTGGGAAATCAGCGAAACCCCTCAAGGCCGCCTGGCCTGCGTCAACACCGGGCGGGCCAACGGGCTGGTGGAAGAAGCCTTGCGGGCGGGGCTTATCAGCGAGTTGAACGGCTTCACCGGGCTCAAGCGCGAGGTGCCTTACGGGCAAGAGAACAGCCGTATCGATTTTCGCCTGGATTACCCGGACGGTCCGGCGTACGTCGAGGTCAAAAGCGTCACCCTGGGCTTCGATGGCACGCCGGTGGCAGCGTTTCCCGATGCCGTGACCCAGCGCGGCGCCAAGCATCTGCGGGAACTGGCGAGCCTGGCCCGGGAGGGCGTGCGGGCGGTTCAGCTGTATTGCGTCAATCTTTCGGGCATCGACGCGGTGCGGCCGGCGCAGGAGATCGATCCGGGTTACGCCGCTGCCCTGCGCGAAGCCCGAGCGGCGGGGGTTGAGGTGCTGGCCTATGGTGTGTGCCTGACGGCCGAGCAAGTGTGCATCGACCGGCGTCTTGAAGTGTTGCTCGGGGATTAGAGGTCCACCCAGATCCCCTGGCTGTCTTCATGGCAGCCGATGCTCTCCAGGAACTGGCCGGCGCAAGGTCCGGCCACGCACTCTCCGCTCTCGATCAGAAACAGGGCGCCATGGGTGGCGCACTGGATCAGGCTGGCGCTGGGGTCGAGGAACTGGTCAGCCTGCCACTCCAGCGCCACTCCCCGGTGCGGGCAGCGATTGGCATAGACATAGGCCCGCTGCTCGCGCCGCACGGCGAACAGCTTCAGCCCGGAGAGCTGGAAGCCCCGGCTGCCGGCTTCGGGCAGATCGTTGCCGGCGCAAAGAAATTTCATGGCTATCCTCTTGGTCCGAAGGCTCTGCGTCCAGGCTGTCACAGTTTCTTTCCGGCTGCAGGATGAAACATGTCGGCGCTTGACGGCTAAATGAAAACAATTATCAAATGGCCGCCCCGCCCGTTACGGGGCGCTTGTTCCTTTCGATGCCCGGCCTGTCCGGCATGTCACATGGACAGCAGCTGCGCGGGCCCCCACTTTAATGAAGGAAATGTTCTTATGCGCCTGAGTGCCTGCGCCATTGCGTTCTGTGCCGGATTGCTGGTGAGCCAGTGGGCCACCGCTGATGAGTTGCCGCAGCGTTGGGTCAGTGCCGGTGGGGCCTTGTCCGAGTGGATAACGGCTCTGGGGGCCGAGTCCAAGCTGGTGGGCGTCGATACCACCAGCCAGCACCCGGAGTCGCTCAAGGCGCTGCCGAGCATCGGCTATCAGCGTCAGTTGTCGGCCGAAGGCATTCTCAGCCTGCGGCCGCAGATTCTGGTGGGTACCGAGGAGATGGGGCCGCCGCCAGTGCTTTCGCAGATCCGCATTGCCGGGGTCAAGGTCGAACTGTTTTCCGCCCAGGCCGACTTGCCGACCTTGCAAGCTACCCTGCAGCACTTGGGGCTATTGCTGGGCCGAGAAGAGCAGGCCGGGCAACTGTTCCAGGGCTATCAGCAACAACTTGGGCAGCAGCAGGCGTGGGTCGCCCAGGCTCAAGCGCAGCACGCGGCGCCCGGGGTGCTGTTGTTGCTCGGGCATGCCGGCGGCAAACCCCTGATCGCCGGCAAGGACACCGCCGCGAATTGGCTATTGCAACAGGCCGGTGGGCGCAACCTGGCGACTCATACCGGCTATAAGCCATTCTCGGTCGAATCCCTGGCGGGGTTGAATCCGGATGTGCTGGTGTTCTCCGATCGCAGCCTGACCGGCGATGCCGCTCGTGCCGCACTGTTCAAGGAGAACCCGGTGCTGGCATCCACACCGGCGGCCAAGGCCGGGCGGGTGGTGGAACTGGACCCGACCTTGCTGGTGGGAGGCCTGGGCCCTCGCTTGCCTGATAGCCTGAAACGCCTGTCCAGCGCCTTTTATCCCCAGGCCAAGCCGGCCCAATGAGTCGTCTGGTCAAGCCTCGAACACTGTTTATCGGGCTGGGTGTCCTGTGCCTTGTGGCGATCTGGCTGTCCCTGGCCCTGGGCCCTGTCAGCCTGCCCTTGTTTGATACCTTGCGTGCCGCCTTGCGCCTGCTTGGATTGCCGATCGACGGGCAGGGGCTGGAGCAGGCGGAACTGATCCTGGGACAGATTCGCTTGCCCCGGACTCTGCTCGGTCTTGCGGTGGGCGGAGTTCTGGCGCTGTCCGGGGTCGCCATGCAGGGGCTGTTTCGCAACCCCCTGGCAGACCCGGGGCTGGTGGGGGTTTCCAGTGGTGCAGCATTGGGGGCGGCCATCGCCATTGTTGGCGGCTCGATGTTCGGCGGCCTGCCAGAGGCTGTCGGCCCTTATTTGCTCTCCCTGTGTGCCTTCCTTGGCGGCCTGGGGGTGACGGCGCTGGTGTATCGCCTGGGGCGGCGCAACGGGCAGACCCATGTGGCAACCATGCTGCTGGCGGGGATTGCCCTGACGGCGCTGGCCAGTTCGGCGGTGGGGTTGTTCACCTATCTGGCGGACGACGCCACGTTGCGCACTCTGACTTTCTGGAACCTGGGCAGCCTGAATGGTGCCAGTTACCAGCGCTTGTGGCCCTTGCTGCTGGTGACCGCCGCGGTTGCGCTGTGGCTGCCGCGCCGGGCCAAGGCGTTGAATGCACTGCTGTTGGGCGAGTCCGAGGCCAAGCACCTTGGCATCGATGTCGAAGGTCTCAAGCGCGAGCTGGTGTTCTGCACCGCGCTGGGTGTGGGCGCTGCCGTGGCGGCGGCGGGAATGATCGGTTTTGTCGGCCTGGTGGTGCCGCATCTGGTGCGCCTGTTGTCCGGTCCGGATCACCGAACCTTGCTCCCGGCCTCGATCCTGGCCGGAGCCAGCCTGCTGCTGTTGGCTGACCTGGTGGCGCGCCTGGCGCTGGCGCCTGCCGAGTTGCCCATCGGTATCGTCACGGCCTTTATCGGTGCGCCATTCTTTCTGTACCTGTTGTTGCGAGGGCGTGCCTGATGCTGCGAGTCGAGAACCTGCATGTGCGGCGCGGCGGCAAAGACGTCCTGGCTGGCATCGACCTGCAGTTGCTGCCGGGCGAGGTGCTGGGAGTCCTCGGCCCTAATGGTGCAGGTAAAAGCAGCCTCTTGGGGGGCTTGAGTGGTGAACTGGCGGCTCATCAGGGGCAGGTGCTGCTGGATGATCAGGAACTGGCTCATTGGTCGGGCGCCGAGCGTGCGCAGCGCCTGGCAGTGCTGCCCCAGGCTTCGAGCCTGGATTTCGCCTTTCGTGTGGAGGAGGTGGTGGCGCTGGGGCGTTTGCCCCATCAGACCGGGCGCGTGCGTGACGAGGAAATCGTCAACGCTGCTTTGAATGCTGCCGATGTGGCGCACCTGTCGGGGCGCAGCTATCTCGCGCTGTCCGGCGGCGAGCGCCAGCGGGTGCATCTGGCGCGGGTCCTGGCGCAACTGTGGCCGGGCCAGCCAGGGCACAACCTGCTGCTGGATGAGCCGACTTCTGCACTCGACCCCTTGCACCAGCACGTCACCTTGCAGGCCATTCGAGCCTTTGCCGACCGCGGCGCGGCGGTGCTGGTCATCCTGCATGACCTGAATCTGGCTGCGCGTTATTGTGACCGGGTCTTGTTGCTCGAAGGCGGCCGCCCGCATTCATTGGGAACACCGACCGCGGTACTGCGGCCCGAGCCCCTGAAGGCGGTGTTCGGCCTGGAAGTTCTGGTGCAGGAGCATCCCGAACGCGGGCACCCGTTGATCATCGCCCGCTGAGGCGAAGCCCGGAGAGACCTGATGCGCGTATTGCCGTTGTTGCTGGCCATGCTGCTGGCCGCCTGTCACAGCATGCCGGGGATCCTGCCGCCGCCGGTGGCTTCGGCGCCCGGCAGTATCATTGAGCTGCGCAGTGCCAAGGCGCTGACCCCTGTCGAACTGGTAGGGCGCCTGGCACGGTCCCCTCGAGTGATCATTGGTGAGCAGCATGACAATCCCGATCATCATGCCTTGCAACTCTGGCTCTTGCGCTCCATGGCCCGGGAGCGGCCACAGGGCAGTCTGTTGCTGGAAATGCTCAACCCGGATCAGCAGCCAGAAGTCGATGGGGTAAAACGCTCCATTGATGGGGGGCGTTTGCCTGATGACCTACCTGGCAGGTTGGCCTGGCAATCAGGCTGGGACTGGAGCCTCTACGGCCCGCTGGTGGGTTTTGCCCTGCGTCAGCCCTATCCCTTGCTCGCTGCCAATCTGGATCGCCAGGAGGTGCGTGCCATTTATGCACGGGCGCCCGTCCTGACCGGCACACGGAGCAACGCACCGTCGGTGATCGAGGCATTGGCCGGGCAAATCCGCGAATCGCACTGTGGCTTGCTGCCGGAGAGCCAGGTGCCGGCAATGCGGGCGGTGCAGCAGCAACGGGACCGGCGCATGGCTGAACAACTGCTGGCGGCTCCGGCTCCGGCCCTGTTGCTGGCCGGGGCGTTTCGCGGTCGCAAGGATCTTGGTGTGCCCCTGCATCTTGCCGATCTGGACCGAAGCCAGGAGGTGGTGGTGTTGATTCTGGCGGAGCTGGGGCAACAGGTTGCCGCGGCATCGGCCGACTACGTCTGGTATACGCCGCCCCAGCCCGCCAAGGACTATTGCGCGCAACTGAGGCCCTGATCGGAGGGCTTTTCTGCGGGCAAAAAAAGACCCGGCAAGAGCCGGGTCAAATAACCGTGATTAGCCTGATGAGGAGATAATCTGAGAGTCCGAACCACTGGTCTTCCAGGTTATCGACTGATCTCGCGACCAGTTGTGATAATCATAACGATTCTCATTTCGAAGTCAACAAGGCTTTTCAGATTTCTGCATATTTTGCCAAACGTCCGTTTGGATCTGCCTGGAATCCGGGTTCAGTTCGGGTTGTTCAAGGTCATGAGCCGGGTCACTTCCTTGTTTAGCAGGTCGATGCGGCGCGCCATGCTTTCGATCAGGCTGTGGGCAATACGCGGATTGCTCTGGGTCAGGCTGAGAAACTGGTCCTTGGGAATCAGCATGATTGTGCTGGGTTCGCTGGCGATCACGCTGGCGCTGCGTTTTTCTCCGGTGAACACTGCCATGGCGCCGAAAATCTCGTCCTTGGGGACGTCGCCGACCTTGTGCCCGTCGACGAAGGCCTGTGCATGGCCTTCGAGTATTACAAACACGTGATCTGCCTCATCCCCCTGGGTAATCAGCCTTTCGCCCGCCTCCACGCGCTTGAAGCCGTTGCTGCTGCGCAACTCTGGCGGCTTGAGACGGGCAATGGCATCGGACAGCAGGGCGGTCTGGCCGATCAGGTACTGTACGAGCAGTTCCGAGCGTTGTACGTCGGCCTGGATGTGCCGAAACACTTCAGTCCTCAGATAGGGAATCAGTTGCAGCGGCGTATCGCAGTGCAGTTGCCACTGCGGGAGTTCGATGCCGCGCCGCAGCCCCACCAGGTCGCCTTCATGCAGGTAGAACAGTGGCCGCTCTTCGACACTGGCCTGGATCACGCCACTTGCCAGCAGGAACAACTGGTCGCCGGGCAATACGCTGGACAGCTCAGCGATGGGGCCAAGCTCCAACGTCGGGCCGCTGGGCGCAAGCCCGTCCAGCAATTGCGGCGGAATGCTCTGCAGTCTGTTGATCAAGGCGTCGGCGTAAGCCGGCTGCTCCCCCATTAGATACATTTGGCTCTGCCAGTCAGTTTTTGTGACGAGAGGAAATGGCGTCCAGTTGCTTGTTCAACGCCTCTTTGCGTTCGGCGGGAAGGTCGTTCCAGTGCATGTCCATCAGGGCGCCCTCGATGGCATAGAGCAAGACTTTCGACGCACGAAAACCACGGGTCCGCACGGCCCGGTAGGCGTCCACCGCACCCAGGCGGCGCAAGTCGGAAGCGCTATGGATGCCCACTGCATGCAGCCATTGTGCCGATGTCTTGCCAAGGTTCTTCAGGTGTTGCAGTTCATCATTCATTAAGCCTCCTGGCGATGGCCGAATGGTGAGTGGGCAGCCTCAGAGGAGTGTAGCGCTCAGTAGAAAACGCGCTGTTCTTTGGTCGGGTTTGGCGCAAATGCTTCTAAGGGCGCAGCGGTGAAGCTCGAAGGGAGGGGGGGGGGCAGGCCATGCGAAGGGCGGGGTGCAGGCGAGAAAGCGGACCAGGTCCGGCGCTGAACAGAACGCCGGACAGAGACGGGCGGCGGGGGTCAGCGAGTGCGGTAACGCAGGCGGGTGCCGAAATTGACCGACATGAGAATCTCGTCGGCACTCAGTTCCACCGGAAAGTAGGCGCCGGAAATCTGTGCATGGGCGAGGCTAGCGCCTTCCATGGACGAGTTTCTCAAGTCCAGCCCCCGCAGATCCGCGGAGCGAAAGTAGGCGTCAGTGAAATCGATGCCTTGTGCGTTCAGTTCCCGCAGGTCGAGGCCGCGGAAATCCCCGCCGCGCATGTCGATGGGTTGATCTTTCGGGCGTTCGCGGTTGAAGCCGACGATGTCGTCTTTATGCAGCAGGGCGTAAAGCGGAGTGTCGAGAAGTTTCGGTTGGCTCATGGCGACGTCACCAGTGTTGGATTTATGACGCCAGTATAGTGCCACTATTTTTCAGCCGTGAAGTCTTTGCCACTTCACGGCTGAAATGACCGTTTACAGGCCTGGGAGGCGTTGGCGAATGTTGGCAACCAGGGCGTCCAGGCTGCCGCTTTCGTTGGTTTCTATGCGCTTGCTGCGCAGCAGCTCTTCGTCGGTCAGCGCTTCACGAGTGGCTTGCTGGTTGGCAATCACTTCCAAAGTGGCGTCGGATGGATCGTTCTGATCGGCCTGGCGCTGGGCCAGCCAGCTGGCAACCACTGCCTCAGGAGCGTTGCAGTCGATGATCAGGCAGGGCGTACCAGTGGCCTCGGCCACTTTGGCCGCGGCATCGCGCTGGGCACGTTTGAGGTAGGTCGCGTCGATCACTACCGGGAAGCCGGCACGCAGGATGGTTTCGGCGATTTCATGCAGGCGCGCGTAGGTGGCGCTGCTGGCTTCGCTGCTATAGATGCCAGCGTGTGGGTCGTTGGGCACCTGTTGCTCGCCGAACAGGCGCTTGCGCTCTACGTCGGAGCGCAGGCGAACGGCGCCCAGTGCCTCTACCAGGCGCATGGCCACGCGGCTCTTGCCGACCGCCGAAATGCCTGAGGTGATGGCCAGGAAACGCGATGGAATGGTGCTGTAGCTTTCCGCCAGATTGGCGTAGTTGCGGTACTGGCGCAGGGTGGTGGCGCGCTGCACCGGCGTGGCTTCGGCAGGCATGCTGAACAGACTGACCTTGGCGCGTACCAGGGCACGGTAGGCCTTGTAGAAATTGAGCAACTCCAGGCCCTGGTAGTCGCCGGTCAGCTCCAGGTACTGGCTGATGAAGCGTCGCGCCAGGCTCTTCAGACCGCGGTCTTCCAGGTCCATGGCAAGGAAGCCGGTATCGGCGTAGACGTCGGTGAAACGAAACGGTTCGTTGAATTCGATGCAGTCGAAAATCACCACCTTGCCGTCGATCAGAGTGGCGTTGCCCAGGTGAATATCGCCATGGCATTCACGGATGAAACCTTCGCTCTTGCGTTGGGCCAGCAGAGGCTTGAGGCGTTCGAAGCTGGTTTCGGCCCAGGCCTCCAGGGCTTCAAGTTGTTGCAGGTCGGCCTTGTCGCTGAGGAACGGGCGGATTTGTTCGAAGTTCTGACGCACCGGAGCCATCACGCTCTCCGGGGTGCCGGCTTCATGCTCAGCTGGAACCTTGGGCGCGCTGAGGTGGAAGTGGGCGATCTGCCTGGCCATCTCATCGATGTGCGCAGTGGTCAGCTCGCTGTTGGCCTGCAGGGTGCTGAGCAACTGGCTTTGCGGGAACTGACGCATTTTCAGTACGTATTCGATAGCCGGACCATCGCCGCCCAGTACCGGGGCTTCGGCGCTACCGGTGATCGGCAGGACTTCCAGGTACAGGTCCTCGGTCAGGCGCTGGTTCAGGCGCAGCTCTTCGCCGCAGAAGTGTTCGCGGGCGTCCAGGCTGGTGAAGTCGAGGAAGCCGAAATTGACCGGCTTCTTCACTTTATAGGCAAAGGGGCCGGTGAGCAGAACCCAGGAGATGTGGGTTTCGATGACCTGAAACCCTTCTACGGGATGGGGAAACAAGGCGGGGTTTTGCAGGGCAGCGATCAGTGACTGGCTCACAGGCGATCCTTCAGAGTCGGGAAAATCGAGGGCGTCATTATGGCCGCTGAACGCACTAAGGCAAACCTCGGGTGGCGCATGTTGACGATGAATAAAGTGCGTATAATCCGCCGCCATGACTCGTACCCGATCCCCTCGTTCTGCTAAAAAAACGCCGTCTGGTGGCCTGCGCCCCTGGCTGGGCTGGGCCCTCAAGCTCAGTCTGGTCGGTCTGGTGGTGCTCGCCGGCTTTGCGGTTTACCTCGATGCCGTGGTCCAGGAAAAGTTCTCCGGCAAGCGCTGGACCATTCCGGCCAAGGTCTACGCCCGCCCGCTTGAGCTGTTCGTCGGACAAAAGCTCAGTAAGGACGATTTCCTTACGGAACTCGACGCTCTGGGTTATCGCCGCGAAAGTGTCGCCAACGGCCCGGGCGCAGCCTCGGTCAATGGCAATACCGTGGACCTGAACACACGCGGCTTCCAGTTCTATGAAGGGCTGGAGCAGGCTCAGCCGGTGCGCGTGCGCTTCTCCGGCGATTACGTGGCGGAACTGTCCGGCAGCAAGGGGGCCAAGCTCGCGGTGGTGCGCCTGGAGCCATTGCTGATCGGCGGCCTGTACCCGAAGAACCTCGAAGACCGGATCCTGATCAAGATCGATCAGGTTCCGCCGTATCTGCTGGAAACTCTGGTGGCGGTGGAAGACCGCGACTTCTATTCACACCACGGGGTGTCGCCCAAGTCGATTGCCCGTGCGATCTGGGTCAACACTTCGTCCGGCCAGATGCGCCAGGGCGGCAGTACCCTGACCCAGCAGTTGGTGAAAAACTTCTTCCTGACCAACGAGCGCAGCCTGTCGCGCAAGCTCAATGAAGCGATGATGGCGTTGTTGCTGGAGCTGCATTACGACAAGCGCGAGATTCTCGAGGCCTACCTCAACGAGGTCTTCGTTGGTCAGGACGGTCAGCGTGCGGTGCACGGTTTCGGTCTGGCCAGCCAGTTCTTCTTCAGCCAGCCCCTGTCCGAACTCAAGTTGCACCAGGTGGCGCTGTTGGTCGGGATGGTCAAAGGGCCTTCCTATTACAACCCGCGGCGCTACCCGGAACGTGCTCTGGAGCGGCGTAACCTGGTGCTCGATCTGCTGGCACAGCAGGGCGTGGCTACCCCGGAACAGGTGGAGGCGGCGAAGAAGATGCCGCTGGGCGTAACCAAGCGCGGCAGCCTGGCGGACAGTTCCTTCCCCGGTTTCCTCGACCTGGTCAAGCGTCAGTTGCGCGAAGACTACCGTGATGAAGACTTGACTGAAGAAGGCCTGCGGATCTTCACCAGTTTCGATCCGATCCTGCAGATGAAGGCCGAAGCCTCGGTCAACGACACCTTCAAGCGCCTGGCCGGGCGCAAGGGCTCGGAAGACGTCGAGGCGGCGATGGTGGTGACCAACCCGGAAACCGGTGAGGTCCAGGCCATGATTGGCAGTCGTCAGGCCAGCTTTGCCGGTTTCAACCGGGCCTTGGATGCGGTGCGTCCGATCGGCTCGCTGATCAAGCCTGCGGTCTACCTGACCGCCCTGGAAAAGCCCAGCCAGTACACCCTGACCAGTTGGCTGTCGGATGAGGCGTTCTCGGTAAAAGGTGCAGACGGCCAGGTGTGGAAGCCGCAGAACTATGACCGGCGCTCCCACGGTACGGTGTTCCTGTACCAGGGCCTGGCTCACTCCTACAACCTGTCTACCGCACGGCTCGGCCTGGAAGTGGGTGTGCCCAATGTCCTGAAGACCCTTGGGCGCCTGGGGGTGACCCGCGAGTTCCCTGCCTTCCCATCGATGCTGCTGGGGGCAGGGGGCATGAGCCCGATGGAAGTGGCGACCATGTACCAGACGCTGGCCAATGGCGGCTTCAATACGCCGATGCGCGGGATTCGCAGCGTGTTGACAGCGGAAGGCGAGCCGCTCAAGCGCTATCCCTTCCAGATTCAGCAGCGTTTTGATGCCGGCTCGATCTATCTGATTCAAAGCGCGATGCAACGGGTGATGCGCGAGGGCACCGGCAGCTCGGTGTACAACGTGTTGCCCAAGACTCTAGCGTTGGCGGGCAAGACCGGTACCAGTAACGACTCCCGTGACAGCTGGTTCGCCGGTTTCAGCCAGGACCTGCTAGCCGTGGTCTGGCTGGGTCGCGACGATAACGGCAAGACGCCGTTTACCGGTGCTACCGGCGCCTTGCAGGTGTGGACCAGTTTCATGCGCAAGGCCGACCCGCTGCCGCTGGATATGCCGCAGCCGGACAACGTGGTTCAGGCCTGGGTCGATTCGCGTACCGGGCAGGGCTCCGATGCCAACTGTCCGGGGGCTGTGCAGATGCCGTATATTCGCGGCAGCGAACCGCCTCCCGGTGCTTCCTGTGGGGGAGAAAACCCGGCAGGCGGCGATTCGGTGATGGATTGGGTCAAGGGCTGGATGAACTAAGCGATGAGGGTTTGACGTGAACAAGTGGTGGATTCCAGCTATTACAGCTCTGGCGTTGCTCAACGGTTGCGCCAGTGTGCAGCGCGGCTCTATTCCCGTCGTGGATTCCGGCACTGCCGTGTCCAACAGCGAGCGGATTTCCGCCTCCGGAGGCTTTCGCCAGACGACCATCAAGCGCCCGGCGCAGGCTCAGGCACAGGCGATTCCGGAAGATTCCGGCGTAGTGGTAATGGTTCCGGGCGGTGGCGCTACGGCCTCGGCGCCGATCAGCAGTTCGCCCATTACTCCGGGGCCGGTCACTTCAGGGCCTATTACCCCGGGGCCGGTGGACGGCTCCGGTTATCAGTCGGCACCGATCAGTCAGGGCACTTACAACATGCCCTCTACGCCCAGTGGCATCCCTTCGGCCCGGGCCGGTGGTCTGTCGGCCGATGAGCAACTGGATGGCCCGGTGCTGGCGTTGCTGACCACTGCGCAACAGCAGCAGTCCAGTGGTGACTTGAACGGTGCTTCTTCCAGCCTCGAGCGAGCGCAGCGTGTTGCGCCACGCGAGCCGCAGGTGCTGTATCGCCTGGCTCAGGTACGCATGGCCCAGGGGGATGCGCCCCAGGCCGAGCAGTTCGCTCGCCGTGGCCTGAGCTTTGCCAACGGCCGCCCTGATCTCCAGGCAAGCCTGTGGGAGCTGATTGCCCAGGCGCGTGAGAAACAGGGTGATGCCGCAGGTGCAGCGCAGGCGCGCCAGAAAGCTCGGGTTTCGCTGTGATGGATGGGCGCTTTCCCAGGATCGCCGAGCAGTTGCTGCTGATCGAGCGTGAGTTGCGTGTGCAGGGCCTGTGGGACGACGCTGTGCCCAGCGCCGAGGCACTGGCCAGCACTCAGCCCTTTGCCGTGGATACTCTGGAGTTCGAGCAATGGCTGCAGTGGATCTTTCTGCCCCGCATGAAGATGATTCTGGAGCAGGATTTGCCGCTGCCCAATGCGTCAGGTATTCAGGAAATGGCCGAGATGGTGTTCTCCACTCGCCCGATGCAGGGGCGCGATCAGCAGTTGCGAGTTCTGCTCAAAGAGTTTGATCAGCTCATCGTTGCTACTCGCTGAAACACGACTGCCAGGTATGCCTGGCAGTCGCCTCCCTCCATGCTGCCCACTTCAGTCTCGCTCTCTCGAGGTGACAACTTCGGAGGGTTCATGTCTGTCCGTGCATTGCTGTTGTTGCAGTGCATGACGTTCCTCTCGGCTCTCTGGCAATGGGGTTTCGCCCAAAGTCCGGGTTCGCATTTCTGAGTTGCTTGCCGAAGATTGCGCAATTGAAGCGCAGACCGCAGTCGTTTTTGGGTTTTTTCTTGCGTTCTCATGCGCTTAGTTCGAATTAACCACATAGACGACTTGACTTGAAGAGGACGAAACAGAAGAATCCAAAGTCCGCTGTAGAGGGACTGCCAGAAGCAGACCCACTCAGCAGATCATGAGGCGCACATCCGCGCCGAAGTGCTACACCCGCAACGCGTTACCTCGCGCTGGGTGGGAAAACCCCGCAACACTTTGGGGCGCTCCCAATACTTGCTCAGTCAGTGCTGACGTAGTCGGCGACCACCGTCGCTCATGCTCTGCTGAGAAGTAAACCTATTAAGACCCGCTCCCTTTTGAGGGCGGTATTCTGGCGTTTTAGAGGTGAACAACGTGGAGCTTTTATCTGGCGGTGAGATGCTCGTCCGCTTTTTGCGTGACGAAGGCGTCAAATATATCTACGGGTACCCGGGTGGTGCTCTCCTTCATGTTTACGATGCCCTGTTCAAAGAACCGGAAGTGACCCACATCCTGGTTCGTCACGAACAAGCGGCGACCCATATGGCTGACGGCTATGCCCGTGCCACCGGTAAAGCCGGCGTGGTACTGGTGACCTCCGGCCCGGGCGCGACCAATGCCATTACCGGTATTGCCACCGCCTATATGGACTCGATTCCCATGGTGATCATTTCCGGCCAGGTGCCCAGCACCATGGTGGGCACCGACGCGTTCCAGGAAACCGACATGATCGGTATCTCCCGGCCGATCGTGAAGCACAGCTTCATGATCAAGCACGCTTCGGAAATCCCGGAAGTCATGAAGAAAGCCTTCTACCTGGCGCAATCCGGTCGTCCTGGTCCGGTGGTGGTCGATATCCCCAAGGACATGACCAACCCGGCTGAAAAGTTCGAATACGTTTTCCCCAAGAAAGCCAAGCTGCGCTCCTACAGCCCAGCTGTTCGCGGTCACTCCGGGCAAATCCGCAAGGCGGCAGAAATGCTCCTGGCGGCCAAGCGCCCTGTGCTTTATGCCGGCGGCGGCGTGATTCTCGGCGGCGGTTCCGCACCGCTGACCGAACTGGCCAAGATGCTCAATCTGCCAGTGACCAATACCTTGATGGGCCTGGGCGCCTATCCGGGCACCGACCGGCAGTTCGTGGGCATGCTCGGCATGCACGGCAGCTACACCGCCAACCTGACCATGCACCATGCCGACGTGATCCTGGCCGTGGGCGCGCGCTTCGATGACCGGGTGATCAACGGTGCGCCGAAGTTCTGCCCGAATGCCAAGATCATCCATGTCGATATCGACCCGGCTTCCATCTCCAAGACCATCAAGGCCGATGTGCCTATCGTCGGTCCAGTGGAGAGCGTCCTGACCGAAATGGTCGCGGCACTCAAGGAAATCGGCGATACCCCGAACAAGGAGACGGTCGCCAGTTGGTGGAAGCAGATCGAGGAATGGCGTGGCGATCGCGGCCTGTTCCCTTACGACAAGGGCGACGGCAGCATCATCAAGCCACAGACCGTGATCGAAACCCTGTGCGAAGTCACCAAGGGCGATGCCTATGTGACCTCCGACGTGGGGCAGCACCAGATGTTCGCGGCGCAGTACTATCGGTTCAACAAGCCCAACCGCTGGATCAACTCCGGTGGCCTGGGCACCATGGGCTTCGGTTTTCCGGCGGCCATGGGCGTGAAATTGAGCTTTCCGGATAATGATGTCGCCTGCGTCACCGGTGAAGGCAGTATCCAGATGAACATCCAGGAGCTGTCGACCTGCCTGCAGTACGATCTGCCGGTCAAGATCATCAATCTGAACAATGGTGTGCTGGGGATGGTGCGCCAGTGGCAGGACATGAGCTACGGCAGCCGTCACTCGCACTCCTACATGGAATCGCTGCCTGACTTCGTCAAGCTGGTCGAAGCCTATGGTCACGTGGGCATGCGTATCACGGATCTGAAGGATCTGAAGCCGAAGATGGAAGAAGCGTTCGCCATGAAGGATCGCCTGGTGTTCCTCGATATCCAGGTCGACACCAGCGAGCACGTCTATCCGATGCAGATCAAAGACGGCTCCATGCGCGATATGTGGCTGAGCAAGACGGAGCGTACTTAATCATGCGGCACATTATTTCCTTGCTTCTGGAAAACGAACCGGGTGCTCTGTCTCGTGTTGTAGGTCTGTTCTCGCAACGCAACTACAACATCGAAAGCCTGACGGTGGCGCCGACTGAAGACCCGACACTGTCGCGTCTGACCCTGACTACCGTTGGCCATGACGAGATCATCGAGCAGATCACCAAGAACCTGAACAAGCTGGTTGAGGTGGTGAAGCTGGTAGACCTGTCGGAAAGCGCGCACATCGAGCGTGAACTGATGCTGGTCAAGATCAAGGCCACTGGCGCCCAGCGCGCCGAGGTCAAGCGTACTACCGATATTTACCGTGGGCAGATCGTTGATGTCAGCGCCAGCGTGTATACCGTTCAACTGACCGGTACCAGCGACAAGCTCGACAGCTTCATTCAATCGATCGGCACCGCATCGATTCTGGAAACCGTACGCAGTGGTGTCACCGGGATTGCCCGTGGCGACAAAGTACTGAGCATCTAACTCAAATTAGCGAATGGCCGGAACGGCCTGATATAGGGGAAATTCATGAAAGTTTTCTACGATAAAGACTGCGACCTGTCGATCATCCAAGGTAAGAAAGTTGCCATCATCGGCTACGGTTCCCAGGGCCACGCTCAAGCATGCAACCTGAAGGATTCCGGCGTAGACGTGACTGTCGGCCTGCGTAAAGGCTCGGCTACCGTTGCCAAGGCTGAAGCCCACGGCCTGAAAGTGACCGACGTTGCTGCTGCCGTTGCTGGTGCCGACCTGGTCATGATCCTGACCCCGGACGAGTTCCAGTCCCAGCTGTACAAGAACGAAATCGAGCCGAACATCAAGAAGGGCGCCACTCTGGCCTTCTCCCACGGCTTCGCGATCCACTACAACCAGGTTGTGCCTCGTGCCGACCTCGACGTGATCATGATCGCGCCGAAGGCTCCAGGCCACACCGTACGTTCCGAGTTCGTCAAGGGCGGTGGTATTCCTGACCTGATCGCGATCTACCAGGACGCTTCCGGCAACGCCAAGAACGTTGCCCTGTCCTACGCCGCAGGCGTGGGCGGCGGCCGTACCGGCATCATCGAAACCACCTTCAAGGACGAGACTGAAACCGACCTGTTCGGTGAGCAGGCTGTTCTGTGTGGCGGTACCGTCGAGCTGGTCAAAGCCGGTTTCGAAACCCTGGTTGAAGCTGGCTACGCTCCAGAAATGGCCTACTTCGAGTGCCTGCACGAACTGAAGCTGATCGTTGACCTCATGTACGAAGGCGGTATCGCCAACATGAACTACTCGATCTCCAACAACGCTGAATACGGCGAGTACGTGACTGGTCCAGAAGTCATCAACGCCGAATCCCGTCAGGCCATGCGCAATGCTCTGAAGCGCATCCAGGACGGCGAATACGCGAAGATGTTCATCAGCGAAGGCGCTACCGGCTACCCATCGATGACCGCCAAGCGTCGTAACAACGCTGCTCACGGTATCGAAATCATCGGCGAGCAACTGCGCTCGATGATGCCTTGGATCGGTGCCAACAAAATCGTCGACAAAGCCAAGAACTAAGTTCGAGTCTTGTCAGGGAAAACGCGGCCTAGGCCGCGTTTTTTCGTTTGCATGGATAGGTTCTGGTATAAAGCTGGATCCTTTGTGGCCGAATCGCGGCCCTGGGTATCTGTCGAAACTTTTCACACCGTTGCAAGGTAATGTCCATGAGCGAACGTCCCGAAGAGCCAAACCAGGCCTCTGACGCCGAAAGCCTGCTACCGATCGATGAGCATGTCGAAGAAGGGCATGACGCTGAAGGCCGTAAAGTCCGGCATCGTGGTATCTATCTTCTGCCGAATCTGTTCACCACTGCGAACCTGTTCGCGGGGTTCTATTCCATCATTAGCTCCATGAGCGCCCAGAGTGCAATGAGCGCCGGAGATGCGGCCGGGGCGAGCAAGTACTTTGCCTTTGCCGCGATCGCCATTTTCGTGGCCATGGTGCTTGATGGCCTGGATGGGCGTGTTGCCCGCATGACCAACACACAGAGTGCTTTTGGCGCTGAATACGACTCGCTGTCCGATATGGTTGCATTCGGCGTAGCGCCGGCGTTGTTGGCCTTTGGCTGGGCCCTGGGTGACATGGGCAAGGTCGGCTGGATGGTCGCCTTCATCTATGTGGCAGGCGCGGCCTTGCGTCTGGCGCGTTTCAATACTCAAGTCGGTACTGCCGACAAGCGTTATTTCATCGGCCTTGCCAGCCCGGCAGCGGCGGGTGTGGTGGCCGGTATCGTCTGGGCATTCAGCGACTACGGGATCCAGGGGTCGAAGATGTCGTTCCTGGTGGCGTTGATGGTGGCCGCCGCAGGCATGCTGATGGTCAGTAACATCAAGTACAACAGCTTCAAGGACCTGGACCTGAAAGGGCGTGTACCTTTTGTGGCGATCCTGGCGGTGGTACTGGTGTTTGCAGTGGTGTTCAGCGATCCGCCGCGCATTCTGCTTTTGGTGTTCCTCGCCTATGCGGCGTCGGGCCCTATCCAGTACCTGTTGCACCTGCGTCGTCGCAAAAGCGTCGAGTGATGTAATTTCCCCCATACTCCGCAGTCTATTGGTACATCTGTCCTCCAATACTGCGGAGTTGCCATGTTATTCAAATTCCCCAAGTCGTCCGACTGCAATGAGTCGCAGGTTACGCCCGAATCTCTTTACCTCTCTCGACGCAGCCTGCTCAGTGGTGCGGTTGCGGGCATGGCGTTTGCCAGCTTGCCGCGATGGGCAGCAGCACAGGACGCGTCGCGTTATGCCGATGTTGAGCCGGGCCAGGCTCCCGGGTGGTTCTCCGACAAGCTGTCGACCACTCGGTGGCAAGCTGTAACCGTCAGGGATGAGGCGATCACTCCTTTCAAGGACGCGACTCACTACAACAACTTCTACGAATTCGGCACTGACAAGGGGGACCCGGCGGCCAACGCGGGCGCGCTCAAGACTCAGCCTTGGAGTGTGGTCGTGGATGGTGAGGTGGCTAAGCCAGGCCGCTACGCCCTGGAAGATTTCATGAAGCCCTACTCGCTGGAGGAGCGTATTTATCGACTGCGTTGCGTAGAGGCCTGGTCGATGGTGATTCCCTGGATAGGTTTTCCAATCTCAGCCTTGCTCAAGCAGGTGGAGCCCACCAGCAACGCCAAGTTCATTCGCTTTGAAACGTTGCAGGATCCCAAGAGTATGCCGGGCCAGCGCTCCGGCTTTGCCTTGATCGACTGGCCCTATGTCGAGGGATTGCGTCTTGATGAGGCGATGAATCCATTGGCGATTCTTGCGGTGGGGATGTACGGGCGTGAACTGCCTAACCAGAATGGTGCGCCGCTGCGCCTTGTAGTGCCTTGGAAATATGGCTTCAAAAGTGTGAAGTCGATTGTGCGCATCAGCCTGGTCAGCGAGCAGCCCAAGACTACCTGGCAGAGCATTGCGGCCAACGAATATGGTTTTTACGCGAATGTGAATCCGACGGTTGATCATCCGCGCTGGACCCAGGCTCGGGAACGACGTCTACCCAGCAGTCTGTTCAGTCCCAATGTGCGGGAAACCCAGATGTTCAACGGTTACTCGGATGAAGTCGCTTCTTTATATAGCGGCATGGATCTGCGGAAGAACTACTGATGCGTTATTCGTTCTGGCGTATCGGTGTCTTTATCGCTGCGGCTATCTGGCCGCTGTATTGGCTGTATGAAGCCTGGGCTTCGGTCCTGGGGCCGGACCCGGGCAAGGTACTGGTTGATCGTCTGGGGTTGGGCACGCTGATGCTGTTGTTGATCACCTTGGGCATGACTCCTTTGCAAAAACTCACGGGGTGGTCGGGCTGGATCGCTGTGCGCCGACAGTTGGGGTTGTGGTGCTTCGCTTATGTAGTGCTGCACCTGAGTGCTTATGGGGTATTCATCTTGGGGTTGGACTGGTCGCAGCTGGGAGTAGAGTTGCGCAAGCGCCCCTATATCTTTGTCGGAAGCCTGGGGTTCCTCTTTCTGTTGTTATTGGCTGTGACGTCCAATCGTTATAGCCAGCGTCGCTTGGGCGCGCGTTGGAAGAAGCTGCATCGCCTGGTTTATCTCATCCTGGGGCTGGGGCTGCTGCATATGCTATGGATTGTCCGGGCGGACCTGAAGGAGTGGGCGGTCTACGCTTCTATAGGGGGGCTGTTGTTGTTGCTGCGTGCTCCCCCTGTAATGCGCCGGATTCCGCGCTTAATCGCAAAGAAAGCATCTTCTGCAACAAAATCGTAATTAACCCTTGACGGCAGATTCTACAGGTCTATAATTCGCCCCACTTCCGGCGCAGTCGAAACGGAAAACTCCTTGAGATTCAATGAGTTACGCAGTTTTCG
>NZ_JANUEC010000007.1:0-325036 GCF_024810175.1 Pseudomonas sp. BIGb0176
CGGGAGGCGAATTCTACAGCGTTACACGCTGCTGTCAACACCTCTTTTCAACCGCTTTCGACCGAGAGGATCGAATCGTTAATAAGGCGAAAACTCACTGCCTTACCAACTGCTTCTGGCTTCGATGAACTGAAGCGTAACCGCTATCAAAAACTGCGTAACTCGTTGAATCTCAAGGAGTTTTCCGTTTCGACTGCGCCGGAAGTGGGGCGAATTATAGACCTGTAGAATCTGCCGTCAACAGTTATTTTCATAATTCTGTCATATCGGTCAGAAAAGCCCATAAAAGCAAAGGCCGGCCCCAAGGGGCCGGCCTTTATCGCTTCACTCTTACAGGCTAGGGAAGGCGAACTGCGAGGCTTCGTGGCTGGCGCGTTGCGGCCAGCGCTGGGTGATCGCCTTGCGACGGGTATAGAAACGCACACCATCGGGACCGTAGGCATGCAGGTCACCGAACAGTGAACGCTTCCAGCCACCGAAGCTGTGGTAGGCCACAGGTACCGGCAGCGGCACGTTGACGCCCACCATGCCCACTTCGATCTCGTCGCAGAACAGACGTGCCGCTTCACCGTCACGGGTAAAGATGCAGGTACCGTTGCCGTACTCGTGATCGTTGATCAGTTGCATGGCCTCCTCCAGGCTGTTGACCCGGACGATGCACAGCACCGGCCCGAAGATCTCTTCCTTATAGATGCGCATCTGCGGGGTAACGCGGTCGAACAGGCAGCCACCGAGGAAGAAGCCGTCTTCATGACCGGCCACGCTCAGGCCACGACCGTCCACCACCAGTTGCGCACCTGCGGCCACGCCGTCTTCTACATAACCACTGACCTTGTCACGCGCCTGGGCGGTAACCAGCGGCCCCATGTCCAGGCCACAGGAAGTACCGGCACCAATCTTCAGCGCCTTGATCTGTGGCACCAGCTTGGCCACCAGGGCATCGGCCACCTGGTCGCCCACGCACACGGCTACCGAGATCGCCATGCAACGCTCACCACATGAACCGTAGGCCGCGCCCATCAACGCACTGACGGCGTTATCCAGATCGGCATCCGGCATCAGCACCGCGTGGTTCTTCGCCCCGCCCAGAGCCTGAACGCGCTTGCCGCGCTTGGTGCCTTCGGCATAGATGTACTCGGCAATCGGCGTCGAACCGACAAAACTCAGCGCCTTGACTTCCGGTGCCTCGATCAGCGCGTCCACCGCAGTTTTGTCACCGTGAACCACGTTCAGCACGCCCTTGGGCAGGCCGGCTTCATGCAGCAGCTCGGCAATCAGCAGGGTCGAGCTTGGATCACGCTCAGAAGGCTTGAGGATGAAGCAGTTGCCACAGGCGATCGCCAGCGGATACATCCACAGCGGCACCATGGCCGGGAAGTTGAACGGAGTAATGCCGGCCACTACGCCCAGCGGCTGGAAGTCGGACCAGGCGTCGATGTTCGGGCCCACGTTACGGCTGTACTCGCCCTTGAGGATTTCCGGCGCGGCGCAGGCGTATTCCACGTTCTCGATACCGCGCTTCAATTCGCCAGCAGCATCTTCCAGGGTCTTGCCGTGCTCTTCGCTGATCAGCTTGGCAATACGGGCTTCGTTCTGCTCCAGCAATTGCTTGAAGCGGAACATCACCTGGGCGCGCTTGGCCGGTGGCGTATTGCGCCAGGCCGGGAATGCCGACTTGGCCGAGTCGATGGCTTGCTGGATGGTTTCACGGCTGGCCAGCGGCACTTTATGGATCGCCTGACCGGTGGACGGGTTGAATACGTCGGCGCTGCGACCGTTGTCGCTTACCAGCTCACCGTGGATCAGGTGTTGGATCAGACTCATGCGGGGACTCCTGAAAGAGGGAAAGCGCAGGCGCGAAACACTTCGCGCCTGCTTCTATATAAGAAGGATCGAATCAGTCGAGCTTGCTCAGCACTTCGCCAACCGCGTCGAACAGGCGATCGAGGTCCTGCGGCTTGCTGTTGAAGGTTGGGCCGAACTGCAGGGTGTCGCCGCCGAAGCGCACATAGAAGCCGGCTTTCCACAACGCCATGCCAGCCTCGAACGGACGCACGATGGCATCGCCATCACGGGGTGCAATCTGGATCGCGCCAGCCAGGCCGAAGTTACGGATGTCGATCACGTTCTTCGTGCCCTTGATGCCGTGCAGTGCATTCTCGAAATGCGGGGCAACCTCGGCCACGCTCTGGACCAGGTTTTCCTTCTGCAGCAGGTCCAGTGCCGCCAGGCCCGCAGCGCACGCCACCGGATGCGCCGAGTAGGTGTAGCCGTGGGGGAATTCCACTGCGTACTCAGGTGTCGCCTGGTTCATGAAGGTCTGATAGATCTCGGAGCTGGCAATCACCGCGCCCATGGGGATCGCGCCGTTGGTGACCTGCTTGGCCACGCACATCAGATCCGGCGTCACGCCGAAGCTGTCAGCGCCGAACATGGCACCGGTACGGCCGAAGCCGGTGATCACTTCGTCGAACACCAGCAGGATGTTGTGCTGGTCGCAGATTTCCCGCAGGCGCTTGAGGTAACCCTGTGGCGGCACCAGCACACCAGCGGAGCCGGCCAGAGGCTCGACGAAGACCGCGGCAATGTTGGAAGCGTCATGCAGTTCGATCAGTTTCAGCAGCTCATCGGCCAGAGCGATACCGCCCTGCTCCGGCATGCCACGGGAATAAGCGTTGCTGGCCAGCAGGGTATGGGGCAGGTGATCGACATCCATCATCGCCTGGCCGAACAGCTTGCGGTTGCCGTTGACGCCACCGAGGCTGGTGCCGGCGATATTCACCCCGTGGTAGCCACGGGCACGGCCGATCATCTTGGTCTTGGTCGACTGGCCTTTCAGGCGCCAGTAGGCGCGCACCATCTTCACTGCGGTATCGGCGCACTCGGAGCCGGAGTCAGTGAAGAACACGTGGTTCAGGTTGCCCGGGGTCAGGTCGGTGATCTTCTCGGCCAGCTGGAACGACAGCGGGTGGCCGTATTGGAAGCCTGGGGAATAGTCCAGGGTGCCCAACTGCTTGGCGACCGCTTCCTGGATCTCCTTGCGCGAGTGACCGGCACCGCAGGTCCACAGACCGGACAGCGAGTCATAGATCTTGCGGCCCTTGTCGTCCACCAGCCAGCTGCCTTCGGCGCCGACGATCAGGCGCGGGTCGCGCTGGAAGTTGCGGTTGGCGGTGTAGGGCATCCAGTGAGCGTCGAGCTTGAGCTGGCTGGCCAGGGACTGAGGGGCGGTTTCCGGCATGTTCATGAGCAAAACCTCGCAAGGCAATGAAGCGGCGTAGGAATGAAAAGCGTTGTTGCAGCTAAGTTGCCACGGCTATAAAGTCGGTGAAATCCAACTTTAATAACCTTCAGTCTGGCATCTACTAAACTATGAGCAGCCGTCGAGCCGACCCGCTGGCGCAAGTCAGCGACTTTGATATCCGCCTGCTGCGGATCTTTCGCAGCGTGGTGGAGTGCGGTGGTTTCTCCGCCGCGGAAACCGTGCTCGGCATCGGCCGCTCGGCCATCAGCCAGCAGATGAGCGACCTGGAGCAACGGGTCGGCCTGCGCCTGTGCCAGCGCGGGCGCGCCGGGTTCTCCCTGACCGAGGAGGGCCGCGAGGTCTATCAGTCGACCCTGCAACTGCTCAGTGCCCTGGAAAGCTTCCGTACCGAGGTCAACGGCCTGCACCGCCACCTGCGCGGCGAATTGATCATCGGCCTCACCGACAACCTGGTGACCCTGCCCCACATGCGCATCACCCACGCCCTGGCGCAATTGAAGGAGCGTGGCCCGGACGTGCAGATCCAGATCCGCATGATCGCCCCCAACGAAGTTGAGCAAGGGGTGCTCGACGGCCGCCTGCATGTCGGCGTGGTGCCCCAGGCCAGTGCCCTGCCCGGCCTGGAATACCAGCCGCTGTATGACGAGCGCTCGCTGCTGTACTGCGCAGTGGGCCACCCGCTGTTCTATGTGGATGACCGGCAACTGGACGACCAGCGCCTCAACGACCAGGACGCCATCGCCCCGACCTTTCGCCTGCCGGCCGAGATCCAGGCCCACTACCAGGCGCTGAATTGCACCGCCAGCGCATCCGACCGGGAAGGCATGGCCTTCCTGATTCTCACCGGCCGCTACATCGGCTACCTGCCGGACCACTACGCCAGCCTCTGGGTGCAGCAGGGCCGGTTGCGTGCCCTCAAGCCCAAGTCACGCTTCTACGACCTGAGCCTGGCATCGGTCACGCGCAAGGGTCGGCGCCCTCATTTGGTGCTCGAAAGCTTTCTGGAAAGCCTCGCGGCAACCCGCTAGAGCGTCTCCACTCACCAGCAAGGCCCGGTATTCAAAGGCCCGCACCGCAAAACAGAAAAAATAACCTGAGCACCTGGACAGCTTTTTGCAAAGACCTCGGCACCTTGAACCCTAGCCCGAGCTCCACGCCATGCAGCCAGATGCTTCCCGCCCCAGCGAACTGATCTACGGCCTCGACGACCGCCCGCAACCGCTGCCCGCGCTGCTGGCGGCCCTGCAGCATGTGCTGGCCAGCTTTGTCGGCATCATCACCCCACCACTGGTGATTGGTTCGGCCCTGGGCCTTTCGGCGTACCTGCCGTACCTGATCAGCATGGCGCTGATGGTCTCCGGGGTCGGCACCTTTATCCAGGCCCGGCGCCCCTGGGGCATCGGGGCCGGCATGATCTGCCTGCAAGGCACCAGCTTCGCCTTCCTCGGCGCCGTACTGTCGGCGGGGTTCCTGGTCAAGCAACGGGGCGGCAGCCCGGAAGACATCCTGGCGATGATCTTCGGCGTGTGTTTCTTCGGCGCGCTGGTGCAGATCGTCCTTAGCCGCTTTATCGGGCGACTGCGCCGGGTGATCACCCCGTTGGTGACCGGCATCGTCATTACCCTGATCGGCATCAGCCTGATCAAGGTCGGCATCACCGACCTGGGCGGCGGCTTCAATGCCGCGGACTTCGGCGCCCCGGGCAATCTCGGCCTGGGCCTGCTGGTGCTGCTGACCATCATTCTGCTCAACCGCAGCAACACCCCGTGGGTGCGCCTCAGCGCCATCATCATCGGCCTGGCCCTGGGCAGCCTGGCGGCCTGGTTCAGCGGCAAGCTGGTGCCCCAGCCGCTGCCGGACCTGCCGTTGATCAGCCTGCCCCAGCCCTTCAGGTACGGCTTCAGTTTCGACTGGAGCGCCTTTATCCCCGTAGCCCTGATCTACCTGATCAGCACCCTGGAAACCGTGGGAGATCTGACCGCCAACTGCATGCTGGCGCGCCAGCCCATCAGCGGCCCTTCCTATATAAGCCGGCTCAAGGGCGGGGTCCTGGGGGACGGCGTCAGTTGCATGATCGCCGCCACCTTCAGCGCCTTCCCCAACACCACCTTCGCCCAGAACAACGGGGTGATTCAGTTGACCGGTGTGGCCAGCCGCTTCGTCGGCCTGTACATCGGCCTGATCCTGTTCTGCCTGGGCCTGTTCCCGCTGATCGGCGCGCTGCTGCAACAGATCCCCAAGCCGGTACTCGGCGGTGCGACCCTGGTGATGTTTGGCAGCGTCGCCGCAGCCGGGGTACGGATCCTCGCCCAGGCCCCGCTGGACCGGCGCAGCATGCTGATCATCGCCACTTCGTTCGGCGTCGGTCTGGGCATCGCCGCGCAACCGAACCTGCTGCACCTGCTGCCCAAGGTGGTGCAGAACCTGTTCGATTCGGCGATCACCAGCGGCGGCCTCACCGCCTTGCTGATGAGCCTGCTGTTGCCGGAAAGCAAGGGCGCGGCGAATGACGCAAATCCGATTCCGGAAAACGACACCCTGAGGGCCCACTGAGGCTTTTGTAGCGCCAAGGCTTGTCTGATCCACGTGGGTGCGCTATCAACGCACAGGTTGCACCCACAGACTTGCTCGGAAACCTCCATGACCTTTGAAGTCCCCGCCCACAGCGCTCCTCACCCCGGCAAACCCGCCAGCCGCATTCGGCAGAAGAATGAAGAGGCCATCCTCCAGGCCGCCGAGGACGAGTTCGCCCGTCACGGTTTCAAAGGCACCAGCATGAACACCATCGCGCAGAAGGCCGGCCTGCCCAAAGCCAACCTGCACTACTACTTCACCAACAAGCTGGGGCTGTACATCGCGGTGCTGAGCAACATCCTCGAACTCTGGGACAGCACCTTCAACACCCTCACCGCCGAAGATGATCCGGCCGAAGCCCTGACCCGCTACATCCGCGCCAAGATGGAATTCTCCCGCCGCCAGCCGCAAGCCTCGCGGATCTTCGCCATGGAGATCATCAGCGGTGGCGAGTGCCTGAGCGAGTATTTCAGCCAGGACTACCGCGCCTGGTTCCAGGGCCGCGCCGCGGTGTTCCAGGCCTGGATCGACGCCGGCAAGATGGACCCGGTAGACCCGGTGCACCTGATCTTCCTGCTGTGGGGCAGCACCCAGCACTATGCCGATTTCGCCACCCAGATCTGCCGCGTCACCGGGCGCACCCGGCTGACCAAGCAGGACATGGAAGACGCCGGCAACAACCTGATCCGCATCATCCTCAAAGGCTGTGGCCTGACACCTGCACTGAAAGACTGACCCCCATGCCCTTTACCCTGGCCGGCCTTTGCGAATACCGCGAGGAAATTCGCAAAAGCCGCTTCATCACCTTTGCCGCGCCCATCAGCAGCGCGGCCGAGGCCCAAGCCTTCATCCAGCAGTACAGCGACCTCAACGCTTCGCATAACTGCTGGGCGTGGAAACTCGCCGACCAGTACCGCAGCAACGACGACGGTGAACCCGGCGGCACCGCCGGGCGACCGATCCTCGCGGCCATCGAGGCCCAGGACTGCGACCAGGTGGCGGTGCTGGTGATCCGCTGGTACGGCGGCATCCAGCTGGGCACCGGCGGCCTGGCCCGAGCCTATGGCGGCGGCGCCAACAAGTGCCTGCAAGGCGCCGAGCGCATCGCCCTGGTCAACCGCGTACCGCTGCGTTGCGCCTGCAGCTTCAGCGAACTGGCGCTGGTCAAGCTGCGGGTTGCCGAACTGGGTGGGCTGCTGGTCCAGGAAGACTTCACCGCCAACGGCGTGGAGCTGCAACTGGCCCTGGGCGAAGGGCAGATCGAGTCCCTGCAGCAACAGCTGGCGGACCTGAGCCGCGGACGCATCCTCTTGCAGCGCTGAACGCGCCAACTCGGCCCGGAGCACCTTGTGCATAACTCGCCTGAGCCTTGCGCACTTGCCCACATCTACTGTGCACCCGACTGTGGATAAGCTGAGCACATAGCGCTGTAACCCTTCTGCAACGTGGCTTTGCGGGCTTTGTTCATTTTTTGTCCAAAGCGTCCCCAGGAAGCTTTTTTCCACAGCGAAACAGCCACTTAAGCCGGTTTATCGCAGTTCACGGGCAAGCCAGTGGTGCTGATGCCCAAGCGCCGCTCTTGCACACAATTACTGTGGAGCAAGCTGTGGATAACCCGTGCAAGGCTGCTCCAGCCCCTGATTGCGCAGGGTCTGCAGGCAACTGATCATTTTCTGCGCAACGGCCTGGGGACAAAAACAGCGCCTTTTCAAACACCTTGCCCCGAAGTGGTGCCAGGACCCTGGTCCTGTCAGCCAGGCAGGATGCCGCCCGGGAGCGCTTCACCGGCTTTCCTGACCCACTGGCCAGGAAATTGCTTTATCCACAGGCACAACTCCCAGAAGCCGAGCCTGTCATGTCCAATCACCCTGCACCCAGCAGCCAGGCACCACGCCTGCAACTGCGCCGGATCAGCAAACGCTATCCCGGCTGCCTGGCCAACGACGCCATCGACCTGAACATCGCTGCGGGTGAAATCCATGCGTTGCTGGGCGAAAACGGCGCCGGCAAAAGCACCTTGATGAAGATCATCTACGGGGTGGTCCAGGCCGATTCGGGGGAACTGCTCTGGCAAGGACGACGCCAGCTCATCGACAACCCGGCCCAGGCACGCAGCCTGGGGATCGGCATGGTGTTCCAGCATTTCTCGCTGTTCGAAACCCTCAGCGTGGCGCAGAACATTGCCCTGGCCATGGGCGCCGGCACCGGTACGCCGAGCCAGCTGGAAGGCAGAATCCGCGAGGTTTCCCAGCGTTACGGCATGGCCCTCGAACCCCAGCGCCTGGTGCACAGCCTGTCCATCGGCGAACGCCAGCGGGTGGAAATCGTCCGCTGCCTGATGCAGGACATCCGCCTGCTGATTCTCGACGAGCCGACCTCGGTCCTGACCCCGCAGGAGGCCGACGACCTGTTCGTCACCCTGCGCCGGCTAGCCGACGAAGGCTGCAGCATCCTGTTCATCAGCCACAAGCTCGCCGAGGTGCGCGCCCTGTGCCACAGCGCCACGGTGCTGCGCGCGGGCCGGGTGGCCGGGCACTGCAGGCCGGCGCAGTGCTCGGATCGCGAGCTGGCGCGGCTGATGGTGGGGGACGCGGCGGCGATGATCACCGACTACCCGAAAGCCCGCGGCACGAACGACTTTCTGCACCTGGACAACCTCAGCTGGGACAACCCCGATCCTTTCGGCTGCTCACTGAAGAACATCGACCTGCGCCTGCGCAGCGGCGAGATCGTCGGCATCGCCGGAGTCGCCGGCAATGGCCAGGACGAACTGCTGGCCCTGCTCAGCGGTGAACAGCGCCTGCCCCGTGGCGAAGCCGAACGTATCTGTTTCGCCGGCCAGGGCGTGGCACATCTGTATCCCGACGCCCGACGCCAGCGCGGCCTGGCTTTCGTTCCCGCCGAACGCCTGGGCCACGGTGCGGTGCCGGAACTGAGCCTGGAGGACAACGCCCTGCTCAGCGCCTTTCAACAGGGCCTGGTGCGCCACGGGCTGATCCAGCGACGCAAAGTGCGGGAACTGGCCGAGCGCATCATCCAGCGTTTCGGGGTCAAGAGCGCCGGTTCCCAGAGCCCGGCCCGCAGCCTGTCCGGCGGCAACCTGCAGAAATTCATCCTGGGCCGCGAGATTCTCCAGCAGCCTCGCCTGCTGATCGCCGCGCACCCGACCTGGGGCGTGGATGTAGGGGCCGCCGCCACTATCCACCGCGCACTGATCGCCTTGCGCGATGCCGGCGCGGCGATCCTGGTGATCTCCGAAGACCTGGACGAGCTGTTCCAGATCAGCGACCGCCTCGCGGCCCTGTGCGCTGGACGCCTTTCGCCCCTCAAGGCCTGCGCCGACACCTCGCTGGTGGAGGTTGGCGGCTGGATGGCCGGCCACGCCGATTCCCTGCCCTCACCCGCTGCCCTGGCGATTTAACGGAGCTGTCCATGCTGCTTTCACTCGAACCCCGTGGCCGCCAGTCGCGGCTGATGCTCTGGTGCTCGCCACTGCTGGCGGCGCTGCTGACCCTGGGCTGCGGTTCCCTGCTGTTCATGACACTGGGGCATGACCCCTGGCTGACCTTGCACACCCTGCTGATCGCCCCGGTCAGCGACCTGTATGGCGTGTCCGAACTGCTGGTCAAGGCGCTACCTATCCTGCTCTGTGCCCTGGGCCTGGCGGTGGCCTACCAGGCGCGGGTGTGGAACATCGGCGCCGAGGGCCAATTGCTGCTCGGGGCCCTGGTCGGCAGCGCCCTGGCGGTCAATCTCATCGAACTGCAAAGCCGCTGGGCGCTGGTGCTGATCCTGCTTGCCGGAACCCTGGCCGGGGCTGCCTGGGCCGGGCTCACCGCCTGGTTGCGCACCCGCTTCAACGCCAACGAAATCCTCACCAGCATCATGCTCAACTACATTGCCCTGAACCTGTTGCTGTACTGCGTGCATGGCCCGTTGAAAGACCCCGCCGGGTTCAACTTTCCCGAATCGGCGATGTTCGGCGACGCCAGCCGCCTGCCGCTGCTGATGGAAGACGGCCGGGTCCACGCCGGGGTGTACTTCGCCCTGCTGGCCCTGGTGGCGGTCTGGGTGCTGCTGCAGAAAAGCTTTGTCGGCTTCCAGATCAGGGTGCTCGGCCTGGACCAGCGTGCCGCCGGCTTCGTCGGCTTTCGCCAGAAGCGCCTGGTCTGGCTGGCGCTGTTGACCAGCGGTGCGCTGGCAGGGCTGGCTGGGGTCTGCGAAGTCGCCGGCCCCATCGGCCAACTGGTGCCCCAGGTGTCTCCCGGCTACGGCTACGCGGCCATTACCGTGGCTTTTCTCGGCCGCCTGAACCCCATCGGCATTGTGTTTTCCAGCCTGCTGATGGCGTTGCTGTACATCGGTGGCGAGAGCGCGCAGATGAGCCTCAACCTGCCCCAGGCCATCACCCAGCTGTTCCAGGGAATGATGCTGTTCTTCCTCCTGGCCAGCGACGTGCTGATTCTCTATCGCCCGCGCCTGAACCTGCGTTGGATGCGCCGCAACGCCAGCGCCACTGCTACCGCCGGAGCCCTGTGATGGATATCGATCTGCTGAGCAATATTCTCTACGCCATGGTCCGCTGCGGCACCCCCCTGCTGCTGGTGGCCCTGGGGGAACTGATCTGTGAAAAGAGCGGCGTCCTCAACCTGGGGCAGGAAGGCATGATGCTGTTCGGCGCGGTGATAGGTTTTATCGTCGCCCTCAACAGCGGCCATTTGTGGCTCGGGGTGCTGCTGGCGATGGCCGCCGGAATGCTGCTGGCGGCGCTGTTCGCCCTGGTGGCCCTGGTGTTCACCGCCAACCAGGTGGCTACCGGGCTGGCGCTGACGATCTTCGGGGTCGGCCTGTCGAGCTTTGTCGGCGCGGCCTGGGTCGGCAAGCCCCTGGCCGGCTTCGAACCGCTGGCGCTGCCGCTGCTGAGCGAGATCCCGCTGATCGGCCGCATGCTGTTCGCCCAGGATTTGCTGGTGTACCTGTCCTTCACCCTGTTCGCCCTGGTGGCCTGGGTGGTTCTCAAAAGCCGGGTCGGCCTGATCATCCAGGCTGTCGGCGAGAACCCCGACGCCGCCAGCGCCATGGGCCTGCCGGTACTGCGGGTGCGCGCACTCGCGGTGCTGTTCGGCGGCGCCATGGCGGGGCTGGCCGGGGCCTACCTGTCCCTGGCCTACACCCCGATGTGGGCCGAGAACATGAGCGCCGGACGCGGCTGGATCGCCCTGGCGCTGGTGGTGTTCGCCAGCTGGCGGGTGTGGCGGCTGCTACTCGGCGCCTACCTGTTCGGCCTGGCGAGCATCCTGCACCTGGTGGCCCAGGGCCTGGGCCTGGCGATTCCTTCCAACCTGCTGGCGATGCTGCCCTATGCCGCGACCATCCTGGTGCTGGTGCTGTTGTCCCGAGACGCCTTGCGCACCCGCCTGTACGCACCGGTGTCCCTGGGCCAGCCGTGGCAGGCGGGGCACTAAATGACCGCCACGGCCCCCGCAGGCACCGGCTTGCCGGAGAAGTCTTTCACCGGCCACAACTGCGCCACGCACCAGGCAAGCTCGAAAAACAGAATCACCCCGATCAACGCCGTAGCGCCGTGCATCAAGGCATACACCTGCCAGGTGGCAAACAGGATGCGCCCCACTGCGTCATAACGACCAAACGCCTGCTGCGGATCACGAATCCGCAGCACCGACCACACACAGACAATCGAGCCCATCAGGTTGGCCATCAGCAGGTGCATCGGCTCGAACGGCGGCAGGCTCCCCGGCAGGTGCAGGGCCCAGCCCTGCATCAGCCCGTGCAAAGCCATGAAACTCCAGGGGGTGACGAAGGCCAACGTCACCAGCAAGTCGTACCAGCCGCTGGCCCGGACCAATGTTCGATACTGTTCGCTCGTCCACATAAATGCTGCTCCATAGATTCAAGGAGCGCGCAGGCTAAAGCCTCGAGTATGCTCCAGGGTCAAGCCCTTTCAAGGCCCGCACATGCGCATTGGAGAACAGGCCGAAGCCTGGGCGGAATGGCAGCAGTGTCGGCGCTCTGTGGCAGAGTGCCGATACGGTTCAGGCCGTAACCCGGCTGCTGCAAGACAAACTGACCCTGATCGAAACCCGCATCACTGAATTGGGCCACTTGCGCCAGGAGCTGCAACAACGGCTCGGGCAAGCCTGTCCATTGAATCCGTGATCCTCACTTATCAAGGAACCTCATCATGTCCACGGCAAAAACCGCACTGATCATCGGCGCCTCCCGGGGCCTGGGCCTCGGCCTGGTCCAGCGCCTGCTGGAAGACGGCTGGCAGGTCACCGCCACCGTGCGCAACCCGCACAAGGCCGAGGCGCTGCAAGCCCTGGGCAAGGTGCAGATCGAGCAACTGGACATGGACGATCAGCAAGCGGTGATCGCCCTGAGCCAGAAGCTCAAGGACCAGGTGTTCGACCTGCTGTTCGTCAATGCCGGGGTCAAGGGCCCGGACAACCAGCTGCCGGGCCACGCGACCCAGGCCGAAGTCGGCCAGTTGTTCTTCACCAACGCGGTGGCGCCGATCAACCTGGCCCAGCGCTTTGTCGGGCAGATCCGCAAGGACAGCGGCGTGCTGGCGTTCATGAGTTCGGTGCTGGGCAGCGTGACCATGCCCGACGCGCCGGAGCTGGCCCTGTACAAGGCCAGCAAGGCCGCGCTGAACTCCATGACCAACAGCTTCGTGACCCAGTTGGGGCAGAAGCTCACCGTGCTTTCGCTGCACCCGGGCTGGGTGAAGACCGACATGGGCGGCGAAGGCGCCGATATCGATGTGCAGACCAGCACCCGCGGGCTGATCGCCCAGGTCAATGCCTACACCGGCAAGGGCGGTCATCACTTCGTCAACTACAAAGGCGAAACCATCCCCTGGTAAGGCCGCGGCTGCCCCGGGCAGCCCTTGCACAGGCCAGCGAAGGCTCTGGAACGGGGGGCAAAATGCAAGTTTTGTCCCCCGGCAAATCTTTCGCTAGACTGCGCACCTCGCCCCTTGCGGCGACCCTGGATCAGCAGACAGGGCATCACTGAGCTGGCTAACCTGAACCCACTTTCAGAGGAGCCGGCAACCATGCCTGCGACCCGTACCTGGTTAAAAAATCCCCTGGCCATCTTCACCGGCAATGCCCTCGACGCCCGTGGCGGCCTGGTGCTGCAAGACGGCCTGATCGTTGAAGTGCTGGGCCTCGGCCAGCAACCTGCAAGCCCCTGCCAGCAGGTCTTCGATGCCCGCGAGCACGTGCTGCTGCCGGGCCTGATCAACACCCACCATCACTTCTATCAAACCCTGACCCGCGCCTGGGCGCCGGTGGTCAACCAGCCGCTGTTTCCCTGGCTCAAGACCCTGTACCCGGTCTGGGCCCGGCTGACTCCGGAAAAGCTCGCCCTGGCGACCAAAGTGGCACTGGCCGAACTGCTGCTCTCCGGCTGCACCACCGCCGCCGACCATCACTATCTGTTCCCGGACGGCCTGGAAAACGCCATCGACGTGCAAGTCGAAACCGTGCGTGAACTGGGCATGCGCGCCATGCTCACCCGCGGCTCGATGAGCCTTGGCGAAAAGGACGGCGGCCTGCCACCGCAACAGACCGTGCAGGAAGGCCAGGTGATTCTCGACGACAGTCAGCGCCTGATCCAGCAGTACCACGAGCGTGGCGACGGTGCGCAAATCCAGATCGCCCTGGCGCCGTGCTCGCCGTTCTCGGTGACCCCGGAAATCATGTCGGCCAGCGCCGAACTGGCCAACGGGCTCGATGTGCGCCTGCACACTCACCTCGCCGAGACCCTCGACGAAGAAGATTTCTGCCTGCAGCGCTTCGGCCTGCGTACCGTGGATTATCTGGACAGCGTCGGCTGGCTCGGTCCGCGTACCTGGCTGGCCCACGGCATCCACTTCAACCCGGATGAAATTGCCCGCCTGGGCGCCGCCGGCACCGGCATCTGCCATTGTCCGAGTTCGAACATGCGCCTGGCCTCCGGCATCTGCCCCAGTATCGAGCTGACCGATGCGGGTGCGCCGTTTGGCTTGGGCGTGGATGGCTCGGCGTCCAATGATGCGTCGAACATGATCCTCGAAGCGCGTCAGGCGCTGTACATCCAGCGCCTGCGTTACGGCGCCGAAAAGATCACCCCGGAGCGTGTACTGGGCTGGGCGACCCAGGGGTCGGCAAGCCTGTTGGGCCGTACCGACATCGGCGAACTGGCGGTAGGCAAGCAGGCAGACCTGGCGTTGTTCAAGCTCGATGAACTGCGTTTCTCGGGTAGCCATGATCCGGTTTCAGCGCTGCTGTTGTGCGCTGCGGATCGAGCGGACCGGGTCATGATTGGCGGCAAGTGGCGGGTGATTGATGGCCAGGTAGAAGGGCTGGATCTGAAAAACCTGATCGCCGATCACAGCCAGGCGGCCCGGCAACTGATCGCCGGCACCTGATCTTTGGCGCCCACGGCGAGGGAGCGTATCCCTCGCCTGTGCGTTGAACGGTATCAGAGGGAGGAAACATGTTAGTTTGCCGCCCTCATCCGAACCGTTATAGGGACATTACGTGAAACAAAAGCACGGACTGGCGCTCTGCGTCGCGCTGCTGATTTCGGGCTGTGGGAAACAGGAGGTTGCAGGCCCCGCCAGCAAAGTGCTGTCACCTGAAAAAGTTGCAGACATTGCTTCGACCATCAGCCGCAGATACCCGGACCTGTCCCCGCAAGTCCGCGATGCGGTGCTCAACACCGTCGTGCGTTCGATGGACAACATGGTGCTGATTGAAGGTGGCGAATTCCAGATGGGGGATTTCGGCTGGCCCCGTGGCTTCGACCCACAGGCCTTGTGCCAATGGCCCTGTGGCGTGGCCCCGGAAAAAATGGAGCGGATCAGCCTCGAGGTCGATGACGACTTCGTTCATCCGGTCAAATTGAGCAGCTATTACCTGTCCTCGTTGCAAACCACCCTGGGCGATTTCGATCTGTTCTTCCTCGCGCAAGGCAAGCCGCCGTTCGACGCGAAACTGCGCGAACTCGCCGAGATGAAGCACCTTTACCAGGCAAACCTGCCCGCCCCGGCGTCTAAAGAATGGCAAGAAGCCAAGGATTATTGCGGCTGGCTGGCAGAACTCAGCGGCTATCCCGTCGATCTACCCACCGAGGCCCAATGGGAATATGCGGCGCGCAACCGCGGCCAACCGGTGATGTTCGCCACCGACAATGGCAATCTGGATTACGGCCGCAACTTCCCGGCCCCTGACGACAACGAAACCTTCGCCGTGGACAGGTTTGTGCCTAACCCGCTGGGCCTCTACAACCTCACCGGCAATGCCAGTGAATGGGTCAACGACTGGTACGACAAACACTACTACCGCGAATCTCCCGTGGAGAACCCGCAAGGGCCTGAAACAGGCATTTATCGAGCGCAACGGGGCGCCAACAACAAGTTTGCCAACGACCCGACCTTTTCTCCTTCGGCCAGCACCGTCCGCCGTTGGCGTTGGGGCGCACTCGCGGCCTGGAATGCCCCCGGGGTCAGCTTTCGCTGCGCTATCCAGTCGGCGCAACCCCTTTAAAGACCGAGCAGCGACAGCATGATGAAGGTCGCAAACAGCACGAAGTGAGTCATGCCTTCTATGGCATTGGTTTCACCATCGTTGAGGTTGATCGCGCTGACGATCAGGGTGATGAACACCATCACCGTCTGCACCGGGGTCATGGCCATCTGGAAGGGCTGGCCGGTGTACAAGGCCATGGCCTCCATCACCGGCACCGTGAGGATCACCGTCGACAGGGAAGCGCCCAGGGCCACGTTGACCACCGACTGCATGCGGTTGGCCAGGGCGGCGCGCAGGGCGGTCAGGATTTCCGGCGCGGCGGAAATCGCCGCCACCAGGATCGCCGTGATCACCGGCGGTGCGCCCGTGCCTTCCAGGCCCAGGTCCAGGGTCTTGGACATCACCTCGGCCAGGGCGCCGATTACCACCACCCCGAACACCAGGATGCCGATGCTCCAGGCCAGGTTGATGGCATGGGGCTGTTCCTGGGCCTCTTTATTGCGGCGTTTTTCCGGGTAGCTGTAGCTGAAGAAATAGCTGTGCGGCCCGACCTGCATGCGCAGGAACAGGGTATAGAGCACCACCATGGCGCCGATGGTGAAGGCCGAGTAGACCTTCCAGTCGGCCTCGGGGATGAACTCCGGCACCACCATCGACACGCCCATGGCGGTGAGGATCATCACGCTGTAGGTACGCGCCGAGTCGTCGTTGTAGGGCTGCTCGCCATGCTTGATGCCGCCCATCAGTGCGGCCAGGCCGAGGATGCCGTTGATGTCCAGCATCACCGCCGAGTAGATGGTGTCGCGCACCAGGGTCGGCGAGGCTTCGTTGCTCATCATGATCGCCAGGATCACCACTTCCACCAGCACCGCGGCCAGGGTCAGGATCATGGTGCCGTAGGGGTCGCCGACCTTTTCCGCCAGCAGTTCAGCGTGGTGGGCGACGCGCATCGAAGCCATGACGATAAAGCCGATCAGCACCAGCCCGGCGCCCAGGGCGATGCCCTGGCCACTGCCCAGCAACAGGTGTTCAAGCGGATAGGCAGCCACGGCGGCCAGCAGCGCAAGCAGTAGAAACTTTTCTTGCTTGAGGGAATTGAGCATTGCAGTCCTTTGACGGGAATAAAAACGAGTACAGGAGATGACTGAAAGACTGCACCAAGTCACTAACGTTTCGTTACATGTTAGTGCACCAGCCCCAGGCGCCGCGCACCGGGTTGGTTCTTGAACAGCCCTTCGCCGGCAAGCGGCCTCCTGCATTCCAGCCCCGTAGGAGCTGGCTTGCCAGCGAAAAGCGCGCCCCAAAGCCCCCGTAGAAACCGCCTCGCCGGCGCAACGGCCATCTTTGTTGTCCTGTTGGTCAGCTATTTGCATTGCCCTCCAGTGCTTGCCGCCCCAGCCCCCCACAACAAGATGGAGCTCCCATTCATGCATACACGCCCGTTGCACAAGTTGCTCTGCACCCTGGCCGCCGCCATCGGCCTGAGTGCCAGCCTTTCCGCCAGCGCCGCCGATCCGCTGAAGGTCGGTTTCGTCTACATCGGCCCCATAGGCGATCACGGCTGGACCTATCAGCATGAACAGGGGCGCAAGGCCCTGGTGGAAAAATTCGGCGACCAGATCAAGACCAACTACGTGGAGAACGTAGCCGAAGGCGCCGACGCCGAGCGGGTGATCCGCAACATGGCCAAGGACAACTACGACCTGATCTTCACCACCTCCTTCGGCTACATGAACCCCACGCTGAAGGTCGCCAGGCAGTTCCCCAAGGTGACCTTCGAACACGCCACCGGCTACAAGCAGGACAAGAACCTCGGCACCTACCTGGCGCGCACCTACGAGGGCCGCTATGTGGGTGGTTTCCTCGCGGCGAAGATGACCAAGAGCAAGAAGATCGGCTACGTCGCCTCCTTCCCCATTCCGGAGGTGATCCGCGACATCAACGCCATCCAGCTGGCCTTGAACAAATACAACCCGGGCACCGAGATCAAGGTGGTGTGGGTCAACTCCTGGTTCGATCCGGGCAAGGAAGCCGACGCCGCCAATGCCCTGATCGACCAGGGCGCCGACGTGATCTTCCAGCACACCGACAGCCCGGCGCCGATCCAGGCCGCGGAACGGCGTGGCGTGTACGCGGTGGGCTATGCCTCGGACATGGCCCACTTCGGCCCCAAGGCGGTGCTGACCTCCATCGTCAACAACTGGGGCCCGCACTACATCCAGGCCACCCAGGGGGTGATGGACCACAGTTGGAAACCCCAGGACTACTGGGGTGGGCTGAAAGAGGGTACGGTTGAACTGCCCCTCAGCGACCTGCTGCCGGCCCCGGTGAAAACCGAGGCCGAACAGATCATCGCCAGCATCAAGAGCGGCGAGTTCCACCCGTTCACCGGCCCGATCAAGGACCAGGCCGGGGTCGAAAAAATCGCCGCGGGGGTCAGCGCCAGCAATGCCGAACTGGCCTCGATGAACTACTACGTCGAAGGCCTGAAGGCGGACATCCCCAAATAATCTGGCCGTCGCTGTCGGAGCATCCGCCAGCGACGACGGACCGCCAACAGGATGGGAGCACTTTCATGAATCAACTGCCGATCATCGATATCAGCCCGCTGTATCAGGATGAGCAGCAAGGCTGGGACAGTGTCGCCAAGCAGATCGACCGCGCCTGTCGAGAATGGGGCTTCTTCTACATCAAGGGTCACCCGATCAGTGCACAACGCATCGAGCAATTGCTGAGCACGGCCAAGCACTTCTTCGCCCTGCCCAGTGTTGAAAAACTCAAGATCGATATCACCCAGAGCCGTCACCATCGCGGCTACGGCGCCATCGCCACCGAGCAGCTGGACCCAAGCAAGCCCAGCGACCTCAAGGAAACTTTCGACATGGGCCTGCACCTGCCGGCCGAGCACCCGGACGTGCTGGCGGAAAAACCCCTGCGCGGGCCCAACCGCCACCCTGACCTGCCCGGCTGGCAAGCCCTGATGGAGCAGCACTACCAGGACATGCAGGCCCTGGCCCAGACCCTGCTGCGGGCCATGACCCTGGCCCTGGGCATCGAACGTGATTTCTTCGACCGCCGCTTCCAGGACCCGGTGAGCGTGCTGCGGATGATCCACTATCCGCCGCGCCACACCGCCAGCAGCGCAGAGCAGCAAGGCGCCGGCGCCCACACCGACTACGGCTGCATCACCCTGCTCTACCAGGACGCCGCTGGCGGCTTGCAGGTGCGCAACGTCAAGGGCCAGTGGATCGACGCCCCGCCCATCGACGGCAGCTTCGTGGTCAACCTCGGCGACATGATGGCGCGCTGGAGCAACGACCGTTACCTGTCGACCCCGCACCGGGTCATCAGCCCGCTGGGGGTGGACCGCTACTCGATGCCGTTCTTCGCCGAGCCGCACCCGGACACCCGCATCGAATGCCTGCCCGGCTGCCAGGACGCGGAGCACCCGGCCAAGTACCCGGTGACCACCTGCGCCCAATTCCTGCTCTCGCGCTTTGCCGATACCTACGCCTACCGCCGGGAGCTGGAGCAGGCCTGACCGCCCCCCCCGGTCAGGTTTTGCCGAACATTTGCGCCGCCAGATGTAGAATGGCGGCTTTTTCGGGCCCGGTGAAAACCTGGCGAAAGCCGCAAGCCACAGCCAGTTCCCCACAGAAGGGCACGGCCCCGGCAGCGCATCACTCTCGCAGCGCCCGCCTGCACCTGATGAGACGACACCATGTATGACTGGCTGAACGCCTTGCCCAAGGCCGAGTTGCACCTGCACCTGGAAGGTTCCCTGGAACCGGAACTGCTGTTCGCCCTGGCCGAACGCAACAAGATCGCCCTGCCCTGGAGCGACGTCGAGACCCTGCGCAAGGCCTACGCCTTCAACAACCTGCAGGAATTCCTCGACCTGTACTACCAGGGCGCCGACGTGCTGCGCACCTCCCAGGACTTCTACGACCTGACCTGGGCCTACCTGCTGCGCTGCAAAGAACAGAACGTGATCCACACCGAACCCTTCTTCGACCCGCAGACCCACACCGACCGTGGCGTGCCGTTCGAAGTGGTGCTCAACGGCATCGCCAGCGCACTCAAAGATGGCGAGCGGCAACTGGGCATCACCAGCGGCCTGATCCTCAGTTTCCTGCGCCACTTGAGCGAAGAAGAGGCGCAGAAAACCCTCGACCAGGCGCTGCCGTTTCGCGATGCATTCGTCGCCGTGGGCCTGGACAGTTCGGAAATGGGCCACCCGCCGAGCAAGTTCCAGCGGGTATTCGACCGCGCGCGCAGCGAAGGCTTCCTGACCGTCGCCCACGCCGGTGAAGAAGGCCCGCCGGAGTACATCTGGGAAGCCCTGGACCTGTTGAAGATCCAGCGCATCGACCACGGTGTACGTGCCTTCGAAGACGAGCGGCTGATGCAGCGGATCATCGACGAGCAGATCCCGCTGACTGTGTGCCCGCTGTCCAACACCAAGCTCTGCGTGTTCGACCACATGTCCCAGCACAACATCCTGCAAATGCTGGAGCGCGGAGTGAAGGTCACGGTCAACTCCGATGACCCGGCCTACTTCGGCGGCTACGTCACCGAGAACTTCCACGCCCTGCACACCGACCTGGGCATGACCCAGGACCAGGCCCGGCGCCTGGCGCAGAACAGCCTGGATGCACGGCTGGTCAAGCCGTAACGGCCTTCGCCGGCCAGCCGGCTCCTACACGAACCTGTAGGAGCCGGCTGGCCGGCGAACAGGTCCCCCCCGTCTCTATCAGCTCCCCGCCTCGCTCAACTCCTCCAGGGTCTTGCCCCGGGTTTCCATCCCGAACAGCCAGACCACCCCCGCGGCAATCACGAAGCACGCCGCCCCCAGGGCGAATACGCCGCCCTGCCCGGTCAACGGAAACACCAGCCCGGTCACCAGCGGCCCCAACAGCGAACCGATGCGCCCCACCGCCGAAGCGAACCCCGAGCCCGTAGCCCGGGCCGACGTCGGGTACAACTCAGGGGTATAGGTGTAGAGCACCGCCCACATGCCGAACAGGAAAAACTGCATCAGCAGCCCGGTGCCGATCAGCAGGCTGACGTTGCCGCCAAAGACCGCACTCTGCCCGTAGAAGAAGGCCATGACCCCGCCGCCGAGCAAGGTCACGATGCACACCGGCTTGCGCCCCCAGCGCTCCACCAGCCAGGCCGCCATGAGGAACCCGGGAATCCCGCCCAGGGAAATCAGCACCGTGTAGTACACCGACTGGGTCACCGCAAAACCGGACTGCTGGAGCAAGGCGCTGAGCCAGGACGTCAGGCCGTAGAAGCCCAGCAGGGCGAAGAACCACAGGCTCCAGATCATCATCGTGCGCTGGCGATAGAGCGGCGACCAGATCTGCTTCAGTGCCGAGAAAAAGTGCCCCGGCGCACTGTCGATACGCGGCAGGTGCAGCGGCTCCGGCAATTGCGCCGTGCCCAGGGAAGCGCGCACCTTGTCTTCGATGCCACACAGCACCCGATCCGCATCGGCGTGGCGCCCGGCCTGTTCCAGCCAGCGCGGTGACTCGGGAATGAAGAAGCGGATCACCAGCACGAACACCGCCGGTACTGCCAGCACCAGGAAGATGTCACGCCAGCCGATCAGCGGCAGGAGGAAATACGAGAGCACCCCGGCGGCGACGAAACCCAGGGGCCAGAAGCCATCCATCAGGGCGATGTAGCGCCCGCGACGCTGGGCCGGAATCATCTCCGAGAGCATCGACTGGGCGATGGGAAACTCCATGCCCATGCCGATCCCCAACAACACCCGGAACAGGGTCAGGCTGTCCACGCTCTGGGCGGTGGAACACAGGTAACTGGCCACGCCCCAGAGCACGATGCTCCACTGGAACACCGGCTTGCGCCCATAGCGGTCGGCAAGCATGCCCGACAGCGAGGCGCCCAGCACCATGCCGAAGAAACTGGAGCTGGCCAGCAGGCCGGCCTGGGCCGAACTCAGGCCAAACTCGGTTTTGATCGAGCCGAGGAGGAAAGTCATCATCGCCAGGTCCATGGAGTCGAAGAAAAACGCCAGGGCGATGATGATGAAGATCACCCGGTGATAGCCGCTGATGGGTAGCCGTTCCAGGCGCTCTGCGGCGCTGTATTCCTGTATGCCCATGCCCGTTCCCCCGGTTGAATGCTTGACCGCCCGAGTGTGCGGGATCGAGGCCGGGGCTGATTGCCGAGGGCGACCTGTTCGCGTCCACCAGCGACGCCGAGGGCACGGTGCCCAGGCTCGCCGGCAAGCCGGCTCCTATCGCGGGCGTTGCGCGCTGATCTGCGCGCAACGCTCCTGGAGCAGGTCACGCAGTAGTTTCACCGGTTTGCTCAGGTGCGCCCGGTGGGTGCACAGCAGGTTCAGCGACGCGCCTTCGCAGCGCAGTTCCGGCAGCAGTATCTGCAGGCGGCCGGCCAGCACATCGGCGGCCACATCCAGCCAGGACTTGTAGGCAATCCCCTCACCGGCCACGGCCCAGCGCCGCACCACATCGGCGTCGTCGCTCAGGCGGTCACCACTGACGGTGAGGCTCACCTCGCGCTTGCCGTCATGAAAGCTCCAGAGGTCATGAGCCCGGCTGTCGAGCATGTACAACAGGCAGTTGTGCTGGGCCAGTTGCTCCAGCTGGCGCGGCTCGCCGTAGCGGGCCAGATAACTGGGGGCGGCGCACAGCACCCGGCGGTTGTCCGGAGCCACTGGCAGCGCCACCAGGCTGGAGTCCTCCGGTTCGCCGTAACGCAGGGCAATGTCCACCGGCTGGCGGAACAGGTCGGCAATCCGGTCCCCCAGCAGCAAGCGCACGCTGAGCTTGGGATGTTCACGCTGGAACTCGTCGAGCCAGGGCAACAGCAGATTGCGGCCAAAATCCGAAGGGGCAGAAAGCTGCAACACGCCACTGACCTGATCCTGACCGCTGGCCAGCAGGCGCCGGCCTTCATCCAGGTTGCTCAAGGCCGCCCGGGCGTATTCGAGAAAGCCCTCGCCCTCCGCGGTGAGCCGCAGGCTGCGGGTGGAACGGGCCAGCAGCCGTGCGCCCAGGTGTTCCTCGATGCGCTTGAGGGCAGCACTGGCCACCGCAGGCGAAAGGTCCATGACCCGGGCCGCCGCCGACAGGCTGCCCAGGTCTGCGGCACGCACGAACAACTGCAGGTCATCGAATCGCAGCATGAGGCTTTCCTGGATTATCAAAAAAATATTGAAAGAGCCTGCTCTTTTAGCCGGTTTTATCCTCGGGAGAAATAGCCAATCATCCCTCCCATCGCCTAGCACCTGAGGAAGCCCACATGTCCCAAGCCTTCACCGCGATTGCCACCCTGATCGCCAAGCCCCAGCAGCAAGACGTTCTCAAGCGCGAGCTCAGCGCCCTGGTCTCGCCCAGCCGTGAGGAAAGCGGTTGCCAGTACTACGAGCTGCACCAGGATGCCGAGCAACCGGGCACCTTCTACGTGCTGGAGCGCTGGGACGATGAAGCAGCCCTTGAGTTTCACAACAACACCGCGCACTTCCGGCATTTCCTCCATCAGACCCGCGAGGCGATCGAGCACTTCGAGCTCAAGCGCCTGCAGTTGATTGTCTGAGCCTTTTTTCCCTACTCATCATCAGGAACTCAACATGAAAGCCATCGCCTATTACGCTTCCCTGCCCATCGACGATCCCAAGTCCCTGCAAGACATCGAGCTGCCCGAGCCCGTGGCCGGCCCTCGCGATCTGCTGGTGGAAGTCAGGGCCATCTCGGTCAACCCGGTGGACACCAAGGTGCGCCAGAACGTCCAGCCCGAAGGTGGCGCGGCCAAGGTGCTGGGCTGGGACGTGGCCGGGGTGGTCAAGGCCGTGGGCAGCGACGTCAGCCTGTTCAAGGTCGGTGACCGGGTGTTCTACGCCGGCTCCATCGCCCGGGCCGGCGGTAACAGTGAGCTGCACACTGTGGATGAACGGATCGTCGGCCACATGCCCAAGAGCCTGGACTTCGCCGCGGCCGCCGCCCTGCCGCTGACCGCGATCACCGCCTGGGAGCTGCTGTTCGAACGCCTGCAGATCAGCCAGGAGCCGGCTGACAAAGGCCAGAGCCTGCTGATCGTCGGCGCTGCCGGCGGGGTCGGTTCGATCCTCACCCAACTGGCCCGTCAGCTCACCGGCCTCAAGGTGATCGGCAGTGCCTCCCGTGAACAGACCCAGGCCTGGGTCCGCGAGCTGGGCGCCCATGCGGTGGTGGACCACAGCCAGCCACTGAGCGCCGAACTCCAGCGCATTGGCGCAGGCCAGGTGACCCACGTCGCCAGCCTGACCCAGACCGATGCCCACCTCGACCAACTGGTGGAAGCCCTGGCACCCCAGGGCAAGCTGGCGCTGATCGACGATCCGAAAAGCCTCGACGTGACCAAGCTCAAGCGCAAGAGCCTGTCGTTGCACTGGGAGTTCATGTACACCCGCTCGCTGTTCGAAACCGCCGACATGCAAGAGCAGCACGTGCTGCTCAACCGGGTCGCCGAACTGATTGACGCCGGCACCTTGAAGACCACGGTGGGTGAGCACTTCGGCCAGATCAACGCAGCCAACCTGCGCCGCGCCCACGCCCTGCTGGAGAGCGGCAAGGCTCGCGGCAAGATCGTCCTCGAAGGTTTCTGAGGCGTTAACGAACGGCAGCCGGCACCGGTAAAAGGTGCTGGCTGCCGTCAGTCCGAGAGTTGATTCCGGTCATATTTGTGACCGTATTCGGGTCTACACTGGGGGCCCTTGCAGCGCAGTCTTTTACCGTTAGGAGGTCAGCAATGAAGATCCTGATAAAAGAATTGGCACACCCCCAGGGCTCTCAATGGCAGGTGCGGCTCGACCAGCATGTGGTGACGTTCCGCAGCGAGGCCGAAGCCCGGGCCTTCACCCAGACCCTGCAAAGCCGCCTGCAAGCCCCCCACCCGATTCCCCAGAGCCAGCGCGCCACCGGCTGACTCAGAGCTCGGCAGCCTTCAGCGCCCGGGCATTCTGCAAGCGCCGGGTCATGACCGCCATGCTCACCGCCAGCACACCGCACAGGCTGATGACCATGGCCATCGGCATGGCGCTGCCGTCATGCAGCACACCCACCAGGTACGCCGCCCCTGCAGCCACGCTGAATTGCAGGCAACCGAGCATCGCCGAGGCGCTGCCGGCCCGTGCGCCCTGACCATTCATGGCGCAGGCTGCGGCATTGGGAATGATGCAGCCCAGGCTGGCGATACACACGAACAGCGGCAGCAGCAGCGGCCAGAGCGCACTGGTGTGCAAGGCACTGACGCCGAGCAGGGTCAGGCCCGCTGCCAGGTAGATCCACACGGTGCGCGCCAGCAGGAACGCCGGGCCACGCTTGGCCAGCAGGCGCGCATTGATCTGCGCCACCAGGATGAAGCCCCCGGCATTGATCCCGAAGAACCAGCCGAAGTGCTCCGCTGGCACGCCATAGAGCTTGATGAAGACAAAGGGCGAACCGGCAATATAGGAAAACATCCCGGCAATGGCGATCCCGCCGGTCAAGGCATGGCCGAGAAATACCCGGTCCGACAGCAGCAGGCCATATTGGCGCAGCGCCCCGGACAGAGGCAGGCGCGGGCGGGTGGCCGGCATGCTTTCCGGCAGGCCCAGGGCCACTGCCAGCCCGGACAGTGCACTGAACACCGTGAGCATGATGAAGATCGACTGCCAGCCGTAGAGGTTGACCAGCAGGCCGCCCAGCATTGGCGCCAGGATCGGGGCCAGGCCCATCACCAGCATCAGTTGGGAGAAGACCTTGGCCGAACCCACCGCATCGCACTTGTCGCTGACCACGGCCCGGGAAATCACCATCCCGGCGCATCCGCCCAGGGCCTGGACAAAGCGTGCGCCGATCAGCCATTCCAGGTTCGGCGCATAGGCGCAGGCCAGGGAGGCCAGCGTGAACAGGCCCACCCCCGCCAGCAGCGGCAGGCGCCGGCCAAAACGATCGGCCACCGGGCCATAGGCCAACTGGCCGATGGACAGGCCGAGGAAGTAGGCGGCCAGGGTCAGCTGAACGTGTTTTTCATCGGTGCCGAAAGCCAGGGCCATCGAGGGGAAGGCCGGCAAGTAGAAGTCGATGGCCAGCGGGCCGAAAGCGCTCAGAGCGCCGAGAATCAGGATTGTGCGGAGGTTCATGGCATCCAAACGAGCGTTGGTCAGCGGTCGCACAGTCTAGCCGCGCTTGGACGCCTTGAACATTCCGATAGGTCGCTAACTATATAAAAAGGCTCAGGCAACCTTGACCGCGTAGCCTTCCTCGCTGATCAGGCTGATCACCTCATCGCTGGACAGGCGGCTCTCGACTCCGACTTCCTTGGCCGCCAGATCCACCCGCACGGTGGCCGCCGGGTCCTTGCTTTGCAGCGCCTGGGTGATGGCACGCACACAGTGACCGCAGGACATGCCTTGAACGTTGAATACTTGCATTGCGCTTCTCCTGTATTGGGTTGGAGCAAGTCTTGTCCTTGCCACCGTGGCAAGGTCAAGTTCCGGATTGATCTGCCGGGCTGGAAATCGGCGGCGCGCTCGGCCAAGCTGCACGTCTTACGACACCACAGCGGGAGATTCAGCCATGCGCTGGTCAACTTTCAGCCTCGTCGGCCTCCTGGGCCTGTTCGCGGCAACCCCATCGGCGCTGGCCGCCGGAGAGGACTACGGCGTGCTGATCATTTCCAGGGAGCGGCTGGAAGTCGCCACGTCCTGCGAGATCGGCCTGTACATCCAGGACCAGCTCGCCGGTCGGCTGTTCCAGGAACAGAGCGCCTCGTTCAACCTGCCGCCGGGCAAGGTTTCCCTGCGCCTGAAACTGCTGCCAGGCCAGGCCCCGGGCTGCAACGCCGGGCTGCTTGCCCCGAGTTCCCAGGACATCAGCCTGCGGGCTGGCGATGTGCTGAAGTTCCGCATCGCCATGAACGCCTCGGGCATGTACCTCAAGCCCGCCGCCCTGGAATACTGACACCCCGCCCCCTGCCGAGCTCCCGGGGGCCTGCTGTTCGCGCACTGCGAGCAGCCCCTGGGACAAAATGAAGCACCCGTGCAATGCCCCCTTGACCTTGCCTGCGTGGCAAGGTTGATCCTGTAGGCAACATTCACAGGGAGCGTCGCCATGCCTGAATCAACCACTTTCGACCTGCCGATTGCCGGCATGACCTGCGCCAGTTGCGCCGGGCGCGTAGAGCGTGCCCTGGGCAAGGTCGCCGGCATTCGCACGGTCAGCGTCAACCTGGCCACGGAACAGGCTCGGGTCGAAGCACCGCAAGACAGCCTGCCGGCCCTGCTGGAAGCCGTGGAAAACGCCGGCTACAGCGTGCCGGTGCAAGCCGTCGAACTGAGCATCGGCGGCATGACCTGCGCCACCTGCGCCGGGCGAGTCGAACGCGCCTTGAACAAACTCCCCGGCGTCCGCAGCGCCAGCGTCAACCTGGCCACCGAGCGTGCCCATGTCGAACTGCTGGGCCAGGTCGACCCGACGCTGCTGATCAATGCCGTGACCCAGGCCGGCTACTCCGCCAGCCTGTGGCAGGCCGAGCAGAAACAGGGCGACGAGCAACAGCAGAACCTGCGACGCGAGCGCTGGAGCCTGGTGCTGGCCATCCTACTGGCCCTGCCCCTGGTGCTGCCGATGCTGGTGCAGCCGTTCGGCCTGCACTGGATGCTTCCGGCCTGGGCCCAGTTCGCCCTGGCCACCCCGGTGCAGTTCATCTTCGGTGCACGCTTTTATGTCGCGGCCTGGAAGGCCGTGCGCGCCGGCAGCGGCAACATGGACCTGCTGGTGGCCCTGGGCACCAGCGCCGGCTATGGCCTGAGCCTGTACGAATGGGCCACCGCCGCCGCGGGCAGCATGCCGCACCTGTACTTCGAGGCCTCGGCGGTGGTAATCGCCCTGGTGCTGCTGGGCAAATACCTGGAAAGCCGCGCCAAGCGCCAGACCGCCAGTGCCATCCGCGCCCTGGAGGCCCTGCGTCCGGAACGGGCGATCCAGGTCATCGACGGCCGCGAACAGGAAGTCGCGATCAGCGCCTTGCGCCTGGGTGACCTGGTGCTGGTCAAGCCCGGCGAGCGCTTTCCGGTGGACGGCGAAGTCATCGAAGGCCAGAGCCATGCCGATGAAGCGCTGATCAGCGGCGAGAGCCTGCCCGTGCCCAAGCAACCCGGCGACAAGGTCACCGGTGGCGCCATCAACGGCGAAGGCCGGCTGCTGGTGCGCACCCTGGCCCTGGGGGCGGAAACCGTGCTGGCGCGGATCATTCGCCTGGTGGAAGACGCCCAGGCCGGCAAGGCACCGATCCAGAAACTGGTGGATAAAGTCAGCCAGGTGTTCGTGCCCACTGTCCTGGTGCTGGCGCTGATCACGCTGGTGGGCTGGTGGCTGTACGGCGCACCGCTGGAAACCGCGGTGATCAACGCCGTGGCGGTGCTGGTGATCGCCTGCCCTTGCGCCCTGGGGCTGGCCACACCCACGGCGATCATGGCCGGCACCGGCGTGGCGGCCCGCCACGGCATCCTGATCAAGGATGCCGAAGCCCTGGAGCGGGCCCACGAAGTCAGTTCGGTGGTCTTCGACAAGACCGGCACCCTGACCTCCGGCACCCCGCGCATCGCCCATATGCAGGCGGTGGAAGGCGATGAAAACAGCGTGCTGCAACTGGCCGGTGCCCTGCAGCGCGGCAGTGAGCACCCTCTGGCCAAGGCCGTGCTGGACCTGTGCCAGGAACGCCAACTGCCGGTGGCTGACGTCAGCGCCAGCCAGTCCCTCACCGGGCGAGGCATCGCCGGCACCCTGGAGGGCCGCCAACTGGCCCTGGGCAACCGCCGCCTGCTGGAAGAAAGCGGCCTCAACCCCGGCGACCTGGCCCAGGCGGCCAGGGACTGGGAACACGAAGGCCGGACCCTGTCCTGGCTGATCGAGCAGAGCCCGCAATCCCGGGTGCTGGGACTGTTCGCCTTTGGCGACACCCTCAAGCCCGGCGCGTTGCAGGCGGTGCAGCAACTCAATGCACGGCATATCAGCAGCCATTTGCTGACCGGCGACAACCGCGGCAGCGCCAAGGTGGTGGCCGACGCCCTGGGCATCACCGACGTGCACGCCGAAGTGCTGCCGGCGGATAAGGCGGCCACGGTGGCCGAGCTGAAAAAGACCGGCGTGGTGGCCATGGTCGGGGATGGTATCAACGACGCCCCGGCCCTCGCGGCGGCGGACATCGGCATCGCCATGGGCGGCGGCACCGACGTGGCCATGCATGCGGCCGGCATCACCCTGATGCGCGGCGATCCACGGTTGATCCCGGCGGCCCTGGAAATCAGCCGCAAGACCTACGCGAAGATTCGCCAGAACCTGTTCTGGGCCTTCGTCTACAACCTGATCGGCATCCCGCTGGCGGCCTTCGGCCTGCTCAACCCGGTGCTCGCCGGGGCGGCCATGGCGCTGTCCAGCGTCAGCGTGGTCAGCAATGCGCTACTGTTGAAAACCTGGAAACCCAAAGACCTGGAGAACGCCGAATGAACATCGGCCAAGCAGCCCGAAAGAGCGGCCTGAGCGCCAAGATGATCCGTTACTACGAGTCCATCGGCCTGCTCAAGCCCGCCCATCGCAGTGACAGCGGCTATCGCCTGTATGGCGATGACGACCTGCACAGCCTGGCCTTCATCAAGCGCTCCCGGGACCTGGGGTTTTCCCTGGAAGAGGTGGGCAAGCTGCTGACCCTGTGGCAGGACCGGCAGCGGGCCAGCGCCGATGTGAAGGCCCTGGCCCGCCAGCATATCGACGAGTTGAACCAGAAGATCCGCGAGCTGGCAGGGCTACGCGACACCCTGCAGGACCTGGTGGAGCACTGCCAGGGCGACCACCGCCCGGACTGCCCGATCCTCAAGGAACTGGCCTCGGGCAGTTGCTGCGGATCCTGAGCCTGTGACCTGCCGGCCCATGTAGCCGCTGCCGAGCACTGGGCGAGGCTGCGAAAAGGCCCGCAGGACCTTGCTTGGCGATCTCCCGCCAGACCTCGGCGCCCTCAAGATCCCTGCGTCCCTTCGGGCCGTGCGCAGCCTTCGGCAGCGGCTACAAGATGCAAGGTGCAAGGGGCCAAGGGGCCAAGGGGCCGGGTAGTTTGCGGGAATGAAAAATCCGGCCAAGGCCGGATTTTTTTATGGCATCACTGCATCCAGGGCGGAGGCGGTGGTTCTTCGGATTTGCCCGGCGGCGCATCATCCGCCGCGCGTACTGCCTGGCGACGCTCCTCGTCCAGGCGCGCCGCTTCGATCTCGCGGATCACGCTGCCGACATCCGCCAGTTCTTCGGGGTCGTCGAACTCGCCGGTCAGCACGCTGCCCGGATGCAAGGTGCCAGCCTCGTACAGGGCCCACATTTCCTTGGCATACCGAGTGCCCTTGAGTTCCGGGGCAAAACGCCCGAAATAGGACGCCATGTTGCCGACGTCACGCTCCAGCATGCTGAAGGCATGGTTGTTGCCGGCAGCATCCACCGCCTGGGGCAGGTCGATGATCACCGGGCCATCCGGAGTCAGCAGCACGTTGAACTCGGAAAGGTCACCGTGCACCAGGCCGGTACACAACATCAGCACGATCTGGGAAATCAGGAAGGCGTGATATTCACGGGCCTGGTCCGGTTCCAGCACCACATCGTTGAGCCGCGGCGCCGCATCGCCGTACTCGTCGGCCACCAACTCCATCAACAGCACACCTTCGAGGAAGTCGAACGGCTTGGGCACCCGCACCCCGGCATTGGCCAGGCGGAACAACGCCGCCACTTCGGCGTTTTGCCAGGCGTCCTCGGTTTCCTTGCGCCCGAACTTCGAGCCCTTGGCCATGGCCCGCGCCTGACGGCTGTTACGAACCTTGCGCCCCTCCTGATACTCCGCCGCCTGACGGAAACTGCGTTTGTTCGCCTCCTTGTAGACCTTGGCGCAACGTAGCTCGTTGCCGCAGCGCACCACATACACAGCTGCCTCTTTACCACTCATGAGTGGGCGCAGCACCTCGTCTACCAGACCGTCTTCGATCAGCGGTTCAATGCGTTTTGGAGTCTTCATCAGCTTTTATTGTGGGTCCCTTGTTACCAAACACGCGAAAGTCACTCGTTATACGGCAATCCTCCCACGACGGGAAAGGGCTGCCGACCACCGAGCGACAGCAATGCACTCAATGTGCCAGATCAATCCATCGACGCCGTCAAGGATCATAGCCGAGACGGCGTCCGCAACCGTCCATCAGTGGCACTCAGGCCAGCCCCTTCGCGGGCCTGCCCGCGGAAGTTTTTTTCTGCCTGAGGCTCAATATTGCCCGGCGCCAGCCGAAGCCCTCAGAGAGACAGGGAGTTTGTCCGACAATCCAATAAAGACGTCAGCCACCGGCCAAGGTTCGATCGCCGCGGGCTCGACTTCACCCCAGGGATGCAATCAGCGTCATCTTTCAAGCTGCCGATAAATCCGCGAGTCGCCTGCACTTCGTGGTCTTACAAAAAACTGGAGCGCGGATGAACATCAAACAGAAATTGACCTGGGCCTTTGCCGTCATCGCCAGCCTGCCCGTGGTGCTGGTAGCCACGCTGGTGGTGATCAACCTGCGCAGCGAGGCCGAAAACACCTTCGTCGACGGCAGCGGCCGCGAGATCCGCCAAGTGGCCAACGCCATGCAGCTGTTCTTCGAAGGCATCAGCCAGAACATCGATTACCTGGCCGCTCAACCCTTGATCACCCAGGCCGGCGACAACCTCAAGACCTGGATGAGCGCCGATGCCGCGAAGGCCCCGGAAGGCGAGCAGGACAAACGAATCTTCGAGCTGTTCGCCGCCATGGCCGCCAGCCATCCTGCCTATTCCTATGTGTCCTATGGCGTGAGCAACGGCGGATACGTCTCCTGGCCCGCCGACCTGAAGCTGGCCAACTACGACCCCCGCGTACGCCCCTGGTACAAGACCGCCCAGGCCAACCCGGGCAAGACCCTGCGCACCGAGGCCTATTACTGGGCCAGCGACGATGCGGTGCTGGTCAGCACCGTGCGCTCGCTGGCCAACCAGTTGGGCCCCCAGGGCGGCGTGGTCGCAGTCGACGTGTCGCTCAAGCAGCTCACCGAGATCGTCAAACAGATCAAGCTGGGCGAATCGGGCTACCTGATGCTGATGGAAAACAACGGCACGGTGCTGGTGGACCCCAAGCAGCCGGAGCACAACTTCAAGGCCCTGGGCAGCCTCGGCGAGGGGTACGCGCAACTGGCCAAGGCCGGCAAAGGCCTGGTGCAGGTGGAACTGGGCGGCGAGCACTACATGGCCAACGTCTGGCCTTCGGAGCAACTGGGCTGGACCTTCATCGGCCTGATCAAGCAGAACGAAGTCATGGGCGCGGCCACCCAGCTGACCTGGATCATTGCCGGTATTGCCGCGATCCTGGCGGTGCTGTTCGCAGTGCTCGGGGCGAGTTTCGCCAGCCTCATCGTGCGGCCGATCCGCGGCGTGGCCAGTGGCCTGGAAGGCATTGCCCAAGGCGAAGGCGATCTGACCCGCAGTCTGAATATCCGTGGCAGCGACGAAACCGCGCAGTTAGCCAACTGGTTCAACCAGTTCCTGGCGGCAATCCGCAACCTGATCCAGAGCATCGGCCAGGCCGCGCAGAAGATCCTCGCCACTTCCCACAGTTCGACCCAGGTCTCCAGCGACATGGCCGAAGCCGCCGGGCGCCAGCGCGAAGCGGTGGACATGGTGTCCACCGCCTTCCACGAAATGGTCGCCACCGCCAACGAAGTGGCCCGCTCCTGCAGCCAGGCCGCCGAGTCGGCAGACAGTGGCCAGCGCCAGGCCCGGGAAGGCCAGCAGCAGATCGATGACGCGGTGCACAGCGTCGATCGCCTGAGCCAGGAGATCGAACAGTCGGCGCAGTCGATGCAGCAACTGGAACGCGACAGCACCGACATCCAGTCGATCCTCGGCACCATCCGCTCGATCGCCGAACAGACCAACCTGCTGGCGCTGAACGCGGCCATCGAGGCCGCCCGGGCCGGGGAGCAGGGTCGCGGTTTTGCCGTGGTGGCCGACGAGGTGCGGGCCCTGGCCAAGCGTACCGCCGACTCCACTGCCGAGATCGACGGGCTGCTGGGCAACCTGGCCAAACGCACCAGCGCCGTGACCCAGCAGATGCACGCCAGCCTGGAAGTGTCCCAGCAGTCGGTGAACCGCATCGGCCTGGCGCGCAACAGCTTCGGGCAGATCCGCGAATCGGTGGACGTGATCCGCGACATGAACACCCAGATCGCCACCGCCGCCGAAGAGCAGCATCAGGTGGCGGAAGACATCAACCGGCACATCAGCCAGATCCATGGCGATGCGCAACTGGTGGCGGAACTGGCGAACTCGGCGCGCCTGGACTCCCAGAGCCTGGCGGGGCTGTCCAATGAGCTGGACGCCCTGGTACGGCGCTTCAAGACCTGAAGACGCTTTCGCCGGCAAGCCGGCTCCTACGAATGGGCGGCATTTCTGTGTAGGAGCCTGCGTGCCGGGGAAGGCCACGAACCTCAGCGCTCGATGATCGCCGTCACACCCTGGCCGCCCGCGGCACAGATGGAAATCAGCCCGCGCCCCTGCCCCGCCACACTCAGCAGCTTCGCCAGGTTGGCGACGATGCGCCCGCCGGTGGCGGCAAACGGGTGCCCTGCCGCCAGGGAACTGCCTTTGACGTTGAGCCGGGCGCGATCGATGCTGCCCAGAGGTGCCTCCAGGCCCAGCCTGGCCTTGCAGTATTCGGGGTCTTCCCAGGCCTTGAGAGTGCACAGCACCTGGGCGGCGAAGGCTTCGTGGATCTCGTAGTAGTCGAAGTCCTGCAGGCTCAGGCCATTGCGCGCCAGCAAGCGCGGCACGGCGTATACCGGGGCCATCAGCAGCCCCTCGGCGCCGTTGACGAAGTCCACCGCCGCGGCCTCGCCGTCGCGCAGGTAGGCAAGAACCGGCAGGCCCTGCTCCCTGGCCCACGCTTCACTGCCCAACAGCACCAGCGAGGCGCCATCGGTCAGGGGCGTGGAGTTGCCCGCCGTCAGCGTGCCGCTGGCGCTACGGTCGAAGGCCGGCTTGAGGCTGGCGAGCTTTTCCAGGGTCAGGTCCGGGCGCAGGTTGTTGTCCCGGGTCAGGCCGAGGAAGGGAGTGATCAGGTCGTCCTGCCAGCCTTCGGCGTAGGCGGCGGCCATTTTCTGATGGCTTTCCAGGGCCAGTTGATCCTGATCGGCGCGGGCAATGTTCCAGGTCTTGGCCATCTGCTCGCAGTGCTCGCCCATGGACAAGCCGGTGCGCGGCTCGCCATTGCGCGGCAGTTCCGGCTTGAGGTGATGGGGCCGCAGTTGCAGCAGGGTCTTGAGCTTGTCGCCGGTGCTCTTGGCGCGGTTGGCCTGCAACAGGATCTTGCGCAGGCCTTCGTTGACCCCGATCGGCGCATCCGAAGTGGTATCCACCCCGCCGGCGATGCCGCAGTCGATCTGCCCCAGGGCGATCTTGTTGGCCACCAGCAGCGCCGCTTCCAGGCCCGTGCCGCAGGCCTGCTGGATATCGTAGGCCGGGGTGGTGGGCGAAAGCCGCGAGCCGAGGACGCATTCGCGGGTCAGGTTGAAGTCCCGGGAATGCTTGAGCACGGCACCGGCGGCCACCTCGCCAAGGCGCAGGCCGTGCAGGTTGTAGCGCTCGATCAGGCCCTCCAGGGCGGCGGTGAGCATCGCCTGGTTGCTGGCGGTGGCATAGGGGCCGTTGGAACGGGCGAAGGGGATGCGGTTGCCGCCGATAATCGCGACGCGACGCAGCTGTGTCATGGAAAGCTCCCTATTCTGTGAGTGCGACTGCGGTGGGTACCTCCTCCAGCGTAGGAGGGATCTGGCCGATCGAACGACCCAGGGCCATTCATGGTCCACACTTTGAACCCCAACCTTCGGAGTGCGTTCCATGTCTGACCGTTATATCGACTTCGCCAACTCGTCCATCGGCCAGCGCCTGGTCGGGGCTCTTGGCTTGCCGTCGCCGGTACGCCTGGAGCGCTGGCAAGCCGGTCGCCTGCGGCCTATCGAAGGTGCGCTGTTGCTCGGCGGCGGCGCGCTGGCACAGCAGGTGGCCGCCCTGGCGCCGCGCCTGACCGATGGCATCTACAGCTATGGCGCCGACCCGTCCCTGGCCACCCCCTGGATTCCCGGCCACGGGCCCCGGCTCAAGGCCGTGGTGTTCGACGCCAGCGAGCTGCTGCACACAGACCAGCTCAAGCAATTGCGGGAATTCTTCCAGCCACTGCTGAGAAACCTCGAGCCCAGCGCCCACCTGGTCATCCTCGGGCGCGCCCCGGAAACCCTTGACGAGCCCTTCGCCGCCAGCGCCCAGCGCGCCCTGGAAGGCTTCAGCCGCTCCCTGGCCAAGGAACTGCGCAACGGCGCCACCCTGCAATTGCTGTATGTGGCAGCCGGAGCGGAAGAACAGCTGGAAGGCGCCTTGCGCTTCTTTCTCTCGCCCAAGAGCGCCTACGTTTCCGGGCAGGTGATCCGCTTGCAGCCCTGCGCGACCCAGGTCCAGGACTGGAGCCGCCCGCTGGCCGGGCGCAAGGCCCTGGTCACCGGCGCCGCCCGCGGCATTGGTGCGGCCATCGCCGAAACCCTGGCCCGGGACGGTGCCCAGGTCCTGCTGCTGGACGTGCCCCAGGCCAAGGCCGATCTGGAAGCCCTGGCGGCCCGTCTCGGCGGCCGCGCCATCTGCCTGGACATCTGCGCCGAAGACGCTCCGGCACAGTTGATCGAGCAACTGCCGGAGGGCATCGACATCCTGGTGCACAACGCCGGCATCACCCGGGACAAGACCCTGGCCAACATGACCCCGGAATACTGGGACGCGGTGCTGGCGGTGAACCTCAATGCGCCCCAGGTGCTGACCCAGGCCCTGCTGGACAGCGCACGCCTGCACGACCATGGCCGGGTGATCCTGCTGGCCTCCATCAGCGGCATCGCCGGCAACCGCGGGCAAACCAACTACGCCGCCAGCAAGGCCGGGCTGATTGGTCTGGCCCAGGCCTGGGCGCCGCTGCTGCACGCCCGGGATATCAGCATCAATGCCGTGGCGCCGGGCTTCATCGAGACCCAGATGACCGCCAAGGTGCCCTTCGCCCTGCGCGAAGCTGGAAGGCGCATGAGTTCCCTGGGCCAGGGCGGCCTGCCCCAGGACGTTGCCGAAGCGGTGGCCTGGCTCGGCCAGCCGGGCAGCGGCGCCGTCAGCGGGCAGGCCCTGCGGGTCTGCGGACAAAGTCTATTGGGGGCCTGAAAATGACTGCACACTGGCACGAACTGAACCTGCCCGCGTCCCTGCCGCCGCTGTTTCTCAAAGCGGCAATGCGCCGACGGATCAACGGCACGCAGTTACCCGAATACGGCCTGCGCTGCTGGATCAGCCTGGCCCCCGGGCAACTGGCGGGCTACCGCAAGGTCTGCGGCTTTGCCGATAACGGCCTGCTGCCCGCGACCTACCCCCATGTACTGGCGTTTCCCTTGCAGATGCAGCTGCTCACTGCCCGGGACTTTCCATTTCCGCTACTGGGGCTGATTCACCTGGGCAACAGGATTCGTGTGTTGCGCCCCATGGGCAATGTCAGCAGCGTTCGAATCGGGGTCCAGGTGTGCAACCTGCAACCCCACGCCAAAGGCGCAACATTCGACCTGGTGACCACAGTGGACGATTTGCTGGGCCCCCTCTGGGAAGCGCAAAGCCGCATGCTCTGCCGTGGAGTCAAGTTGGCGGGAGAACCTTCCAGCCAACACTTGCCCAACGCCGACAACCTCGGCGAAGTCGCCTGCTGGCGCGCCGAGCGCGATATCGGCCGGCGCTACGCCAGGGTTTCCGGCGACTACAACCCGATCCACCTGAGCGCCTGGAGCGCCCGGCTGTTCGGCTTTCCCCAGGCCATCGCCCATGGCCTGTGGAACAAGGCGCGCACCCTGGCAGCCCTGAGCGAGCATCTGCCAGCAGCGAACATCGAAGTGACGGTGCAGTTCATGAAGCCCGTGCTGCTGCCCAGCGAAGTGCGCCTGCTGGCCAGTGCCGGGGGTTCAAGCGGAGAACTGCAGTTGCTGGGCAGCGGCGAGTTGCAGCATATGCTGGGCAACTGGCAGCCCATCGCCTGAGTGGCCTCAGCCCCGGCGGATCAGCACCACCCCGACGACGATCAGCAGCAATCCGGCAATCTTGCCGAGGCTGACCGGCGCTTCCCGAAACCCCACCCAGCCAAAGTGGTCCAGCGCCAGAGCCATGCTCAACTGGCCGGCCAGCACCAGCGACATGAACAGCAGGGCGCCGACCCGCGGCCCGGCAAAGGCGGCCGTGGTAATGAAGAACGCCCCCAGCAGGCCGCCGCACCAATGCCACCAGGTCAGGCCCTTGAGGGCACCCAGGGTCGGCATTTCGCGCTGCAGCACCACCAGCACCAGCAGCGCCGCGGTGCCGACAAAAAAAGAGATCAGGGCCGCAGCCAGCACCCCGCCGACCTGCTTGGCCAGTTGACCGTTGATTCCGGCTTGCAGGGCGAGAAAGGCCCCGGCAACAAACGGCAGGCACAGCAGCCACCAGACCGGCATCTGCATATTGAGCTCCAGAGAGTTTTGGGCGGCGCAGTATAAACCAGGCCCCCCATCCCCCTGCCAGCCACTAAACCCCAACGGGAAAGTGCAAGTACCGCGAACTCTGCACAAAAACAGCCTATTAATTGTATATATATAACTTTAGTTTAACGAGCACTTCCCAAGGACACTAAAAAACACCAAATCATTGTTTTAAAACAATTCATCACACACTAGGAGCGCCAACCAATACTTTGAGACTAGCTACTTGTAAATCAATAAACCGAGCAAAAATAAGTCATTAATACCAAGTTCATAATTGTTCAATTTATTCCCTGCGCCTTTTATGTAGACAACGGACGAAGGTATCTCCAGCGCAAGAACTGGAGAGCTATCGAAAACAACGAACGTTGTAACAGGTGCAAGGAATACCAGACATGAAAACTCAATTCGGATGGAAAGCGTTAACGGCAATAACCATGATCCTGACCCTCAGCCTGGCAGGCTGCAGCGGCGGTGGTGGCGGTCATAAAAGTGGTGGCAGCAGCTCGCCAGCCAGTGCCAGCGGCGGTACTGACGGCACCGGTGGCACTGGTGGCGGCACAGGCGGAACAGGAGGCACTGGAGGTGGCACTGGTGGTACCGGTGGAGGCACAGGTGGTACCGGCGGCACTGGCGGAGGCACAGGTGGCACTGGCGGAACCGGAGGAACTGGCGGTACCACCACTCCCCTGACGACCAGCAGCCTGGTCTCGGATCTGGGTACCACCCTCAGCGGCGTCGGTACCGGTGTCAGCGGCCTGGGCACTTCCCTGGCCACCGTACCTGTGGTTGGAGGCGTGGTACAAAGCGCCGTCAACACCACCGGCAACGTGGTGGACACCGTCGGTGACGGCCTGACCAACGGCCTGGGCAAACTGGGCACCGATCCCAAGGCCCTGAGCAAGACCACCGCCACCGTCGGCAATGTGGTCGGCGATGTGGGCACCGGGGTCACCGACCTCAGCGGCAAATTGGCCACCACCACCCAGAGCGTTCCGGTGGTGGGTGGCCTGGTGACCAGGGTGGCTCCGGTAGTCGGCGGCGTAGGCACCCGGGTGACCATGCTCGGTAATACCCTGAGCACCGTCACCAGCAGCGGACCTCTGGGAACACTGACCGACAATGTCGGCGATAAGGTACTGGTTCCAGTGGTCAGCCTGGCGGAAGACGTGACCGGCAATATCGGCGGCGCCACCGGTCTTGGCTCCCCTGTAAAAGGTCTGCTCAATGGCGTAGCTCAGGCCGTGGACAGCACCGGTAACAAGATCACTGACGCTGGCAACGGCAACCCTGTAACAAATCTGTTGGGCAACACCCTGAGCAACGCAAGTACGGCCGTGGGCACTGCCGGCGGTTATGTGAGCAACTCGGGTAGCGGAACCGGGAATGGCAGTGGCCTCGGCGGCAACAACGGCCTGCTGGAAACTGTCGGCGGTGCAGTGGCCAACTTGAGCAACGGCCTGAATGCCGGCAATACCAACGGTACCGTTAGCGCAGGCGGGGTCACCGGAGCGGCAGCCGGCAACCTGATCGCCTCGGTAGGCGGCGCTCTGGGCGGCAGCGGTACCCCTAACCTGGTAGTCACTGCACCATTGGCCAGCGTCGGAGTGAGCCTGGGTTCGGCATTGAACCCCGTCACCAGTTCGGTTGCCGGCCTGACTCAGCAAGTAGGTGCAGCTACCGGCCTGGGTAGCCCGACCAGCAGTCTTCTGGGCCAGGTGGGCGGCGCAGTCAGCAACGTAGGCGCGGGCGTGGCCAGCAATAGTGGCGCCAATCCGATAGGTACCGCCTTGGGCAGCACCCTTGGAGCCGTGGGCAACACCGTGGCTTCGGTTGGCGGCCTGGTCAACGGCAGCACAGCGCCCAGTGGCGGCTTGCTCGGTGGCCTTGGCGCCAACGCCAGCGCCAGTGGCAGTGCCTCTGCCGGTGCGGGCCTCAATGGCGGCCTGGGTGGCGTGCTCGGCGGCCTGACCGGCGCCCTGGGCGGCAACAAGAAATAATTTGCACCTGGCCGATTCGACGGCCTCACCTGCAGCGCCTACGCTTGGTTGAGGGCGAGAGATTCCCATGAGTCTCTCGCCTTTTTGTTTATCCAGAGACAAGCATCCAGAGCCAGATCGTGGCCAAGACCCGAGCGGCAACTGGAGCCAGGAACTTTCTACACCGCTGCGGCTCGACCATGGAGTGTCCTATGCGCACGTTGGCCAGTTTGTTGTTAGTTGGATGCTGTACCTCCGTTTACGCCGACTCCCTTCCGCGCTTTCTCAACAGCAATGACAGCATCAACAACCTGCCCCAACCCAACCTGCCGGTGGATGCCTACCGCCCGGCAACTCCGCAACCGCAACTACCCGAGCAACCCACTGCGCCGCAAGGCCAGCAGCCGCTGATGATGGGCACCAAGGTCACGGTGCGCCAGGTGCAGATCGAGGGCGGCACGGTCTACCCCCTGGAAGAACTGGCAGCGATCTACCAGCCACTGATCGGCCACGAGGCCAGCTTCGGCCAGTTGATCGAAGCCACGCGCAGCATTACCCGGCGCTATCAGAAGGACGGCTACCTGCTGTCCTACGCCTTCATGCCACAGCAGAACTTCGACCAGGGCGTGCTGCGGGTAGTGCTGGTGGAAGGCTACATCCGGGACTACCAGCTGCAGGGCGACATCGGCCCGGTATCCGCCTACCTGGACAAACTGGTGAGCAAACTCAAGGCCGAGCGCCCGCTGACCCGCAAGACCTTCGAACGCTACACCACACTGATGAGCAAGGTTCCCGGGGTCACTCTGCAGGCGGTAGTGCCGCCACCGGGCACTACCGACGGCGCAACCCAACTGGTGGCCGTGGCCAGCCGCAAGGCCATCGCCACCACCCTCAACAGCACCGACGACAACCGCAACGGCCTGCAGGCCCTGGTGGGCATCACCAGCAACTCGCAGACCGCCTGGGGCGAACAGCTCAGCCTCAGCGGGCTGTTCCCGCCGGGCCACGACAAGGAACACTACTACCGCCTGGACTACAGCCAGTTGCTGGGTTCGGAAGGCACGCAACTGAGCCTCTACGGCGCCCGCTACCGCGCCGACCCACGGAGCAACGTGCAGCTGGACAACGGGATCGAGCTGGAGCCCCATCGGGAGAACGACCGCTTTTCCATCGGCGTCAGCCACCCTTTCATCGCCTCGCCCAATGAAATGCTCACCGCCGGCACACGCCTGTATGCGGTAAATGACAAGACCCGTTACCGGGTCAGCAACAGCCCGCTGACCCTGGAAGAAAAAACCGACATCCGCGCCCTGGCGCTTGAGGCGGACTGGAGCAAGTCCGATCCGCGCCAACTGCGGATTCTCAGCGCCGGCCTGTATCGGGGCCTGGACAGCATGGGCGCCGAGACCAACAACAGCCTCTATGATCTGGATTTCTTCCGCCTGCGCCTGGCCGGGGTGCAGAGCGATCGTTTCCTGGACAATTGGCAAGGCGTGCTTTCCGCCGCCTGGTACTGGAGCAACGACAACCTGCCCGACAGCGAGCGGGCGTCCTTTGGCGGGCAGAACTTCGCTCGCGGCTATCCCGATGACCAGGCGACCGGGGACAAGGGCTGGGGCGTGGCCTACGAAGTGAACTACAGTTTCAACCGCGAGGGGCCCTGGGTGCGTGTGCTGCAGCCCTATGTGGTGCTGGACCGCTCCAAGACTTGGTTCAACCAGCTGCCGGTCAGGGGCAGCAGCCTGTCATCCGCCGCGGTCGGTTTGCGTTTCGGTGATGCCAAGCACTACAACATCGCCCTGGAAGCGGCCAAGCCAATGTCCGATGAAGCCCTCGACACCTACAACCGCAAGCCACGCTATACCTTGAGCTTCAGCTATCAACTTTGAGCATCCGGATGACTGAGACCCGCTTTCGAGCGGGTCTTTTTTTTGCCGCCAGGACAGCACCGGCCAACCCTGGGGTCAGGGGCCAACGATATGCAGCCGGGGTTCGGGAAACAGATTGTTGAGGGTTTCCAGCAGGCGCACGTGGTAGATCGGCTTGCGAAACAGGTCCAGGACCTGCAGCCGCAGCAGGTCGCTGACGTCATCCATGTCGGCATGCCCCGACATGACGATCACCGGCAGGTGCTGGCGCGCGGTGTGCTCGCGCAGGCGCTTGATCAGCGACAGGCCGCTTTCCTCGGGCATGCGCAGGTCAGTGATTACCAAGGCGATATCCGGATGCCGGGTGAGGTGGTCCAGGGCAAGTTTCACCGAGGTGGCAGTGAAGCAGCAAAAACCCTCGCCTTCGAGCAGTTCGGCCAGCTCCAGCAATGCATCCTCTTCGTCATCGACCAGAAGAAGTTGCTGACGTGAGGATGGGGAAGTCATGGACGGTACCCTGGTGTGAACTTCATGCAAATGGGTGAGCGCAGCCAATGCACAGCAGGCCGGGCGGAACCCAACCACCGGCAGGCCTTTGGTTAGGCAAACCGCAGGCCTGCACGAGACCCGGATGGCTGGAAGGTCGGGCGATCACAGCCCAGCGGCTGCTCAGCTGGGCCCCTCCATGCTCAAGGGGTAGGGCGGGTGACGGTGGCGCCTCCGAGGTTAGTCAGGATGTTGTTGAAAATGGCCAGAACACGATCACCCAGGGGGGTGACGAACGCCACGACCACAACGGCCACCATGGCCACGACAATGGCGTACTCGATGGCGGATGCGCCTTCGGTGCGGTCAAAAAACTGGCGCGCCCTGAGCAACAAGTATTGAAAAATCATCCTAGCTCTCCTTGCGCCGCAAGGCGCCGTTGGAACAGCACCGGGCAAATTCCCCGGTGCCACCTGAGCATTGTCAACAAAGACCGGCCCAGCAACTGTAAGAACTGATTAGTCAGTAAGTATTAATTGGAAGGTAGGCGCCAAAAAACCTGCCCATGTGGACAGACTCATCCCTTTGTTAGCTATTTTTGGGTGAGTTAATGGCATTTCGTCCTAGCTCTACTACCTTCACATAGCGAAATAGTTGCATGTTCATAGCTGCCTGATTGCGAAATTAACTCGTTTGGAATCACGGGCTGGTAGTGCAGCAGGAAAGGGAGAGCCTTCATGAACAGTCGCCTCACCATGGGTCTGGCCGGACTTCTTCTGGTAGGTGCGGTGTTTTTCGGTTACTGGGGCCTGGTACTCAGTCATAAACCCGAACCAGCACCACCGGTTCAACCCGCGGCGCCCAGTGTCGTCGAACCAGCCACCACCAGCGCAGAAGACCAGACCCGCCAACCGGTGGTCGTGCTGGTGCGCGATGTGCCGCCCTTCGTGCCCCTCGCCGCCGACGATCTGGCGCTGGAAAAACTGCGTACCGCGCCGGCCGGCAGCCTCAGCGCCATCAGCCAGGCGGTGGGCCGTACGCCCTGGCGGCAGTTGAACGCCGGCACCTGGCTCAATGAGCAAAGCTTCAGTACCGGCGGCGCACTGGCGCGGATGATTCACAGCGACGAACGAGCCCTGGCGGTCGCGGTCGACGAGGTGATTGGCGCCGCCGGGCAACTGAGCCCGGGGGACTATGTCGATGTCGTGCTGTTCCTGCGCCAGGACACCAGCAACCCGCAGCAGTCGGCACAGATCGCCGTGCCCGCCATGCGCGTGCTGGCTGTGGGCGAACAGCTGGGCCTGGCCAATGACGGGCAGCCCGCCTCCCCCGGGTTGAGCAACGAAGAAAAGCTCAAGCAGGACCAGCGCCGGCTGAATGCGCGCACGGTGGTCCTGGCCGTCCCCGAACAACTCTTGAGCCGGCTGATGCTCGCCACCCAGGTCGGTGTGCTGCGCCTGGCCGTGCGCAGCAGCGAGGAACAGCGCCTGGCCCATTACTGGGCCGGCAACGAAGAAGCCCGCGAGCACCTCGATGCCGCCAACAGCAACCTGTTCCAGTTCAACCAACTTGCCCTGGGCAGCGCCCCGCGCGCACCGGCCGCCCAAGGTGGCGCCGCACGGTCGGCGGTGGAAGTGATCCGGGGCAACCAAGTCACTCAACAAACTCCCTGATTGAGCAAGGATGCACTACATGCGCAGTCGTTCCATGCCACTGTTCTCCGCACTGCTGACCCTGAGCCTGGGCCCGCTGCTCTGCACCCAGGCCCTGGCTGCGGCGGTGGCAGGCTGTTCGAGCCTGGCACCGTTGCCCGCAGTGCTGGAGATCGGCGAAGGCTTGCAGCAGGAGCTGCAATCTGCGGTAGCCATCACCCGCCTGGCGGTGGGCGACCCCAAGATCGCGGACGTCCAGACCACCGGCAACAAAGCCTTCCTGCTCACCGGCATGGCGCCCGGCGCCACCAGCCTGATGGTCTGGACCGCCTGTGCCAGTACCCCACGCCAGAGCATGGTGTTTGTCCAGGGCCGGGCCACCGCCGACATGAGCACCGGCCGCCTGCCGGCCAGTGACGATCCACTGCTGCCCAGCCAGGTGCAGACCGACATCCGCTTTGTCGAAGTCAGCCGCACCAAGCTCAAGGAGGCCAGCGTTTCGATCTTCGGCCGCGGGCACAACTTCCTGTTCGGCGCGCCCGGCACCGCCCCCGTTACCAGTGGCACCTCCGGCAGCGTGACCCCCACCTTCGGCGGCCGCCGGACCAACATCCCGCTGGACAACGGCACCTTCAACATCGGCTTCGGCAACGGTCGGGTGCTGACCCTGATCAACGCCCTGGAAGGCAGCGGCTTCGCCTACACCCTCGCCCGCCCGTCCCTGGTGGCCCTCAGCGGCCAGAGCGCAAGCTTCCTGGCCGGGGGCGAAATCCCCATCCCGGTGCCCAGCACCGGCAGCAACAGCGTGACCATCGAATACAAGGAGTTCGGTATCCGCCTGACCCTCACGCCCACTATCGTCGACCGCGGGCGTATCTCCCTTAAGGTTGCCCCGGAGGTCAGCGAACTGGACTACAGCAACGCCGTGACCATTGCCGGGACCCAAGTCCCGGCGCTGACCATACGCCGCACCGATACCAGCATTTCCCTGGCCGACGGCGAAAGCTTCGTCATCAGCGGCCTGATCAGCACCAACAACAGCTCTCAAGTGAACAAGTTTCCAGGGCTGGGGGACATTCCGGTGCTCGGTGCCTTCTTTCGCGACACCACGATCAATCGCGAAGAGCGTGAACTGCTGATGGTAGTGACTCCGCACCTGGTCCAGCCCCTGGCCGCGGACGCCAAGCTGCCGGCCCTGCCCGGCGAACGGCTGCGCAACTACGACCCGAACTTCTACCGCATGTTCTTCCTCGAGAACGGCAACTTCGACAAGCGCAGCGGGTTGTCGCAATGAACCAGGACCTGAGCCAGACGTTTCTCGCCATCACCCGCAACAGCACCGACCTGGAGTGGCTGCAAGGCGCCCTGGCGCCCCTGGGCCAGGTCGTGGGTGCCGATGGCAGCCTCGACGAACTGCTGGCACTGGTGGATGTGACCTTCGCCAACCTGGTGTTCGTCGGCCTCGATCGCGAACACGTGGTGGCCCAGGCGGCCCTGATCGAAGGCGCCCTGGAAGCCAAGCCGATGCTGGCGATCGTCGCCCTCGGTGATGGCATGGACAACCAGTTGGTGCTCAATGCCATGCGCGCCGGCGCCCGCGACTTTGTCGCCTATGGCTCACGCTCCAGTGAAGTGGCCGGGCTGGTCCGCCGTCTGAGCAAACGCCTGCCGGCAGTGACACCCAACACGCAACTGGGCGGCCTGACCGTGCTCTATGGCGCCCAGGGCGATGGCGACGGCGCCCTCCTGGCCAGCCACCTGGCGCTGGTGGTGCAAAAGAGCGGCCAGCAGACCCTGCTGCTGGACCTGGGCCTGCCCCGGGGCGACAGCCTGGCGCTGCTGGGCCTGGAAAGCTCGTTCCACTTCGGCGACGCCCTGCGCCACCTGCGGCGCCTGGATGCCACGCTGATCGACAGCGCCTTCACCAGCGCCGAGGCGGGCCTGCGGATCCTCGCCTACGCCAGCCACGACGCGCCTCTGGAGCACACCAGCGCGGCGGAGCTGTACATGCTCCTCAGTGCCTTGCGCCAGCACTTCCAGCACATTGTGGTGAACCTTGTCGGCCAGCCGGACAGCGAGGCCCTGCGTACCTTCGTCAGCCATTGCGACAAGCTGCTGTGGTGCACCGACCAGAACGTGCTCGACTGTCGGCGCAACCTGGCCGTACTCAATCACTGGCGTGAAAAAGGCATGAAACTCGAACATGCGCGCTTGCTGGTCGACCGCTACCTGCGCACCGTGGCACCGGATTCCGAAACCCTGGGCAAGACCTTCGGCCTGGAGGTGATCGCGGTGCTGGCCTACAGCCCCGAGGTGCGCCTGAACGCCAAGAACCAGGGCGTTACCCTGTTCGAACTGGCCCCGCGCGAGGCCCTGACCCAAAGCCTGCGTACCCTGGGCGAGCGGCTGGCGAAACGCTCCCAGGGCCTGCCCAAGCCCAAGGCCGGCTGGCTCAATCGCATCATGGGGGGCAGATGAGCGGCGAAAAACTCTTTGGCGCCCCACCCCGCGCAGGCGCCGGCAACAGCGACCACGAAGGCCTGAAGCTGGTGCTGCATCGCTACATCATCGATGCCATCGAAGAGTCGGGGAAAAACCTGCTGGAAAGCTCACGGCAGAACCTCTCGCAATTCGTCACCGACAAGGTGGCGGAGTACATCGCGCGCATGCACCTGGCGATCTCGCGCTATGAAATGGAGCGGCTGGCCGAGGAGATCGTCGACGAGCTGACCGGCTTCGGCCCTCTGGAAGTGCTGTTGCGCGATCCGGCGGTGACCGAGATCCTGGTGAACGGGCCGCATCGGGTGTTCGTCGAACGTGAAGGCGTGCTGCACCAGAGCGACCTGCGCTTCATCGACGCCCACCATGTGGAGCGGGTGATGCAGCGGATTCTCGCGCCCCTGGGCCGACGCCTCGACGAGTCCTCGCCGATGGTCGATGCGCGCCTGCCGGACGGCAGCCGGGTCAACGCGATCATCCCGCCCATCGCCCTGGACGGGCCCTGCCTGTCGATTCGAAAGTTTCGCAAGGACATGCTCAAGAGCAGCGACCTGATTGCCATGCAGACCATCGACCTGGCGATCTTCGAATTCATCCAGGAAGCGGTGGGCAAGCGCTGCAACATCCTGATCAGCGGCGGCACCGGCACCGGCAAGACCACCCTGCTGAACATCCTCAGCCAGTTGATCAACCCCCATGAACGGCTGGTCACCATCGAGGACGTGGCCGAACTGCAGCTGGGCCACCCCCACGTGGTCCGCCTGGAAACCCGCCCGCCCAATGCCGAGGGGCACGGCGAGGTGAAGGCCAGCGACCTGATCCGCAACGCCCTGCGGATGCGTCCGGACCGGATCATCCTCGGCGAGATCCGTGGTGTGGAAGTACTGGACGTGCTGACCGCAATGAACACCGGCCACGACGGCTCCATGAGCACCGTGCACGCCAACAATGCCCAGGATGCCCTGCTGCGCCTGGAAACCCTGGTGGGCCTGACCGGCCGCCAGATCGCCGAGCGCACCCTGCGGCAGATGATCTGTGCCGCCCTGGATGTGGTGATCCAGTTGACCCGCATGCCCGATGGCCGGCGTTGCGTCAGCGAAGTCGTGGAAGTGGTGGGCATACGTGACGACATCTACGTCACCAACACCCTGTTTCGCCTGGATCGTCGTACCGGCTTCGGCTTCCTGCGCGAGGCGATGAACCCTGCGGGTGACAAACTGCGCCGCGAAAGCGGGCTGGGCGTCAATTGAACCGGCGAGGTGGCCCATGATCGGTCTGCTGTTTACCTTGATCTGCCTGCTTCTGCTGGGGCTTTCCGGCTGGCTGTTCTACCACGGCGTGCGCAAGACCGAGCGGGAACGAGTGCTCAACCGCCTGGCCGAAGGGCAGCCCGACCTGACGCCGCAACGCACCTCCTGGGGTGGCCTGGAGCGCGCGTTCGCCCGGGCCGGCCTCGGCCAGCCCAGCGAGCGCCTGGGCCTGTGGCTGGCGGTGTGGGTGGTGCTGATGCTGCTGGGCTATGTGCTGGCGAGCTGGCTCGGCCTGTTGGGCGGCATCCTCCTGCCACCCCTGCTGCTGCGGCTGTATATCGCCTGGCTGTATCAGCGCCGGCTCAAGCGCATGATCGAACAACTGCCGGCCTTGCTCGATCACAGCGTGCGCAGCCTGAAGTCCGGGCGCACCCTGGCGGACGCCGTGCTGGGAGCCATCGAGGCCAGCAACGACCCGCTGAAGAACGCCATGGGCCGCATCCAGCGCAACGTGCAACTGGGGGTCAACCTGCCGGACGCGGTCAGCGATTTCGCCGAGTTCTACGAGCAGGACGAACTGCGCATGTTCGCCCTGGGCCTGAAGGTCAACCATCGCTACGGCGGCAACGCCAGCGAGTTGCTGGAAAACCTGATCAAGCTGATCCGCGAGCGCGAGCAAGGGGCGCGGCAACTGAGCGCGATGACCGGGGAAACCCGCATGACCGCCTGGGTCCTGGGAACCCTGCCGCTGTTGCTGGTGGGCTACTTCATGCTGACCAACCCGGGCTACATGCTGGGCATGTGGCACGACTCCGCGGGGCAGAAAATGCTGATCACCGCGGTGTGCCTGCAGATCTTCGGCTGCCTGGCCCTTTGGCGCATGTTGAGGAGCATCTGAAATGCTGGTACTGGCCGCTGCACTGATGTTTCTCGGAGCGTTGCTGCTGCTTGGCAACGGTGTGCTGGAACAGCGCCGGCGCGAGCGCCAGATCGCCCAGCGCTTGCAGGGCAACATGACCCGCGACAGCCGCCTGGGCAACTGGCTGCGACTGCTGGGCGACAGCCGCTTCGGGCAGCGCGCGGTGAGCATGGACAGTGAAACCCAGACCCTGCTCAACCGTCTGGGCTGGCGCCGCGCCAGAGAGCGCTCACTGTTCGCCGCCAGCCAGATCGCCACGCCGGTGCTGGCCGTGTGCCTGGTGATCTTCATCCAGGAAGTGGCCTTTGCCCAGGCCCAGAGCAAGTGGCTGGTACCCATGCTGGCACTCGGTGCCGGCTACCTGCTACCCAAGCGCGCGCTGGCCTACGCCGCCAAGCGCCGGCAGAAGCACATCGCCCTGGAGATCTCGACCTTCATTCCCCTGCTGCGCATCCTGTTCGAGTCGGGCATGGCAGTGGAGCAAGCGTTACGCGTACTGAGCAGCGAAGCGCAAAAGCTGCTGCCGGAACTGACCCAGGAACTGCGCCTGATCCTGGCCCGTGTCGACTCGGGGCTGGAGCTGGGCCATGAACTCAACCAGACCGCCACCCTGCTGGCGGTGGACGAGTTCACCGACACCTGCGTGATTCTCCAGCAACTGATCCTGCAGGGCGGCGGGGCAATGAAATCGCTGCAGGCGCTCAAGCAACTGCTGGACGACCGGCGCCTGACCCGCCTGCAGGAATATATCTCGAAAATGTCCGCAAAAATGTCGGTGGTGATGATGCTGTTTCTCTTCCCCGCCCTGTTGATCGTGCTGGCCGGGCCAGGCTTCACCGCCATCGCCCGGGCCTTCGCTTCCTAAGAGGGAACCTGATGAAAGCCATGATTGCCGTTGCCAGCCTGTTGCTGCTCGGAGGATGCGCCAGCAACGGCCAGACGCCCTGGGCGGCCCTGACCAACTCCAGCAGTTGCGCCAAGCTCAGCTCCGAGCAGGAACTGGCAGTGAACCTCGCCGACGAAATGGCCACCGATGGCAAGCTGCACGCCAGCCTGGCCAACCTGCAGAACCTGCCGGACAACCTCGCCGAGGTGCGCGTACGCAAGGCGCGAGTCTATCGGTTGCTGGGCCGCAGTGAGGCCGAACCCTTGTACCGCAGCCTGCTGGGCTCGTGCCTGGCCGCCGAAGGCGAGCACGGCCTGGGGCAGTTGGCGGCAGCCAGGGGCGACAACGGCCAGGCCCAGGCGCACCTGCAACGGGCCGCGCGCCTGGCGCCGACCAATGAAAGAATCCGCAATGACCTGGGGGTGGTCTACCTCAACCAGTTGCGCATTGAGGATGCGCGCTTCGAGTTCCTCACCGCCATCGAGCTCAAGCAGTCCGAGCCCCTGGCGGCCATCAACCTGGTGACCCTGTTGCTCTACCAGGACAACTGGCAGCAGGCCGCGCAAGTGGTCAGCCAGGCGAGCCTGAACCCGCAGCAGTTCGCCCAGGCCCAGGCCCGCGCCGAAGAGCTCAAGGCCCCGACCGCCCCACGCGCCAAGGTGACCCAGGTCGCCAGTGGCGCTACCACCTTGCAGCCAGACGCCGCACCCGCCAAGGAGCGCTGATGATGAAACTGCCGATGTTCTATTGCACTGCCCTGCTGGCGCTGCCCCTGGCCGCCCAGGCCATCGAGGCCGGCCCTGCTTCACCCCAGCAACAGGAAACCGAAGCCTGGCTACTGTTGCAGAACCGCAACCTGGCGTCCTCGCCCCAGCCTCAGACGGCCACGCCCACCGAACGCGAACTGGCGCTGCAGCGCTGGCTGAAGAAATACAAATACGAGATCCCGGACCTGTACGACCCGGACGCCGGCGGCAAGGTGGAAACCAAGTAGGAGAAAGCCCGCAACCGGCGGCGAACGGCTCGCCGCCGCAGGCTCAGTGGGCAGTCACCCGCTGGCGCAGCCCGGAATTGCTCGGTGACAGGGCCAGGGCCAGCTGTGTGCGGTTATGCATGTGGGTCAGGCGCAGTACCTGGGAGACATACAGCTTGACGGTGTTTTCGGTGATCCCCAGCTCGCAGGCAATCTGGTAGTTGGTCTGGCCCTTGCCCACCAGTCGGGCCACATCCAGTTGCCGCGGCGACAGCTGGTTGAAGATGGCCGGGATCTCGATGGCATCCCCTTCGCCGGCGCCTTCGCCCCGGGGCTCTTCGCTGCGGCTGGTAGCCGGGCTGCGCCGGACCTTGTCCAGGTCCTGGTACAGGTCATCGATGGATTCGGAAAGAAACTGCAGCTTTTGGTTGAGGTGCCCCAGGTGCAGGTTCTTCTGCCGTTCCTGCAAGGCGACCTCCTGACGCTGCAGGCCTTCGAGGAGTTCGTCCAGGTCGATGGGCTTCTGGTAGTAGTCGGCGATGCCGGCGCGCAGGGCCTTGATCACGTCCTGCTTGTCGGACTGCCCGGTGAGCATGATGGCTTCGAACACCCGCTGCTTGCCGGCCATCCGTTGCAGCTCCTGGACCAGCTGAATGCCGTCCATATCGGGCATGTGCAGATCGCAGAGCACCAGGGAAATTTCCGGGTCCCTGTTGAAGCACTCCAGCGCCTGGCGGCTGGATTGGCAAGGGACACAACGGTAACCGCTGCTTTCGAGGAACTCGCAAAGCTCTTCGACAATCAGGGGCTGATCGTCGACCACGAGCACCTTCATCTGTGAGGTGAGCTTGTTCACGTGCTACTCCGTGCGGGCCAATCGCCGATTGGCCACTCCTGTGCTGCCACGCATGATCCGGGCAGCCACGACTTAAAACCTAGACCTACTTTCCGACTATGTACATAGCATTAATGGGTCCGGCGACTAGTGGATCACGCTCACAGTTAAGACCATTCCAGCCAGGACAAAGGGGGCAAAAGGGTATTTTTTTGACCCCCTCCCAGCGCGCCCTGCCACGGGGGTATCAAGTGCTTGTTTCTGCTGGGGCCAGAGCCTGAGCACAAGCAGCCAGAGCAGGCTGCACAGACCGGCGGCGATGAACGTCCCCAGCAGATACAGGGGGCCGGAGGCCAGCCCCAGGGCCGCCATCAACTTGACGTCGCCGGCGCCCATTCGTCCGCTGGCGTAGCCGGGCAAGGTGAACAGCAACGCCAGCAACAACGCCCAACCGCCCTGGCTCGCGCCGGCCCCCAGCCAGGTCGTGCCGCTCCACAGCAGGTAGACCGTCGCCAAGAGCGCGGCGCCAAGAGTCAAGCCATTGGCAATATGCCGCTGACGCAAATCCTGCAGCGCACAGATTGCCAACCAGACCCACAAAACCCAGAAATGCATCAGCCAGAACGGTCCCTTTTGCCGGAATGGTCCTATGCTCAATGGACATAGTGGTTGTCAGGGTAGACGCACTCATGAAACCGGGCCTCCCTAGAAAGCAGAAAGGCGCTGTGGCGATCGAATTCGCCGCGGTGTTCGTGATCTTTTTCGCGGTGTTCTACGGTCTTGTCAGCTACAGCCTGCCGCTGCTGATGATGCAGTCGTTCCACCAGGCCACTGCCGAAGCGGTGCGGCGCGCGGTGATGGTCGACCCCAATACCCCGAACTACGCCACCACCGTGCAGAACCTCGCCAACAGCGTGGTGCAGACCCAGACCCAGTGGATTCCCCCGCCCTTCAACTTCGCCGCCACCGACTACAGTGCGGTGTACAGCGCCGGGGTGCTGACGGTCTCGGTGAACTACCCCACCAGCAAGCTGAACCAGGTGCTGCCGCGGCTGGTGCTGCCAGGAATCGGCCCGGTACCCAGCCTGCCCACCACCCTGACCGCTAGCTCGAGTCTGCAATTTTGACCTCTGGCGACAAGCTGCTCGGACGTCTACTGGGCCGCCAGGCGCTTCCCGCCGCACAGCCGCACAGCCCGCTGCCGCCCCAGGCGGTGGGCCTGCAACTGGTGCTCGATCAACAGGGGCGCATCCTCAGCAGCCACGGCCCGCTGCGCCACAGCCTGATCCAGCTGCCCCCCTCCCGGGAGCCACCGCACCTGCTGGCCTACGTATTGCCCGGCAGCGTCCTGGCCCTTGAGGGCGGCCCTGCCGACTGGAGCGGCCAGGTGCTGGACCTGGACCTGCGCGGCGCCGGCGGCCAGCCCCTGCACCTGCGCGGCTGGGTCCAGCGCTGTGGGCAGGAATGGCACCTGCAACTGCTGGATATCGGCGACCTGGTCCAGCAGCGGCAACAGGCCCTGGGGCGCGAGCAGTGCCGGGTGTTTGCCGCCCAGGCCAGCGAACAGTTGCGCCTGTGCAACCTGACCCGCCTGCCGGACGTGCTCCACGACCAACTCACCGACCTGGCCCGCTATTGGCACATTCCCTGTCTCGGCCTGGCCCTGCTCGACGAGCAGGAGCAGGGCTGGGTGATCCACAGCTGCTACAGCGCCCATGACGCCCCGCGCCTGTGGCAGGAAGGCCAGGCCCTGGGGGCCGGCCTGGACAGCCTGAGCGGCAACACCCCGCAGCACCTGAACCAGATCCAGGGCCTCAACGAACACCCGCGACTGCAAGGCATCTTCGGCCATCGCGAAGGCTTCCTGGTGCCGTACCGGGATGATCACGGCGTCGCCGCCTGGCTCTTGTGCGGCTGCTACGCGGTCCAGCAGCATGCCCCGTACCTGCTGGATCGCGACTGGCTGATGCTCGCCGCAGCCCTCGCCGGGCCCTTGCTCAGTCGCCTGCGAGAGCATCGCCATCACCTGCACCTGGAACGCCTGGAGGCCCTCCAAGGGCTGCTGGGCGCCGGCTGGTGGGAGCTATGCCCGGACACCGCCGAAATACTGCTGGCCAGCCGCCTGGCCGCCAGCCTGCACCTGCCTGAGGATGGCGCTCGCCTGAACGTGCAAGCCTGGCTGGAACTGATTCATCCCGCCGACCGCGGTGAGCTCAGCAGCCGCCTGCAGGAACTGAAACTGGGCAAGCCGCTGCTGCTCAATGTGCGCCTGCACGAGCCCGACCCCAGCGCCCCCCAGCGCTGGTATCGCTTGCAGGGCCAGGCCCTGGGCCGAGGCGAAAGCCAACGCCTGGTGGGTTTCATGCTGGACATCAGCGACATCAAGAACCAACAGCAGCAGGCCGCCGCCGCCCATGCCCGGCTGGACAACCTGATCGCCAGTTCACCGGCGGTGATCTACGTCCAGCGTTACCAGGAAGGCGCCTTGCAGCCGAGCTTTTTCAGCGCCAGCCTGCAACCCCTGCTGGGCTGGAGCCTGGCGGACTGCACGGCGCAGCCCCTGGCGGAGTGGGTGCACCCCGACGACCGCGACCTGTATTTCCAGCGCTGCCGCCAGTTGCTGCGCGAAGGCAGTGTGCATACCCGCTATCGGCTGCGCGATCGCCACGGGGCATACCACTGGGTGCTGGACGAAGCCAAGCTGCTGCGCGACGACCTGGGGTTGCCAGTGGAAGCCGTCGGCCTGTGGCTGGACGTCACCGAGGCAACCCTGGCCGCCGAGCAGGTGCGCCAGAGCGAAGAGCGCTATCGGATCCTGGTGGAAGATTCGCCGGCGATGATCTGCCGCTATCGCCCGGACCTGACCCTGACCTTTGGCAACCGGCCGCTGGCGGCCTACCTGGAATGCGCCCCCGAGGAACTGCCGGGCAGCAACCTGGGGCAGTGGCTGTCCGCCGAACAGCGTGAAGGCTTCGAGCGCCGGCTCAAGCTGTTGAGCCCGGAATATCCCGTGAGCACCGCCGAGATCAACCTGCAATTGCCCGGGCGCGAACATGCCTGGTGGGTGTGGTCGGATCGCGGAGTGTTCGATGAACAGGGGCAACTGCTGGAAATCCAGGCCGTGGGCCGCGACAACACCGAAGTCCGGCGCGCCCAGCAGCAGCTCACGCAAAGCGCGAAAATGGCCACCCTGGGGGAAATGGCCACCGGGCTTGCCCACGAGATCAACCAGCCGCTCAACGTGATGCGCATGGCCATCGTCAACGTGCTCAAGCGCCTGGGCAATGGCGACGTGCAGATCGACTACCTCACCGACAAGCTCAAGCGCATCGACGCCCAGGTCCAGCGTGCGGCCCGGGTGGTGGACCACATGCGGGTGTTCGGCCGACGCTCGGAAGTGGAACAGCAGCCGTTCAACCCGGCCCACGCCATCGAAGGCACCCTCTCGCTGCTGGCCGAAGGCATGCGTGGCAAGGGTCTGGAGTTGCGGATCAGCGAGCTGGGGTTCGAGGTCCAGGTGCTGGGGTTTGTCGACCAGTTGGAGCAGGTATTGATCAACCTGCTGGTCAATGCCCGGGACGCCCTGCTGGGCAAACAGGAAAAGCAGCACGACTTCAAACCCTGGATCGCCGTGTACGGCCAGCGCGACGAGCAGTGGGTACGCCTGTGGGTCGAGGACAATGGTGGCGGCATCGACCCGCGCCTGCTGGAGCGGATCTTCGAGCCGTTCTTCACCACCAAGCCGGTGGGCATCGGCACCGGGCTCGGGCTGTCGGTGAGCTATGGCATCGTGCAGAACATGGGGGGCCGCCTGAGCGTCAGCAACAGCCAGGACGGCGCGCGCTTCTGCATCGAACTGCCGATCGCCGAGGCGGATCAGATCACCAGGTAGGCCTTGCCGGTCTGCCCGCAGGTGAGGTTGGCCCCCACTTCCACGTCCATCAGGTTGATCCCCAGCCCCGACAGCAGGTTATTCAGCAGAGGGTCCAGCAGCGGGCTCAGGAGCCCGGTGATCAACGGCGTGAGCAGGTTGCTGACCCCGCTGATGGCCGAAGCCAGCCCCGTGACAATGGCCCCCAGCGGGTTGTTGTTGACCGGCTTGTAGACGATCAGGTTGATGCCGGCCAGGGTGCCCGCCAGGCTGTTGACGATGTTCGTGGTCGGGGCCGCCGTCTGGTAAGTCGGGGTCTGGTTGACGTTGGGCGGTATCGGAAACGGCGACGCCGAGCTGGAGAACACCAGGTCCTGGGTATTCTGCGCCACGCTGGTGTTGACCATCACCGCGATGCCGCCGCCCGCGTAGTGCACCACCGGGTCGCAGCGCCCCGGCAGGACCAGGAACTGGTAGCAGGTGCGTATGCCCAGGTCCACCAGCGGCAACGGCTTCACCACGGGCTCGGCGGCAGACGAAAAGGCATTGGCCGGGTCGATCTGGCCGACCTTCAAGTCGGCGATGGAACTGACGGCATGGGCGGTCAGGCTCTTGGTCCCGCTGTTGTTCACCGGGCAGCTGTAGTCGGTGACATAGGCAATCGCGCCCCCCGCGTCCAGGCTCAGGTCGATCTCCGATGAGGAGGCGATGGCCGGGTATAGCTGTTCGCACCCCGCCCCCAGCAGGCATAACGCCGAACCCAGGGTCGCCACCAGGTTCAGGCTCAGCAGGCTGTTCAACACCGGGGTCAGCGGCGCCACCAGGTTGCCCACCGCGGTGCTCAACCCGGAAACCAGCGGCAGGGACAGATTGACCCGCACCAGGGTCCGTACCTGCGCAGTGCGCACATAGATCCGGTTGGCGCCCGTGGGATCGGCCTTGGCCAGCGCCGGATTGCCGATGGCCGACAACTGCGGCGGCTCGATGACCTTGGCCTGCACCGTGATATTGGCCAGCCCCAGCACGTTGATCGGCAAGGTCGCCGCCACCGCGCTGTTGCTGTTGGACAATTGGATCACCGCCTGCAACAGCTGGAACAGTTGCAGGTTGGCATCCAGGGCGGTGCTGGGCAGGCCGGTCTGCAACTGCAGGATATCTCCCAGCTTCAAGGGCGCGGCATTGATCGCGGCAACCTGCAGGTTGCCCAGGGCGGTCAGGATGTCGGCGGTGGCGCCATTGGCCTGGACCACGGTGATCGCCGCCTGGATCAGTTGTGTCACGCTGGTGGTGGTGTTGAGCAACTGGGTGTAATTGCCAGCGGCCACCCCCAGATTGATCGCCAGTTGGTTGAGGTAGCTCAGCAGGTTGATGTTGGTGTTGAGCAAGCCGTTCCAGCCCACTGCGCTGAGGCTCAGGCTGCCCCCCAGCATTCCGCCCACCAGTGGGTTGAGAATGCTCGATTGCGCGGTACTGACGGTGCCCAGGGTGCTGCGAATGCTCAACTGCGCCACGGTGGGCGTCGGCGCCGCGGCAACGGCCGTGGCGCTGAGCTGGGTGGTGAGGTTGATCGGCCCCGGTGTGAACAGGGCCGCCACCCCCGATGCCACGCTGATGGGCACGGTATGGGTGGCGATCACCCGTATCGCCACCGCTTGTGCAGGGTTGGCAGTGAAGGTCCGCAGGCCGTTGGCCCCGGTGGTCAGGGAACCGCAGGAAGTGCTCAGGCTACTGCCGGTGGCTACGGTAAAGCCGTTGCGGGTGGCGTTCTGGCCGGCGTAGGCAGCGGCCGTCAGGCCGGCCTGGCAGGTGCCGCCACGGCTGACGGCCTCCAGCGCGGCGTTGTCCGCCACGCGCTGCAACTTGCGCTGTTCCATGTAGAGCCGGCCGCTGTCCACTACCAGCAACATCAGCAACAACGCCAGGCCGAAGGTCACCGCCGCCATCAGGCCAATGGCCCCGCGCTGACGAGCCGGGCCGTAAAACCGCTTCAGGGGAGACATCGGGGCACTCCTTTACCGGCTCGCAGCCGAGCGCTATCTCCATCGATGAAAGCAGTGTAGTCAAAGGCCGTGGCAGACGCAGGCCGGGGCGCAGGGGCGCCGGACTGGCGGCAGCAGGCAGGGCCGCACACCCTGTGCCGCCCTGCCCGGTCGAAGGTTTCAGTGGGGCGGGTAGTTCTGCAGGATGCGCATCACCGTAGTGCGAACCGCGGCGCTGCGATCTGCCGGGTTGGGCGAGCTGCTGAGCATCTGCTCGTCGCTGCCGCGCCACACCAGCTTGCCGTCCTTGCCGTCCAGCAGGTCGATCTGGATGGTTGCCACCTTATAGGTGATGTTGCGGGTTTCGTTGTACATCGGCCCGCCCCAGTAGCCATTCCACGGGCCGCCCCAACCGCCGCCATAGTTGGTGGTGACCTGCTGCTGGCGGTCCTCGACGATCAGGTACGCCTGCACATTCAGGTCGGCCCGGGCACCGCCCTGGGCCGGACGCAGGCCGCGCTGGTCCAGTTGCTCGGCCACCGCCTGGCGGATGCGCTGTTCGGTCAAGTCACTCTTGATCCGTGGATCATCCGGCCGGTATTGCAGGGCGGGTTCTTTCCAGTTCCAACTGCGATAGGCGCCAAAGTCCCGGCTGGCGTCGAAGTCATGATTGACCTGGTTGGCGGCGCAGGCACTGAGCAAGGCGGCACACACCAGTAGAGCGATTCGATGGAACATGCTGTTTCTCCGCTTGAAGACAAAAACCGGGGGCGATCCTAACTGGGAGGATAGGTCGCCATTGCCTTTTGCACCGCCTCACGCAAGGCATCGGCCCGCTCGCCGAGGCTGCCGCGGCTGCTGGTCTCGGCGCTGGCGCTCCAGACCGGTTGGCCGCTGGCGCCGTCATACAGGTTGACCCGCACCACCACCACTTCCACCTCGTAGGTGCGCACCACCGGCACGCTGCCGTACATGCCGTAGCCCGGGCCATAACGGTTATAGCCGCCGTAACCGCCATACCCGTAGTCGTCCTGGACCTGGCGCAGGCGCTTTTCCAGGTGCAGGTCGGCGCTGACCCACAGGTCCGCCGGCCGGCTGTCATGCACAGGGCGCAAACCCTGCTGATCCAGGGCATTGCTGACCGCCTCGGCAATCTGCGCCGAGTCGGCCCAGGCCGAACCGCTGGGCAGGCGGCCATTGAGCCAGGCCCAGTTGCGGTAGCGGCCATAGTCCCGTTGCGGCGCCGGGTAGGCGCTGCGGTCAAAGGTGTTGGCCGCTTGCGGCGGGGCCGGCGGCAGCGGGTTGGAGCTGGCGACATAGGGGTTGCTGCCCTGACAGGCGGCAAGCCCCGAACACAGGAGGATCAGACCCAGGCGGTGTTTCATTGCACACTCCGTTAGACCGGCCGGCACAGCCAATGCAGATAACGCCCAAGCCCGGCGAAACTTGGGTGTCGACGGTGAGCCAGCTCCATTTCCAGCAGATCCGTCAGCTCGGCACGGGCCTGGAACTCCACCGGCATGTAATCGTGGAAAACCCGCACTCCGCTCTGGCTTTCGACTCGCCACAGGCCCTCAAGTTGCGCCGCCAGCTCGCGAGGATCAAGGGGCTGTTGCGGGGTCAGGCTCTGTTTCTCGCCGGCCATGTCGTTCTTGCGCATCTTGCGGAAGTGGCCCTTGAGCAGGTTGCGGTAGACCAGTGCGTCGCGGTTGTAGAAGGCCAGGGACAGCCAGCCATCAGCGGCGGTCAACTGATGCAGCACCGGCAGGATCGCGTGGGGTTCGGCCAGCCATTCCAGCACCGCGTGGCACAGCACCAGGTCGTAGGGTTCGGTCAGTTGCCCCAGCAGTTCCTGCCAGGGCGCCTGGATGAAGGTTGCCTGCTGCCCGGCGTCGGCAAAGCGCTGGCGGGCGCCTTCAAGCATCGGCGCGGCAGGCTCGGCCAGGGTGACCTGGTGCCCGCGCTCGGCCAGCCACAAGGACATGTGCCCCAACCCGGCGCCGATATCCAGCACCCGCAGTGGCCGCTCGGGCAGCGCTTCCTTGAGATCGGCCTGGAGCACCGCCAGGCGGATCGCGCCTTTGGCGCCGCCATAGATCTTCTCGGCGAAACGGGTCGCCAACTGGTCGAAATGCCGGTCGCTCATGAGCAGAACCGCCGTTCGCTGTCCGCCAGCTTGCTGCGTACCACCTGGTCCATGTCCAACCCCAGCTCGCTGCACAGCAACAGCAGGTAGAGGACGATATCCCCCACTTCCTGGCCGGCATGGGCCAGCTTGTCTGCTGGCAGTTGCCGCGACTGGTCCTCGCTCAGCCACTGGAAGATTTCCACCAGCTCGGCCATTTCGACGCTGGCGGCCATGGCCAGGTTCTTCGGGCTGTGAAATTGCCGCCAATCGTTGCGGTCACGAATGGCGTGCAGGCGTTGGGTCAGTTGCTCTAGGTTCATCGGGGTCTCCTGAAGGCGTATAGCTTCCGGGGGATGGGCGTGGGACGCAAGAGCGCTTTCGCTGGCCAGCCGGCTCCTCCAGAATGCGCAACCCCCGGCAGCTTCTATGCTTAACAGGGAACTCGCCACGGGTGTTCATGGCCCAAGCTTGAGCTCGGGCACTCGGCCCATCTTTCATCAGGACGCGCACATGCAGGTAGAAAGTTTCTTCGAATGGCTCGGCCAGGCCATCGGCTCGGTGATCCGCTTTATCGTCGACCTGCTCAGCGGGTTGTTCAATACCCTGACCCACGCCGGGGGCAACTTTGTCGACGGCCTGTCCCGCGCTCTGGGCATGGACACCTCGATCGTCAGCATCATTGCCCTGATCATCGGCCTGATGTTCCTGTACTCGGCGATCCGCGCCTTCATGCGAGCCTCGATCATCCTCGGCATCATCTGGCTGGTGCTCGGCCTCTGGCTGCTGAGCTGGATCATCCACTGATCCCCCCGCACTAACCCCCGGCGCCCGCGGGCGCCGGGTACAATGCCCGCTCTCGCAAGGAGCCTGCATGCCCCCCCTGATTTCCGATTGGCGTCACCGCCCCACCCATCGCCGCGTCTGGGCCCTGGCCGCGCCGATGATCCTGTCGAACATTTCCGTGCCCCTGGTAGCGCTGGTGGACAGCACGGTGATCGGCCACCTGCCCCATGCCCACCAGCTGGGCGCCGTGGCGGTCGGTGCCAGCCTCTATACCTTCCTGGCCTGGGCCATGGGCTTCCTGCGCATGGGCGCCACCGGCTTCGCCGCCCAGGCCGCCGGGCGCGGCGACGGGGCGGCGCTGCGGCAGATCCTGCTCCAGGGCTTGATACTGGCCATGGGGCTGGCGCTGCTGCTGGGCGCCATAGGCGTGCCCCTGAGCGGCGCGGCGCTGCACCTGATGCAGCCCTCGGCGGAGCTGGACCAGATGACCCGGAGCTTTTTCCACACCCGCCTGCTGGGCCTGCCCGCGGCCCTGGCCAGTTTCGCCCTGGTGGGCTGGTTTCTCGGTACCCAGAACGCCCGGGCACCGCTGGCCATCCTGCTCAGCACCAACGTGCTGAACATCGCCCTCAACCTGTGGTTCGTCCTCGGCCTGGACTGGGGCGTGGTGGGCTCGGCCCGGGCTTCGGTGATCGCCGAATGGAGCGGCGCGCTGGTCGGCCTGGCCATGACCCGGCCGGCCCTGCGGGCCTATCCGGGGCAAATCGCCTGGGCGGCATTGCGCCGCTGGCAGAGCTGGCGCCCGCTGCTGGCGGTCAATCGTGACATCTTCATCCGCAGCCTGGCCCTGCAATCGGTGTTCTTCCTGATCACCGTGCAAGGCGCCCGTCTGGGCGATGCCACAGTGGCGGCCAATGCCCTGCTGCTCAACGGCCTGCTGCTTACCGCCCATGCCCTCGATGGCCTGGCCCACGCAGTGGAGGCCCTGTGCGGCCACGCCATCGGCGCCCATGACCGCCCGGCCCTGCGCCGCTCGCTGGTGGTAGCCGGTGGCTGGTCGCTGCTGGCCAGCCTGGGGTTCGCCGTGCTGTTCCTGCTGGGCGGCCACCTGTTCATCGAAATGCAGACCGATATTCCCGACGTGCGCCAGACCGCCTTTACCTACCTGCCCTACCTCGCCGTACTGCCGTTGATTGCGGTCTGGAGCTACCTGCTGGACGGCCTGTTCATCGGCGCCACCCGGGCCCGGGAAATGCGCAACGGCATGCTCCTGACTGTGCTCCTGCTGCTGCCCTTTGCCTGGGCGCTGCAAGGCCTGGGCAACCACGGCCTGTGGCTGACGTTCCTGCTGTTCATGTTCCTGCGCAGCCTGACCCTGGGCGCCTTCGCCTGGCACCTGCAGCGCCGCGACCGCTGGTTCGCCGAGGCTCGCTGAACCTCGTGCCCGCAGGCCGCACAGCCTGAATTGCGGGCAAAAAAAACCCACCGCAAGCGGTGGGTTTCCAGGGTTCGCCGGGGCTATCAGGAAGACAGGTAGGACGAACGGGTCAGGCCCAGGCGCAGCGCATCGAGGAACTGAGTGCGCTCGGCGGCACTGATCTTGGCGCTGGCCACCTTGTCGCGGTAGTGAGTCATCAACTCCTCCGGCGACAAGTGCACGTAGCGCAGCATGTCTTCGATGGTGTCGTGGGTCTCGATCCCGGCGTGGTACACGCTGCCGTTGGCCCGCTGGTAGATGTTCACCGAGTCGGTGTCGCCGAACAGGTTGTGCATGTCACCGAGGATTTCCTGGTAGGCGCCCACCAGGAAGATCCCCAGCAGGTAGTCCTCGCCCTCGTTGAGGCCATGCACTGGCAGGCTGGTCTCGATGCTCTGCTCGTCGACGTACTGCTTGATCTTGCCGTCGGAGTCGCAGGTCAGGTCCTGCAGCACCGCGCGGCGTAGCGGCTCTTCGTCGAGGCGGTGCAGCGGCAGGATCGGCAGGACCTGGCCGATGGCCCAGGTGTCCGGCAGGCTCTGGAACACCGAGAAGTTGCAGATGTACTTGTCCGCCAGCTTGTCGTTGAGTTCGTCCAGCACCTGGCGGTGGGAACGCTGGCGCGCCTTGAGCGAGTTGTGCAGGCGCCGGCACACGGCGAAGTAGCACTGCTCGGCCAGGGCTTTCTCGGCCAGGGTCAGCTTGCCATCGGCGTACTGGGCGGCCACGTCGCTCATGTAGTGAGTGGCGCGCCAGTAGGTTTCGGTGACCATCTCAATGTCGGTCGGGCCCAGCAGGTCCACCAGCCATTGCACGGTTTCCGGCAGCTCCTGCTTGTTGTCGATCTGCGGCACGTCGTCGTTGTGCTTTTCGACATCGGTGACCTGCACCACCAGCATGGCGTGGTGGGCGGTCAGGGAGCGGCCGCTCTCGGAGAAAATGTGCGGGTGCGGCAGGTTCTGCGCGTCGCAGAATTCCTTGAGCATGCCCACCACCACGCCGGCGTAGTCGTCCATGTCGTAGTTGATCGAACTGGCGTTGCGCGAGTGGGTGCCGTCGTAGTCCACACCCAGGCCGCCGCCGACGTCGATGTGGTCCACCGGCAGGCCGAGGTTGCGCAGCTCGCCGTAGTAGCGGATGGCTTCCTTGAAGCCGTGCTGGTAGTCCGCCAGGTTGGCGATCTGCGAGCCCATGTGGAAGTGCAGCAGGCGGATGCCCTGATCCAGGCCGGCGGCGCGGAAACGCTCTACCACCGACAGCAGCTGCGCCGCCGACAGGCCGAACTTGGACTTTTCACCACCGGTGTCGGCCCACTTGCTCGATGCCAGGGACGACAGGCGCACCCGCAGGCCCACTTGTGGCTTGACCTTGAGGGACGCCGCTTCCTCGATCACCAGGCCCACTTCGGACTCTTTCTCGATGACGATGAACACGTTGTGGCCCAGCTTCTGGCCCATCAGCGCCAGGCGGATGAATTCGCGGTCCTTGTAGCCGTTGCAGACAATGGTGCCGCCCTTGGGCGCCAGGGCCAGTACCGCCAGCAGCTCCGGCTTGGAGCCGGCTTCCAGGCCGATGGAAACATTCTGGGTGGCGATGATGTTCTCGATCACCGCTTCTTGCTGGTTGACCTTGATCGGGTACAGGGCGGTGTACTTGCTCTGGTATTCCAGGCGCCCGATGTTGGCATCGAAGGCACCGGTCAGCTGGCGCACGCGGTCCTGGAGGATGTCCGGGAAGCGCACCAGCAACGGCAGGGACAAGCCGCTCTTGCGCAGTTCTTCGACCTGTTCGAACAGATCGATGGGCAAGCTGCTCGGGCCGTTCGGACGAACTTCGACGCGACCGGCGTCATTGATCGCGAAATACCCGGCCCCCCAATGGCGAATCCCGTAGACACTGCGGCTGTCCGCAACTGTCCATTGGCTGCCATCGTCTTTACGTGTGCGTCGTACGGACATCGAAGTCCCCTATAAAGAAGTCATAGAGCGCCGCCCCACTCCAGGGCTGGCGCAGTCTAAAGAATGAAAATGACGATTAGCCTGCAAGCGCAATAGACCGCGCCCGCCGTGCCGAGTTTAGAAACCGTTCATGAACAGGCTCTGTGAAAACCATGGAGACGACGCCGGTGTCCTGAGCGAATCAAGACAGGGTCCAGTCACAGGTGGTTTTCACAGAGGCTGCTAGCCGCCGGACTTCTTCGCCTTGAAACCGTGCTTGACCAGTTCCGCCAAGAGTAGCTCGACATGGTCGCCCTGGATTTCGATGACGCCGTCTTTCAGGGCGCCGCCGGTACCACAGCGTTTCTTCAGCGTCGTGGCCAGCTCCTTGAGGGCATCTTCGGCCAGGGGCACGCCGGTGATGGTGGTCACCGTCTTGCCGCCACGGCCCTTGCTTTCGCGGCGCACGCGGGCAATGCCGTCGCCGGCCGGGATCACGGTTTGTTTGCAGATACAGGCGGCTACCGGCTGGCTACAGTCCGGGCAATGTCGACCTGCGTCGGTGGAAAATACCAGGCCACCAAGGGCGGCGAAGGATGCGGCTTTTTTGGCCACCGGCAATCCTCTTGGGAGGACAAAGACTGGTCGAAGCACATGGCGGTGCCATCGACCGCGAAGCCCCACTCAGGCAGGGGCAGCGCTACTGAACCAGGGCAGCCTGGTTCAGCTTGAAAAGTCGCGCAGTGTAACGGCAAAAAGCCCGGTTGCTAAGAGCCAATCAGCGCCAATTTATGCAACTTTAGCGACGCCGTGCCAGATAGCGCTGCAGGGCAGCCAGGGAGTCCGGGCAATAGGGCTTTTCGTGGATTTCCCGCAGCACCTGATCCAGTGGCATGAAGTGCGCTTCGAGGACTTCTTCCGGCTGCAGGCGCAGCGGGCCGTCCCACACCGCACAGAACGCCGAGCACCAGAGGCGGTTGCCGGTGTCCTCGAAGAAGAAATGATCGTGGGCGACCAGTTCCACCCCGCTCACCCCCAGTTCCTCCTCCAGTTCCCGGGCAGCCGACTCGGCGTAGCTCTCGCTGGCCAGGACCATGCCGCCGGCAGCGACGTCCCAGTAGCCCGGGTAGATGGCCTTGCTCAGGGTTCGCCGGTGCACGCACAGCTCACCGGCGGAGTTGAACAGCATGATGTAGGTGCCACGCCCGATCAGGCCGCGCTCGCGCAACTCGGAACGGACCATGGCACCCAGCAACTGGTCTTCGCCATCGACCCAGGCAATCTGTTCTGCATCGGAGGCGGCGCGGTGGGCCGCCTCTTTGTCGGTTGCGACCATGGATCAGCCTTGATTGAGCAATTGACGCAAGTCGATGACCGCCGCGTTGGCCCGGGAAATATAGTTGGCCATCACCAGCGAGTGGTTGGCCAGCACGCCGAAGCCGCTGCCATTGAGAATCATCGGGCTCCAGACCGGCTCCTGGGACGCTTCCAGTTCGCGAATGATCTGGCGCACGCTGACGGTGGCGTTCTTCTTCGCCAGCACATCGGCGAAGTCCACCTCGATGGCCCGCAGCAGGTGCGACAGCGCCCAGGCCTGGCCACGGGCTTCGTAGAACACGTTGTCGATCTGCATCCACGGGGTTTCCACCACTTCTTCATCGACCTGCGGGCCCTGGCCCGGGGCCGGCACTTCGGTCTTCAGAGCAGTATTGAGCTTGACCCGGCCGACGCTGGCCGACAGGCGCTGGGACAGCGAGCCCAGGCGCGTGCCAACGTCACCCAGCCAGTTGTTGAGGTTGTCGGCGCGGGCATAGAACTGCGCGGTCTTCTGGTTCGGATCGGACAGACGCGCCTGGTAGCGGCTCAGGGAGTTGATGCCTTCCTGGTACTCCGATTCGCTGGACGGCAGGATCCAGCTCTTGTTGTCGAAGTTGAAGCGCGGCTCGGCCTTGGCCAGGTCGGCGTCTTCGGCGGACTGCGACTGGGAACGGGCGAAGTCCTTGCGCAGGGCACGGGTCAGGTCGCGGACCTGGACCAGCACGCCGTATTCCCAGCTCGGCATGTTGTCCATCCACAGCCCCGGTGGAAAACGGTCGTTGGAAATGTAGCCACCCGGCTTGTCCAGCAGGGTGCCGACCACGGTCTTCAGGGTTTCCACGGTGGTGTAGCCCACCACCATCTGTCGGCCTTCCTTCTCGGCGGCGATCTGGGCGTTCTGCTGGACCGGGAACAGCGCCGGCTCCTGGCTCCAGTACCAGCCCAGGGCACCGGTGACCAGCAGATACAGGCCCAGCAAGGTGGCCAGGGCACGACTGAACAGCAGGCCACCGAAATAGCTGCGTGTCGCCGACTTGGGTTCGGCAGCACGATCCGGCGCGCTGCCTGCGCGATTCTTCCAATCCAGCATGGCTATGTCCTTTCAATCACTTGAGTTCATCGGTTCGACCACAACCCTACTCCATCGTGCCTTGCCTTGACGGGATAAATCTTCCGGCAAATGCGCGCCGCGCAATGATTGCGAATCAGCTGGCCACTATAAATGAAGCACAGTCCGGAGCCTACGCGACCAGTCGGTCAGGAACTGAATAACGTCGCTTTGCACATTATTGACGTACGACACTCATGGGACACAAAAGTGGTGCTAGCATAGAGCCACCAGTCGATCTCAGCATGCACCCTAACTAGTAGTCAGGATATGACCGAGCCAGAAGACCCCAGCCGTGAGCGCCTCAAGCACCACTTTGCCCAGCGGGTAATTCATCAGGCACGTCAGATTCTTGAGATATGGCAGCGTCTGCAACGTAGCGAATGGTCGACCACCGACATGTCGGAGCTGTGCGAGGCCAACCTGCGCCTGCTGCGCTTCGCCGAACGTTTCGAACAACCCGAACATACCCAGCTGGCCCGCAGCATCAGCCAGTCCCTGGAAGCGGTGGACGCCAACCGTGGCCGCCTCAGCAGCAACCTGATCACCGACCTCAACCGCCTGATGCAGCGCCTGTCGCGCACCGGGCTGCGCCACGGCGACCAACTGGAACAGACCTTCCTGCCGCCCCTGCGCAAGCCGATCTACGTGATGCTGCAGGACCACGACCGGGCCGAGCGCCTGGCCAAGCAGCTGGAATTCTTCGGCCTCAGCGCCCAGTCCCTGGACAGCATTCCGGCCTTTCGTTCGTCCATGGTCGAACGCCTGCCGGCGGCCATCGTCATCGATGTGGATTTCTGCGGTGCCGGCATGGGCCTGACCCTGGCCGCCGAGGCCCAGGTCGGCCTGGAGCAGAAACTCCCGCTGCTGTTCTTCAGCCTGCATGAAACCGACACCCCGACGCGCCTGGCCGCAGTGCGCGCCGGCGGCCAGGAATTCCTCACCGGCACCCTGGAAGCCTCCAGCCTGCTGGAAAAAATCGAAGTACTGACCTGCGTCGCCCAGTACGAACCCTATAAGGTGCTGATCATCGACGACTCCCGGGCCCAGGCGCTGCACACCGAGCGCCTGCTCAACAGCGCCGGGATCGTCACCCGCACCCTGATCGAACCGATCCAGGCCATGGCCGAGCTGGCGGACTTCCAGCCTGACCTGATCATTCTCGACATGTACATGCCGGCCTGCACCGGCACCGAGCTGGCCAAGGTAATCCGCCACAACGACCGCTACGTCAGCGTGCCGATCATCTACCTGTCCGCCGAGGACGACCTGGACAAGCAGCTGGACGCCATGAGCGAAGGCGGCGACGACTTTCTCACCAAGCCGATCAAGCCCCGGCACCTGATCACCACCGTGCGCAACCGCGCGGCCCGGGCGCGCAACCTCAAGGCGCGGATGGTCCGCGACAGCCTCACCGGCCTGTACAACCACACCCATATCCTGCAACTGCTGGAAGACTGCAGTTTCCGCGCCCGTCGCGAGGGCAAGCCGCTGAGCTTCGCCATGCTGGATATCGACCACTTCAAGCGGGTCAACGACAGCCACGGCCACCCCATGGGCGACCGGGTGATCAAGAGCCTGGCGCTGTTTCTCAAACAGCGCCTACGCAAGACCGACTTCATCGGCCGCTACGGCGGCGAAGAGTTTGCCATTGTCATGCCCGACACCGACCAGGACGCCGCGTGCAAGGTTCTGGACGAAATCCGCCAGCGCTTTGCCGAGATCCACTACCCGGCCCAGCCCCAGGACCTGTGGTGCACCTTCAGCGCCGGGGTGGTGGAAATGCAGGAGGATTCCGACAGCCTGATGATGGCCAGCCAGGCCGACGAAGCCTTGTACCGGGCCAAGCATGGCGGGCGCAATAGGGTCCAGGCCGCGCGATCAAGTCAAAGTGCCATCTTTTCATCCGAATCCACCGATTCGGTCATAACCTTGTAATACAAACGCAATAAATTCAGGCGCTTACCATTTAAGCCGTTGGTAGAGCCCCGATGCGCCTGAAGCTGCTGACCAATCTCAATACCCTGCTGCTCGTTGCCGTTTGCCTCGCCCTGGGGGCGACGCTGTGGTGGTCGCAACGGGCCCTGGAACGCCCCTATCTATTGATGGAGCGCTACCTGGGGCTGTCCCAGCAGTTTCAGAACCAGGTGGCGCGCAATATCGAAGACTACCTGGCCAGCGGCGATGCCCTGCGCCTGAGCAGTGCGGCCCAGGCCCTGGAAACCCTGCAGGGCGAGTTGGGCGAACTGCCGCCACCGCTGGCGCAAAGCCTGCGCCCGAGCCTGGCCAGCCTCGACGACTTCAGCAAGACCGACCTGCTGGCCGCCGGCAAGCTGGCAGGCGATCCCCAGGCCCTGCTGTTGCAGGCCGAACGCGAGCTGGGCGCCAACCTGGAGCAGCTCAGCCAGTACGCCAGCGGGGCCAAGAGCGCGGAAGCGGCGAACTACCTGCCTTTGTTGCTCACCGCCTCCCAGCACCTGGGCAAGCTCTCCCTGGCCCGGGACAAGCTGGTGAGCAGTGGCCGCAGCGAGCTGGCCGCCGATGTGGAACGGGAAGTGAACAGCATCCGCGCCCAGGCCGATCGGCTCGAAGCCCTGCCTTTATTGGGCGTGGCCGCCAGCAGCGAATCGGGCACCGATGATTTCGCCGCCATGATGGGCCTGGAAAACACCGAGAAAGCCGCCGCCGAAGATGCCGGCATAGGCTTCAAGCGTGAACTCAACAGCCTGCTCAGCCGCTATCCGGCAGAACTGCAACGCACCCGCGAGCAGATCCAGAAGCGCGCCGACCTGAGCGCCGCAACCCTGCTGAAGATCAATGCCGTGCGCCAGGCCATCGCCGAGCTGGAACCGGCGGTACGGGCCCAGCACGGGCAGATCCAGGGCGAAGTGCGGCTGATGCAGGGGCTGATGATCGGCCTGATCCTGTTGATCGCCCTGGTGATCGACACCTTGCAGCGCAAGCTGGCCCGGGTTCTGACCAACCTCGCCCCGGCGCTGTCGACCTGGGCCGAAGGCGACTTCAGCCGACCGATCCAGCTGGGCAAGACCAACCGCGAACTGCATGACATCGAGGAATCCCTGAACCGCCTGCGGGCCTACCTGGTGGACCTGGTGGGCACCATCCGCCAGAACGCCGAACAAGTGGCCGGCAGCAGCCGTGCCCTGGCCGACCTGAGCAGCGGCCTGCACAGCGGCGCCGAGCGCCAGGCCGGCGACACCGCACAGATCCGCGATGCCCTGGGCGAACTGGAGGCCACCATCCAGCAGGTCGCCGGGGACGCCAGCCAGGCCGCCGACGCCAGCCGCAGTGCTGGCTTCGCAGTGCAGCAGGGGCAGAAAGTCATAGGCCTGAGCCTCACCGGGCTGCACGCCCTTGTCGGGGAAGTCCAGGGCAACGCACAGATGATCGAACATCTGGCGCAGGAATCCGCCACCATCGGCGGCGTGCTGACGGTGATCCGCTCCATCGCCGACCAGACCAACCTGCTGGCCCTCAACGCCGCCATCGAAGCCGCTCGCGCCGGGGAAATGGGTCGCGGTTTTGCCGTGGTTGCCGAAGAAGTACGCTCCCTGGCCCAGCGCACCGCCGGGGCCACCGCGCAGATCCAGACCCTGATCGCCGGCCTGCAGGCCGCCGCCCAGCAATCGGTACAAGGCATGCGCGCCCAGGTCGAGCACGCCGAGGCCACCGCCGGCCAGGCCCAGGCCGCCGATGGCGCCCTGGACGAAATCGTCGGGGCGATCCAGACCATCGCCGATACCGCCGTGCGGATCGCCGATGTCACTGCCCAGCAGAGCGGCGCGGTGAGCGAAATCCGCGATCACAGCGAACGCATCCACCAGTTGGGCGGCGACAACCTGCTGCGCATCGGCGAAGGCCGGGCCCAGGGCGAAAACCTGCTGGACCTGGGCGGGCAATTGCATACGGCCGTCCAAGCGTTCCGCGTCTAGGCTCTGAAACGGGCGCGCAAACCACAACCCACCACCATCAGCGACGAAACGGGCAACAAGAAGCACGCCCCCCTTCTTGAGGGCAAATGACCGGATTTAATCTGTCGGTCACATATTTTGCGCAAACATCGGTCATCGTGCTGGCTATTGCAGAGAACTGGACAGTCATAAAGTCTTTCCGGCATAGTCGCCGGGTTCTGACAACAGCCCCCGATAACAAGGAACAACCGATGGCCACCCTACTGGTTCTTCACGGACCCAACCTGAACCTGCTCGGCACCCGTGAACCGGGGGTCTACGGTGCAACTACCCTGGCCCAGATCAACCAGGACCTGGAGCAACGGGCCCGTGATGCCGGGCACCATCTGCAGTACCTGCAGAGCAATGCCGAGTACGAATTGATCGAGCGCATCCATGCCGCCCGCGATGAAGGCGTGGATTTCATTTTGATCAATCCAGCAGCTTTTACGCATACAAGCGTCGCATTACGTGACGCGCTGCTGGCGGTGAGCATCCCATTCATCGAAGTGCATTTGTCCAACGTGCACAAACGCGAACCTTTCCGTCATCACTCCTACTTCTCCGATGTTGCGGTGGGAGTGATCTGCGGCCTTGGCGCCAGCGGTTACCGACTGGCCCTGGAGGCCGCCCTAGAACAGCTTGAACGTCAGGCAAACGCTTGAACGACAAGCGATAAACGCCCCTGACCGACCCTTGGGAGTTGATGATTCATGGATATCCGTAAAGTTAAGAAACTGATCGAACTGCTGGAAGAGTCCGGCATCGACGAGCTGGAGATCAAGGAAGGCGAAGAGTCCGTACGCATCAGCCGCCACAGCAAGACTCCAGCCCAGCAGTACTACGCACCGGCTCCGGTTGCCGCTCCAGTGGCTGCGCCTGCCGCTGCCGCTCCTGCTGCTGCCGCCGCTCCTGCAGCACCGGCCGCACCCGCGCTGAACGGCACCGTGGCCCGTTCGCCAATGGTCGGCACTTTCTACCGCAAGTCTTCGCCTACCTCGCCAGCCTTCGTTGAAGTCGGCCAGAGCGTGAAGAAGGGCGACACCCTGTGCATCGTCGAAGCGATGAAGATGATGAACCACATCGAAGCTGAAACCAGCGGTGTGATCGAGTCCATTCTTGTCGAAGACGGCCAGCCGGTTGAGTACGACCAACCGCTGTTCACCATCGTTTGAACCGCGGAGAGTCTTTGATGTTGAAGCCTGCGAAGTTGGAAAAAGTCCTGATCGCCAACCGCGGCGAAATCGCCCTGCGGATCCTGCGTGCCTGCAAGGAAATGGGGATCAAGACCGTAGCCGTCTACTCCAAGGCCGACAAGGAGCTGATGCACCTGGGCCTGGCAGACGAATCGGTATGCATCGGCCCTGCGCAAGCCGCGCAGTCCTACCTGCACATCCCGGCCATCATCGCGGCCGCTGAAGTCACTGGCGCCACGGCGATCCACCCTGGCTACGGCTTCCTCGCGGAAAACGCCGACTTCGCCGAACAGGTGGAAAACTCCGGCTTCGCCTTCATCGGCCCGAAAGCCGAGACCATCCGCCTGATGGGCGACAAGGTTTCCGCCAAGCACGCCATGATCGCTGCCGGCGTACCGACGGTTCCAGGTTCCGACGGCCCGCTGCCGGAAGACGAGGAAACCGCCCTGCGCATCGGCCGTGAAGTCGGCTACCCGGTGATCATCAAGGCCGCCGGTGGCGGTGGTGGTCGCGGCATGCGCGTGGTGCACAAGGAAGAAGACCTGATCGCCTCGGCGAAGCTGACCCGCTCCGAAGCCGGCGCGGCGTTCGGCAACCCGATGGTCTACCTGGAAAAGTTCCTGACCAACCCACGTCACGTGGAAGTCCAGGTGCTGTCCGACGGCCAGGGCAACGCCATCCACCTGGGTGACCGCGACTGCTCGCTGCAGCGTCGTCACCAGAAGGTCCTCGAAGAAGCGCCGGCACCGGGCATCGACGAGACCGCCCGCCAGGAAGTCTTCGCCCGCTGCGTCAAGGCGTGCATCGACATCGGCTACCGTGGCGCCGGCACGTTCGAGTTCCTCTACGAGAACGGCCGCTTCTACTTCATCGAGATGAACACTCGCGTGCAGGTAGAGCACCCGGTATCGGAAATGGTGACCGGTATCGACATCGTCAAGGAAATGCTCAGCATTGCCGCCGGCAACAAGCTGTCGTTCACCCAGGACGACGTCGTGATCCGCGGCCACGCGCTGGAATGCCGGATCAACGCCGAAGACCCGAAAACCTTCATGCCAAGCCCAGGCACGGTCAAGCATTTCCATGCCCCGGGCGGCAACGGCGTGCGCGTCGACTCGCACCTGTACAGCGGTTACGCGGTTCCACCGAACTACGATTCGTTGATCGGCAAGCTGATCACCTACGGGGCCACCCGTGACGAAGCCATGGCGCGCATGCGCAATGCGCTGGACGAAATCGTCGTCGACGGGATCAAGACCAACATCCCGCTGCACCGCGACCTGACCCGTGACGAAGGCTTCTGCAAAGGGGGCGTGAACATTCACTACCTCGAGCACAAGCTGGCCGAGCAACACTGATCGGCACCCGCCACACCGACAAGGCCGCTTTCGAGCGGCCTTGTCGTATCCGCCGCCCTGCAGGAGCGAGCCTGCTCGCGAACCGCGCAGCGGCCATTCCCTGATCAACCGTCCTTGCGACCAAGCACAGGGCATCCCCCTCGCTCCCAAGGGGCGTCTCGCGTAAACTTGCGCGCTTCTCGCGGCCCACTAGGCTGCACATCACATATTTTCAAAGGTGCCCGCCATGCCTTGGCTGCAAGTCCGTCTCGCCATCAGCCCAGAACAAGCCGAAACCTACGAAGACGCTTTTCTTGAAGTCGGTGCCGTCTCGGTCACCTTCATGGACGCCGAGGATCAGCCGATCTTCGAACCTGAACTGAACACCACCCCGCTCTGGTCCCACACCCATCTGCTGGCCCTGTTCGAGGGCGGCACCGAAGCCGCCAGCGTACTCGCCCACATGGAACTGCTGACCGGCGGCCCGCTGCCCGAGCATCACAGCGAAGTCATCGAAGACCAGGATTGGGAGCGCAGCTGGATGGACAACTTCCAGCCCATGCGTTTCGGCCAGCGCCTGTGGATCGTTCCCAGCTGGCACGCCGCGCCGGAGCCCGAGGCCGTGAACCTGCTGCTGGACCCGGGCCTGGCCTTCGGCACCGGCACCCACCCGACCACCGCCCTGTGCCTGGAATGGCTGGACGGCCAGGACCTGAAGGACTGCAACGTGCTGGACTTCGGCTGCGGCTCGGGGATCCTGGCCATTGCCGCCCTGTTGCTGGGCGCCAAACAGGCGGTGGGCACCGATATCGACGTGCAAGCCCTGGAAGCCTCCCGTGACAACGCCGGGCGCAACGGCATTGCCGACGAGCTGTTCCCGCTCTACCTGCCCGAGCAACTGCCCCAGGTGCAGGCCGATGTACTGGTGGCCAACATCCTGGCCGGGCCACTGGTGGCCCTGGCGCCGCAGCTTTCGGGGCTGGTCAAGTCCGGCGGGCGCCTGGCGCTTTCCGGCATCCTTGCCGAACAGGGCGAGGAAGTCGCCGCGGCTTATGCCCAGGACTTCGATCTGGACCCGATCGCCACCCTTGATGGCTGGGTGCGCATCACCGGCCGTCGGCGCTAGAATGGCCGCCTGCATAATCCGGATGGCCGCATGACCGACAGTTTCGTCACCCAGTGCCCGCATTGCCAAACCCGCTTCCGCGTCAGCCACGCCCAGTTGAGCGTGGCCCGTGGAGTGGTTCGCTGTGGCTCCTGCCTGCAGGTGTTCAACGCCGCACGGCAGTTGCTCGAGCAGCGCGCGGCCAAGGAAGCTGCCACCTCGAAAGCCGCTGCCAAACCCGTAGCGCCACCGGCTGCTCCCGCAGCGACCGTGGCGCCGGCACCGGCGGCACCCGAGCCGGATCTGCCACCCCCCGCGGCCCCTGCCGCTCCTCAGCGCGCCATCAGCCAGAAGCAATGGTCGGCCGCCGAGATGGACCTGGATCACCTGGACCTCGATGAGGAACTGGCCAAGCTCGAACAGCGCGAAATCCAGCCAGCCAAGGCCTTTGGCCTGGAACGCGAGCACAAGGAAGGCAGCCTCAGCGCCCGGCGCGACACCCAGGACGCCGACGAGGCGCACTGGCCGGACGGACTGTTCGGCAGCGCCGCCGAACGGGACGACAGCGAGCCTTCGCCCCCCAAGGTGCAACCGGACGACGCCGAACCCAGCGTCGAACCACCCAAGCCCAGCCGCACCGAACCGTCGCTGTCGTTCAACCTCGCGGACCTGGACGACGAACCCCAGGCGCCCAGGTTGCGCCTGGACGATGACCTGGAACCTCACTCGCCTGCCAACCCGGAAGACCAGGACGACGAGCCCGCCGTCTCCGGCAAGAAGCGCCGCGAGCGCAACGAGCCCGGGGTCAAGGAAGAGGTGCTGCTGGACCTGGTGGACGACCCGCTCCACCTCGACTGGCAGAAGCGCCGCTCGCCCTGGGGCAAGCGCCTGCTCTGGCTGCTGCTGATCCTGCTGGCCGCCGGCGGCCTGATGGGACAATACGTCGCCTATCACTTTGATGAGCTGGCCCGCCAGGACCAGTACCGTCCCTGGTTCCAGCAACTGTGCCCGGAATTCGGCTGCACGGTACCTTCCCGGGTCGACATCGCCCGGATCAAGAGCAGCAACCTGGTGGTACGCAGCCATCCGGAATTCAGCGGCGCCCTGGTGGTGGACGCCATCATCTATAACCGCGCGCCCTTCTCCCAACCCTTCCCGCTGCTTGAGCTGCGCTTCGCCGACCTCAACGGCCACCTGATCGCCAGCCGCAGCTTCAAGCCCGGGGAATACCTGGGCGGTGACTTGCAGGATGCGGCGGAAATGCCGCCGCAGACCCCGATTCACATCGCCCTGGATATTCTTGACCCCGGTCCGAAAGCGGTGAACTACAGTCTGAGTTTCCACTCGCCTGAGTGAATCGGCTGCACAAGTTCACGGACGACTCTGGATTAACGACAGTTTTATGACTGTTTCGCCTGGATTGCTCCCAGGACGTTACAGAAGAACTGTTCAGATTTTATCCAATTCAGCCTTTATCCGGTCATCGAGAGCGGGTATCATGCCAACCCTTTTTCGAACTCTCATGATCCGGCCCCACAACAGGGAAGTCCTATGTCGGCGGTACGCATCGGCCCATATACAGTGCACAACGGTTTGATTCTCGCCCCGATGGCGGGGGTTACAGACCAGCCCTTTCGTCAGCTTTGCAAGCAATTGGGCGCGGGCCTTGTAGTCTCGGAAATGGTCACCAGCGACATGAGCTTGTGGAACAGCCGCAAATCGCGGTTGCGCATGATCCACGAAGGCGATCCCGAGCCCCGCTCGGTGCAGATTGCCGGGGGTGATGCACAGATGCTGGCAGACGCCGCCCGCGCCAACGTCGAGTTGGGCGCACAGATTATTGATATCAACATGGGTTGCCCGGCCAAGAAGGTCTGCAATAAGGCCGCCGGCTCCGCGTTGCTGAAGGACGAAGCCCTGGTCAACGAGATTCTCCAGGCAGTAGTGGCCGCTGTGGATGTACCGGTCACCCTGAAGATCCGCACCGGCTGGGACCGGGAGAACAAGAACGGCCTGACGGTGGCGAAGATCGCCGAGCAGGCCGGCATCACGGCACTGGCGGTCCATGGTCGGACCCGGGCCGACCTGTACACCGGTGAAGCCGAGTACGACACCATTGCCGCGATCAAGCAGGCGGTGTCGATCCCGGTCTTTGCCAATGGCGATATCGACTCGCCGGAAAAGGCCCGGCGGGTGTTGCACGCCACCGGCGCCGACGGGCTGTTGATCGGCCGGGCCGCCCAGGGGCGGCCATGGATTTTTCGTGAGATCGAACACTTCCTCAGTACCGGTGAAACCCTCCCGGCACCGGAGCTGTTCGAGGTGGAACGTATTCTGCTAGAGCACCTGGCCGCGCTGCATGCCTTCTATGGAGATGTCATGGGCGTACGCATTGCGCGCAAGCATGTGGGCTGGTATCTCGCAACCCTGCCGGGCGCCAGGGAGTTTCGCGCCCACTTCAATCGTTTGGAAGATACGGAAGCACAATGCGCCAACGTTCGTGAGTTCTTTGCCGGACGTTACAAGAGCCTGGAAACAGGGGACGGAGAGGGGGTGGCCGCATGACGATGATGACCGAGACTTTAGTGAGTGGAACAACACCCGTGAGCGACAACGTGAATTTGAAACAGCACCTCAATACACCCAGCGAAGAAGGCCAGACCCTTCGCGGGAGTGTCGAGAAGGCGCTGCACAATTATTTCGCCCACCTTGAGGGCGCTGCCGTCACGGACGTGTACAACCTGGTGCTCTCCGAAGTCGAGGCTCCGTTGCTCGAAAGCGTGATGAACTACGTCAAGGGCAACCAGACCAAGGCCAGCGAACTCCTGGGTCTGAACCGCGGTACCCTGCGCAAGAAACTCAAGCAGTACGATTTGCTGTAAGCATTCAATCAAACCAGAAAGGCGCCCGCGTAAAAAACGGTCGCCTTTTTTGCTGACTCCTTTGCTTTTGATGGAAATTGAGATGACCGACCAGACTACCCGCCTGCCGATCCGCCGCGCCTTGATCAGTGTTTCCGACAAGACCGGGATCCTCGAATTCGCCAAGGAGCTGGAAGCCCTTGGTGTGGAGATCCTCTCCACCGGCGGGACCTTCAAACTGCTGCAGGACAACGGCGTGTCCGCAGTGGAAGTCGCGGATTACACCGGTTTCGCGGAAATGATGGATGGCCGGGTGAAGACCCTGCACCCGAAAATCCACGGCGGTATCCTCGGCCGTCGCGGCATTGACGACGCCATCATGAACGAGCACGGGATCAAGCCGATCGACCTGGTCGCGGTCAACCTCTACCCGTTCGAAGCCACCATCAACAAGCCAGGCTGCGACCTGCCGACCGCCATCGAGAACATCGACATCGGCGGCCCGACCATGGTCCGCTCGGCGGCCAAGAACCATAAGGACGTGGCCATCGTGGTCAATGCCAGCGACTACGCCGGCGTCCTGGAAAGCCTCAAGGCCGGTGGCCTGACTTACGCCCAGCGCTTCGACCTGATGCTCAAGGCCTTCGAACACACCGCTGCGTACGACGGCATGATCGCCAACTACATGGGCACCGTGAACCAGGCCGCCGAAACCCTCAGCACAGAAGGTCGCAGCGAATTCCCGCGCACCTTCAACAGCCAATTCATCAAGGCCCAGGAAATGCGCTACGGCGAGAACCCGCACCAGAGCGCGGCGTTCTATGTTGAGGCCAAACCTGCTGAAGTCGGCATCGCCACTGCGACCCAACTGCAAGGCAAAGAGCTGTCCTACAACAACGTGGCCGACACCGACGCCGCGCTGGAATGCGTGAAGAGCTTCGTCAAGCCGGCCTGCGTCATCGTCAAGCACGCCAACCCGTGCGGCGTGGCGGTCAGCCCGGACGCTGAAGGCGGTATCCGCCAGGCGTACGAACTGGCCTACGCCACCGACACCGAATCGGCCTTCGGCGGCATCATCGCCTTCAACCGCGAGCTGGATGCAGCCACCGCCAAGGCCATCGTCGAGCGTCAGTTCGTCGAAGTGATCATTGCCCCGAGCGTCAGCGAAGAAGCCCGCGCCATTGTCGCTGCCAAGGCCAACGTGCGCCTGCTGGCCTGCGGCCAGTGGTCGGCTGAGCGCGCTGCGGCCTGGGATTACAAGCGCGTCAACGGCGGCCTGCTGGTGCAGAGCCGCGACATCGGCATGATCAGTGCCGATGACCTGAAAGTCGTGACCAAGCGCGCCCCGACCGAGCAAGAGATCAACGACCTGATCTTCGCCTGGAAAGTCGCCAAGTACGTCAAGTCCAACGCCATCGTCTACGCCAAGAACCGCCAGACCATCGGTGTCGGCGCCGGCCAGATGAGCCGCGTGAACTCCGCGAGAATCGCCGCCATCAAGGCCGAGCACGCCGGCTTGCAAGTCGCCGGTTCGGTCATGGCCTCCGATGCGTTCTTCCCGTTCCGCGACGGCCTGGACAACGCCGCCAAGGTCGGCATCACCGCAGTGATCCAGCCCGGCGGCTCGATGCGTGACAACGAAGTGATTGCCGCTGCCGACGAAGCGGGCATTGCCATGGTGTTCACCGGCATGCGCCACTTCCGTCACTGATACGACAACGGTCGCACTGACACCGGCATCTGCTGCGTTGGAGCCCACCTCGATGATGCTCATTGCCAACAGGCAACTGCGCTCATCGAGGTGGGCTCCGCCTTGCATCTACCACTGTCATTGCAACCTCCTGAGGCATCCAGCTCTTCAGGTTCCAAAACAGAATTAGCGTCATCCGAGGTTTTTGAAATGAATGTACTGATCATTGGTAGCGGCGGTCGTGAACACGCTCTGGCCTGGAAAGTCGCTCAGGACCCACGGGTTCAGAAAGTGTTCGTCGCCCCAGGCAACGCCGGCACCGCCATCGAGGCCAAGTGCGAGAACGTCGCCATCGACGTCCTGGCCCTGGAGCAGCTTGCAGACTTTGCCGAGAAGAATGTGTCCCTGACCATCGTCGGCCCGGAAGTGCCGCTGGTGGCTGGCGTGGTCGACCTGTTCCGCTCCCGTGGCCTGGACTGCTTCGGCCCGACTGCCGGTGCTGCGCAGCTGGAAGGTTCGAAAGCCTTCACCAAGGATTTCCTCGCCCGCCACAAGATCCCTACTGCCGACTATCAGAATTTCACCGAGATCGAGCCGGCCCTGGCTTACCTGCGTGAAAAAGGCGCCCCGATCGTGATCAAGGCCGACGGCCTGGCCGCCGGCAAAGGCGTGATCGTGGCCATGACCCTGGCCGAAGCCGAGGAAGCGGTGCGCGACATGCTGGCCGGCAATGCCTTCGGCGACGCCGGTTCCCGCGTGGTGATCGAGGAGTTCCTCGACGGCGAGGAAGCCAGCTTTATCGTCATGGTCGACGGCAAGAACGTGCTGCCCATGGCCACCAGCCAGGACCACAAGCGCGTCGGCGACGGCGACACTGGCCCCAATACCGGTGGCATGGGCGCCTACTCCCCGGCACCGGTGGTCACTTCAGAAGTGCACCAGCGGGTGATGGATCTGGTGATCTGGCCCACCGTGCGCGGCATGGCCGAGGAAGGCAACGTCTACACCGGCTTCCTCTATGCCGGGCTGATGATCGACAAGGCCGGCAACCCGAAAGTCATCGAGTTCAACTGCCGCTTCGGCGACCCGGAAACCCAACCGGTGATGCTGCGCCTGCAATCGAGCCTGGTGCTGCTGGTGGAAGCCGCCCTGGCCCAGGCCCTGGACAAGGTCGAAGCGCAGTGGGACCCACGCCCGAGCCTGGGTATCGTTCTGGCGGCAGGCGGCTATCCTGGTGACTACGCCAAGGGCGCAGCCATCACTGGCCTGGACGCCGCGGCAGCACTGGAAGGCAAGGTGTTCCACGCCGGTACCGCACTCAAGGATGGCCAGGTCGTGACCTCCGGCGGCCGGGTACTGTGCGCTACCGCCATGGGTGACAGCGTCGACGCGGCTCAGCAACAGGCCTACCGCCTGGCGGCCGAGATCGACTGGCAGGGCTGCTTCTACCGCAAGGACATCGGCTACCGCGCCATTGCCCGCGAGCGCGGCCAGGAGTAAGGCTGTCGTTGACCCCGGCAAGGGCACACGCCCTTGCCGTGCGGTCATTACGCCGCGCATAGTTATAATCAGGCATCAACCAACGAAGGGATTTCGCCGTGCGCTGGCTCAGGATTGCCCTAGGCTTCACCGTCACCTTGCTGACCCTGCTCTGCTTGAACCCGGCCCTGGCCGCTCAAGGCAGTGGCTGGGCGGTTTTGCTCGACGAACAGGCCGACCTGCAGCTCAGTGACATCCGCTCCCCGCGCTACACCAACCAGTTCAGCCCGATCGAGCTGGACAAGCTCACCGCAGCCGAGCCCGATGGCGCCCTGTGGCTACGCTTCAAGCTGCAACCGGGAACCCATGAGCAGATCCTGCGGATCTTCGCCCCCGACCTGTCCCACCTGAACCTCTACGTGCTCGAAGGCGACAAGCTGATCGAGCAAGTGAACACCGGCTCCGGCCAGTCGCAGGCGCAAAAGCCCCTGCCCAGCAGCGACTTCATGCTGCCGCTGCCGCAAAGCGCCAAGCCACTGGACGTCTATGTACGCCTGGTGTCCGAACACGAGCTGCGCCCCTTCATCACCCTGCAATCGGCGGTGATGGGTGCGGCCGACCAGAGCCAGACGCTTATCTACGGCCTGCTCTTCGGCTGCCTGGCGATGCTGATCCTGCACAACCTCACCCGCTTCGCCTACACCCGTTCGCGCAGCAGCCTGTGGCTGGCAGCCTGCGAAGGGCTGCTGACCCTCAGCCTGCTGATGCTGCTGAACCTGTTCGGGCCCTGGCTCCCGGCCTGGGAAGCCCTGCAGACGCCGGGGGCCTATATCGCCCTGCTGCTGACCGCGCCCTGCGGGATGATGTTCGCCTACCGCTTTTTCGCCCCCCTGGGCGCCCATCCACTGAACCGCCTGCTGCTGGGCAACATCCTGCTGATCAGCCTGTTCGGCCTGTTGCTGCTGTTCGTCGATACCCTGCCTCTGAACATCATCACCTACGGTCTGGTGGCCCTGGCCGGCCTGAGCATGCTGTTCGTCGGCGGCTATCACTGGCACAAGGGCTATCGCCCGGCGCGCCTGTTCGTCGCCGCCATGGTGATCTTCAACCTCGGCACCCTGGTGATCCTGCCGGCCCTGCTGGGGCTGACCCTGGTAGCCCCGCAAGGCCTGATCGTCACCCTCTTGAGCGTGGTGTGCATCGCCGGGCTGCTGATGAGCATTGCCCTGGGCGAGCGCCAGCGCAACATCACCGAGAACCGCTTCAGCGTCAGCCGCGACCTGGCCGCCAGCACCGCCGAGGTCAATGCCAAGGCCGAGTTCCTGGCCAAGATCAGCCACGAGATCCGCACCCCGATGAACGGCGTGCTGGGCATGACCGAGCTGCTGCTGGGCACCCCGCTGTCGGTCAAGCAGCGCGATTACGTGCAGACCATCCACAGTGCCGGCAACGAGCTGCTGACCCTGATCAACGAGATCCTCGACATCTCCAAGCTGGAGTCCGGGCAGATCGAACTGGACGATGTGCAGTTCGACCTCAACGCCCTGATCGAAGACTGCCTGAGCATCTTCCGGGCCAAGGCCGAACAGCAGAACGTCGAGCTGATCAGTTTCATCCAGCCCCAGGTGCCACGGGTCATCAGCGGTGACCCGACACGCCTGCGCCAGGCCCTGCTGAGCCTGTTGGAAAATGCCCTGAAGAAGACCGATGAAGGCGAAGTGCTGATCGTCGTCGCCCTCGACGAGCGCAGCAGCAAACCGCGCTTGCGCATCGCCGTGCAGGACAGCGGCCAGCCGATGGAGGCCGAAGAGCGCGAAGCCCTGCTGCACACCGAGCTGCACAGCAAGAACTTCCTCGCCACCACCCGCCTGGGGGGCAACCTGGGGCTGGTGATCGCCCGTCAACTGATCCTACTGATGCATGGCGAGTTCGGCATCAAGAGCGGCACCAACCAGGGCAGCACCCTGTGGCTGACCCTGCCCCTGGATGCCGAGCGCCTGGAACACCCGACCGCCGACCTCGACGGCCCCCTGCAGGGCGCGCGGGTACTGGTGGTGGACGACAACGACACCTGCCGCAAGGTGCTGGTACAGCAGTGCAGTGCCTGGGGCCTGAACGTCAGCGCCGTACCATCGGGCAAGGAAGCCCTGGCCCTGCTACGCACCAAGGCGCACCTGCGGGACTACTTCGACGTGGTATTGCTGGACCAGAACATGCCCGGCATGACCGGCATGCAACTGGCGGCGAAGATCAAGGAAGACCCGAGCCTGAACCACGACATCCTGCTGATCATGCTCACCGGCATCAGCAATGCGCCGAGCAAGGTGATTGCACGCAATGCCGGGATCAAGCGCATCCTCGCCAAGCCAGTGGCCGGCTACACCCTCAAGACCACCCTGGCGGACGAACTCAATCAGCGCGACAAGGCCCCCGCCGCCCCCTACAACCAGCCGGCGCACGCTGCCCAAGCCCCGGCGCCAGTCACCGTGCCCAGCGACTTCCGCATCCTGGTGGCCGAGGACAACAGTATTTCCACCAAGGTCATCCGCGGCATGCTCGGCAAGCTCAACCTGCAGCCCGATACCGCCAGCAACGGCGAGGAAGCCTTGCAGGCAATGAAAGCCAACCGCTACGACTTGGTACTGATGGACTGCGAAATGCCGGTGCTCGACGGCTTCTCCGCCACCCAGCAACTGCGCGCCTGGGAAGTCGGCAACCAGCGGGTGCGTACCCCGGTGGTGGCGCTCACCGCGCACATCCTCGCCGAGCACAAGGAGCGCGCGCGCCAGGCCGGCATGGATGGGCACATGGCTAAGCCCGTGGAGCTCTCGCAACTGCGGGAACTGGTGGAACACTGGGTGACCCAGCGCGACCTGCGCGAGCGCAGCACCGCGCACACCAGTTGAGCCGACAGGCTCTGCGGCGCCTGTTAAACTCTCGCTCGCCCTCCTTTAGTCGTGAGCTCCCACCATGCTCCACGTGCTGTTCAGCGTTTACCTGAAGATGCTGGTGCTCTACAGCCCCTTCTTCGTGCTCTCGTGCTTCATCAGCCTGACCCGCGGCTATTCGCTCAAGGAGCGCCGGCGCCTGGCCTGGAAAGTGGCCCTGGCGACCCTGGTCTCCAGCATCCTGCTGTACCTGTTCGGCCGGGTGATCTTCGGCGTGTTCGGCATCACCGTGGACGCTTTCCGCATCGGCGCCGGCAGCGTGCTGTTCATCTCTGCCCTGGGCATGGCCCAGGGCAAATCGGCGGTGCAGACCGACAACGTGCAGCAGGACGTGACCATAGTCCCGCTGACCATTCCCCTGACCGTGGGCCCGGGCACCATCGGCGCCCTGCTGGTAATGGGCGTCAGCCAGCCGCACTGGGACGACAAGCTCACCGCCATCCTCAGCATCGCCCTGGCCAGCCTCACCGTCGGGGTGGTGCTGTACCTGTCCAACCGCATCGAACGCATCCTCGGCGACCAGGGCTTGCAGATAGTCAGCCGGTTGATGGGGCTGTTCGTCTGCGCCCTGGCGGCGCAGATCATCTTCACCGGGGTCAGGGGCTACCTGGTCCCTTAGGGCCCCGGCCACCCTCCAATCAAGCGACAGGCAACGGAATGCAGACTCTTCAACGACCCACTGGCACGGGCCCCGTCGCCGCGCGCGCCCTGTGCCTTGCGCAGATCGGGCGCGGCCTGGCCTGCCTGCTGGCCGGGCTCCTGCTCATGCCCCTCCCGGCACTGGCTGGCGAATCGCCCCAGGCCAAGCTCGAGGCCTGGCTGAACAAGACCAGTGAATCCATTGAGCGCTTTGGCGACTTCAAGGTGTACCACCGTCGGGACGGCAGCAGCCCCCGGGAAATCACCTACAAGGGCCAGCTCTATCGGCCGCTGAACGCCTGGCAGATCACCGAGGTAAAACCCACCGGGGCGACCCGGGGCGGGCAACCGGTACTGCTGGCCACCACCATCGAATGGATGGGCGTCGGCACGGTGCTGATCGCCGTGCAGAACGACACGCCCCTGGCCCGCATCCTCAGCCCGGTCAAGAGCAAGAGCGAACCCGACTGGGGCCAGCCGCAACCCGGACGCAGCGACCTGCTGCTGTTTCCCGAGGGCGCGCGGGCCCTGGTGCCCTCCACCGGGCAAGTGCTGTGGTTCGACGAGCGGCTGCCCGGCTGGGGGTTCTCCCACTACGCCATGCTGGTGTCGGTGTCGCCGGACAACAGCAGTGCTGCGTTCCTCGGCAAGGAAGGGCTGCTGCTCAGTTCGGCGGAGCAGGGCGTGTATGCCCAGTTGCCGATCAGCAAGGAGCTGAACCTGAGCCAGCTCTGGCCCCTGTTCAACCAAGCCGGCGACCGCGCGCGAAAGGCCCTGGACGAAGGCCGGCGCATTGACCAGAGCCGCCTGCATCACGCCTTGCAGGTGGACTGGGTCGGCCGCCAGTTCAGCTGGCAGCAGGTGCAGGGAAGCTGGCAGCTCAAGGGGCTGGGCCTGAACTCCAGCCCGCTGAAGAAGGAGCATTGAGTGATGACCGTTCTACGTCCATGGCCCGCCCGACAGCTGCTGCAACTGACTACGGCCATGGTGCTGGCCGGTTGCGCCAGCCATGGCAGCGAGCAACCCAGCGATATACGCACCGAGCACGCCAAGGCCTCAGACGCGGTGCTGGAGCTTGAAGTCAGCTTCGCCAAAGCGCCGGACTACAAGCCTGAAACCCGCGGCCCCTATGCATCCAGCCAGTACGTGAAGATCGAGGGCGCACCGGCCCTGGAGATACCCTTCTACCAAAAAGGTATCGGCTTCGAACTGGGCGTGGTGGGTGACCCGCGGGCGCTGCTGGCCCTGCCCTACCCTTCGCCCAAGGCCGACTCATCGAGCAAGAACCTGCGGGTCATCGGCCAACGCCTGGACAGCACCCGCTACCGTTTTGTAGTGCTGCCGCTGTCGGGCTGGAACAGCCTCGACAGCTTCGAGGTGGCCTTCGCCCACAACGACCGGCGCGAGGCCATGACCTTCACCTACAGCACGCAAGTGGCCTGCAACAGCAGCTTTGCGGTGACCACGCCGACCTACGGTTTCGCGATGTCGGTGGAGGCGCGCTTTCCCAAGGGCGTCCAGGGTTGCCTCAAGGCCTGTGATGCACGCCCCGAGTACGCCGGGCAATGCGCCTACAACTCCGGTTTTCGCCAGGTCTCGAACCTGTAGACCCCCCCTTCCAGCAGGAGCAGGAACCACCCAATGCCCTACAGCGCCGATGCCGCTTTCATTCAGGAACAATGGCTGGGCGGGTGTTTCCCCCGGGAAAACACCCTGGTCCTCGGCAGCGGATTCTACTGCCTGTTCGACCTGCCCTATGAACATCCCCGGCTGATCAACAACGTCTGGATGCCGGCCCTGGACTATCCCCAACAGGATGAGCCTGACTTCGTCACCACCCTGGGCTTGTGCACCGACGGTCCACAGTCGTTCTATGCCCGGGGTGGGGAGACGGCAGGCTACGGCGGCGATGGCTTCCTGGCCTTGCAGGAAAAAGGCTCGGATGCACTGATCTGGCTGATTGCCCTGCGGGACACCAACCCCTTCAACCGGGTAGAGATCCAGGACCAGTACCTCCATGGCGAATCGACCTCCGGGGTCAGGGTACGAATACCCATTCAGCGCCCTGACCAATTGACCCTGACCTGGCCCTGAACCGCCCCCTCGAAAAGCCGAGCCCCCATGGAAAAACTCACCGCCAACGCAGCCATCGACCTTCTGAGCCGCCACAGGTTGCCCGGCCTCGACGCCGCCGCGCGCTTCTCCCACCTCCTGAACTGGTGGGGAATAGACAGCGACGACCTTGAATTCGCGGCACTTGCACCCAGCCTGCAACAACAGATCCTGACCCAACCGGAGCCCCCGCAAGAGGTGCAAGACCCACGCTACGACGCGCTGCTGCTGATCGCCCTGCGCGCCGAATATCGCGGCGTGACCCACCTGTACCTGAGGCGCTGCCTGCGTGAAGCCGGGCTGGGTGACTACACCGTCAGCGCGAACATCGAGTGCCTGGAGGCCTGCCCCTGCTGCGGCTACCTGACCCTGGGCGCACGAGGCGAATACGAGATCTGCGACCTGTGCCACTGGGAAGACGACGGCAGCGAAGCGCTGGATGTGCCGAGCGGGCCGAACCATAAAACCCTGGGCCAGGCCCGGGAACAATTCACCCGCGACATGAACCATCTGCCGCTGGACAAATGTCCACGCGCCACCGAGTACCCGGCATGATTCCAGCGCCACTGATTGCCCTGATCGAAGCCCAGCCCCGCTACCGCCCGCTTCCTGAAAGCGCCGAGGTCACCCTGGCGCTGGAAACCCTGGGCATTGCCCCGGACAGCGAGTTCGCACAGATCTACCTGGCCTGCCACCCCGCCGATTTCAGCAGCCGCGTCAGCGACGAAGTGCTCCTCGACATTGCCGGGCCCGGCGAGGAAGTTCGCATGGGCACCGAGTTCATCCATGAGGTCTGGGAGCTGCCAGAGAACTTTGTGGCCTTCACCTCATTGCAAGGCGAAGGCGGCTACTTGCTGGACAAGGACAGCGGCGGCGTCTGGGATTTCGACCTGGGCGACTGGGAAGCTTTCGTCGCCGGCCGCATCCCCGCCAGATGGGCCGGCTTCTTCGAATTCATCACCTGGCTGCTGACCGCCGAACCCAGCGACTCGTAGGAGCCGGCTTGCCGGCTCCTACAGGGGTTTATTGCCGTACCAGCGCGGGGTGTACACCCAGTCGCCGCCCCCGGCCCGGGGGAAGACGCAGGTGGTGGAGGAGCCCACCAGCACCATGGTGCGCATGTCCACCTGCTCCGGGGTCAGCTCGCCCAGGGTGATGACCCGCAGGGTCTGGCCCGGGCGGCCAATGTCGCGCCCCAATACCACAGGGGTTTGCGGCGTACGGTGCTGGCGCACGATCTCCAGGGCCCGGCCCAGTTGCCAGGGCCGCGAGCGGGAAATCGGGTTGTAGAAGGCCAGGGCCAGATCCGCCTGGGAGGCGAGGTCCAGGCGCTTCTCGATGATGTCCCAGGGCTTGAGGTTGTCCGACAGCGACAGCACGCAGAAATCATGGCCCAGGGGGGCACCGGCCTGGGCTGCGGTGGCCAGGGAGGCGGAGACGCCCGGGAGGATCTCCAGATCGACGCTGTGCCAGGCCGGGTCGCTGGATTCGTGCAGGGCTTCGAGCACCGCCGCGGCCATGGCGAACACTCCCGGGTCGCCGGACGACACCACCACCACCGAACGGCCCTGGGCCGCCAGCTCGAAGGCGTGACGGGCGCGCTGCATCTCTTCGCGGTTATCGGTGCAGTGCATCACCTGGTCGGCGCGAAACGGACCGGCCATGCGCACGTAGGTTTCATAACCGAGAATGTCGTTGGCCCGGGCCAGTTCGGCTTTCACTGCCGGCACCATCAGCTCGGCGGCGCCAGGGCCGAGGCCGATCACGGCAAGGCGCCCACGGGGGCGGCCAATCTGCTCCGGGTCCAGGGGCTGGCTGGCCACAGCAATGGCGATGTCCTCGCCCACCTTCAGCGGCGGCAGCAATTGCGGCACGGCCTGTTGCGCCAGTTCGGCGACACTGTCGGCGGCCGGCAGGAAGCGCAGCGGTACGCCCAGTTGCGCTGCTGCCTGGTGCAGGGCACGGTCGGCCATGTCGCGGTCGGCGGCCAGCAGGCACGCCACTGACTGCACCGCGATGCGCGCCTGATGCAGGGCCTGGCGGATGTGCGTGGCCAGGTCGATATCAGCGTCGCCGGCCAGCCGCTGCCCACGGCAGGCAACCAGCACGCTGCGGGGGTAGATCAGCAGCTCATTGGCCACGGGCTCGCGCTCGGCTGAACCGACCCGGATGGTCAGGCGGGCCTGGTCGTCCTCGGGCAGCTTCGCTGCGGCCAGCCAGGGTGCTGCGCCTTCGATGCGCACGCTTTCGCCACCCAGCAGGTCGGAGACGAACCGCTTGCCCAGCTCCAGGTCGCCCAGCGCATAACCGCTGGGCGGGTTGAGCAGGCAGGTGCCGAAGCGCAATTCACCACTGGTGGTAATGGCCGCCACCACGCCAAGGCCGGCGGCGATTTCCCGGGCCATGAGATTGACCCCGCCCAGGCCACCCAGCAGCGGCACCACGGCGCTGCCGTCTTCGGCCACCGCCAGCACCGGCGGCTCGGCGCCCTTTTCCAGCAGCAGCGGCGCCAGGGTGCGGATCACGATGCCCGCTGCGCACAGCGCGATGATGGGCGTGTCCTGCTGATAGAGCTGGCGCAGGGTCGCGCCGAATTCGTGGTAGACCCGGTCGGCGCCTTCGACCCGTTCCGCCAGACCGTGGATCAACGAGTCGGGATACAGCCGCTGGATCTGCCGTGCGGTGTCGAGGCTGCCTTGGCCAAGGATGACGATGGCCGGAGTTGAACGGGCCATCAGCCTTGCCACCTTTCGCCGGGAACGATGATCAGCGAGAAGTACGGCGAGGACATCGGCTCCACGTCATCCAGCGGCACGATCTTCTGGTTGGCCATGGTGGCGCGCTCGACGTACAGCGCACGCCGCGCCAGCCCCAGTTCTTCCAGGACCTGGCGCACCTTGGGGAAGTTGCGCCCCAGCTTCATCACCACCGCCGCATCGGCGTCCGCCAGGCGACGCTTGAGTTCCTCATGGGGCAGCACCCCGGAAAGCACCGACAGGCTCTGGTTGCGATACACCAACGGCGCGCCCAGCACCGAAGCGCCGCCCAGCATCGAGCACACCCCCGGCACCACTTCGGCCTGGTAACGCTCGGCCAGCCGGTCGTGCAGGTACATGTAGGAGCCGTAGAAGAACGGGTCGCCTTCGCAGATCACCGCCACGTCGCGGCCGGCGTCCAGGTGCTGCGCCAGCTCCTGGCTGGCGCTGTCGTAGAAGTCGCTGATCACTTGTTCGTAGGACAGCGGCGCCGGCAGCACCTCGGTGGTGACCGGGTACACCAGGGGCAGCAGGGTCTGGGCCTGTTGCAGATGCCCTTCGATGATGCCGAAGGCATTGCCCTTCTTGCCCTTGGCCACGAAGTAGGCCACCACCGGTGATTCGCGCAGCAGGCGCAGGGCCTTCAGGGTAATCAGTTCCGGGTCACCGGGGCCCACGCCAAGGCCGATCAAACGTCCGGGCTGCTGCATCATTCGACCTCCGTGGCCAGGGCATTGACCGCAGCCGCCGCCATGGCGCTGCCGCCCAGGCGGCCCTGCATGATCACGAAGGGCACCCCGCGGCTGTCGGCGGCGAGCATCGCCTTGGATTCGGCGGCGCCGACGAAGCCCACCGGGAAGCCGAGGATCAGCGCCGGTTTCGGCGCGCCCGCATCGAGCATTTCCAGCAGGTAGAACAAGGCCGTGGGCGCGTTGCCGATCACCACCACGCTGCCTTCCAGGTGCGGGCGCCACAGCTCCAGGGCCGCAGCGGAACGGGTGTTGCCCAGCTCCCGGGCCAGCGCTGGCACGCTGTCGTCGCGCAGGGTGCAGATCACCTGGTTGTTGGCCGGCAAGCGGGCCCGGGTAATACCCTCGGAAACCATGCGCGCATCGCAGAGAATCGGTGCACCGGCCGCCAGGGCATCGCGCCCGGCCTTGCCGGCGCCCTCGGAAAACTGCAGGCCATCGACGGCCTCGACCATGCCGCAGGCATGGATCACCCGCACGGCGAGTTTCTCCAGGTCGGCGGGAATGCGCTCCAGCCGGGCTTCTTCGCGAATGATCGCGAAGGAGTTGCGATAGATCTCCTGACCGTCGCGGATGTAATCAAGCATCAAGGTTGCTCCGTGGGCGGGCATCGAGCAATGCCTCTGCCGCTTCAATAGAAAGGTTGCGTGCGTGCAGCGTGCCGAAACCCGGCTGCGTTGCATCGCGCAAATACAAGTCATAGCGCCCTGGGGCCACCGCCAGCAGGGTGGCCGGCGCCACATGAGCGGCGGCGCAGGAACGCGGGCAGGCGGACAGGTGCACATCCAGTTGGCGGGCATGGCGCTGGAGCAGTCCTGCCAGTTGCAGGGCGTCGCTTTTGGTGTCGGCCAGGGCCTTGCCGCAACCACTGGAACCGGTGCAGGCAATCAAGTGAGCCAAGGCCTGTTGCGGGCTGCACAGCAGGCCCAGTTGTTCCAGGGCTGCAGTGGCCGCCGGCGCATCCGCCGCGGCGATCGAGGGCAGCAGCAGGCTCTGCCAGGGGGTCAGGCGCAGGCTGGCGTCGCCGTACTGTCGGGCCAATTGCGCCGCGCCCTTGAGCATGGCCGGATCGAGCCGCCCCAGGGGCGTGCCCGCGCCAACATAGACCTGCCCGGGCGCAGCCTGTGGATAAGTACCGATGTGCAGCCCGGCGTCACTGGCCTGGCGCCGCCAGCCACCGATATTCAACAGCGGCCGGCTCAGGCGGGGCTCCAGTTGAGCGAGGAAATCCTCCCGCGACATGTCCATCAGCAGGTGACGCATGCGCGTCTGTTCCGGCCGCGCCAGGTCGAGAAACAGCTCCAGCACGGCCACCAGCAGCTCGTGGCCCTGGTCCTGCGCCACCGCCGCCAGGGGTTCATCCACCGGGCAGCCAGCCAGGCCGAACGCCAGCAGCCCCTGGCCGTCGCGCTCAAGGGCCGACAGCCACAGGTCATGGTGATGTTCGAGCATGGCCAGGGCTTCGCCACCGTCGAGCTGTACGGCGAACTTGGCCGACAGTTGGTGAAAGCGCGGATGGCCCTGCAAGGTGTCGAGAATCTGCGCGGCCAGGGGCCGCGTATCCATCAAGCACTGCCGATCGATCCCGGCGCAGGGGCTGAGCATCAGGTTGCGCACATCGTCACCGGCGGCAGTAGTCGGCCCAAGCCCGGCAGCCAGCAGTGCGGCGATCAGTGCCTGATGCTCCGGGCCGATGCCGCGAATCTGCAGGTTGGCGCGGTTGGTGGCCTCGATCACGCCACCGGCGTAAGCCTGCGCCGCCTCGGCCACTGCCACAGCCTGCTCCGCGCTGATGACGCCGCCAGCCAGCTTGATCCGGCAGATGCCACCGTCCAGCGCCGGGACGATGCGCAGCAACCCCGGGCAGGCCGAGGGGCGGATGGCAGTGGACATCGAGCGTTCGTTCAAGGGGTGACCGGCCGTGTGGGAAAAGCGCTTCGTCAGCGAAGGCGCGGTATTATGCCTGCTTTGTCCGAAGGCATGAAAAGCCTGCCTGTCGGAACAACAGGTTTTGCGTTCGAGGAATAGAGATGTCGCCCTGGCTGACAGTAGTGGGAATCGGTGAAGACGGCTTCAAGGGCCTTGGCAGAAATGCCCGGCACGCCCTGCTGGGCGCATCAAAGATCGTCGGCGCCCAACGCCAGCTGGACCTGCTGCCACCCTGCATCCGTGGCCAGCGCCAGCTGTGGCCCAGCCCGTTTTCCCTGGAGCCGGTGCTGAGCCAGCGTGGTGCTGCAGTCTGCGTCCTGGCCAGCGGTGACCCCATGCTGTTCGGCGTTGGCGCCAGCCTGGCGCGGCAGCTGCCCGCAGAGGAAATCCAGGTACTGTCCTTTCCTTCGTCCTATTCCCTGGCGGCTGCGCGCCTGGGCTGGCCTTTGCAGGAGGTGATCACGCTCTCTGTGGTCGCGCGGCCGATCAGCGCACTCAGCGCCCAACTGTCCGGCGGGGTACGCCTGCTGGTGCTGAGCAATGACGGCCACAGCCCGGCCGCCATCGCCGGCCTGCTGCGCGAGCGCGGTTTCGGCCCGAGCCGGATCAGCGTGCTGGAACACCTGGGCGGCCCCCTGGAGCGGCGCATCGACGGCACCGCCAATGACTGGGCCGACCCGGCAATCGCCGACCTCAACCTGCTGGCCATCGAATGCCTCGCCGAAGCCAGCACCCCGCGCCTGTCGCGGCTCGCCGGCCTGCCGGACTCGGCCTTTCGCCACGACGGCCAGTTGACCAAGCGCGACGTGCGGGCCATGACCCTGGCGCGCCTGGCACCGGTGCCCGGCGAGCTGCTCTGGGACGTGGGTGCCGGCAGCGGCTCCATCGGCATCGAGTGGATGCGTACCCACCCCAGCTGCCGCGCCCTAGCCATCGAGGCCGACGACGGCCGCCAGCAATTGATCGAACACAACCGCGAGGTACTCGGCGTGCCCGGGCTGCAACTGATACGCGGCCGCGCGCCCCAGGCACTGGCCGGGCTGGAACGCCCGGATGCGATCTTCATCGGTGGCGGCGTGACCCGCGTAGGCGTGCTGCAGGCCTGCTGGGAACAACTCAAGCCCGGCGGGCGCCTGGTGGCCAATGCCGTGACCCTGCAAAGCGAAATGACCCTGATGGACTGGCGAGAACGCCACGGCGGCGAGCTGACCCGCATTCACATCGCCCAGGCCCAGCCACTGGGAGAGTTCGACACCTGGCGCCAGGCCCTGCCGATCACCCTGCTGGACCTGCACAAGCCCCGGGACCTGCCATGAACCTTGCAGGTGCGGGCTTGCTCGCGAATACGTCCGCCCAAGAGACCGAAGTACGCCCTTGGCGAGCAAGCTCGCCCCTTCGAGGGCTGGGACATGCGTGAAGAAACAGCGGAACAGCCCGCGCCCCTGCGCAGCGGCCTGACCACCGGCAGTTGCGCCACCGCCACCAGCCTGGCCGCCGCGCGCCTGCTGCTCGAGGGCAGCAATGCCGACGCGGTGCAGATCATCCTGCCCAAGGGCAAGCAGGTGCAGATGCGCCTGGAATTCTGCCGCCACACCGCCGACGGCGCCGAAGCCGGCACTATCAAGGACGCCGGCGACGATCCGGACGTGACCCACGGCGCCCTGCTGTACTCCCGGGTGCGCCTGACCCCTGAACCGGGCATTCGCTTCGTCGCCGGTCAGGGCGTCGGCACCGTGACCCGCCCCGGCCTGGTGCTGGCGGTGGGCGAGCCGGCGATCAATCCCGTACCGCGCCGGATGATCGGCGAGCACCTGCAACGGCTCGCCGAAGAACGGGCCTACCCCGGCGGTTTCGAGGTCACGGTGAACGTCGAGGGCGGAGCGGAACTGGCCCTGAAAACCATGAACCCGCGCCTGGGGATTCTTGGCGGGCTGTCGATCCTGGGCACCAGCGGCATCGTCCGGCCCTTCTCCTGCGCGGCCTACATCGCTTCGATCCATCAAGGCATCGACGTGGCCAAAACCAATGGCTACCTGCACATCGCCGCCTGCACCGGCAACGCCAGCGAAGACACCATGCGCCGGGTCTACGAGCTGCCGGAAATCGCCCTGATCGAAATGGGCGACTTCGTCGGCGCGGTGCTCAAGCACTTGCGCAAAGTACCGGTGGATAAACTCAGCCTGTGCGGCGGCTTCGGCAAGATCAGCAAGCTGGCCGCCGGGCACATGGACTTGCACAGCCGCCACTCCAGTATCGACCTGCCGCAACTGGCGCAATGGGCCGCCGATGCGGGGGCCGACCCAGCCCTGCAACAGGCGATCCGCCAAGCCAATACCAGCCAGCAGGCATTGGCCATGGCCAGCGCCGCCGGAGTCGCGCTGGGCGATGCGGTATGCCGGCACGCCCTGGATTTCGCCCGCAGCGTGGTGCCGCCCCAGGTCCAGGTAGAGGTCTTTGCCATCGACCGCCAGGGCGGCATCGTCGGCCACGCCGGAGGTTTCCAATGACCCGTATCCTGCTGCTGGGCGGGGTCACCGAGGCCCTGGCCATCGCCCGCACCCTGGGCCCGGAACATATCTACAGCCTGGCCGGGGTCGGCCGGGTGCCCGGTGACCTGCGGTGCCAGGTACGGGTCGGCGGCTACGGCGGCGCCGAGGGCCTGGCGCGCTTTATCCGCGAGCAGCGGATCGGCCTGCTGCTGGATGCCACCCACCCCTACGCAGCACAGATCAGCGCCAATGCCGTGGCCGCCGCGAAGAGCGCTGGCGTGCCCTGCTGGGCCTTGCGGCGCCCGGCCTGGCAGCCTCAACCGGGTGACGACTGGCGCGAGATCGACGGCTGGGCGCAACTGGTGGAGGCCCTGCGCCCCTTCAAGCGGCCACTGTTCACCCTGGGCCGCGAGCCCCTGCAGCACCTGGATGAAATTCCCCCCGGGCAATTCTGGACCCTGCGCGCCCTGGAGGCCTGCCCGGGCAACGAGCACTGCGAAGTCATAGGTGCCCGCGGGCCGTTCCTGATCGAAGACGAGCGGCAGTTGTTCGCCCGCCGGCAGATCGACGTGCTGATCAGCAAGAACAGTGGTAGCAGCGCCACCGAACCCAAGCTGGAAGTGGCCCGCGAGCGCGGGCTGCCGGTGCTGGTACTCAAGCGTCCGGACCTGCCCGAAACGGATCGCAATTTCAGCAGCACGGCCCAGTTGCTGCTGGCCCTGGGCTTGCCGGATAAAGCCTGACAGACAAAACCATCGCGCCCCACAGCAACATGGGAAACCCCTGGCAGCGCGCGCCAACTCCTTGCTTTAGCCTTCCTTGAACAGCCTCAGTGACGCCGGCGCCGGGCAGGACCGCCTGTCGCTTCACTGGGTTTTTCGCGGGCAAATGGGTTGCCGCGACGTATCCCAAGGAATACATTTTCCATGTTCGTTTTCGAGCAGACTCCTGAGTTCAGCCGCTGGCTGCTGAACCTGAAGGACCCGCAAGGGAAAACCCGTGTACTGGCCAGGATCCGCGCCGCACAGCTGGGCCGTTTTGGCGACTGCGAACCTGTGGGCGAAGGCGTCCACGAGATGCGCATCCACCGCGGTCCGGGTTACCGGGTGTACTTCTCGCGCCGCGGCAAAGTGATCTACCTGCTGTTGATCGGCGGCGACAAGGCCACCCAGAAACGCGATATCCAACGGGCCAGGCAACTGGCCTGCGACCTCAAGAGCGAGGGCTGAAACATGCGCACCCCAGTGACCCGCTTCGACGCGGCGGAGTACCTCAAGACCCCTGAAGACATGGTCGCCTACCTCAACGCCTGCTTCGAGGAAGACACCGGCGACGGCGTGCTGATCCGCGCCGCACTCAACGACATCGCCCGTGCCCGCGGCATGACCCAGGTCGCCCGTGACACCGGCCTGGGCCGCGAAAGCCTGTACAAGGCCCTCGGCAGCCAGGGCAACCCGGAGTTCGCGACTATCATCAAGGTGATGAAGGCCCTGGGGTTGAAGATCAACGTCAGCAACGCCTGAACCGCTCCTGCGACACCACACCGCACACGGTGTTTTTTTACTTATCCACAGCGATCAGGCTAAATACCCGCCTGATCGCTCAACCGACGGATCGCCCACCATGTCCCGACAACGGCTCGCATTTGCCTGGATCGCCTGCTTCGCAGTGCTGTTCAACATGCTTGCCATGCCGCTTTCCGGGGCCATGCAGCGCAGCGATTCGGGGCTGGACGAGCAACTGCTGTGGGGCAGCTTCTGCTCCTCCACCGGCACCAAGCTGGTGGCCATTTCCCTGGGCAAGCTCGATCAGCAAGCGCCGCAGAACGACGACCATTCCACCATGCAGCACTGCTGGTGCTGCTCCGGCTCGCCGCCGCTGGTGGCCTTGCCCGGGCACGTTCCCCAGCTGTCTTTCACCCGCTTCGCAGTCCAGCCGGGCGCACCGCAACCGCAGGTAGAACGGCTCACCCTGCGCCAGCAATGGCCCAGCCTGAACCCCGGTGCCCCGCCTCTGGCATGATTCCCTTTCGCAAGTGATCTGCGTCTTTGAATCGTTCTGGAGAACTCACATGTCCAAACCATCCCTGGTCAAGCAATCCCTGCTGCTGGCCGCACTGCTGCTGCCTGCCTGTTTCGCCACCGCCCACGACTACAAGGCCGGTGACCTGCAGATCGCCCATCCCTGGTCTCAGGAACTGCCGCCGAACGCGCCCACCGTGGCCGCGTACTTCGTGGTGCACAACCCGGGCAAGAACGCCGACACCCTGCTCAGCGTCGACTCGCCGATCGCCGGCAAGGCCGAGTTGCACGAGCACGTCAAGCAAGGCGACATGATGAAGATGCAACAAGTGGCCAAGGTAGCGGTGCCCGCAGGTGGCGAGGCGACCTTCGCCCCCATGGGCTACCACGTGATGTTGCTGGAGCTCAAGGACCGCAGCCTGCTCACCGACGGCAAGCGTTTTCCGCTGACCCTGCACTTTGAAAAAGCCGGTGACGTCACGGTCGAAGTGGCGGTGCAGAAGCAGGCGCCGGACGCCATGCAAGGGCATATGCACGCCCAGTAAGCACTGACCGGCCCTCTCCGTGAACGCCCCGCACGCGCCTGGCCGCAGGCGGTCCGTGCCGCGCCGCGACTCGTCTGGAGTCCGCCGCGGCAGCTGGATCAGCCTGTTCGCCATGCTGATGATCTTTATCGGCCCGCTGATTTCCCAGTCGATGCCGATGGATCACGCGATGCCGATGAACATGTCCGTTTCCATGGACATGGGCGACGCTGCGCCCGGCTGCCACGGTGAAGGCCCGCACCACGCACAGAAGGGCAGATCCCAGGGCGAAGAGCATGTGCTCTGGGAAAAATGCGGCTATTGCAGCCTGCTGTTCAATTGCCCGGCGCTGCCTTCGGCGCTGTCGTTCGCCGCTCTGTTCACGCCGCCCACACCGTATTTCCTGATCCCCGCCACGCGCCTGGGCCACGCCCGGCAGACCGTGTTCCCCGGCGCCCTGACCCGGGCCCCACCGTTCCTCGCCTGAGTCTTCAGCTCATCTCACACGGCCGGCTGTCAGCGCGACAGACGCGTACCTGCGGCCGCGTCATTCAAGACCGAACGATGGAACATCTATGTTTTCTGCCGACTCTCGCCTGGGCGTTGCCCAGCCACTCAAGACCTTCGCCCTGAACCCTGCGCGCCAGCACTTCAACCGCGCCCTCGCGGTCCTCTGCGGCGCTCTGCTGACGCCCCTGGCGCTGGCCGACGATGCCGCAACGGACCACTCCCGGCACAGCACCGAACTGAGCCCGACGGTGATCACCGCCATCGCCCCCAGCTCGCCCCTGACCGTGGTCACCAACCCCAAGGACCCGCGCCAGCCGGTGCCGGCCAGTGACGGCGGCGACTACCTCAAGACCATTCCCGGCTTTGCCCTGGTGCGCAACGGCGGCACCAACGGCGACCCGGTGCTGCGGGGCATGTTCGGCTCGCGGCTGAACATCCTCACCAACGGCGGCATGATGCTCGGCGCCTGCCCGGGCCGCATGGACGCGCCGACCTCTTATATCTCTCCGGAAACCTACGACCGGCTGACCGTGATCAAGGGCCCGCAGACCGTGCTCTGGGGCCCGGGCGCCTCGGCCGGCACGGTGCTTTTCGAGCGCGAACCGGAACATTTCGGCGAACTCGGCACCCGGGTCAATGCCAGCCTGCTGGCCGGCTCCAACGGGCGCTTCGACAAGACCCTGGATGCCGCTGCCGGTGGCCCCCTGGGTTATGTGCGGGTGATCGGCAACACCGCCCACGCCGACGACTACCGCGACGGCAACAATGACACCGTGGCCTCGCGCTATGACAAGTGGAACGGTGACGTGGCCCTGGGCTGGACCCCGGACGCCGACACCCTACTGGAACTCACCGCCGGCAAGGGCGATGGCGAAGCCCGCTACGCCGGGCGCGGCATGGACGGCTCGCAGTTCAAGCGCGAAAGCCTGGGCCTGCGTTTCGAGAAGTCCAACCTTGGCGAGGTGCTGGACAAGGTCGAGGCCCAGGTCTACTACAACTACGCCGACCACGTGATGGACAACTACAGCCTGCGCACCCCATCCGGCACCGGAATGATGGCCGGCCCCATGGCCTCCAACGTCGACCGTCGCACCCTCGGGGCGCGGATCAAGGCCACCTGGCGCTGGGCCGACCTGCAGTTGATCGGCGGCCTGGACGCCCAGACCAACGAACACCGCAACCGCGCCAGCAGCGGCGTCGACACCTACAAGGAGCTGCCTCGCACCAAGGACGCCGACTTCCACAACTACGGGGCCTTCGGCGAGCTGACCTGGTACGCCGCCGAGCGTGACCGCATGATCACCGGCGCGCGCCTGGACCGCGCCTCGGCCAAGGACTACCGACAAAGCATCGGCTCGGGAATGATGACCCGCTCCAACCCCACCGCCGGCGACACCCGGGCCGATACCCTGCCCAGCGGCTTCGTGCGCTACGAGCATGACCTGGCCGACAGCCCGACCACGCTCTACGTCGGCCTTGGCCACACCCAGCGCTTCCCCGACTACTGGGAGCTGTTCTCGCCGAAAATGGGCCCGGCCGGCTCGGTGAACGCCTTCGATTCGATCAAGCCGGAAAAGACCACCCAGCTCGACTTCGGCCTGCAATACCAGGGTGAAGACCTGGAAGCCTGGGCCTCGGGCTACATCGGCCAGGTGCGCGACTACATCCTCTTCGACTACAACTCGAAAATGATGGGCATGAGCACCTCTCGGGCCGAGAACATCGACGCCCGGATCATGGGCGGCGAACTGGGCGCGGCCTACAAGCTGACCTCCAACTGGAAAGCCGACGCGACCCTGGCCTACGCCTGGGGCAAGAACAGCAGCGACGGCAAGGCCCTGCCACAGATGCCGCCGCTGGACGCGCGCCTGGGCCTGACCTACAGCGAGGACGACTGGAGCGCCGGGGCCTTGTGGCGCGTGGTCGCCGCGCAGAACCGGGTGGACCTGAACAAGGGCAACGTGGTCGGCAAGGACTTCGGCAAGAGCGGCGGCTTCGGCGTGTTCTCCCTCAACGGCGCCTACCGGGTGACCAAGAACCTCAAGCTCAGCACCGGGGTCGACAACCTGTTCGGCAAGGCCTACGCCGAGCACCTGAACCTGGCGGGCAATGCCGGCTTCGGCTACCCGGCGACGGACCCGCAAGCCATCAAGGAACCGGGGCGCACGCTCTGGACCAAGGTTGACCTGAGTTTCTGATGCCCCTTCGCCGGCACGCCGTCTCCTTGTCGCAGGAGCCGGCTTGCCGGCGAACAGCCCCCATAAGAAAAGATCCACAGCCCTGCGGAGCCTTCCCCGATGAACCGACCCAAAGTGTCTTTCTACAACCTGGCCTGGCGCTGGCATTTCTACGCCGGGCTGTTCGTCGCCCCCTTCATGGTGATGCTGGCCCTGACCGGCATCGTCTACCTGTTCAAACCGCAGCTGGACCCGCTGATGTACCCCAGCCTGCTCAAGGTGCCTGCCGCCCACCACAGCCTCAGCGCCGATGAGCTGTTGCAACGGGTTCAGGCCGCCTACCCCCAGGGCCATATCAAGCAGTACCTGCCCCCAGTGGATGCCGAGCGCAGCGCGCAGTTCGTGGTGCAGCACAAAGGCCAGGAACTCAATGTATTCATCGACCCCTACCACGGCGACGTGCTCGGCGAGCAGGATGCCAAGGGCAACCTGCAGGCCATGGCCCGGGCCATTCATGGCGAGCTGATGATCGGCACCCCGGGTGACCGGCTGGTGGAACTGGCCGCGAGCTGGGGCATTGTCCTGGTGGTCTCGGGCCTGTACCTGTGGTGGCCGCGGGGCAAGTCTTCGGCCGGGGTACTCTGGCCACGCTGGAGTGCCCGCGGCCGCCTGTTCTGGCGTGACCTGCACGGTGTGCTGGGTTTCTGGGGCTCGGCCTTCCTGCTGCTGATGCTGCTCAGCGGCATGACCTGGACCGGCTTCTGGGGCAAGCAGTACGCCGACCTGTGGAACCGCTTTCCGGCGGCCATGTGGAACGACGTGCCGACCTCCGACCAGCAGGCCGGAGAGCTCAACAGCGCCAGCCGCCAGACCGTGCCCTGGGCCCTGGAAAACACCCCCATGCCGATGTCCGGCGACCACGCCGAGCACATGGCCCACAACGCCGGCAATACCGCTCCGGCCGTCCCCGCCATCAGCCTGCAGGCTGTGCAGGACATCGCCCGTCAGCGCCAGGTCGAAGCGGGCTACAGCATCACCCTGCCGAGCACGGCGACAGGGGTATTCACCATCGCCGTATTCGCCGACGACCCGCGCCACGACGCCACCCTGCACGTCGACCAGTACAGCGGCCAGGTGCTCGCCGATGTGCGCTGGAAGGACTACAGCAACGTGGCCCGGGCCACCGAGCTGGGAGTGATGCTGCACGAAGGCAAGATGTTCGGGCGCTTCAACCAGATCCTGGTGCTGGTGGTGTGCCTGATGATCCTGCTCGGCGCCGTGAGTGGTCTCATCATGTGGTGGCAACGACGGCCCCAGGGCCGGCTCGGCGTACCACCACTGCGCCACGACCTGCCACGCTGGAAGACCGCAATGCTGGTCATCGGCCTGCTGGCCCTGGCCTTCCCGCTGGTGGGGGCTTCGCTGGTCGTGGTCTGGCTGCTGGACCGCCTGCTGCTATCGCGCTGGAACCGTGATCCTGAATCAGCCTCATCTTCAACATGAATCAGCCGAGATGCGCGTTCCAGAGGGCTCTGTACACTCCGCGCGCTTCAGTCGCGCACAGTTATAATGTTACTTTATAACGCTTGGTGTAAGATCCCCGCCCGCAGCCTCATCCGCTGCGGGCAACCCTCTGGAAGAAGTGATTCACCGTCCCGATGAACAAGTACCTGCTGCCCAGCCTCTGCCTGATGGCCCTGACTTCCCCGGCCCAGGCCGACGGCTCCGCCCTGACCCTGCCCACCGGCACCATCTCCGCCGCCGCCAGCGAAGCCGACGACAGCATCAGCCTGGCCACCCCCACCAGCGCCGGTTCGCGCCTGGGCCTGAGCGCCCTGGAAACCCCGGCCAGCACCGACAGCCTGAGCGGCGATCGAATCCGCGCCCGGGGCGATCGGAGCATCCAGGACGCGGTATCGCGCAGCGCCGGCATCAGCCGCACCGGCACCCCGGGCGACGGCGGCACCTCGCTGTCGGCACGGGGCTTTACCGGGCAGAGCTCGGTGATGCAACTGTATGACGGCAACCGCATGTACACCGGCATGGGCACCGTGACCTTCCCGGTGGACACCTGGGCGGTGGAGCGGGTCGACGTGCTGCGCGGCCCGGCCTCGGTGCTGTACGGCGAAGGCGCCACCGGTGCGGTGATCAACACCGTTGCGAAAAAGCCGTTCAGCGGCGAAATCGAAAACCACCTGCGCCTGGGCTACGGCTCCTTCGATCGCCAGCAGCAGGCCCTGGACAGCGGCGGCTCCCTGAGCGACACCCTGAGCTACCGGCTCAACCTCAACCGCGAACGCAGCAACGGCTGGATCGACCGGGGCGATTCCTCCGGCGACTTCGTCAGCGCTGCCCTGCGCTGGCAGGCCCGTGACGACCTGGCCTTCACCCTGGCCCACGACTACGGCGACCAGAACCCGATGAACTACTTCGGCACGCCGCTGATCGACGGGCGTTTACACAAGAGCCTGCGGGACAAGAACTACAACGTCGGCAACGACAAGCAGCACTACAACGACCAGTGGACCCGCCTGACCAGCCAATGGCAGATTTCCGACAACCTCAGCGCCAGCAACGAGCTGTACTACCTCAAGGCCCAGCGCCGCTGGCAGAACGCCGAGAGCTACAACTTCAACAGCCTGGGCCGGCAACTGACCCGCAGCGGCAACTTCGGCATCGGTCACCAGCAGGAACAGGTCGGCGACCGCCAGACCTTCACCTTCAAGCACTCGCTGCTGGGCCTCGACAGCCAGACCCTGACCGGGGTCGACTACAACCGCATCCGCTTCCACATGAAGAGCAACTCGCCCTTCATCGACAGCTTCAGCAACGGTCAGCCGGTGGACCTGTACCACCCGGCCCCGGGCGACTTCGCCAGCGACAGCCCCTACCGCGACCAGTTCAAGACCACCACCAGGCAGATGTCGGTGTTCGCCGAAAACCGCCTGCAGCTCAGCGAGCGCTGGTCCCTGGTGAGCGGTGTGCGCCGCGACTACGTGCATATTGATCGCGATGACTTGAAGGACGACAGCCGAAGCGACAAGACCCTGACCGGTAACAACTGGAAGGCCGGGCTGGTGTTTGCGGTGACCCCGGACACCTCCCTCTATGGCCAGTACTCCACCAGCACCGACGGTGTCGGCGGGCTGATTTCCCTGAGCAAGAGCCAGCAGCAATTCGACCTCTCCAGCGCCAGGCAGACCGAGATCGGCCTCAAGCAGATGTTCTGGGACCAGCGCGGCGAATGGACCCTGGCGGCCTACCACATCGTCAAGAAGAAGCTGCTGACCGATGTCCCGGGCGACCCGGACCTGAAACAGCAGGTGGGCCAGCAATCCTCCAACGGCCTGGAAGCCAGCCTGGACCTGCAACTGCCCCGCGCCTGGCAACTGCAGGCCAACGCCGCCATCGTTCGCGCCCGGTACGACGACTTCCAGCAGGACGTCGACGGTGTGCAGGTCTCCCGCGACGGCAAGCGCCCGGTGGACGTGCCCCGGCGCACCGCCAACCTGTGGCTGAGCAAGGCCCTCGACGATGACCTGCGGGCCGGCGCCGGAGTGCGCTACGTAGACGCACGCTACGCCGACATGGCCAACCGGAATCAGTTGCCCAGCTACACCGTGGTGGATGCCGCGCTGTCGTGGAAAGCCCTGCCCAGCACCACCCTGGGCCTGCAATTGAACAACCTGTTTGACCGCCAGTACGCGCAAAGCCAATACAATGACGGCCAGCAATGGATACTCGGCGAGCCGCGCTCGTTCTTCGTCACCGCTGACTACACCTTTTAACCTCACCTGCGGCCACCGCGCGGGGACCACACGGATACGGCATGACCTCGCTGAACCTCACCAACCTGGCCTGGACACCCTTGGGCCAGGGCCACTGCCACCACCAGTTCCAACTGCGTGAGGCCAGCCTGCAGGTGGCGGCCGGCGAGTTCGTCGGCCTGATCGGGCCCAACGGCAGCGGCAAGACCAGCCTGTTGCGCTGCGCCTATCGCTTCAGCAAGCCGCAGCAGGGCGAGGTGCAGCTTGAGCATCAGAATGTGTGGAAGCAGTCGCCGCGCTGGTGCGCGCAACGCATCGCCGTGGTCCTCCAGGAGTTTCCCGACGCCTTCGGCCTGACCGTGCAGGAGGTGGTCGCCATGGGCCGCACCCCGCACAAGGGCCTGTTCGACGGCGACACCCAGGACGACCGGCGCATCGCCCGCGAGGCCCTGGAATCGGTGGGCCTGCTGGGCTTCGAGGATCACGCCTTCGCCACCCTGTCCGGCGGTGAGAAACAGCGGGTGATCCTGGCCCGCGCCCTGGCCCAGCAACCCCAGTTGCTGATCCTCGACGAGCCCACCAACCACCTCGACCCGCGCTACCAGCTGGAGTTGCTGCAGCGGGTCAAGCGCCTGGGCATCGGTACCCTGGCGAGCATCCACGACCTGAACCTGGCCGCAGCCTTCTGCGACCGCCTGTATGTCCTCGACCATGGGCGCATCGTCGCCAGCGGCACGCCCGGCGAGGTGCTCACCGTCGAGTTGCTGCGCAACGTCTTCGGCGTCGAGGCGCTGATCGACGCCCATCCCCTGTCCGGCTACCCACGAATCACCTGGATCACCCAACCATGACCTTGCGCTCCCTGCTTCGCTCCAGCCTGCTCCTGGCCCTGTCTCTGGGGGCCGCCCAGGCCTTCGCCGAGGCCACCCATTACCCGCTGACCATCACCAGCTGCAACCGCGAAGTGACCTTCAAGCAAGCGCCGAAACACGCCCTCAGCCATGACATCAACATGACCCAGATGATGCTCGCCCTGGGGCTCAAGCCACGCATGGTGGGCTACAGCGGGATCAGCGGCTGGAAGGCCGTGACCCCGCAGATGAGCGCCCTGCTCGACGGCCTGCCGGAACTGGCGGCCAAGTACCCGTCGGTGGAAACCCTGCTCAATGCCAACGTCGACTTCTTTTTCGCCGGCTGGGACTACGGCATGCGCGTGGGCGGCGACCTCACGCCCCAGACCCTGGCGCCGCTGGGGATCAACGTCTACGAGCTGACCGAGTCCTGCGCCTTCGTGATGAAGCGCCCGGCCGCCAGCCTCGAGGACACCTACACCGACCTGCGTAACCTCGGGCGGATCTTCGACGTGCAGGATCGCGCCAACGCCCTGATCGCCCGGATGCAGGAGCAGGTGGCCCAGGTACAGAAGGACCTGCCCAGGGACAAGCCGCGGGTATTCCTCTATGACAGCGGCGAAGACCGGGCCATGACCTCGGGTCGCCTGGGCATGCCCCAAGCCCTGATCGATGCCGCCGGAGGGCGCAACATTCTCGATGACGTCGAGGCCAGCTGGACCCGGATCAACTGGGAAACCGTGGTCGAGCGCAACCCGCAAGTGATCGTCATCGTCGACTACAGCGAAGTCAGCGCCGAGCAGAAGCAGCAGTTCCTGCTGAACAACAAGGCCCTGCAAGGAGTCGATGCGATCAAGAACCAGCGCTTCATCGTCATCCCCTATGTGCAGGCCACGCCGGGCATCGACAACGTGCTGGCGGTGGAAACCCTGGCCAAGGGTTTCCACGGCGAATGACCAGTCCCCGCTATGCCGCACTGTTGATGGCCCTGGGCGCCCTGCTGCTGGCGTCCTGCGTGGTGTCCCTGGGCTTTGGCCCGGCGCAGGTGCCGGTGGAGGTGGTGGGGCGCATTCTGTTGCACAAGGCCCTGGGCCTGGGCGTTGTGGACTGGAGCCCGGGCCAGGAGCACATCGTCTGGCTGATCCGCGTGCCGCGCATGCTCCTGGGGGCCCTGGTGGGTGCCGGGCTGGCACTGATCGGCGCGGTGCTGCAGGCGGTGACCCGCAACCCGCTGGCCGACCCGCACCTGCTGGGGGTGACCTCCGGCGCCACCCTCGGCGCGGTGATCGTGGTGCTGCACCTGGGCCAGGTCATCGGGCTTTTGACCCTGCCCCTGGCGGCCTTTGTCGGCGCCCTGCTGAGCATGGCGCTGGTGCTGGGGATCGCCGCCCGCAACGGCCGCCTCGACAGCGACCGGCTGTTGCTGTGCGGGGTGGCGGTGTCCTTCGTGATGATGGCCGCGGCCAACCTGCTGCTGTTCATGGGCGACCACCGCGCCAGCTCCGCAGTGATGTTCTGGATGCTCGGCGGCCTGGGCCTGGCGCGCTGGGAACTGCTGGCGATCCCCGCCGCCAGCGTGCTGCTGGGGCTGGTGTTGCTGCTGGGCATGGCGCGCCCGCTGAACGCCCTGATGGCCGGCGAGCAGACCGCCGTGACCCTGGGCCTGAACGCGCGCAATGTGCGCCTGAAGGTGTTCCTGATTGCCTCGCTGATGACCGGAGTGCTGGTGTCCATCAGCGGCTCCATCGGTTTTGTCGGGCTGATGGTGCCGCACATTGCCCGGCGCCTGGTGGGCGCCGAACACCGCCGGCTGCTGCCGGTGTGCGTACTGCTGGGTAGCCTGTTCCTGGTCTGGGTGGATGTGGCTGCGCGCACCCTGATCGCCCCCGAGGACCTGCCCATCGGCGTGGCCACCGCGGCCATCGGCGGGGTGTTCTTCATCGGCCTGATGCGCCGCCGCTGACTGTGCCCGCCTCTGTAGGAGCCGGCTTGCCGGCGAAGGCGCTCGTGAGCCTTGTGCAAGGTTCGAAGGCCTCTTCGCTGGCCAGCCAGCTCCTACAATCGTCGCCCTTGCTTTAAGATCGCGCGCTTGGATCTCTCAGGATGAGTCTCATGTTCAGAACCGCGCTCCTGGCCTTGCTGCTCGGCACCTCCCTTGGCGCCGTGGCCGACACCTCGGTCGACGTCTCGAAAATCTACGGCAACATCCAGATCGTCAACAGCTTCCCCGACTACAAGGTCAAGGTGGTGAACTCCTTCCCCGACCTGAAGGTGAAGCAGGTCAACTCCTTTGCCGACGCGCCGGGCAAGTGGAAAATCGTCAACAGTTTTCCCGACTACAAGATCCAGATCGTCGACTCCTTTCCCGACTTCACCATCAAATATGTCGATTCCTTCCCGGGCGTGAACTGAAGCCACCCCCAGGCCACGGCTGCCGCCAAGCGGCAGCACCACAATGACGCACCCCGACGCACCAGCCCCTTGCCCAAGCCTCGTCTTGGGGCATCACCTCCCCCGCCCGCGCCGTTAAAGCGACGTTTTCATGCCTTGCGCCGACTCGGCACACCCCTTGCAAAACAGCCCTTCAGCAGTCCGCATCTACCACCTGAAAAATCAAGAGTTCATGGAGATCGCACAATGAAGCGTCGTAGTTTGCTCAAGGCTTTCACTCTCACGGCAAGCATTGCCGCGATGGGCATGACCTGGACCGTCCAGGCCGCCGAAACCATCAAGGTGGGGATCCTGCACTCGCTGTCGGGCACCATGGCGATCTCCGAAACGTCCCTCAAGGACATGGCGCTGATGACCATCGACGAAATCAACGCCAAGGGCGGGGTCAACGGCAAGCTGCTGGAGCCGGTGGTGGTGGACCCGGCTTCCAACTGGCCGCTGTTCGCCGAAAAGGGCCGCCAGTTGCTGACCCAGGACAAGGTGGCGGTGGTATTCGGCTGCTGGACCTCGGTGTCGCGCAAGTCGGTGCTGCCGGTGTTCGAGGAGCTCAACGGCCTGCTGTTCTACCCGGTGCAGTACGAAGGCGAAGAGATGTCGCCCAACGTCTTCTACACCGGCGCCGCGCCGAACCAGCAGGCGATCCCGGCGGTGGAATACCTGATGAGCGAGGACGGCGGCAGCGCCAAGCGCTTCTTCCTCCTGGGCACCGACTACGTCTACCCGCGCACCACCAACAAGATCCTGCGTTCGTTCCTGCACTCCAAGGGCGTGGCCGACAAGGACATCGAAGAGGTCTACACCCCTTTCGGTCATGCCGACTATCAAACCATCGTCGCCAACATCAAGAAGTTCTCCGCCGGTGGCAAGACTGCGGTGATCTCCACGGTCAACGGTGACTCCAACGTGCCCTTCTACAAGGAACTGGCCAACCAGGGCCTGAAAGCCACCGACGTGCCGGTGGTGGCCTTCTCGGTGGGCGAGGAAGAACTGCGCGGCATCGACACCAAGCCCCTGGTGGGCAACCTCGCGGCCTGGAACTACTTCGAGTCGGTGGATAACCCGGTGAACCAGAAGTTCGTCGCCGCCTGGAAGGCCTACGCCAAGGCCAAGAACCTGCCGGGCGCGGACAAGGCGGTGACCAACGACCCGATGGAAGCCACCTACGTCGGCATCCACATGTGGGCCCAGGCGGTGGAGAAAGCCAAGTCCACCGATGTCGACAAGGTTCGCGAGGCCCTGGCCGGGCAGACCTTCGCCGCCCCTTCGGGCTACACCCTGACCATGGACAAGACCAATCACCATCTGCACAAGCCGGTGATGATCGGCGAGATCCAGCCCGACGGTCAGTTCAACGTGGTCTGGCAGACCGACGGCCCGATCCGCGCCCAGCCCTGGAGCCCGTTCATCCCGGGCAACGACAAGAAGCCGGACTACGCGGTCAAGAGCAACTGATCCGAACCTGACGCCTTCCCCGTAGGAGCGAGCTTGCTCGCGACGAGGTCCGCAGGACCTCCAACGAAAACCGCCCGGCTGGCCGCTGCGCGGATCGCGAGCAAGCTCGCTCCTACAGGTTATCCGGGCGCTTTCAAGGACACCGATATGCCCACTGCCCTCTACCGTTTGATCCTCGCCGGCCTGCTGTTACTGCCATGGACGGCCCAGGCCGGGGATGCCGAAGACTTCGTCGCCGGCAACTCCGGCGAGCAGGCCCGGCTCCTGGAAACCTGGGCCGCGCAGCCCGACCCGGCGCGCCTGGAACTGCTCAACGCCCTGCAGCAGGGCCAGTTGAACATCGCCGGCGAAAGCAGAACCCTGCGCCTGAACAACCGTCTGCGGGGCCTGATCGACAGCGCCCTGGCCAGCCACCAGTTGCTCGCCAGCGACGCCAACAGCCGTCTGGCCGCCGCCCGCCAACTGCAGAAAAGCGCCAAGCCGGCGCAACTGAAATTCCTCGATGCCCGACTGGCCGCCGAGCAAGCCCCGGACGTGCACGATGCCCTGAGCCTGGCCCTGGCCAACCTGCAACTGGTGGACAGCGACCCGGCGGTGCGCCTGGCCGCCGTGCGCCTGCTGGGGGAAACCGGCGACCCGCTGGCCCGTACCCGCCTCGAAGGCCTGCTCGAACCCGGGGTCGAAGCCGATGCCGCGGTACGCACCGCGGCCGAAACCAGCCTGGCCCAGGTCAAGCGCAAGCTGCTGGTGGGCGAAGTGCTGGGCCAGGCCTTCAGCGGCCTGTCCCTGGGTTCGATCCTGCTGCTGGCGGCCCTGGGGCTGGCCATCACCTTCGGCCTGCTGGGGGTGATCAACATGGCCCACGGCGAGATGCTGATGCTCGGCGCCTACGCCACCTATGTGGTGCAGTTGCTGTTCCAGCGCTACGCCCCGCAGGCCATCGAGTACTACCCGCTGCTGGCGCTGCCGGTGGCGTTCTTCGTCACCGCCGGGATCGGCATGGCCCTGGAGCGCACGGTGATCCGCCACCTCTACGGCCGGCCCCTGGAAACCCTGCTGGCCACCTGGGGCATCAGCCTGATGCTGATCCAGCTGGTGCGCCTGCTGTTCGGCGCGCAGAACGTCGAAGTGGCGAACCCGGCCTGGCTGTCCGGCGGCATCCAGGTGCTGCCCAACCTGGTACTGCCCTACAACCGCATCGTGATCATCGCCTTCGCGCTGTTTGTCGTGGTGCTCACCTGGCTGCTGCTGAACAAGACCCGCCTGGGCCTGAACGTGCGCGCGGTGACCCAGAACCGCAACATGGCCGCCTGCTGCGGCGTGCCCACCGGGCGCGTGGACATGCTCGCCTTCGGCCTCGGCTCGGGCATTGCGGGCCTGGGCGGCGTGGCCCTGAGCCAGATCGGCAACGTCGGCCCGGACCTGGGCCAGAGCTACATCATCGACTCGTTCCTGGTGGTGGTCCTCGGCGGGGTCGGGCAACTGGCCGGCAGCGTGCTGGCGGCCTTCGGCCTGGGGGTGGCGAACAAGATCCTCGAACCGCAGATCGGCGCCGTGCTCGGCAAGATCCTGATCCTTGCGCTGATCATTCTGTTTATCCAGAAACGCCCGCAGGGACTCTTCGCACTGAAAGGACGGGTGATCGACTGATGAATCAACCACTGCTCATTACCGCCACCCAGAAAGCCGGGCCCAGGGTCACGATCACCGTCGGGGCGTTGCTGCTCCTGGTGCTACTGGCCCTGCCGCTGCTGTCGCTGCTACCGGCGGACCACCCGCTGCAGGTCTCGGCCTACACCCTGACCCTGGTGGGCAAGATCCTCTGCTACGCCATCGTCGCCCTGGCCCTGGACCTGGTCTGGGGCTACGCCGGGCTGCTGTCCCTGGGCCACGGCCTGTTCTTCGCCCTGGGCGGCTACGCCATGGGCATGTACCTGATGCGCCAGGCCGCCGGGGATGGCCTGCCGGCCTTCATGACCTTCCTTTCCTGGAGCGAACTGCCCTGGTACTGGGCCGGCACCGAGCATTTCCTCTGGGCCCTGTGCCTGGTGGTGCTGGCCCCGGGGCTGCTGGCCCTGGTGTTCGGCTTCTTCGCCTTCCGCTCGCGGATCAAGGGCGTGTACTTCTCGATCATGACCCAGGCCCTGACCTTCGCCGGGATGCTGCTGTTCTTTCGCAACGAGACCGGCTTTGGCGGCAACAACGGCTTTACCAACTTCCGCAGCATCCTGGGCTTCGGCATCACCGAACCGGGCACTCGGGCGGTGCTGTTCCTGGCCACGGTGGCGCTGCTGGTGGGCAGCCTGTACCTGGGCTGGCGCCTGGCCCGGAGCAAGTTCGGCCGGGTGCTGACGGCCCTGCGCGACGCCGAAAACCGCCTGATGTTCTGCGGCTACGACCCGCGCGGCTTCAAGCTTTTCGTCTGGGTCCTGAGCGCCGTGCTGTGCGGCCTGGCCGGAGCCCTGTACGTGCCCCAGGTGGGCATCATCAACCCCAGCGAAATGTCCCCCACCAACTCCATCGAGGCCGCCGTGTGGGTCGCCCTGGGCGGGCGCGGCACGCTGATCGGCCCACTGCTGGGGGCCGGTGTGGTCAACGGCATGAAGAGCTGGTTCACCGTGGCCTTTCCCGAATACTGGCTGTTCTTCCTCGGTGCGCTGTTCATCGTCGTGACCCTGTACCTGCCCAAGGGCGTGATCGGCCTGCTGAACAAACGAGGTGAACAATGAGAGTCACAGCAACGGCGGACTTCATGCTCGAACCCATTCTCGACACCAACAAGGACGCCGGCACCAGCCGCGACGCCATCGGCCTTGGCCACGCCGCCGGCAAGGGCCTCAACACCCGCCACGGCACCATCCTGACCCTGGAGGACATCAGCGTCAGCTTCGATGGTTTCAAGGCCCTCAACGACCTCAACCTGTACATCGGTGTCGGCGAGTTGCGCTGCATCATCGGCCCCAACGGCGCCGGCAAGACCACCCTGATGGACGTGATCACCGGCAAGACCCGCCCCTCCCGGGGCAAGGCCTGGTTCGGCGAAACCCTGGACCTGACCCAGATGAGCGAAGTGCAGATCGCCCAGGCCGGGATCGGCCGCAAGTTCCAGAAACCCACGGTGTTCGAGGCCCTGAGCGTGTTCGAGAACCTGGAGCTGGCGCAGAAGACCGACAAGTCGGTGTGGGCCAGCCTCGGGGCCCGCTTGAGCACAGAACAGCAGGACCGCATCGCCCAGGTGCTGGAGACCATTCGCCTGAGCCCTTCGGCTCAACGCCAGGCGGGCCTGCTGTCCCACGGCCAGAAGCAGTTTCTGGAGATCGGCATGCTGCTGATGCAGGACCCGCAACTGCTGTTGCTGGACGAACCGGTGGCGGGCATGACCGACGCCGAGACCGAATTTACCGCCGAGCTGTTCAAGACCCTGGCGGGCAAGCACTCGCTGATGGTGGTGGAACACGACATGGGCTTTGTCGGCTCGATTGCCGACCACGTCACCGTGCTGCACCAAGGCAGCGTGCTGGCCGAAGGCTCCCTGGAACAGGTGCAGGAAAACGAACGGGTGATCGAGGTTTACCTCGGCCGTTAGCGCAACCGCCGTTCGCCGGCAAGCCGGCTCCTACCCCTCCCGCAGGAGCCGGCTGGCCAGCGAAGACCGCCCCGCAATCCCCACAAAACTCGAGTACCCGACCATGCTCCAAGTCGACAAGCTGCACCAATACTACGGCGGTAGCCACATCCTGCGCGGCCTGAGCTTCGAAGCCCGGATTGGCGAAGTCACCTGCCTGCTGGGGCGCAACGGCGTGGGCAAGACCACCCTGCTCAAATGCCTGATGGGCCTGCTGCCGGCCAAGGAGGGCGCGGTCAACTGGGAGGGCCGGGGCATCACCGGCTACAAGCCCCATCAGCGCGTCCACGCCGGGATCGCCTACGTGCCCCAGGGCCGGGAAATCTTCGGCCGCCTGACCGTGGAGGAAAACCTGCTGATGGGCCTGTCCCGCTTCCCCGGCTCCCAGGCCAAGGAAGTGCCGGCCTTCATCTACGAACTGTTCCCGGTGCTGTTGCAGATGAAGCAGCGCCGTGGCGGCGATCTCTCCGGCGGCCAGCAGCAACAACTGGCCATCGGCCGGGCCCTGGCCAGCCGCCCGCGCCTGCTGATCCTCGATGAGCCCACCGAAGGCATCCAGCCCTCGGTGATCAAGGAGATCGGCGCGGTGATCAGCAAGCTCGCGGCCCGGGGCGACATGGCGATCCTGCTGGTGGAGCAGTTCTACGACTTTGCCGCCGAACTGGCCGACCAGTACCTGGTGATGTCCCGGGGGGAAATCATCCAGCAGGGCCGCGGCGAAAATATGCAGGCCGAGGGTGTACGCGGCCTGGTTACGATCTAATCTGTAGCCTCCTAACGATAACGACCCAGCATGAACCTACCTGCCGCCACCGCCCTGTTCACTCCCAGCTGGCACGCCGAACTGGAGCTGGCCTATGCCCGTTGCGGCGCCACCACGCGCCCGGTGCTGCGCCGCCACCTGGGCCCGCTGCGGGTGCAGAAGCACCTGTATGCCGAAGGCCCCGAGGTTTGCCAGCACATCATCGTCCACCCGCCCGGCGGCATTGCCGGCGGTGATCGGCTGGCCATCAGCGCCCGGGTCGACAGCGGTGCCTGGGCCCAGTTGACCAGCCCCGGGGCGGCCAAGTGGTATCGCGCCACCGGCCCGGCCAGCCAGGCCCTGAACCTGCAGGTAGCGCCGGGCGCGACCCTGGAGTGGCTGCCCCAGGAAACCATCGTCTTCAGCGCTGCCCAGGCCGAGCTCACGACCCGCATCGAATTGCAGGGCGATGCCCGGCTGTTCTACTGGGACATCATTGCCCTGGGGCGCCCGGCCAGTGGCGAGCGGTTCGAGCAGGGCCATTTCCAGGCCCACCTGGACCTGTACCGCGACGGCCGGCCGCTGTGGCATGAACGCCAGCGCATCGGCGGTGGCGACGGCCTGCTGGATTCCCCCATCGGCCTGGATGGCCAGCCGGTGTTCGCCACCTTGCTGGTGACCGGTGAAATCGACAGCGAACTGCTGGAACGCTGTCGCGCCCTGGCACACCCGGTACGCGGCGACCTGAGCCAACTGCCGGGCCTGCTGGTGGCCCGCTGCCTGGCCAGCGAAGCTCTGCAGGCCCGGGCCTGGCTGATCGAGCTGTGGCGCCTGCTGCGCCCGGCGCTGCTGGGCCGCGAAGCCAGGCCACCCAGAATCTGGAACACCTGACCCGCATGCCCTTTTCCACTGCACCTTTTTCTACTGCCTGACAACGGATTGACCACGATGGATCTGACCCCACGCGAAAAAGACAAGCTGCTGATCTTCACCGCCGGCCTGGTGGCCGAGCGGCGACTGGCCCGCGGCCTCAAGCTCAACTACCCGGAAACCATGGCCTATATCTCCGCGGCGCTGCTCGAAGGCGCCCGGGACGGGCAGACCGTGGCCGAACTGATGCACTACGGCACCACCCTGCTCAGCCGCGAGCAGGTGATGGAAGGCATCCCGGAGATGATCCCGGACATCCAGGTGGAAGCCACCTTTCCCGACGGCACCAAGCTGGTCACCGTTCACCAACCCATCGCTTGAGGCCGTGCCATGACCTATCGCATCCGCGATGCCCTGCATGCCGACCTGCCGGCGATCCGCGACATCTACAACGACGCCGTGCTCAACACCACGGCGATCTGGAACGAGCAACCGGTAGACCTGGGCAACCGCCAGGCCTGGTTCAGCGCACGCCAGGCCCAGGGCTATCCGATCCTGGTGATCATCAACGCCGAGGAGCAGGTGCTCGGCTACGCTTCCTTCGGCGACTGGCGGCCTTTCGACGGCTTCCGTCACACCGTGGAACATTCGGTCTATGTGCGCAGCGACCAGCGCGGCAACGGCCTGGGCCCGCGGTTGATGGCGGTGCTGCTGGAGCGCGCCCGGGGCTGTGGCAAGCACGTGATGGTGGCCGCCATCGAGAGCGGCAACAGCGCCTCGGTCCGTCTGCATGAGCGCCTGGGGTTCATCAGCACCGGGCAGATGCCTCAGGTGGGCACCAAGTTCGGGCGCTGGCTGGACCTGACCTTCATGCAGCTGATTCTCAACCCCGGGGCGCAACCGCCCGCCCCGCACAAGGAGTGAAATCTCGATGAACGCCGCCCAACTGCGCCTTGTCCATGGAGAAAGCTTTGCCCATTACCGTCAGGGACTGATCGAGTTGCTGCTGGACTCGGTGCAGCACGGTGCGTCCATCGGCTTCATGGCCGATCTCGACGACAGCCAGGCCCGCAGCTACCTCAGCAGCGTGCAGGCCGGGGTCGAGGACGGCAGCCTGCTGTTGTGGGTGGTGGTACGCGACGAGAAAGTCCTGGCCAGCGTGCAACTGGCCCTGTGCATGAAGGCCAACGGGCGCAACCGCGCCGAGGTGCAGAAGCTCCAGGTCCTGCACAGCGCCCGCCGCCGCGGCCTGGGCCAGCAGTTGATGAATGCCCTGGAACAGGCCGCCCGCCAGCACAAGCGCGGGCTGCTGTACCTGGACACCGAGGCCGGCTCCGCGGCGGAAGAGTTCTACCGCGCCCTGGGCTATACCCGGGTCGGCGAACTGCCCAACTACTGCCAGAGCCCGGACGGCACCTATACCGCCACCGCCATCTACTTCAAGACCCTGGGACAACCCCTATGATTCCTGGCCAATACCAGATCCAGCCCGGCGAGATCGAACTCAACGCCGGGCGCCGCACCCTGCGCCTGAACGTATCCAACAGCGGCGACCGGCCAATCCAGGTCGGCTCCCACTACCACTTCTTCGAAACCAACGACGCCTTGACCTTCGACCGAGCCGCCAGCCGCGGCATGCGCCTGAACATCGCCGCCGGCACCGCGGTGCGCTTCGAACCGGGCCAGACCCGGGAAGTGGAACTGGTGGAACTGGCCGGCAAGCGCCGGGTATTCGGCTTCGCCGGGCGGATCATGGGCGACCTCTGATCCCTCGACCCTACGCACGTAGGAGCCAGCTTGCCGGCGAATGCGGTCTTTCGGGCCCCTTCGCCGGCAAGCCGGCTCCTGCAAGACCTGTTTTTGTAAGGAGCTGCGATGAAGATTTCCCGTGAAGCCTACGCCGACATGTTCGGCCCCACCGTGGGCGACAAGGTGCGGCTGGCCGACACCGAGCTGTGGATCGAAGTGGAGAAGGATTTCACCACCTACGGTGAAGAAGTGAAGTTCGGCGGCGGCAAGGTGATCCGTGACGGTATGGGCCAGAGCCAGTTGCTGGCCGCCGAGGTGGTGGACACCCTGATCACCAACGCCCTGATCATCGACCACTGGGGCATCGTCAAGGCCGACGTCGGCCTCAAGGACGGGCGCATCGCCGCCATCGGCAAGGCCGGCAATCCGGACATCCAGCCCGACGTGAACATCGCCATAGGCGCCAGCACCGAGGTCATCGCCGGTGAGGGCATGATCCTCACCGCCGGCGGCATCGACACCCATATCCACTTCATCTGCCCGCAGCAGATCGAAGAGGCGCTGATGAGCGGCGTCACCACCATGATCGGTGGCGGCACGGGACCTGCCACCGGGACCAACGCCACCACCTGCACCTCCGGGCCCTGGCACATGGCGCGCATGCTCCAGGCGGCGGACGCCTTCGCCATGAACATCGGCTTTACCGGCAAGGGCAACGCCAGCCTGCCCGAGCCGCTGATCGAACAGGTCAAGGCCGGGGCCATCGGCCTCAAGCTGCACGAGGACTGGGGCAGCACCCCGGCCAGCATCGACAACTGCCTGAGCGTGGCCGATGAGTACGACGTGCAGGTGGCGATCCACACCGACACCCTCAATGAATCGGGCTTCGTCGAAACCACCCTGGGCGCCTTCAAGGGCCGCACCATCCATACCTACCACACCGAAGGCGCCGGCGGCGGCCATGCCCCGGACATCATCAAGGCCTGCGGCCTGGCCAACGTGCTGCCCAGCTCCACCAACCCGACCCGGCCCTTCACCCGCAACACCATCGACGAACACCTGGACATGCTGATGGTCTGCCATCACCTGGACCCGAGCATCGCCGAGGACGTGGCCTTCGCCGAAAGCCGCATCCGCCGGGAGACCATTGCCGCCGAGGACATCCTCCACGACCTCGGGGCCTTCTCCATGATCAGCTCCGACAGCCAGGCCATGGGCCGGGTCGGCGAAGTGGTGACCCGCACCTGGCAGACCGCCGACAAGATGCACAAGCAGCGCGGCCCGCTGCCGGGGGATGGCCCGGGCAACAGCAACTTCCGGGTCAAGCGCTACATCGCCAAGTACACCATCAACCCAGCGATCACCCACGGCATCAGCCATGAGGTGGGCTCCGTCGAAGTGGGCAAGTGGGCCGACCTGGTGCTCTGGCGCCCGGCGTTCTTCGGGGTCAAGCCGAGCCTGATCCTCAAGGGCGGGGCCATTGCCGCCAGCCTGATGGGCGACGCCAACGCCTCGATCCCGACCCCGCAGCCGGTGCACTACCGGCCGATGTTCGCCAGCTTCGGCGGCAGCCGTCATGCCACCAGCCTGACCTTCATCAGCCAGGCGGCACTGGAGGCCGGGGTGCCGGAGCAGTTGGGGCTGAAAAAACGCATCGCCGTGGTCAAGGGCTGTCGCAACGTGCAGAAAACCGACCTGATCCACAACGACTACCTGCCGGATATCGAAGTCGACCCGCAGACCTATCAGGTCAAGGCTGATGGCGTCCTGCTGTGGTGCGAACCGGCGGACGTGCTGCCCATGGCCCAGCGCTACTTCCTGTTCTAGGGCCGGCCCACCACTGGGCAGAGTGGCTGCTGAAATGTTCGATTAGGCGCTAAGATGCGTCTCGGTTTTCCACTCACTGCCCAGTAAGGTGCCCGGCTATGCGCCTGTCCGATTTTATCGTGCAGCACGTTGATCGAATCGTTGATGAATGGGAACAATTTGCCAGGAGCCTCGCCCAGGACTCCCTGACCCGCACGGACCTGCGTGACCACGCGCGCTCCATCCTGCTGGCCGCCGCCCGGGATATGTGCACCGCCCAGAGCCCCGGGGAACAAAGGGCCAAGGCCAAGGGCGAAGGCCCGGAAAAAACCCCCAGCCTGGATGCCGCCGCCGCCAGCCATGGCGAGCTGCGCCATCACGTGGGGTTCGACCTGGTGCAGATGACCTCGGAATTCCGCCACCTGCGAGCCTGCGTGATCCGCCTGTGGGTGGCCAGCCTGCAGACACCGGACCTGGCCTACCTGCAGGACATGATCCGTTTCAACGAAGCCATTGATGAAGCCCTGGCCGAGTCCACTGCGGCCTATGCCGAACAGGTCAGCCGCTCGCGGGATATCTTCCTGGCAATTCTTGGCCACGACCTGCGGGCGCCGTTGCAGGCAGTGAGCATGTCCACTGAAATGCTGGCACGCAAAGTCGCCCTGGACGGCGACGCCCAGGCCTTCGTTTCACGTATCAAGAGCGGCACCCGGCACATGGGCGCCATGGTCAGCGACCTGCTGGAGTTCGTGCGCAGCCGCCTGGGCAGCAGCCTGCCCATCGAACCTGCGCCCATGGACCTGGCCAGCGCGGCCAAGGCGGCCATGGACGAAGCCTGCGCCGGGCAGCCCGATTGCACCCCGCTGATGAGCTTCGAGGGCGACAGCCATGGCATCTGGGACCGCGGGCGCATCGAGCAGATGCTGCAGAACCTGATCGGCAACGCCCTGCAGCACGGCAACAACCGCCGCACCGTGACCGTGACCATCACCGGTGGCGCGGAACAGGTGCTGTTGACCGTGCACAACTACGGCACGCCGATCCCCCCGGAGGCCCTGGGCACCCTGTTCGACCCGTTGGTGCGCAGCGTCGACGAAGAACTGGGCAACCCCAGCACCAGCCTTGGCCTGGGGTTGTTCATCGTCAAGGAAGTGGTGGTTGCCCACCAGGGCAGCATCGAAGTCAGCTCCAACGCCAGCGATGGCACCACCTTCACCGTGGTCCTGCCGCGCGTCTCCCGCGCCACCCCGTAGGAGCTGGCTTGCCAGCGAAGGCGCCAGCACAAGCGACGCAAGGCTCAAGGGCCTCTTCGCCGGCAAGCCGGCTCCTACAGGGGGCGGTCAGTCCACCAGCAGGCGGCCCAGGCGCTGTTTGAGCATCTGGTTCTCGGCGCGCAGTTGCCGCACTTCGTCCAGCAGGTCCAGGGCCAGGGCCACGCCTTCCCATTCCAGGTCCAGGTCGCGGCGCAACTTCGCCGCGCGCTTGGCCAGGGACAGCTCATAGTCGTTGAAGCGCCAGTCCTTGGGCGCCCGGCCCTGAGGTTCGAGGATGCCGTGCTCGACGATTTCGATCACGTAGGCCGCCGACAGGTCGGCCACTTCACAGAACTCTTCCATGTCCAGCTGAACGATCAGGGTGCTCATGATCAGCGCCTCCTAGTGTCGAATCAGAAATTTTCCCGGGGGTCGAACGCTGCCTTCTTCGCCAGCTCCTGCCACAAGGCCTTGACGTCGTCGCCCGCCTGCTTGGGCATGACCGCCTTGAGTTGCACGAACAGGTAGCCGCGCTGGCCGGCCTTGTTCAGCAGGCCATGGCCCTTGGCGCGCATGCGCTGGCCATTCTGGCTGCCGGCCGGAACCTTGAGGTTGATCTTGCCGGTCAGGGTCGGTACCGCGACCTCGGTCCCCAGCGCCAGCTCCCAGGGGGCCAGTGGCAGGGTGATGATCAGGTTCTCGCCTTCGACATCGAACTTGGGATGCGGCGCGAAGCGAATAGTCAGGTACAGGTCGCCATTCGCGCCGCCGCCCACGCCCGGTGCGCCCTGGCCCTTGAGGCGGATGCGCTCGCCGTCGGTGACACCTGCCGGAATCTTCACGTTCAGGCTCTTGCTGGTGTTGCTGACGTGTTGTCCATTGGCGTTGTATTGCGGCACCTGGAAGCTGATCTTCTTCGACTCGGTGGACAGGGTTTCTTCAAGAAAGATCGGCAGTTCCATTTCCACATCCTGTCCACGACGACCGCTGCTGCGGCGCTGCTCCGGGCCGCCGAATCCTGGCCCCCGGTTACCAAAGATCGAACTGAAGAAGTCCGAGAAATCGCCACCGTCCTCGCCGCCGCCAAAACCGCCACGGCTCTGCCAGCCCGGCGGGCCCTGGAAGGGCTGGCCATGCTGGCCGTACTTGCGCAGGTCATCGTACTCGGCGCGCTTGTCGGCGCTTTTCAGCGCTTCATAGGCTTCCGAGGCGTCCTTGAACTTGGCCTCGGCATCCTTTTCCTTACTGACGTCGGGGTGGTACTTGCGCGCCAGCTTGCGATAGGCGGCCTTGATCGCCTTGTCGTCCGCTGTCGGCTCCACGCCGAGAATCTTGTAATAGTCTTTGAAGTCCATCGAGGGAATCACCATCCGTTATCAAAGTCGCGCGGCGTGCAGCACAGCATGCTCGGTCTGGCAGCATGAGAATTGATCAATCTCAATCCTCTGACTGAACGGCGCATCAGAAGTTTATCGGCAGCCGCGGGCGGATCTTGTGATCCCAGGTGGCTGCGCGGCCCATGCCTGCAAGTTTGGGGGTCAAGGATAGTCTTTCAAGGCACGACAGGGGGTGATTTAGCAGATAGTCGGCCTTTGCAAGGCGCGAGGACTGGCGTACGCTGCGCGGCCGTTTTTTTCACCGGATCCAAAGACATGAACAACGCCACCCCGGCCCGTGCCTGCGGCATTGACTTCGGTACCTCCAACTCCACCGTCGGCTGGCTGCGCCCCGGCGAGGAGACGCTGATCACCCTGGAGGACGACAAGATCACCCTGCCTTCGGTGGTGTTCTTCAATATCGAGGAACGCCGTCCGGTGTACGGCCGCCTGGCGCTGCACGAGTACCTGGAAGGCTACGAAGGCCGGCTGATGCGCTCGCTGAAAAGCCTGCTGGGTTCCAAGCTGATCAAGCACGACACCAGCGTGCTGGGCACTGCCATGCCGTTCAAGGACCTCTTGGGGCTGTTCATCGGCCAACTGAAAAGCCGCGCCGAAGCCGCCGCCGGTCGGGAATTCGAAGAAGTGGTGCTGGGGCGCCCGGTGTTCTTCGTCGATGACGACGCCGCCGCCGACCAGGAAGCCGAAGACACCCTGGTGGAAGTGGCCCGCAAGATCGGTTTCAAGGAAGTGTCCTTCCAGTACGAGCCCATCGCCGCGGCCTTCGACTACGAATCCACCATCGAGCGCGAGGAACTGGTGCTGATCGTCGACATCGGCGGTGGTACCTCGGACTTCTCCCTGGTGCGCCTGTCCCCCGAGCGCCGTGGCGTCGATAACCGCCACGACGACATCCTCGCCACCGGCGGCGTGCACGTCGGCGGTACCGACTTCGACAAGCAACTGAGCCTCCAGGGCGTGATGCCGCTGTTCGGCTACGGCAGCCGGATGAAGAGCGGCGCCTACATGCCCACCAGCCACCACATGAACCTGGCGACCTGGCACACCATCAACTCGGTGTACTCGCAGAAATCCCAGCTGGCCCTGGGCAGCATGCGCTATGACATCGAGGACACCGGCGGCATCGACCGTCTGTTCAAGCTGATCGAACAGCGCGCCGGGCACTGGCTGGCCATGATCGTTGAAGAGACCAAGATCCAGCTGACCCACGCAGAGAACCGCCTGGTAGCCCTGGACCGAATCGAGCGCGACCTCAGTGTCGACCTGAGCCGGGCCTTGTTCGAAACCTCCATCGACGGCCTGCTGGAGCGCATCCGTACCAGCGTCAGCCAATTGCTGAGCGACGCCAATGTCGGTGTAGGTCAGGTCGATACGGTGTTCTTCACCGGAGGTTCCAGCGGCATTCCGGCGCTGCGCCAGAGCGTGGCGGCGATGCTGCCCAATGCCCGGCATGTGGAAGGCAATATCTTCGGCAGCATCGGCAGCGGCCTGGCCATCGAGGCCAAGAAGCGTTACGGCTGAAACAGCTTCGCCGGCCCGCCGGCTCCTACAAGGTTCTGTAGGAGCCGGCGGGCCGGCGAACAAGGTTCACACCAATCCCGCCAGCTTCAACTCGCTCTTCAGGTACGCGTAATAGATCGGCCCCGCCACCACCCCGGGCAGGCCGAAGGCGGCCTCGAACACCAGCATCGCCAGCAGCAGCTCCCAGGACTTGGCACTGATCTGCCCGCCAACGATCCGCGCGTTGAGGAAGTATTCCAGCTTGTGGATAAAGATCAGGTAGCCCAGCGCCGCCACCGCCACCCAGATCGACAGCGACAGGCCGACGATGGTGATCAGTGTGTTGGAAATCAGGTTGCCGATCACCGGCAGCAGGCCCAGCAGGAAGGTCAGCACGATCAGGGTCTTGGTCAGCGGCAGCTTGACCCCGAACAGCGGCAGGATCAGCGCCAGGAAGATCCCGGTGAAGAAGGTGTTGAGCAGGGAGATCTTGATCTGGGCGAAGACGATGTTGCGAAACGCCTGGACCAGCAGGTGCAGACGGTCGAACAGCGCCGCCGCCAGAGGCTTGCGCTTGGTCAGGTCGGGGACCCGCTGCAGGGCAATGATCGCCCCCAGGACCATGCCGATCAGCAGGGTCACGAACATGTGCGCCGCGTCCTTGCCCACCAGTTGCAACTCGCTCAGGTGCTTGCTGGCCCAGGCACCGATGGCAGCCTGGAACTCGGCGGCGCTGGCCGGCAGGTAGGAATCGAGGAACGGCGGCAACTGGCCCCGGGCCTTGTCCACCACCACCATGAACTTGCCCAGCGAGGCACCCGGGTTCTCCGCCTCATGCAACAGGAAGCTGATGGCCCCGGCGAACAGTAGGGTCAGCAGGCTGACCACCAGGGTGCCCAGCAAGGCCACCGCCAGCCAGCGCGCACGCCGGCCTTCGATCAGCCGCTGCAGTTGCGGGGTGAGCATGTTGACCAGCTCGAACACCAGCAACCCGGCCAGCAGGCTGGGCAGCAGACGCAGGGGCAAGGCCAGCAACAGGCCACCGAAAATGATGATCCAACTGATGAACAACAGATGACGCTGTGAAAACGCTGGCATATAGCCTCAAGACAGACAGCGGGGAAAAGATCGGCAGTCTGCCAGCCTTCACCCCTGAGGAATAGTGGCAGGCGCCGTGAGGACGCGGGCTTACAGGGTACTGGAGTGTTGTGACAGGCGAAGGTTCAGTCGGCTTTGGCCCCGGGCGCCGGGGCCGAAAGGTCGGGCAGCGGCACATCGTAGCCGCAGTAGTGCAGGCGGGTCAGGGTCAGGCGCTTATCGGGGTAGTCATCGCCCCATCTCAGGTTCTGGTCGTAGCGCGACTTGAGATGGGCACACGCCTTTTGAATGCCGGCTCGAGCCTTGGCCAGTACCGGCTCTGGCAAGGGGTTGATCTTCAGGCTCTGGAACAACGGCTGGATAAACACCTTATCCAGGTCGTAGCCCTTGCTCCCCAAGGGCAGGCGCTGGCCGGCATGCACATAGAACGGCTGCTGCAGGCCGCTCTCCTGCTCCCAGCACCAGTACTTCACCTTGTCCTCAAAAATACCGACCGCCGCCCCTTCCCAACGCTCGTATGCACGCAGGCATTGATAGCCCTGCAGGGTCACCCAGTCGAGGCTACTGGGCTTGACGCCGGTATGGGATGGCAACGCCTGCCTGGCCAGCAAATCATCAAGAAATGCCTGCTTCGGATAGAGCAGCCCAACTCCCTGCCCATCGAGAAAGCTGTCGACCCGCATATAGAGCGCTGATGCCGTCACCTGGGTGTTGCCATAGGAAAAGGAACCGGAAGTTCCCACAGACAATGAGTCACTGGCCTTTTCATAATAAAACCCTCCGGTAACGGTTCCGCATTCGGCATGCCGGTAAGGCCCTGGCAAATCGAAGGAGTAGCGCTGCATCAGGGTGACCCGCTTCGCGCCTTCCTGGCAGAGCAGCCGGTTGTCGAAGCGAGCGTTTTCATAGACCAGGGGCGGACTACCACAGCCCGCCAGCCCCGCCAAAATCAGAAACGTCAGCGCTATTCGAAAAGGCATCACTTTGTCCCCAACAATTTGTCGTTGCCTTGGTGGTCGATCAGCGTCGGGACGATGTACTTACCGGCATCCTTGAAGCGCTGCTGAAGTCCGCTTGAGCCACCACCGCAAATATCTTTCGCGACACAGAGGTAGTTGGAATGCGGACTATTCACGCCCTTCAACTCTGCCACCGTGGCCAATGAGCCAAAGAATCGAGCGGTCGGATCAGAAGAGTGCCGGAAGTTCCCCCCCAACAGGTCAGAAACCGTATCGGTCACCGGCACCATGTCAAAGAACGTTCTGGAAGTAGGCCGGTTGACCTGGAAGTAGGCTCCCTCACTGATATCGAACCCGGCGTTTTGAGCGGCCTGGAAGAAATCGGCAGAACCCACAGGTGCTCCGGACAGTTGAATATTGCCTACCTTACCGTCCACCTTGAAGTTAAGACCAGCAATGGCCCGATACGTCAGCAATCCACCCTGGCTGTGTCCGAAAACATCCAGCATGTTGCCCTGGTCAATACCTGCGCCGAGGAAGTCATTGAGCTGTCGGGCATTGCCTGAACGCACGGCCCCCCCCAGGGCCACGTCCCACAGCGACTCCACCAGATCACCCAACAGGCCATGTTCGGGGTTGTAAGCCTGAATGAAGCTGTCCTGGCCTGTTTGCATGCCACCATTGACTAGAGCCGAATCCAGCGAGTTTTGAATGCCGTTGGTGAAAACAGCAGCATTGCCATCAGGTGTCAGCAGGTTGGTGAGAGAACCCAGTGTTTTCTCCACATCCATCACCGGTTTACCCGATACCGGATCAATCTCGACCTTGCCGTTCGCGTCTTTTTTGTACTCCATCTGCACACGATAGAAACTCATGTCGCCAGTGAGCAACGCGGGTATCTGTGTGACCACGCCACCATGACCGGTAACCCCAGGCATCGCGCCCAGCGTGTAGTAATCCGCATTATCCATGGCCTTCTGCAAGAACCCCGGTATCCAGGCCAGAGGCGCCAGTGCCGGGTTGTCTGCCAGGGCCTTGTCCGCCGCCTTGGTCAGGTCAGCGTATTGGGAAAACGCCGCCGAGGCATTCTTGCCATAGTCCTTGAGCCCCTGGGTCCATTGGTTCAGGGTCTGCACCGGATGACCCACCGCATCCAGGGACGACTGGGACACATACAGGTCGGTACGCTTTTCCTTGTCCTTGGTGATTTCATAGGCCAGGGACACATCGCGGTTCAGGCCTGCAGTGGAGTCGGCGCCAGTCTTGGCGTCGTTGCGCACGGTGATGGTGCCCGCGCCCACTGTGGCGCGCACTTCCTGCTCACGCTCCTTGCGGTAGTCATAGCCGCTGACGCTCCAGCCGGACGCCCCGGTCTTGCCCTTCCCTTCCTGGCTCTTGTCCGTGGTGAAGGCCACGTCCTTGCCGCCGGTGGCCTTGGCGCCATCGCCGCCGCCCCAGCCAAAGGTGCCGCCCGCATTGACGTAGTAGCTGTGCTCCTTGTCCTGGCCGGAGATATCTCGGAAGCCCAGGGTGCCGGTGTCCAGCTTGAGGTTGCCGTTGTCGGCGGCGACCAGCGCGCCGTCGAGCTGGGTGTGGTTCTCGGTGCGGATGTCCACTCCGTTCTTGCCGGTGATGCTGGTCTGCTCCTGGACCCAGTTGGTCTTGCCGGTGGTCTTGCCCATGCCCAGGGAACCGCTGACGCTGCCACCGCCGCCCAGGCCGATGCTCACGGTGACACTGGCATCCATTTCCTTGCCGCTGACCTTGCCGGTGTCCGGCACCGAGGACACGGTCAGGTCACCGCCAACCCGGCCGATGACCTCACCACCGCGCAGGGTGGCGCCGGCGATGGTGGTGTCCTTGCCACTGCTGAAGCGCAGCTGGTCGCCGGCTACCAGATTGGCGTTCTGCTGCCGCTGGTTGTCCCGGTCCAACTGGCCCTTGCCCATGTCGACGCTGGCGTAGACCGAGATGAAGTCCTTGCCGCCCACGGCCAGGCCCACTTCACCACCGCCGCTGTGGCGGCTGGACTCGCTGCTGGAATCGTTCTGCGCGGCGCGGATGGTCAGGTCGTTACCGGCGCCCAGGTCGATATCGCGCCCGGCCTGGACCTGGGTTCCGATCAGGGTCAGGTTGTTGCGCGCTTCAAGGCTGACATCACGCCCGGCGAGGAATACCGACGGGGTGTTGGTGCCCTGGTTCATCTGCTCGCTGGCCACACCGTTGCTGCCGCCGATACCGGCACGGGCGCTACCGCCGCCGCTCTGGCCATTGATGCCGCCCTGGCTGCGGGCGGTCTTGCTCTCTTCGGAGACCGAACCGCGGGCCACATCCACATTGATGTCACGGCCCACCAGGGTGATGTCGCGCCCGGCGTCGAACTGACCACCGCGAATGTTGATGTCATTGCCGGCCACGGCGCTGATATCCCGCCCGGCCCCCAGGCTGGCAGGGCTGTTGCTGTGCACTTCCTGGCGCGAGCTGCTGGACTGGCTGGCCGTACCGAAATGGGTCGCGGCGGTCGGGCCCGAGGTGAACTGGTTGATCGCATCCACGGTGCTCAGCACGCTGGAGGCCTTGCTGGTGTTGTCCTCGCCTTTGCCGGTGCCCTTGAGGGCGTCCATGGTGTTGCCGTAGTTGTGGCTGACATTGACCGTCAGGCCATTGCGGTCACGGCTTTTGCTACGTTCCTCGATCGAGGTTTCCTTGCCCGCGTCGATGCTGATATCGCGCCCGGCCTGCAGGTTGATATCACGCCCGGCATCCACTCGCGAGCCTTCCAGGGTCAGGTCACGTCCGGCCTTGATGGTTGCATCCTGCCCGGCCAGCAACTGGCTCGGCGCCACGGTCTGCTCGGCATTGCGCGATTTCTGCTTGAGGCCTTCGCTGCCCAGGAACGCGGTGACGCCATTGCGATCGCTCTCCAGGGACAGCCCCACATGCTTCTCGGATTTCCAGTTGCTCTGGTCCGAGCTGTTGCTGCCGGCCAGGACGTTGATGTCGCGTCCCGCCCCCACATTCAGGTTGCGCTCGGCCGCCGCCGTGCTGCCGATCATGTTGACGTCACGGGATGCCTGCAGGGTGGTGTCACGCCCGCCACTGACCACGCTGCCGACACTCTGGGATTGAATGTTTTCCTGGCCGGATTTCTTCGAGGAGGCAATCGAAGTGAAACTGCCGGAACTGGAGAACCCCACCTTGCTCTTGTACTTGTCGCTCTGGCTGCTGGAGGTGTTGGCCGCGTCCATCAGGTTGATGTCGCCGTTCTTGTCGATCAGCCCGGCGCGCACTTCGGCATCGCGCTTGGCTTCGATGGAACTGGCCGAGAGGTTGACGTTGGTCCCGGATATCACCACCGCGTCATTGCCGGCACTCAGCTCGCTGCCCACCTGGGTGGTGCTGCTGGAGGTGCGGCTGTTGCCGCTCTTACTCAGGCCGAAGCTGCCTTTCTTCTTCTGGCTGTAGGCGCTGTCCTGCTGCTCCTGGGCCGAGACCAGGCTGACGTCCCGGGTAGCGCCCACCAGCAGGTCGTTGCCGGCCTTGAGCTGGCTGCCGACCACGGTGACGTCGCGTCCGCCGTTGAGGCTGATACGGCCATCCTTGTCCTGGCTGACGTTGACCATCAGGTCGTGCCCGGCGCTGATCTCGGAGGCCACGTTGGTGGTGGAGGAATCGGCGCTGCGGGTGGTCTTGCTCTTGCCCCAGGAACCTTTCTTCTTCTGGTAGAAGGTCGAGGATTGCTCGTCCTGGGCCGAGGCGATGACGATGTCGCGCTTGGCATTGAGGGACAGGTCGTTGCCGGCGCTGACCTGGCTCGCTACCACCGCCAGGTCGCGCCCGGCATTGAGTTCCAGGTTGCCGCCGGTGGTCACGCTGGAGCCCAGGGTCTGCACCGTGTCGTTGGTCACCAGGCCGCGACGGATCGCGCTCTGGGTGAAGGTGTGGTCCTGCACCGCCAGCAGGTCGATGTCGCGACCGGCGCTGAGCTTGGCATCGCCGGCACTGGCGAGCTGGCCGAGGTTGGTCAGGTCGCGACCGGCGCTGAGGTCCAGCTGCTGGCGCGCGGTGATCTGGCTGCCCTGGTCGAAGATGGTGCGATTGCCCGAGCCGTAGCCGACGGCCACTGCGGTGCGGTCGTTGATGATGTCGCCCTTGATCGAGGTGACGCTGACCTGGTTGCCGCGGATTTCCCCGGCCAGGGCGTTGCGCACGCTGTCCTGGGCCATCAGGCTGACCCGCTCGTTGGCCTCGATCAGGCCGCCCTGGTAGAGGCTGCCGCCAGCATTCACGCTCAGGTCGTTGCTGGCCCGCAGGGTACCGACGTTGGTCAGGTCGCCGCCGGCGATCAGGGTCATGTCGCGCCCCTGTATCAGGCTGCCACCGCGCAGGTTGCGGGTTTCCGCCTGGGCCAGGTAGAGCACCGGCACCAGCACTTTCTCACCCTGCACTTCGCGGGTTTCCATCCACACGATGTCATGGGTCAGCGAGGCCACCTGGGCCGGGGTCAGGGACACGCCGATGCTCAGGTTCAACTGGTCCTTGGAAGCGATGGCGTTGTCCATCAGGTAGCGGTACTGGTCGTAGTCGCTGGTCAGCCCGGCCGCCAGGAAGCGCTGGCCGGTCTGGGCCAGCACTGCGTCGCGAATCAGCCGGGTCTCGTACAGGCCGTCGCCCAGGCGGCGCCAGGTCTGGTCGGTGTTGTAGTTGAGGTTGCCGAGCATGTAGTCCGAGCTCATGAAGCGCGACAGGTCGGTGAAGGTCGGATTGGTCTCGATCAGGTAGCGGCCCTGGGGGTTCTGGCTCTTGACGAACAGGCCGTACTCGCCCTGAGGCACGCGGAAGCTCGACAGCGAGGTCGGGTCCACGGCGGCGAACGGCACGCCGGAGAAATCCACCGGGACGAAGCTGACCTGGGTGGTGCCGTCGGCGCCGACCTTCTCGATGCGTTGCACATCCTTGGCCACCTGGTTGGCCGCCGCGGAGCTCTGGGCATTGACCGTGATCACCTGGCCGCCCACCTGGGCCAGGTTGTTCTGCAGCGTCTGCCCGGTGAGCTGGGCGCGGCTCTGTTCGCTCTGCACGCCGTTTTCAAGGGTGCCGCTGACCTGCAGGTGCAGGCGCTGGCCGGCCTGCAGGGTGGAGGCGTAGGCGCTCTGGGAACCCGGGGTGATCACCGTGTGGCTGGCGGGTTCGTAGATCGGGTACTGGGTCACCACGGTCGGCAGCGGGTCCTGCTGGCCCGGCGCGCGATTGGCGTTGGCGGCGTTCCAGGCGATGGTGGCGCGCTCGGCGGCGCGGAACGCGCCCTTGGAAACCCCGTGCAGGAAATAGCTGATGCTCTCGACCCGTTTGTTCAGGGTCAGGCCCCGGTTGTACAGGTTGTTGGCGGTGATGGAGACATCGCGGTTGGCGGCGATCAGGCTCTGGTCGTTTTCCACCGTATCGGCATTGATGGTCAGGTCACGGTTGGACACCAGGCGGGCGCCAGCGGAGTGCTCGCCCATAGTGCCTTCGTAGGTGGTGTTAACGATGTAAGTGGCGGTGTGGTAATCGCCGGAACAATCGGTGCAGTTGATCACGATATTGCGCTGGGTGATGGTTTCGCCGACCTGGTAATGGTCCATGGCGTTTTGCAGCAACGCCACGTTGAGGTTCATGTCGCCCTCGCTTTCGATGGTTCCGGAGCGGTTGCTCAGCAGGGCCGCGCGGCCCCCGTCGAGGGCGGCGAAGCTGAGGTTGCCGGCGCTGTAGATGTCGCCGTAGCTGTTGGCCAGGCCGTTGCCCCGCAGGAGCATGTCGCCGCCGCTGTAGATCAGGGTGTCGGCCGAGGTGGTGATGCCGTTGCTGGAGCGCAGCTGCATCTGCCCCAGGGCGCCCAGGGTGCCGCGGTTGTTGATCTGCCCCGCCGACACGTAGAGGTTCTGGCTGGCGATCAGCCGGCCCAGGTTGTCCAGGGTGCCGCGCAGGTTCAGCTCGGTGTCGCCGCCGCTGGCGATACGACCGCCGTTCTGGTTGAGGTCGCTGGCGCCCACCGTGAGCTTGCCCCGGGACGACAGCAGGCCGCTGTTGTTCAGGTTGCCCCCCAGGTCCAGGGTCAGGTAGCCGTCACTGGCCAGTTCCCCGGCGTTGTTCAGGGTGGCGGCGCCCACCCGCAGGCCGCTGGCGCTGGCGATACGGTCGCCCGCACTGAGGTTGAGATCGCCACCGGTGCTCAGGTCCAGGGCGCCGTTGAGCTGCATCAGCCCGCTGCGGTCCACCCAGCCGATGTCCCAGTCGCCCCGGCCCAGGCCGGTGATGCGCCCCTGGAGGCCCGAGAGCCCGCCCAGGTCGAGTTTGAACAGGCCGTTGCCAGCGTGCTCGATGCTGCCGCCGACGTTGTTCAGGTTGCCCGCATTCAGGCTGAAGGCGTTGGAGCCCAGGGCCAGGCTACCGCCCTGGTTGTACAGGCTGCCGCCCAGGCTGACCCGGCTTTGCTCCCCGCCTACGGCGCGGATTCGCCCGCCGGCACTGTTATCCAGGTTGCCGCCCACCAGCAGCAGCGAGCCGGCCGACTCCACCAGGCCGCCCTGGTTGTAGAGGTTGGCCGCGGTGGTCAGGTCCAACTGCTGGGCGCTGATTTCGCCGCCCCAGCGGTTGTCCAGGGTCTGTCCGGAAGCGCTGAGCAGGCCGTTGGCGTAGAGCTTGCCTGCCTGGTTGGTGAGGCGGTCCACCACCAGCTTCAGGTTGCCGGCCTGGCTGCTGATCAAGCCGGCCTTGCCGTTCAGGGCACTGTTATCCACAGCCCCGGCCGTCACCGCGAGGGTCGCGCCCTGCAGGGTGCCGCCACGGTTGTCCAGGCTGCCCTGGCCCAGGGTGACTTCACCATGGCCGCCCTGGGCCAGGATCATCCCTTCGGCGTTGTTCAGGCCCCCGGTCACCAGGTTCAGGCCGTCGCTGCCAGCGAGCAGTTGCCCCTGGCGGTTGTCCAGCGCGCCGCCATCGACCTCCAGGCGCTTGCCCTTGAGGGTGCCGCCCTGGTTGTCGAGACGGGCCAGCTGGGTGACCTTGAGTGCCTGGTCACCGGCGTCGATGACCCCGGCGCTGTTGTTCAATACGCCATTGTTGAGGGCCACATGCAGCCCCCCGGCCTTGGCCACCACTGCGCCCCTGGCGCTGTTGTCCAGGCCCGCGGCGTTGATCCCGACGCTCTCGCCGAGGATCACCCCGCCACTGTTGTTCAGTTGGCCGCCGTTGACTTGCAGATGCCCGTCGCTTTGCAGGCGCCCCTGGCTGTTGAGCAACTGCCCCGGGGTGGCGCCGTCGGCAGTCAAGGTCAGCAGCAAGCCGTCGCTGCCCGCCGCCAGCAAGCCTGCGCCCTGGTTGTCCAGGCGCTGGGTGCTCAGGCTCAGGCGGTCGCCCACCAGTTGCCCGCCACGGTTGTCCAAAAGGCCGTTGTTGGTCAGCAGCAATTGATTGCCCACCACCACGCCGCCCTGGTTGTTCAGGCTGCCGGAGCCGATCTGCACATCGCCGTTCTTGGCCTGCAAATGGCCCAGGGCGTTGTTCAGATGCTGCTTGACCGTCAGGGTCAGCTGGCCGGCTTCGGCGCTGAGTACCCCGCCCTGGTTCTGGCTGAGGCTGTCGAGGTTGGCAGTCAGTACGTTGCCGATCACCTGGCCCTGGTTGTTGGCCAGGTCCCGGGCTTCCAGCAGCAGGTTGTCCTTGCCTTGCAGCAGGCCGCCCTGGTTGTCGATATCCGCGGTGTGCAGCTCAAGCCCGGTGGCATCCACCGTGCCGCCCTGGTTATCGAGCTTGCCACTGCTGGTGAGGGTCAGCTGCGGAGCAACCAGGGTGCCAGCGCGGTTATCCACGCTGGCGGACTTGAGGCTGAGCAGCGATGTGGCCTGGAGCTTGCCACCCACATTGATCAGGTCCTGGGCGAGGCTCACCTGCAACTCGCCCTTCTCGGCGCTGACCAGGCCCTTCTGGCTGTTGTCCAGGCGCGTGCCAGTGATCTTGATCTGGTCGGCCAGCAGCTTGCCGCCCTGGTTGAGCAACTCTGCGCCCTGGGTTTCCAGCAGGGTCTGGGCCTGGAGCTGGCCACCGTTGTTGTTCAACTGCTCGCTGACCTTGAAGGTGGCGCTGCCCTGGCTGGCCCCGATCAGGCCCTGCTGGTTGTCCAGCCGTCCGGCGCTGATCTCTACCCGGTCGGCAATCATCGAGCCTTTCTGGTTGCTCACTTCGCGGGCCTTGAGGGTCAGGTCGGCGCCCGCCACTTCCAGGCGCCCGCCGTTGTTGTTCAGGCTATCCAGAGTGAGCGTCGCGGCCTGCTGCTCGCCAAAGCGGATCAGGCCGCCCAGGTTGGCGATGGCCGGGGTGGTCAGCACCAGCTCGTGCTGTGCCAGCACCCGGGCCTGTGCGCCCTGGTTGACCAGGCGCGCGGTCTTGACCTCGACCTTGGGCCCCTGAATCACCCCGTTCTGGTTGTTCAGGGCCTGGCGCGCGGTCAGCTCCAGGTTGCGGCTGGCCAGTACGTTGCCGCGGTTCTCCAGGGTGCCGGCGGTCAGCTTGACCTCGCCGTGATCGTTGCGGCTGTTGTCGGTGTTGACTCCGGCTTCGATGATGCCGTGGTTGACCACCTGCGCGGCGTCCACCACCTGGACCCGGTCCCGGGCCGCCAGGCTGGTCTGCACCTGGATCTGCTCGGCGGCCTGCAGGGTCGCCTCGGTGCCGGCGTAGGCCTTGCCCTTGAGCTCGATGCTCTGGGCCTTGATGGCGATGGCCTGGTTGGCGCCCATGCCGGCGACCGTGACCTTGCCGTTGGCGTCGATCTGGATATCACCGGTGCTGGCCGCCATTTCCCCGGACATGTTCACCCCCACGCCCTTTTCCGTGCCCACCAGGCGGATCGCCCCGGCGTACATGCCGCCCAGGGCCGAGCTGTCGATGGCCAGTTCCGGCTTGGCGCTGGCGTCGGCATCCCGGGCCGTGACACTCAGGTCATCGGCCTTGACGTCGTTGCGCCCGGTGATGACGTTGAGCTTCTTGGCGTACAGGTCGGCATTGAGCTTGGTACTGCGGGTGATCAGGTCGAACTGGTCGATGTTGCTGGCGTTGAGGCCGGCGCCTTCGATGCTGATGTCGCCGCCATCGACCTGGAAGCGATCGAGTTTCTGCCCTTCGATCACCGGCTTGCCGGTGGTCAGGGTGGCCCGTGGGGTGTTGATGAAGCCGCAGCCGTTGCAGGTGATGCCATGAGGGTTAGCGACGATCACCCGGGCCGACTGCCCGGCCACTTCGGTATAGCCCGCCAGCTTGCTGCGATTGCTGCCGGTGACTTCGTTGAGAATGACCTGGGCCGCCTGCCCCTTGAGGTTGGGGTTGCCCATGATGTAGCCGCCCAGCTGAGTGTTCTGGGTCGAGCCGGTACCGTTATTGAGGATCAGGCCGTTGCTGCCGACGTTGTATTCGCTGAACTTGTTGTGGGACAAGCCGGCGCCGTTGGCGGCGTTGATGTTGACGATGGGTACGCCATTGCCGGCCGCGCCGATGGTGGCGTTGCCCCCCGCGGCCGGGTCCAGGGCCAGGCCTGCGGCCACGCTGACGATCGGGTTGAGAAACAGGATCCCCGACAACGACAGGGCAATGCATTGGGCAAAAGGCTTGCGTACGTCCATGTGCGAATCATCCATTCAATAACGTTGCGGGCGAGTCAGAAGAACAGGTCTACCCGGAAGTACACCGGGTGCTCTCGCCTCTCGATAATTGCCGGTCGCTCCAGGGAGCGTGCGAAGCTGACGGATGCAGCCAGGTACTGGCCGCGGGCATTGAGTTCCAGGGCATTGCCGCTCATGCGGCCGCGGGCATCGTGGTTGTAGCGATCGCCCTTGATCACCCCCACGTCATACGCAAAGGCCATGCCGTATTCCTGGACAAAAGGCTGCAACGCCGGCCAGGTCACCGCACGGCGCCAGCGCAGTTGGTTGCGCCAGTAGCCGCCGCTGTTGCCGGACAGGGTCTGGTCCTGGAAGCCACGCACCGAGTTGAGGCCGCCGAGGCTGATGCGCTGGGGGCTGAAGAGCACGTCCTCGCTGCGCTGCCCGGTGGCCAGGCTGTCGAAGCTGAAGTTTTCGTTCCACAGGCGAAAGGGCTGCAGGTAGCTCAGGGTCAGGCTGTATTTGTTGTAACGGGCGACCGGCTCGCTGCCATGGGGATTGCCGCTGGCCTGGGCATCCAGGGCGCCGATGCCCTGCTGCCAGCCAATGTCGGCGTTGACCAGGGCATTGCCGATGCGCCGCCCATGGTTGAAGCCCAGCTGGCTTTCGGTGATGCGGTTGCTGGACACGTCGATCAGGTTGTCATCGATGTAGTTGCGCGTGCGCAACTGGCTCAGGCCCAGGCTCATGCCGGTCTTGCTCAGGTTGTCGCGGTGCAGCACCCGTTCGGCGCGCAACTGCTGGTTCTTGCTTTCGCCGTCCATGGTGAAGTCGAAGCCGGTGCTGTCATTGCGGGTGCGGTAGTAGCTCTGGCTGTAGGAATAACTGAGGGTCCACCAGCCCCAGGGCAGGCTGTAGAACAGGCTCTGGTTGTCGGAGTGGCGCCAGCGGTCACTGACCGTGTCCTGATTGGCCCGCAGGCTGAGCTGGTCTGCCAGGCCCAGGGGGCTGTCCCAGTCCAGGCCGAGGCCGGCCTGCTGCTCGCCGGTGCTCTTGTCGCCGCTGTTGTTGCGGGTGGCCGATACCCGCCAGGGTTTCAGACGCTGGCCCTTGAGCCCGACACGGCTGTCGCCCAGTTTCTCTCCCGGGGCCAGTTCCAGTTCCACCTGGCGCGAAGGCAAGCGAGTCAGCTGGTCCACCAGTTGCTCCAGCTCCCGCAGGTTGAGCACCTCGCCGGTGGTGCCGGGAAAGGCCATGGCCAGTTCCCGCGAGCTGGCCAGGGCGGAACTGTCCAGGCTCTCCAGGCGGCCTTCGACCACCACGATGGTCAGTTGCCCCGAGGCCAGTTCCTGGGCCGGCAGGTAGGCCCGGGTGGTCACATAGCCCTGCTGCAGGTAGTGATGGGTGATGGCTTTGAGCAGGGTGTTGATCTGCGTCACCGACAGGCACTGGTCGCGATAGGGCGCCACCAGGCGCTCGCGATCGGCGGCGGAAAGATGATCGGCACCCTTGAGAATCACGGTCTTGATGGTGAAACAGCGCTGCTCGCCCGGTTGCGGGGCAGGCTCGGGGGGCAAGGTCTTGCCGGGGAGTTGCTGGAGTTCGTCGAGGCGCTTCTGCTGCTCTTGCAGCAACTGCTGCTGGCGATCCCGAATCAGGTCGCGATCACCCGGCGTCTGCAGCGGCGCGGCGCTGAGCGCGAGCGAAGCAGACAAAGCACAAAACGCTACTACAGGCCTGAACAAGCCAAAACGCGACATGCTTTCCATTCCCTAGAATCACGGATTTTGGCTGGCCAAACGTCCGCGTGGTGCGTCCCGGCACCTGTTTTCGAAGGGAACAAAGTGTAAATGTAAAAAAATTTACATAACAAAAAAGCGACGAGCGGTAGCTGCCAGACCTATCTCATTGAAAGCTAATGGTTTACGTGCTGCGAAACTCTGAAAAACCGATGCAGGCCAAGGTCCTGTAGCGCGCGCGATACCTCGGCCCCATCGATTCAGGCTCATTTCTTCTTCAGGCAATCACTCATGAACGCCTTGCGCGCATCGCCCTTGAGCGCCTGGGTGGTGGCCGTGGCGTTGCAGGTCTTCATTCTTTCCTGAGGCGTGGACGGGGTAGCCGCAGCTGCCGGGGCCGCCTTGAGGCAAGTGCTCATGAAGGCTTTGCGCTCATCGCCCTTCAGGGTCTTGGCGGTGGCCTCGGCATTGCAGGTAGTCATCTTGTTCTGCTGGGCGGTGGCGGCAAAACCCTGGGAGCACAGCAGCAGGCCCACCATCAACAACGGAATACGCAACATCTTCATGGAGTTTTCTCCTTGTCACCGCACCGACGGGCACGGCCTCCAGCGCAGTGTAGACAAAGCCTGTTACACCTTCACCTGTTCTGCAGGCCGGCCCGGCGATACTGCTCCGGCGTGCTGCCAGCCTGGCGCTGGAACATCGCGATAAACGCCGAGGCGCTGCTGTAGCCCATGTCGAAGGCGATTTCCTGGATGCTGCGCGAGCTCTCCAGGGCCTCGATGGAGGCCAGGAAACGCTGGCGCTGGCGCCATTCGCCAAAACTCATGCCCAATTCCCGCACGAACTGCCGGGCCAGGGTCCGCTCGCTGACATGGGCCAGCCCCGCCCAGTGGGCCAAAGGCTGGTTGTTGCCCGGTTCGGCCTGCAGGGCCTGGAGCACCCGCAGCAGGTCGGGGCTGCTGGCGTAGGGCAGGTAACAGGTATGCACCGGCGCCTGGCGCAACTGGTCCAGCAGCACCTGGGCCAGGCGCTGGTCGGCCTCGCCCTCGGGGATCTGCACGTCACGGGCGGCGAAGTCCTTGAGGATCGCCTTGAGGATCTCGCTGATGGCCAGGGTACTGCCCCCGGCCGGCAACTCGGCACACAGCTCCGGGGCCAGCAGTACGGCGCGGTAGTTGATCGGCTGCGCGGTGTAGAAACTGTGGGGCGTCTGTGGCGGCACCCACACCGCATATTGCGGCGGCGACATGAAACGCTGGCCGGCAATCTCCATGTGCATCACGCCGTGGGCCGAATACTCCAGGCAGCCCCAGGGGTGGCGATGCTCCAGGGCATGGCTGTGGGCGGCGAAGTCGGCATAGCGGAAGTACACCGGCGCGGGCAGCCCGTGGAAATCCAGGAGATCGATGTGTTTTTTGCTCATGCTGTCCGGATGTCGGGGCGGGTTGTCCGGTTCGCAGTATAGGCATTGATCCGGACAAGAGGATAATCAGCCTTCATCAACTTTCTGGTTGTCTCCATGCAATACGCTTATCCACTGCTGGCCATCTTTATCTGGGCCGGCAATACCGTGATCAACAAACTCGCCGTGGGCGCGATCTTTCCCGCGGAGATCGGCTTCTATCGCTGGTTGCTGGCGGGCCTGCTGTTCACCCCCTTCATGCTCAAGCCGGTGATCAAGCACTGGCCGGAGGTCCGCCCCAACCTCTGGCGCATCGCCATTCTCGGCGTGCTGGGCATGGCGGTGTACCAGAGCCTGGCCTACTTCGCCGCCAGCCTGACCTCGGCCACCAACATGGGCATCATCCTTTCGCTGATGCCGCTGATGTCCCTGGCCATGGCCATCGCGGCCCTGGGCCAGCGCCTGACTGCCGGAGCCCTGGTGGGCGCCGTGCTGTCCTTCGCCGGGGTGCTGGTGGTGGTGTCCTCCGGCAGCCTGGCCGCGCTGCTGCAACACGGGGTCAACCTGGGGGACGCGATGATGCTGGTGGCCACCCTGGCCTACGCCATCTACAGCACCCTGCTGAAGAAATGGCAGCTGCGCCTGCCGCCGCTGGTGCTGTTGTATCTGCAGGTGCTGGTGGCGGTCGTGGTGCTGCTACCGTTGTTCCTGGCTTCGCCGAAGGTAGGCCCGACTCTGCAGAACATTCCGCTGGTGCTCTATGCCTGCCTGCTGGCTTCGATGCTCGCGCCCTTGGCCTGGATGCAGGCGGTGGTGCGCCTGGGGCCAAGCCGGACCACGCTGTTTTTCAATCTGCTGCCGTTGATCACGGCGCTGATTGCGGCAGTGGTGCTGCATGAGCAGTTGGCCTGGTTCCATTTGGTGGGTGGCTTGCTGACCTTGGGCGGGGTGATTCTCTCGGAACGCTGGACCACCGTACTGGGACCGCTCGCCGGCAAGCCGGCTTCTGCCGGGCAACGCTGAGATCAGAGGCCGGCGGCCTTGAGGCGCCGGGCATGTTCGACGAACAGGCGGATCGGCTCCGCGCCCTTGCCCACCAGCCCCAGGGACTGATTGACGATATCGAAATGGTCCAGCGGGTAATCATCGCCAATGACCTGCCCCAGGTGCGAGCTGTAGCGCCCCACCATGCCGTCGCACTGGCCGGCTTCACGGACGAAGGTGCGGGCGAACAGCCGGCAACTGCGGTTGGTGCCGTCGAACAGGTTACGCCCGCGGTTGGTCTTGCCCGGCTGCAAAATGCCGGACCAGGAGTAGTAGTGCACACCGTCGACCTGCGCCGGCCCTTGCCCGCCCCATTCCTGCGGCAACCCCTGGGGGTACTGGCGGTTGAACAGGGCCACGCCCTCGGTGGTCAGGGACTGGTGCGAAGCATGGATATCCACCGGCTGCTTCGGTCCGCGATAGCCGGTTTCCAGCAACCGCATCAGGCTTGAAATCCCCCTCAGCAGCAGGCTCAGCACTCGCCCCCGCAGGCTATGGGCGGGTGAATGCCGTTGCAGATAATCCGCCAGCTCGGAGCCATGGTTGGGCCCCGCCACCGACGTTACCGAGGCCACCCAGTCCGGGCGCTTGGCGGCGGCGTAACGCGCGGTGAGCGCGCCCTGGCTGTGGCCGATCAGGTTGACTCGGGCGGCGCCGGTCTCGGCCATGATCCGCTGGATCTGCGCCAGCAACTGCTCACCGCGCACCTCGCTGGAATTGAGCGGCGAGACCTGCACCGCGATCACCTGCGCCCCGCCCCGGCGCAAGGCCGGAATGATCCCGTACCAGTAGGGGTACAGCAGCAGGCGGACAAAGCCGAGCATGCCGGGCACCAGGACCAGGGGGTAACGGGTGGCAAGCTCTTGGGACATGCGGCGACATCCTTGTGCGAAGGCAGCGGGGCTGGCTGAAAGCTAGACCATAACCGGGGCCGTCGTCAGCCCCCATGACGCTTTGGCGACAAACCGGTGACAGCCCGTTTCTCCCGGTAGCTACTTCAGCCCGGCCACCCCCGCCACGATCAGCCCCACCGACACCAGCTTGACCGCCGTCAGGCTTTCTCCCAGCAGCAGGCAGCCCAGCAGCACCGTGCCCAGGGAACCGATGGCGGTCCAGATCGGGTAGGCCACGCTCACCGGCAACTCGCGCATGGCCAGGGTCAGGAAATAGATCCCGCCCACCGCCGCGACCACCGTCAGCAGCGACGGCCAGGGCCGGGTAAAGCCCTCGGCGTACTTCATGCCCATGGCGAACGTGACCTCGAAGGCCGCCGCCAGCAGCAGGAACATCCAGGCCATGGCGCCGCCCCCTCAGAAACTCTGCGCCAGGGCCAGCAGGCGCTGCTGGGCTTCGCCACAGGACTGCGCGAATCGCTCGGGCGCCGACTCCTCGCCTTCCGCCGCAACCACGGTGACGTCTTCGATACCGATAAAACCCAGGGCGGTGCGCAACCAGCGGTCCGCGTGGTTCATCGCTTCATGCTCGCCCCCCGGGCCAAAGCCGCCCCCGCCGCGGCTGGTAACGATCAACACCTTCTTGCCCTGCACCAGGGGCTGGTACTGGGCCACGCCGTTGTCCTGCTGGGTGTTGAAGGTCAGCCCCAGGCGCACGATGTGATCGACCCAGGCCTTGATCCCGCTGGGCACGCTGAAGTTGTGCATTGGCGCCGAGATCACCAGGCGCTGATGGCCAAGCAACTCCGCCACCAGTTCGTCGCTCAGGGCCAGGTCGGCCTGCATCGACAGAGGCCGCGCCTCGGGCTGTGGATAAAACGCGGCGGCGATAAAGGCTTCGCTGACGTGGGGCAAGGCACCCCGGCCAACCTCGCGCCGGGTCAACCGCCCCTGGGGATTGGCCGCTTGCCAGGCCTGGAGGAAGGCGTCGGCCAGGCGCCGGCTGTGGGAACGCTCGCCCCGTGGGCTACCGTGGATCGCAAGAACTGTACTCATCTCATCTGCCTCAGAGGGGTTGCTGATGGAGGCCTTGAAACCAAGGCCGATCCGCGCTAAAGCTAAGAGCACAGCCGCACTGCAACAAATGAACAGAATTTCTTCCAGATGAATTTATCTCAGCCATGGAGCACTCGATGTTCGCCCACCTGCCCCTCACCGCCCTGCGCACTTTCGAGTCCGCCGCGCGCCTGCTGAGTTTCAAGGCCGCCGCCGAGGACCTGTCGGTGACGCCCACCGCGGTGTCGCACCAGATCCGCAGCCTGGAGCACTGGCTGGGGGTGGCGCTGTTCGAACGACTGCCGCGCCAGGTGCGCCTGACCGAGCCCGGCCAGCGCTTGTTTCACAGCTTGCACGGTGCTCTTTTGGAAGTGACCCAGAGTGTCGATACGCTGCGGCCCACGCCCAGCAACGCCCAACTGACCGTTTCCACCACCGCGGCCTTTGCCGCCCTGTGGCTGGTGCCGCGGCTGGGGCGCTTCTATGCCCGGCACCCCGGCATCAGCCTGCGCCTGGATACCCAGTGCGAGGTGGTGGACCTGCAACAGGACGCCAGCATCGACGTGGCGATCCGCTACAGCCAGGAGGGCTACCTGGACCTGCACGGCCTGTGCCTGTTCGACGAACGTTTCGCAGTCTACGGCTCGCCCCAGCAGGTGGCCCTGGCCCGCCAGCAGGCGCCGACCCTGATCAGCGTGCACTGGCGCAACTCCCGGCTGTATGCCGACGGTTGGCAGGCCTGGTGCGCCCAGGCCGGGGAAAGCTGGTTCGATGACGCGCCGCTGATCCGCTCCTACGACGAGGAACAGTACGCCCTGCAAGCGGCCATTGCCGGCCAGGGCCTGGTCCTGGCCAGCGACATCCTGGTGTCCCAGAGCGTGGCCAGCGGCCTGCTGCAGCCCTACCGACCCGAAGTCCAGGTGGACCGCGCCGGCTACAGCGCCCTGTGCGTGCCCGGCCGCGAGCGCCATCCGCCGGTGCGCGCTTTTCTTCAATGGCTGCAGCAGGAATCATTGCTGGCCGGGCACCCGCCACTGGCACGCAGTTGACCGCCGGGCACATCCGATAAAACTTTTTGCCGCCGCCGCGACTCACAACCAAGGTAGCGATCAGGCCAACAGAGCCTGGCGTAAATCGGATTAGCCTCCAGGAGATCGAGATGAGCGACATGCATTTGTCTGATGTGAACACCCTGCGCGAACGGGCCCGCCAACACGTGGAAAACGGAGCCGTGACCGAGGGCTACAACGCCGATCGCGAGGAGATACTGCGCCTGCTCAACGAGTCGCTGGCCACCGAGCTGGTCTGTGTGTTGCGCTACAAGCGCCACTACTTCATGGCCAACGGGATCAAGGCCAGCGTCGCCGCCAGCGAGTTCCTAGAGCACGCCACCCAGGAAGCCGAGCACGCCGACAAACTGGCCGAGCGCATCGTCCAGCTCGGTGGCGAACCGGAGTTCAACCCCGACCTGCTGTCCAAGCACTCCCATGCCCAGTACGTGGCCGGCAACACCTTGAAGGAAATGGTCTACGAGGACCTGGTGGCGGAGCGCATCGCGGTCGACAGCTACCGCGAGATCATCCAGTACATCGGTGACAAGGACCCCACCACCCGCCGCCTGTTCGAAGAGATCCTGGCCCAGGAAGAAGAACACGCCGACGACATGGCAGACATCCTCAACGACCTGTAACGCCCTCTCCCCCAAGCCCGCCCTGCCTGCAGCGGCGGGCTTTTTTCTGGCCGCGCGCCCAGGCCCTTAATGAGTCGGTTTCACCGTCACCGGTGCCTTGCCCGAGCGCATCTGCTGCAACAGCGGCGCGCACTGGTTGGGCTCATCGCCGCTGGGCGCCACCAGCGCCAGCAGCCCCGCCGCCGGCCCGGCGATCACCCCCAGGGCCACCATGCCGGCACCGCGCAGTACCAGGGGCACGGCCTTGACCCCGGCACTGGGCTGGATGAACTTGCCCTGTACATAAAGCGGCGAGCGCAGGGAGAACAGGCGCAGGCCCTTGGATTCCGGAGTGATGGTCAGGTCCAGTTGCTCGCTGGCCATATTGGCGGTGCCATCGATGTAGATGATGGCGTTCTCGGTGTCGAAGACGAACAGCCGGGAAGTCGCCAGGCCGCTCTTGATGCCGAAGTCGGCCGCCGCGCAATTGATCTTCACTTCCTTGTCGCCAAACATCTTGCCGACCACATAGTTGCCGACGTTGAGCCCGGCGATTTCCATCAGGCTGCGGCTGATGGCGCCATCGTTGATCAGCATCTTCAGGTCACCGTTGGCGCTGCCCAGCAGGGCCGCCACCGAGTTGCCGCGACCGGCGATGTCGGCATCGCCATTGAGCTCGCCAAAGCTGGTCTTCATCGGTTCGAAGGTGGGGAACAGTTGCTTGAGCTTGAAATTGCGCGCCGTCAGCCTGGCCCGGCCCTCCAGCGGCGTGGTGTGGCCGTTGAGGCGGATCTGGGCGTCGAGCTTGCCGCCGGCCACGCCGAAGCGCAGGGGCTCCAGGCTGAGCTGGCCGTCGTTGAGCACCAGGTGGGTGTACAGATCGGTGAACGGCAGCTCGGCGCTGTGGACGATGCGCTTGCCGGTGAATTCCACATCGGCGTCCATGTCCCGCCAGCGCTCGGTGCGGAACTCTTCCACCGGCAGCACCTTGTCCGCCGGCTGCTTGCTCTCGCCGCCCCGGGCCTTCTGCTTGGCGTTGGAGTCGGCGCCGATCAGCGGCGCCAGGTCGCTCATCAGCAACTGGTTGGACACCAGCGCGCCACTGAGCTTGGGCCGTGGCTGGCTGGCCACGTAGGTCAGGTTGCCGTGGATGTCGCTGTCGCCGATCTTGCCGTTGAAGTCCTGGTAACTGAAGGTCGCGCCCGCCGGATCGTGCAGCTTGGCGGTCAGGTGGCCGTCGGTGGAATAGGGCGGCGAATCCGGCAGGGTCACCCCGGTCAGCGGGTAGAGGTTGCCCAGGCTGGTGCCCGCCAGCTTCAGGCGCAGATCCAGGGCGCCGAGGTTCAGCGGGTCGGTCAGGCTGCCGCGCAGCTCCACCTTGGTGTCGCCGATCTGCGCCTGGGCCTGCAGCGGAAACGGCTTGCGGGAATCCTGCAAGGCCAGCAGGCCGCCGATCTTGCCGGTGCCGGCGAGCTTCTGCCCGTGATACTGGCCCTTGACCTTGAGGGCGAAGGCATAGGCCTGGGCCTCGGCGCCTTTCTCGGCCACCTTCTTCGCTTCACTTTCACCGACGATATCGCTGAACGGGATCGGCTTGCCGAGCAGTTCCACCTGCAGGTCCAGCTGGGTCTTCAGGCTCTGGTCATCGAGGGTCACGTGGCCCTTGTCGAAACCGATGGCACCGATGTCCACCGTCCAGTTGGACGGTTCGGCGTTCGGGTCCTTGGGGTCGAACTTGAAAGTCCAGTTGGCGCGCCCGTCGGCCAGGCGCTGCAACGCGGCGTCGGGCTCGGTGAGGTCGATGCGCGGAATGCTCACCCGTTGCGCCAGCAGGGCCAGAGGCGAAATGCGCAGCTCAACCCGCTTGAGGCTGACCATCTGCGGCGCCTTGGACCAGTCCGGGTTGCCCAGGGTCAGGTCCTGGGCCACCACGTGAGGCCAGGGCACCCAGGCCCGCCAGCCACCTTCGTCAGGTTCGCGTTGCCAGACCACCGACAAATCGCCATTGATCGCGAAGGGCCGGTGCAACTCCTCGGAGACCTTGGCATTGAGCGTGGGTTTGATCCGGTTCCAATCGAAGAACGCGATCACCAGTACCAGCACCGCCAGTAGCAGGATCAGGCCAGTGATGGACCAGGCGAGAATTTTACGAGTGCGCGTCATTGCACGAGGCTCCTGAAGACAACTGAGCGCCCAACCACGACGCATCGATGAACTGCCGATGGAAAAATCACCGGCCATGAAAACTACGACTGACAAAGCCCGCGCAGGTTTAATCCGGCTACCCGATCCGCTGAAAAAACCTGCTTTCCTGATCACTCGGACAGCTTTGTGTTACCTCGAGCCGCCCCTCCCTGAAGCGGCAGTGAGTCGAAAATACCCACCCTGGTGCAAAAGCAATCGGCGTTAACGCCCGAGCTAGAGCCTTCGCGGCAAACAATCAATTCCGTTGATTATTACCATTGTGTTTATGAACTTTTATATCGATTTAGCGGCGGTAACATTAGCTCCGTACCCAATTTATCGCCCTACCAAGGAGCAACCCATCATGAAACGCCAACTTTTACTGAGCCTCGCCTTATCTGTTCTGGCTGCCAACGCCTTCGCCCTGCCAGCCGCTGAACAAGCCACCCCACAGGTCAAGGCCAGCCACAGCGTGTTCACCCAGACCCTGGCCGAAGGCGGTTCGGATCGCCTGATCGAACGCAACAAAGTCGCTGCCGACGGTTATGACCGTACTCCACAAGGCCAGAGCGTTGCCGAAGACGGCTATGATCGCACCCCTCAAGGCCAGAACGTTGCCGAAGATGGCTACGACCGTACACCTCAAGGCCAGAACGTCGCCGAAGATGGCTACGACCGCACCCCACAAGGTCAAAACGTAGCTGAAGGCGGCCGTGATCGCCTGGAAGAGAAAGGCCTGGTGGAAGATGGCTACAGCCGTACACCTCAAGGTCAGACCGTTGCCGAAGGCGGTGCTGATCGCCTGGCCGAACGTCATCAAGCTGCGAGCTGAGGCCATGCTGGCCCTGGAAAAAAGCCCGATCCCTGGATCGGGCTTTGACTTTTATAGCAGCTGCATTTTTCCCCCTGCCTCTCCCGCCTGTCTCTGACAGCAGTTCGACTCCGGCAAAGTTGATTTGCTAGAGTGCGCCGCTCCCATTGAGCAAAGAACGCCCCGCCGATGCTGCCCCGCGCCGAACAGAAGCAACAGACCCGCAACGCCCTGATGGATGCCGCCCGGCACCTGATGGAGTGTGGCCGTGGGTTTGGCAGCCTGAGCCTGCGGGAAGTGGCGAAAGCCGCGGGTATCGTGCCCACCGGTTTCTACCGGCACTTCAGCGACATGGACCAACTGGGCCTGGAACTGGTCAGCGAAGTCGGCCAGACCTTTCGCGAAACCATCCGCCTGGTGCGCCACAATGAATTCGTCATGGGCGGCATCATCGATGCCTCGGTACGCATCTTCCTCGATGTAGTGGAAGCCAAGCGCTCGCAGTTCCTGTTTCTGGCCCGAGAGCAGTACGGCGGCTCACTGCCGGTTCGCCAGGCCATCGCCACCTTGCGCGAGAACATCAGTTCGGACCTCGCCGCCGACCTCACCCTGATGCCCAAGCTCCAGCACCTGGACGCCGCCGATCTCAGCGTCATGGCCGACCTGATCGTCAAAAGCGTGTTCGCCACCCTGCCCGACATCATCGATCCCCCGGCCCAGGCCCTGCCCGAACACCTCACGCCCCAGGCCAAGATCACCCAGCAACTGCGCTTCATCTTCATCGGCCTCAAGCACTGGCAAGGCCTGGGCAGCACCGAGTAACTCGCCCGCACCACTGCCCCCTTCACACTATGCGCCCCGCTCTAGGCTGCGCGTTTGCGCCTGCCTGCCCGCCGGGCACCGGATTGCAGCAAAAACATTTCCCGCGCACCAACTCAGTGCTATAAATCAGCTCAGCGCATCAATTTGTAACAAGATGAAACAAGGTTTTGCCCCTTTTTCAGGCGCAGTTCCGGCATCGAGAAAGGGTTTTTCCTCTCCACCGAGTGATTGGCAAGGCCCTTGCTCTGGCTTGTGCATCGCTCATAGCTGGAAGCTTTCCGATGCTGGTGATCCACCGCAGAACCGCCCCCCAAGCCACCTGGTCCGCCGAACTGCACCTGACTTACGAGGCCCGCAGCAAAAGCCGCCTGCGCTGTTTCAGTGCCGCCGGTGAAGACGTCGGCCTGTTTCTGGAGCGGGGCCAGCCACCGCTGCACGATGGGGAGTTCCTGGAGGCCGAGGACGGGCGCATCGTCAAGGTCTGCGCCCGCCCGGAAGCCCTGCTGCACGTCACCTGCCGCAACGCCTTCGAACTGACCCGCGCCGCCTATCACCTGGGCAACCGCCACGTGGCCCTGCAGGTGGGTGACGGCTGGCTGCGCCTGCTGGACGACTATGTGCTCAAGGCCATGCTCGAACAGCTGGGGGCCAGCACCGCGCCCCTTGAGGCACCGTTCCAGCCCGAGCATGGCGCCTATGGCGGCGGCCACCATCATTCGCGCCACGGCGATGAAGACTTCAACTATCCGCCGCGCCTGCACCAGTTCGGCGTCCGCCCATGAACCCGGCCTGGGCCCTGCTGCGCCTGGCCAGCCCGCAGTTGCCGATTGGCGGCTACAGCTATTCCCAGGGCCTGGAAATGGCCGTGGAGCAGCAGCGGGTAAATGATCAGGCCAGCGCCCGCCGCTGGATCAGCGATCAACTGCTGCTGAACCTGGCACGCTTCGAAGCACCGCTGCTGCTCGCCCACTGCCAGGCCGCAGCCGACCAGGACTGGGCCCGCTTGCAGCAGTTGAGCGAGGAACATCGGGCCAGCCGCGAAACCCGCGAGCTTTACCAGGAAAGCCGGCAGATGGGTTATTCCCTCAAGCAACTGCTGGAGGGTTTGCCGGAACTGGACAGCGATGCCAGGGAACTGCTGACGCACCAGGACGAACCACACCTGGCCCTGGGCTGGGCCCTGGCGGCACGGGCCTGGGGCATCAGCCCGGCGGACGCCCTGGCCGCCTGGCTGTGGAGCTGGCTGGAAAACCAGCTGGCGGTGCTGATGAAGACCCTGCCCCTGGGCCAGCAGGCCGCCCAACGCCTGACCAGCGAGCTGCTGCCCCTGTTGCAGCAAGCCCAGCACCACGCCGCGAACCTTGACCCCAACCATCATGGCAGCGCCGCTTTCGGCCTGTCCCTGGCGAGCATGGCCCATGAGCGCCAGTACAGCCGCCTGTTCCGTTCCTAGGAGAAACTCATGAACGCACAACCTCTGCGCGTCGGCATCGGCGGCCCGGTGGGCTCCGGTAAAACCGCCCTGACCCTGGCCCTGTGCCTGGCCCTGCGCGAGCGCTACAACCTGGCGGTGGTGACCAACGATATCTACACCCGCGAAGACGCCGACTTCCTGGTACGCAATGAGGCCCTGGCGCCGGAACGGATCATCGGCGTGGAAACCGGCGGCTGCCCGCACACCGCGATCCGCGAAGACGCCTCGATCAATCTGGAAGCGGTGGACCAGTTGAACCGGCGCTTTCCCGGGCTCGACCTGATCCTGGTGGAGTCCGGCGGCGACAACCTCTCGGCCACCTTCAGCCCCGAACTCTCCGATCTGACCATCTATGTGATCGACGTTTCCGCCGGTGACAAGCTGCCGCGCAAGGGCGGTCCGGGCATCTGCAAATCCGACCTGCTGGTGATCAACAAGATCGACCTGGCGCCGCTGGTGGGAGCCTCCCTGGAGATGATGAACAGCGATACCCAGCGCATGCGCGGCGGCAAGCCGTTCGTCTTCAGCAACCAGAAAACCGGCCAGGGCCTGGCGGACATCATCGCCTTCATCGAACGCCAGGGCCTGCTCACCGCTGCCTGATCCCCGCCCCCAATCCGCTCAACAAGGAAAGCCACTCCATGACCCTAAAACGCATCCTCGGGGCCCTGGCCCTGCTGCTGACCCCGGCCCTGGCCATCGCCCACCCGGGCCATGGCGACAACGGCCTGATGGCCGGTATCAGCCACCCCATCAGCGGCCTCGACCACCTGCTGGCCATGCTCGCTGTCGGCCTGTGGGCCGCCCAGCAGCAAGGCGCCGCGCGCTGGGCGCTGCCTTGCACCTTCGTCGGCACCATGCTGATCGGTGGTGTGCTGGGCTTCGAGGGCCTGGAGTTGCCGGCCCTGGAAAGCGGCATCGCCGCTTCGGTATTGGCCCTGGGCCTGGCCGTGGCCCTGGCCGTGCGCCCGCCCCTGAGCCTGGCGATTGCCGCCACCGCGCTGTTTGCCCTGTTCCATGGCGTGGCCCACGGCCTGGAACTGCCGGACATGTCCAACCCTTGGGCCTATGCCGCCGGTTTTGTGGCGGCCACTGCGGCCCTGCATGCCGCCGGCTATGCCGTGGTACGGGTACTGCCTCAGGCGGCAGCGCCGCTGGTGCGCCTGGCCGGTGCGGCCTCGGCCGCTACGGGCGTGTGGTTGCTGGCAGGCTGATCCCTGCTTCATCTGCAGGAGCCGGCTTGCCGGCGAAGGCGGTCTTGCGGGCCTCCTTCGCTGGCAAGCCAGCTCCTGCCAGCAGGTCGTGCTCGGCGGGCAAGCCGCCTTGTGGGGCTTCTCTGGTAACATGTCGCGCATTCAAAACTGCCGTGACGACGCCAGCCAATGCCCGATGTATCCCGCTCCGCCACCTCGCCTGAATCGAGCGCTCTGTTCAACGCCATGCAGCAGCATTTCCACAAGGTGATAGTGCCGCTGTGGCAAGGCCCGGGCTGGAATCCGCAGTTGGCGCTGCCCTATGAGGCGCTGGACGCCGAGCATCGGCCGCTGCCGCCGCAGCGCTATCGAGCCATGGCCTGTGCCCGGCAGTTGTATCTGTTCTCCCAATTGATCGGCGATGCCGCCGCGCCCTTTGCCCAGGAGCGCGCCGCCGCGCTGTTTCGCTCGCTGCAGCGGCACTTCCACGACGCCGAGCACGGTGGCTGGTTCTACAGCATCGACCCCGAAGGCGCGCCGCTGGATAGGCGCAAGGACCTCTACACCCACGCCTTCATCCTCTTCGCCTGCGCTCACTACTGGGCCAAGGTCCGCGAGCCGTTGGTGGAGTCGGTGCTCAACGCCGCCCTGGAAGTGGTAGCCCAGCGCTTCGCCCGCGGCGACGGGCTCTACGAAGCCAGCCTCGCCGAGGACTGGTCCATATTGGGTTCGGGGCCGCTGCAAAATCCACTGATGCACCTGGCCGAAGCCTTTCTCGCGATCCTGGCCGTACGCGAGGACGCTGCGGTGCAAGCCGCGTTGCTGGACCTGTGCCAGGCCATGCAGCAGCAGTTCATCGACCCCCAGCACGGGGTGATGATGGAGAAGCCCCTGGGAGCTGTGGATAACTGGTTCGAGCCGGGGCACCAGTTCGAGTGGTACTTCCTGCTGGCCTCGTCACAGTTACTGCGCGGCAGCGCCCTGCACGCTTGCGTGGAACGAGCCTTCGCCTTTACCGAGCAACTGGGAGTCGAGCCCGAGAGCGGCGCCGTGTGCGCCATGCTCGAACTGCCGCCCCGAGCCGGCGTCAAGGACGCCACCCAGCGCATCTGGGCCCAGGCCGAATACCTGCGTGCCCTGACCTTGCGCCCGGCTGGCCAGGCGCCCTTGCTGCGTCAGCTAAAAGCGCTGCAAGCGCATTTCCTGCATGCAGGGGGCTGGAATGAATGCCTGGATGCCAACGGCGCGGTCAGCCGGCGGGATATGCCCTCGACCACGCCTTATCACCTGGCGACCTGCTATCGCGGGCTGGCGGAATATTTTGCCTGAGGCCCTTGGCCGGCAAGCCGGCTCCTACGCGGTGTTGTAGGAGCCGGCTTGCCGGCGAAACAGGCGCCGCCCCTCAAGCGATCCACTTGCGATCCCCGGTAAAGCTGATGGTCAGCCAGCGCGCTGCGTCGGCCTCTCCCAACTGGCTGGAAATCTCCTCGCGCAAGCGGTCCAGAGTCGCCACATCCTGCAGCGGATAGTGCGCCGGCAAGACGATATGGATCTCGATAAACCGCGCCCGACCGTGCTTCTGCACGTAGCTGATGTAGTCGTCGAAACCATGGGCGGCCTTGGCCTGCTCCATCACATTGCGGACCTTTTCGTCCAACTGGTCCGGGGCGATCCCCAGCACATCACGCAGGGCCGGGCGCAGGATCTTCAGCGCCGGCGGCAACATGCTCAGGGCCAGCAGGATCAGGATCGCCGGGTCGACATACACCGCCCACTGGCCGTGCCCGTACTGCTTGAGCAGCAAGGCGATGATGAAGCTCACCAGCAGCCCCACCGATAGCATCGCGTCCACCAGCCAGCTGATGTTGTCGAACTGGATCAGCGACGACTTGAGCTTGCGGTTACGCCGGCGCACGTAGAAGAAGTAGGCGAACTCCGCCACGGCGAAAAACGCTGCATAGAAAATCACCAGCCCCAGCTCGACCTCGCGGCCACCGTTGATGATGCCGAACACCCCATTGAGGAAGGCGTAGATGGCGATCAGCATCAGGAAGCTGCCTTCGATCAGCAGCACCATGGGTTCCAGGTGCCAGAAGCCGAACTGGAAACGGTGGTTGCTTTCCTTGGCGATCAGCTTGGCGGTGATCAGCATCAGGACCTTGATGAAGGTGGCGATCAGCGAAAAAAATCCATCGAACAGGATGGATTGGGCGCCAGAAACAAAACCCGTGACGATACCGGCGATCGCCACGGCGAACATCAGTACGGTCGATTGTTTGAGCAGAGCCTGCTCACCTCGGTTACTCACGATTCCTCCTATCGAACTTCAAAAACGCCGCCTCGTGTGAGGCAGCGGCGAAATTTCTGGCGGGAATTCTAACCTGTCAGGGCTGACCACAAGCTGAAACGAATCAGCTTATGTGTATCCGAGTACAACTGTAGCCGCTGCCGAGCGATGGCGAGGCTGCGACCGCCTCCGCAGGAGGCGCAAGATCTTGCGGGCGCTGGAGGGCCCTGCGGCCCTGTCGCAGCCTGCGGCAGCGGCTACAGGGGGCTCATGACTTGGCGTTGCGTTCGATGGCGAAACCGGCCCAGGTCTGGCTCACAGGCATCAGCTCCAGGCTGTTGATGTTGACGTGTGCCGGGGTATTGAGCACCCAGAAAATGGTGTCGGCGATGTCCTCGGGCTGGATTGGCTCGGCCCCGGCGTAGGTGGCGTCGTAGCGTGCCTGGTCACCGGCGAAGCGCACCAGGGAGAACTCGCTTTCGCACAGCCCCGGCTCGATGTTGGTGACGCGCACGCCGGTGCCCTGCAGGTCGCAGCGCAGGTTCAGGGAGAACTGTTTGACGAAGGCCTTGCTCGCGCCATAGACGTGGCTGCCCGGGTACGGGTAGTTGCCGGCGATGGAGCCCAGGTTGACGATGCCTGCGCCGCGGCCATGGGCGATCAACCGTGGCAGCAGCAGGCGGGTGCTGTACATCAGGCCCTTGATGTTGGTGTCGACCATGGTGTCCCAGTCATCCAGGTCGCACTTGGGCGCCGGGTCCACGCCCAGGGCCAGGCCGGCGTTGTTGATCAGCCCGCGCAGCTTGCTGAACGAAGGCGGCAACTGGGCGATGGCCTCTTCCATAGCCTTGCGGTCGCGCACATCGAGCACCAGGCCATGCACCTCGGTCTGTTTGGACAGCTCCGCGCACAGGGCGCTGAGGCGCTCCTCGCGGCGGCCGGTCAGTACCAGGGACCAGCCGGCTGCGGCAAAGCGCCGGGCGCAGGCTTCGCCAAAACCGGAAGTCGCGCCCGTAATGAACAGTGTGGAAGTCATGGTGTTCTCCTTGCTGGGTGGCGAGCCGCCGTTTCGATAAAAAACGCTTCGCAGCATGCCCGGGCCGGCTCCTACCGGCAACCGCGCCGTTGGCCGTAAAGAGCCGCAAGCGGTGAGCGCGCCCGATGCTCGCTGTACAAAAAACACTCACCAGGCGCCAAGCCACGGGTTACATGGCCTGCAGCCATGTGCACGCACCTTATCCACAGGCCGGTCCACAGTCTTTGGGGGCAAGTGCAAAGGGCTGAAAGCCGCTATCCACAGGGCCTGCGCGGGTCCAGCAGAAGTTTTTTGCTTGACCCGGACCGCGGGTCCATGCAGCCGGCCCGGGCAAAGATGACCGCACGGTCAAGGTTGACAAGGCCAGAGGCCAGTAACTACGCCGCTCAGAGCCGTCTTTCCAGAGTTTAATCACAGACTTATCCACAGGCTTATCCCAACCCTTTTCCAGGTACAGCTGCGACAATAAAAAGGTTGACAAGCGCACCTTCAGCTCCCATAAAAAGCACCGATCAAAAAACAACCAATCGCCTGCAAGCCACGTGGTTAAAGGCCTGCAGCCAGCTACACCCACGTTACCCACAGCCCGCTCCACAGCAAACGGGGACAAGTCAAAACAGTGGAAAAACAACTGTTTGCAGCGTCTTTATGCCGCGTTAAAGCAGCTTGCCAGGAATGTTTTCCACAATTACCGGACACAGGCTTGGTGCAGGCGCAAAGCGCCAGTCGGCGCTCGGTGAAATCAGAAAGGCGGTCAGGCGGCCCCCTTCGCTGGCAAGCCAGCGCCTACAGGGGAGGACGGGATGGGGTGGGCATAACAATGCCCCGGCGGCGCGGGCCGGCGGGGCATGCTTTATCCACAGAGCGGACGGTCAGTGGCCGCCCAGGTAAGCGTTGCGCACCTCCTCGTTGACCAGCAGTTCCTTGCCGGTGCCGCTCAGGCGGATCTCGCCGTTGACCATCACGTAGGCGCGGTCCGAGAGCTTCAGCGCGTGGTTGGCGTTCTGCTCCACCAGGAAGATGGTCATGCCGGTGGCCGCCAACTCCCTCAAGGTGGCGAAGATCTGCTTCACCACGATCGGCGCCAGGCCCAGGCTCGGCTCATCCAGCAGCAGCAACTTGGGCCGGCTCATCAATGCCCGGGCAATGGCCAGCATCTGCTGCTCGCCGCCAGACATGGTCATGGCCCGCTGGGTACGCCGTTCCTTGAGGCGGGGAAACAGCTCGAACATGCGCTGCATGTCCTCATTGGCGTACTTGTCGCCAATGGGGATGGTGCCCATCAGCAGGTTTTCCTCCACGGTCATGTCGGGGAACACCCGACGCCCTTCCGGGGACTGGGCGATACCGTTGGAGGCGATGTAGTGGGACGACTTGTGGGTGATGTCCACACCGCGATAGAGAATCTGCCCGGACTCCGCCCGGGGCTGGCCGAAGATCGACATCAGCAGGGTCGACTTGCCGGCGCCGTTGGAGCCGATCAGGCTCACGGTTTCCCCTTCGTTGATGTGCAGCGAGACTTTCTTCAGGGCCTGGATCGGGCCGTAGTACACGTCCAGGTCCTTGAGTTCGAGGATAGGTTGAGTCATGCCAGCTCCTCTTCGTCGGCACCCAGGTAGGCGGCAATCACTTTCGGATCATTGCGGATCGCCTCCGGGCCGCCCTCGGCGATCACGTTGCCGTGGTCGAGCACCACGATGTGGTCGGAAATACTCATCACCATGCCCATGTCGTGTTCGATCAGCACCACGGTCAGGTCGTGCTCGTCGCGCAGCAGCCGGATCATTGCGCTCAGCGCCTCGGTTTCCTGGGGGTTGAGGCCGGCGGCCGGCTCGTCGAGGCAGATGATCTGCGGCCGGGTGCACATGGCCCGGGCGATCTCCAGGCGCCGTTGCTGGCCGTAGGACAACTCGCCGGCCAGGCGGTTGGCGCAGTCCACCAGGTCCACCACCTCCAGCCAGTAGAAGGCATGGTCCAGGGCGGCGCTTTCCGCCTTGCGGTAGCCCTTGGTGTTGAGGATGCCCGCCAGCAGGTTGCGGTTGACCCACATGTGCTGGGCCACCAGCAAGTTTTCCACCACGGACATTTCCTTGAACAGGCGAATGTTCTGGAAGGTCCGCGCCAGGCCGGCGCGGTTCACCAGGTGGGTGCCGCCGAACATCTTGTAGTACAGGCGGCTGGCGAAGCTTTTCGGCGAGACGAAGTCGGTGGCGCGAAAGGGCTCGCCCAGGAGCTTGATGACGTTGGTCTGCCGGCCCCGGGTATTGAGCTCGATGCGCCCGCCGGAGGCCTTGTAGAAGCCGGTCAGGCAGTTGAACACCGTGGTCTTGCCGGCGCCGTTGGGGCCGATCAGGGCGAAGATCGAGTTGCGCTTGACCTTCAGGCTGACGTCGCTGAGGGCCTTGATGCCACCGAAGTGCATCATCAGGTTTTCGACCGAAAGAATGTATTCGCTCATGGCGCGTTCCCCTCAGTCAGAGCACCTTTGCGTGGAGTGACGCCAGTACGGCTGATGCGGATCAGCCCTCGCGGTCGCCAGATCATCATCAACACCATGAGAATGCCGAACAGCAGCACCCGGTACTCGGAGAAGCTGCGCAGCAACTCCGGCGCCACAGTCAGCACGAAGGCCGCGATCACCACGCCCACCGTCGAGCCCATGCCCCCCAGCACCACGATGGCCAGGATCAGCGCCGATTCGAAGAAGGTGAACGACGACGGGTTGACGAAGCCCTGGTAGCTGGCGAAGAACACCCCGGCCAGGCCGGCGGTGGAAGCACCGATGGTGAAGGCCGAGAGTTTGACCAGCACATGGTTCAGGCCCATGGCGCGGCAGGCGATCTCGTCTTCACGCAGGGCTTCCCAGGCCCGCCCCACGGGCATGCGGGTCAGCCGGTGCTTGATGTAGAGCACCAGCAGCACCACCAGGAACAGCACGATGTAGATGAACAGGAACTTCAGGTTGGGGTTGTATTCCAGGCCGAAGAACTCATGAAACGGCACCCCGCCGTCCTTGGCCTTGCGGCCGAACTCCAGGCCCAGGAAAGTCGGCGACGGTACCGGCATGCCGTTGGGGCCACCGGTGAAGGACAGCCAGTTATTGAGCACCAGGCGGATGATCTCGCCAAAGCCCAGGGTCACGATGGCCAGGTAGTCGCCGTGCATCCTCAGCACCGGGAAGCCCAATATGCACCCCGCCAGGGCCGCGGCAATCGCCGCCAGGGGCAGCACGCTCCAGAATCCCAGGCCCAGGTACTGGTAGCCCAGGGCCAGGCCGTAGGCGCCGATGGCGTAGAACGCCACGTAGCCCAGGTCCAGCAGGCCCGCCAGCCCCACCACGATGTTCAGCCCCAGGCCCAGCAGTACGTATATCAACCCGAGAATGACCACGGTCAGCAGGTACTTGTTGGCGAAGAACGGAAACACGATGGCGATCACGATCAGGGCCGGGATGATCCAGCGCAGCCGCGACTTGTAGTCCGGCGCCAGCACATGCACGCCGGAGCCGGTGCTTTCAAAGCCCTGGAGAATCTTCAGGCCCTTGGGGGTTTGCAGGAACAGGCTCAGGGCCAGCCGGCCGGCCATGACAATGGCTACCAGCCAGGCCACGCGAGTCGGCTGCAGGTTGAAACTGTAGCCATCGAGCACCACACCCACGATGGGGCCAAACACGATCAGCGAGATCAGCCCGGCCAGCACGGCGTCGATGACGCTCTTTTTGATATCAATCGGTTTATTGGCAGCAGACATACTTACACCTTCGCCACGAGTGGGCGACCCAGCAGGCCTTGGGGACGGAAGATCAGGATCAGCACCAGCAGCGAGAAACTGAACACGTCTTTGTAGTCGGAGTTGATCAAGCCGGAGAACAGCGACTCGGAGATGCCGAGGATGATCCCGCCGAGCATCGCCCCAGGCAGCGAGCCGATGCCGCCGAGTACCGCCGCGGTGAACGCCTTGATGCCGATGACGAAGCCGGCATAGAAGTCGAACGTGCCGTAGTTCATGGTGATCAGCACCCCGGCCAGGGCCGCCATGGCCGCGCCGATGACGAACACGTAGGAGATCACCCGGTCGGTGTTGATGCCGAGGATCGAGGCCATCTTGCGGTCTTGCTGGGTGGCCCGGCACATACGCCCGAGCTTGGTGTACTTGATGATGTAGGTGAGCAGCGCCATGCCGGCGAACGCCGCCACCAGGATGAAGATCTTGGTGTAGGTGAGCTGCACGAAGCCTGTGCCGATATCGACTTTCCAGGCCCCGGCCAGCAGGGTCGGAACCCCTTGCTGCTTGGCGCCCTGGCTGATCTGCGCGTAGTTCTGCAGGATCAGCGAAATGCCGATGGCGCTGATCAGCGGCGCCAGGCGGGTGGAGTTGCGCAGGGGTTTGTAGGCCACGCGCTCGATGACCCAGCCATAGATCCCCGTCACCACGACGGTGAAGATCAGCGTGCCGAGAATGAGTAGCGGGAAGGATTCAATGCCGAAATAGGCCAGCAGAGCCAGACTGATTGCCGCGAGGTAGGCGGAAATCATGTAAACCTCGCCGTGGGCGAAGTTGATCATGCCGATGATGCCATAGACCATTGTGTAGCCGATGGCGATCAGACCGTAGACGGACCCGAGGGTCAGCCCATTGATCAGTTGCTGCAGGAAAATACCATCCATAACGCAATCTCACGGACTTGAGAGACTGCACAGGCCGTCGACGCCGGACAGGGATCACCCGTCTGCGCAACACGTCCGTTGTGCAGCTCTACGAGAAAAGGCAAGTACTGCACGAGCAGGGACCGGTACCAGGGGGTGGTACCGGCCCGTTCGGACTCATGTCACTTCTGTTTTTCCAGCTGGTGGTACTTGCCGTCCTTGTCCCACTGATAGACCACGTAGTCGGAAACCTTGAGGTCACCCTTGGCGTCCCAGGACTTCTCGCCCATCACGGTTTTCACCGGATTGGCCTTGAGCCATTTGGCCGCATCTTCGCCCTTGTTGGACTTGGCGCCGCCGAAGCCGGCCGCCAGGGCCTGGATCGAGGCATAAGCGTACAGGGTATAGCCCTCGGGCTCGGTGCCGGCCTTGCGGAAGGCATCCACCACAGCCTTGCTGTCCGGCAGCAGGCGCGGGTCGGCGCCGAAGGTCATGTACACGCCGTCAACGTATTGCGGGCCACCGGCGGTGGTCACCAATTCGTCGGTAACGATGCCGTCGTCGGACATGAACTTGACGTCCTTCAGGCCCTGCTCGCGCAGTTGGCGTACCAGCGGACCGGCTTCCGGATGCAGGCCGCCGAAGTACACCACGTCGGCGCCGGCGGCGCGGATCTTGGTCACCACGGCGCTGAAGTCTTTCTCGCCACGGGTCAGGCCCTCGTACAGCACCGGGGTCACGCCGCGCTTGGTCAACTGTGCCTTGGTGGCATCCGCCAGGCCCTGGCCGTAGGTGTCCTTGTCGTGCAGCACCACGACTTTCTTGCCCTTGAGCACATCGATGATGTAGTCACCGGCGACGATGCCCTGCTGGTCGTCACGCCCGCACATGCGGAACATCGCGGAGAGGCCACGCTCGGTGACCTGGGGGTTGGTGGAGCCCGGGGTGATGGCAATCACACCGGCGTCGCTGTACACCTCGGAAGCCGGAATGGTCGACGAGGAGCAGAAGTGCCCGACCACGCCGGCCACCTTGTCCTGGTCCACCAGGCGGTTGGCCACTGCCACCGCCTGCTTGGGTTCACAGGCGTCGTCGCCCTTGACCAGGACGATCTTCTCGCCGTTGACCCCGCCCTTGGCGTTGATCTCGTCAGCCGCTGCCTGTGCACCCTTCATGTACTGCTCGCCAAATGCCGCGTTGGCGCCTGTCATGGGACCCGCTACACCGATCTTCAGGTCGGCTTGAGCAAACGCAGAAACACCCAGCGCAGTTGCCACTGCGAGGGCCAGAAAGCCTTTCTTGTAAAACGTCTGGGACATGAGGTGGTGCTCCAAGGTTTTTTTAGTTGGCACTGCGACTTCACTAAGGTTGCTCAGAGCAAGCGCCGTGCCAGTGGTTTTTTATTCTGAAAAAAGTCGCTGTCTTATTGTTATTTCGACTGTTTCGAGCCCTTTTTCATTGGGCGTGCAACCGTCTAAACCGCGGAAGGTAAAACCCTACTTTTTAATGGGCGCAACCCATGCGTGCCATCATTGCAACCGCGACACAATTCAACGTGCAACCCTGCTGTAACAGCTCGCGTCACCGAACTGCACACTGCTGGTGCGAGACTGCTACGAGCCGCACCATTACAGGCTAGTCGCTGCATCGAAAAGCGTCGTCGGCCGCCCACTATTTCCTTGTTCAGATCACAATTCGCAGGCACTGGCCCGCGTGGTAGAGGGAGAAGCCGGCTTCGTACAGGCAACTGCGCAAGCCCACGCCGGCCAGGGGCTGCATGGCTGCGAAGGGGATCGGCAGGGCCTGGGGATCGCCGTTGCACAGGTAGTCGGCGAAGGCCTTGCCCACCACGGTTCCGGTGGTCACGCCCCGGCCGTTGTAACCGGTGACAGCCACCAGGCCCGGGGCCGGCTCGAACAGGCGCATCAGGTGATCGGGGGTGAAGGCGATGCAGCCGGTCCAGGTGCATTCCCACTCCACCGGCTTGAGGTACGGGAAGTAATGCTGCTGTACGCGGTCGGCCCAGGCCTTGAGGAACCACAAGGGCTTCTGGCTGCCATTGCCCAGGCTGCCCAGCAACAGGCGGCCCTCAGCATCCCGGCGGATGCTGCTGAGCACCTGTCGGGTATCCCAGGAGCCCTGGCCCCCGGGCAGGATCTGCTGCGCCGCTTCTTCGGTCAGGGGCGCGGAAGCCACCTGGTAGTAGTAGCCGGGGAAGAAGTTGCGCCGCAGCTCGGTCCAGTCGCCCTCGGTGTAAGCGTTGGAGGCGATCACCACCTGCTCGGCCAGCACCGAGCCCTGCTCGGTCTGCACCGACCAGCGCTGGCCCTGGCGCTCCAGGCGGGTGACCGGGGAATGGTCGAACAGACGCCCGCCCAATTCCGTCGCCGCCCTGGCCAGGCCGCTGACGTAAGCCATGGGGTTGAGGGTTCCCGCCCGCCGGTCGAGCAGGGCCGCGGCAATCTTGCGAGTGCCGGTGGCCGCTTCGCACGCCACGCCGGTCAGCAACTCCACGGGGGCCCCGCGACGTTTCCACTGTTCTTCACGGCTGCGCAGATCGGCCTCGCCCCGGGCGTTGTGGGCCATGTGCAAAGTGCCTTCGCGGCGCAGCTGGCAATCGATGTGGTACTTGTCCACCAGGCTGAACACCAATGACGGCGCCGCGCCGAGCATGCGGTTGAGCTGGCTGCCCACCTGCTCGCCGAAACCGGCCTCGATCTCGTCCGGCGGGATCCACATGCCGGCGTTCACCAGCCCGACGTTGCGCCCTGAACCGCCGTGCCCCGCGCGATGGGCTTCGACCACACAGACCCGCTTGCCCTGCTCCAGCAAATGCACGGCGGCCGACAGCCCGGTGAAGCCGGCGCCGATGATGCACACATCCGCCGTCAGCTCGCCCTTGAGCGGCGCCCTGTCAGGCCGTTGCGGAGTGAGTGTTTCCCACAGACATTGTTCTTGTAGCGCCATTGCCAGACTCCGAAATCAACGAACCACAGACGCTGAAACGCACTTGCCGCTGTTCGCCAGCAAGCTGGCTCCTACAAACCTCCCCGTAGGAGCGAGCGTGCTCGCGAAAAGACTCAATCGAAGGTGATGCCCTGGGCCAGCGGCAGCTCCCGGGAGTAGTTGACGGTGTTGGTCTGGCGCCGCATGTAGCCGCGCCAGGCATCGGAGCCGGATTCGCGACCGCCGCCGGTTTCCTTCTCGCCGCCGAAGGCGCCGCCGATCTCTGCGCCGCTGGGCCCGATGTTGACGTTGGCGATGCCGCAGTCGCTGCCCACCGCCGACATGAACTGCTCGGCTTCACGCACGTCGGTGGTGAAGATGCAGGACGACAGGCCCTGAGGCACGGCATTGTTCAGGCGCAGCGCTTCTTCGAAGTCGTTGTAGCCGATCACATAGAGGATCGGCGCGAAGGTTTCGCTGCACACCACCTCGCTCTGCTCGGGCATTTCGACGATGGCCGGCGACACGTAGTAGGCGTTGGGGAACTGGTCCTGCAACTGGCGCTGGCCGCCGAAGACCCGGCCGCCCTCGCTCAGGGCCTGCTCCAGGGCATCCTGCATGGCCTCGAAACTGTGCTTGTCGATCAGCGGGCCGATCAGATTGCCTTCCAGCGGATGGCCGATGCGCACCTTGGAATAGGCCGTCTTGAGGCGGCTGATGATTTCCTCTTTCACCGACTCGTGGGCAATCAGGCGACGCAGGGTGGTGCAACGCTGGCCGGCGGTACCCACGGCGCTGAACAGGATGGCGCGCACCGCCATGTCCAGGTCGGCGCTGGGGCCGAGGATCATGGCGTTGTTGCCGCCCAGTTCGAGAATGCTGCGGGCAAAGCGTGCGGCCACTTTCGGCGCCACTTCGCGGCCCATACGGGTACTGCCGGTGGCGCTGATCAGGGCGACCCGCGGATCGTCCACCAGGGCGGCACCGGCATCACGGCCGCCGATGATCACCTGGCTCAGGTATTCGGGAGCATCCTGGAAGTTCTTCAACACGCGCTCCAGCAGCGCCTGGCAGGCCAGGGCGGTGAGCGGGGTCTTTTCCGAGGGTTTCCAGATCACCGGGTTGCCGCAGACCAGCGCCAGGGTGGTGTTCCAGGCCCAGACCGCTACCGGGAAGTTGAAGGCGCTGATCACCCCGACAACCCCCAGGGGATGCCAGGTTTCACGCATGTGATGGCCCGGGCGCTCGGAGGCGATGGTCAGGCCGTAGAGCTGGCGCGACAGGCCGACGGCGAAGTCGCAGATGTCGATCATTTCCTGCACTTCCCCCAGGCCTTCCTGGGTGATCTTGCCGGCTTCCCAGGACACCAACTCCCCCAGGTCGGCCTTGTACTCGCGCAGCACCTCACCGAATTGCCGCACCAGCTCGCCGCGACGGGGTGCCGGCACCTTGCGCCACAGGGCGAATGCATGCTCTGCGCGACTGACCTGCTGCTCCACCTCGGCGGCGCCCTGCCAGTTCACCGCGGCGATCCGGCTGCCGTCGATGGGCGAGTGCACAGGCTGGGTGCCCGACTGGTACAGGGCCGGGTTAACACCCAGACGATCAAGCAATGCGGCAACCATGGGGTTACTCCTTACAGATGAAAGCGAAAGAACCAGGCCGCTGCGACGGCCATCAAGGCTAGTAGTTGTAGCTGGCCCGAGACTTGCCAACAAACGACCTTTAAGCGAGATATCATTCCGTTTATTCATGCTGAGCCGCTCGCTGGCACCCATAAGAACAAGGACCACCCATGCTCAACAAACGCTACTTGCCGTCGATCACCGCCCTGCAGTGCTTCGAGGCCGTGACCCGGCACCTGAGCTTCACCCGTGCGGCCGAAGAGCTCAACCTGACCCAGAGCGCGGTGAGCAAGCAAGTGGCGCAACTGGAAGAGCTGCTGCAACACCTGCTGTTTCGTCGGGTACGGCGGCGCCTGCAACTGACTCCGGCCGGCGACCTGTACCTGGTGGAGGTGCGTAAGATCCTCACCCAGGTGGAGATGTCTACCCATTACCTGCGTTCCTACGGCGGCGAGACCGAAGTCCTACGAGTCTCCACGCCTTACACTTTTGGCGCCCGCTGGCTGGTGCCGCGCCTCAAGGGCTGGCGACTGCGCCACCCGCACATCCACCTGGACCTGTGCAATGAGCAAGAGCCTGACGAACTGCTCCAGGGCCATGCCGACCTGGCCTTCTACTTTGGCCAGGGTTCACGCCCCGGCACCGAGAGCCTGAAGCTGTTCAGCGAAGAGCTGGTGGCGGTCTGCGCCCCCGACAGCCTGCCCGCCGAGCCCTTGACCGACCCCAGGCAACTCACTGAACTGGTGCTGTTGCAGAACGCTTCACGGCCCCAGGGCTGGCACGAATGGTTCGACCAACAGGGCTACCAGACCGAGCACAGCTACCACGGCCCACGCTTCGAAACCTTCTATATGTGCATCCGTGCGGCCCAGGTCGGCTGCGGGGTCGCCCTGCTGCCACGTTTTCTGGTGGAAGAAGAACTGGCTGAAGGCAAGCTGGTGATCGCCTGGGAATACGCCATGCCCAGCCAGGACGCCTATTACCTGGCCTACCCCGAACACTCGGCGGAAGTGCCCAAGGTCCGGGACTTCGTGCGCTGGATGCTCGAACACAACGACTCGCCCCTCCCGTAGGAGCCGGCTTGCCGGCGATGGGGCCCTTGAGCCCTGCTCAAGACTGAAGATCCGTTCGCTGGCAAGCCAGCTCCTACGGCCGGAGAATGGCCCGCCACAAAAAACACTGGCAAAGCGCTGCGCGTCTATGCGCCACTAGCGCCTTCATTGAAAGAGCTGAATGCCGCACTTGTCCGTCGCGGCCAGCATGGAGATTCCCGTTATGAGCGAGAGTGTGTTTGCCGATCGCATCGTGCAGAACCTGCTCGACACCGACTTCTACAAACTGACCATGATGCAGGCGGTGCTGCACAACTACCCCAACGTCGAGGTGGAATGGGAGTTTCGTTGCCGTAACAGCGAGGACCTGCGGCCCTATCTGGCAGAGATCCGCTACCAGTTCGAACGCCTGGCGGAACTGAGCCTGAGCGCCGACCAGTTGGGCTTTCTCGAACGGATCAGCTTCCTCAAGCCGGATTTCCTGCGCTTTCTCGGGCTGTTTCGCTTCAACCTGCGCTACGTGCATACCGGCATCGAGGACGGCGAGCTGTTTATCCGCCTGCGCGGCCCCTGGCTGCACGTGATCCTGTTCGAAGTGCCGATGCTGGCCATCATCAGCGAGGTGCGCAACCGCTACCGCTATCGCGAGATCCAGCTGGTCCAGGCCCGCGAGCAGCTGTACCGCAAGTTCGACTGGCTGACCGCCAACGCCAGCAGCGAAGAACTTTCCGAGCTGCAAGTGGCGGATTTCGGCACCCGCCGACGCTTTTCCTACCGGGTCCAGGAAGAAGTAGTGAACGTGCTCAAGCACGATTTCCCCGGACGTTTTGTCGGCACCAGCAACGTGCACCTGTCCCGGGAACTGAACATGAAACCCCTGGGCACCATGGCCCACGAATGGATCATGGCCCACCAGCAACTGGGGCCGCGGCTGATCGACAGCCAGATCGCCGCCCTCGACTGCTGGGTCCGCGAATACCGTGGCTTGCTGGGCATCGCCCTGACGGATTGCATCACCACCGATGCCTTCCTCGGCGATTTCGACCTGTTCTTCGCCAAGCTGTTCGACGGCCTGCGCCACGACTCCGGCGACCCAATCCTCTGGGCAGAAAAGGCCATCGCCCACTACCACAAGCTGGGCATCGATCCGATGAGCAAGACCCTGGTGTTCTCCGACAGCCTGAGCCTGCCGCGCGCCCTGGAAATATTCCGTGCGCTGCGGGGACGGATCAATGTCAGCTTCGGCATCGGCACCAACCTGACCTGTGACATTCCCGGTGTCGAGCCGATGAGCATCGTGCTTAAAATGGCTGCCTGCAATGGCCAGCCCGTCGCCAAGATCTCCGATGAAGCGGGCAAGACCCATTGCAAGGATCCGAACTTCGTCGCTTACTTGCGCCACGTTTTCCAAGTACCTGCCCAACCTGGCAAGGAGTGAATCATGCAAGCCGTACAGCGTGAGATTGCGCAGCAGCTCAAGGTCCAACCACCTTTTCCCGACCACGCCGCCCTTGAGGCAGAAATCGCCCGGCGCATCCGCTTCATCCAGGACTGCCTGGTCAATTCCGGGCTCAAATCCCTGGTGCTGGGCATCAGCGGCGGTGTCGACTCCCTGACCGCCGGCCTGCTGGCCCAACGGGCGATGCGTGAATTGCGCGAACGCAGCGGAGACGATGGCTACCGCTTCATTGCCGTGCGCCTGCCCTATGAGACCCAGTTCGACGAACACGATGCCCAGGCCTCGGTGGACTTCATCAACCCTGACGAACGCCACACCGTGAACATCGGCCCGGCGGTCAGGGCCCTGGCCAACGAAGTGGCGGCCTTCGAGGGGCAGCACGCGGTGTCCCGGGATTTCGTACTCGGCAACACCAAGGCGCGGATGCGCATGGTGGCCCAGTACACCATCGCCGGCGCCGCCCATGGCCTGGTGATAGGTACCGACCACGCCGCCGAAGCGGTGATGGGTTTCTTTACCAAGTTCGGTGACGGCGCCTGCGACCTGGCGCCCCTGAGCGGCCTGGTGAAAAACCAGGTGCGCTCCATTGCCCGCTATTTCGGCGCGCCGGAGTCCCTGGTGGAAAAAGTCCCTACCGCCGACCTCGAAGACCTGTCGCCGGGCAAGCCGGACGAAGCGTCCCACGGCGTCACCTACGCCGAGATCGACGCCTTCCTGCATGGCCAGCCGGTACGTGAGGAAGCCTTCAAGATCATCTGCGACACCTACCGCAAGACCCATCACAAACGCGTCATGCCCTTCGCCCCATGACCCGCCTCGCTCTGTAGGTGCCGGCTTGCCGGCGAAAGGGCCGCTTGTGCTGCACAAGGCTCGAGGGCCTCTTCGCGGGCAAGCCCGCTCCTACGGATGCACACAAAAAAAGCGCCCCTGGGGGCGCTTTCTTGTTGCAGCCGGGCCTGATGCTTACTTCAGGACCACAGCGCCTTTCATCATCGAGTTGTGGCCTGGGAACGAGCAGAAGAACTGGTAGCTTTCGCCAGCGGTCAGCTTCGATACGTCGAAGGTCACCGAATCTTTCTCGCCGGCACCGATGATCTTGGTGTGGGCGATGACACGGGTGTCGCCTTCCTTCAGGTAGCTCTTGTCGATGCCGGCGGCCATGCCGTCGGTGGCGATGCCTGCCATGTCTGCGGTCTTGCTCAGTACCCAGTTGTGGCCCATGACGTTCTTCGGCAGGCTGCCGGAGTGGGTCAGGTTCACGGTGAAGGTCTTGCAGCTCTTGTCGATGGTGATTTCCTTAGTGTTGAAGGACATCTGGTCGGTAGAGTCGACATCGACCTTGCATTCGGCGGCCATCAGTTGGCTGCTGGCCAGTGTCAACAGGGATACCGCAACGAGTTTGGCAAACATGGTGAATCTCCAAGGCAGGGTTAACAAAATCCATCTGAATCCATGGGACGGAAGACTGCCTGAATTTCTCGCAAGTTCCTATGATTTGCATCAAAAAATTGTATACAACTCTCTGCTATCGACCTGATCAAGACAATCAACCGGCCAGCGGCATGGCACGCTTCTAGAATCACGCCATCGTCCCTGATCGGAGTCACCCTCATGCCGTTGAACAGCCTGTTTCGCAGCTTGCTCGCCGCCTACGCCTGTGGCGCCAGCGGTACCCATGAAACCCCGCAACGGGAGGTTTAATACTTGGAGCGAGGCCGGCGAGCCTTTACTCTGAGGCCATCAATGACCTCGGAGTAAGGCATGTCGTTAACTTCTGTCTGTGTATTCTGTGGCGCCAGCACCGGCGCCAACCCTCTCTATCGTGAAGCCGCCCAGGCCTTGGGCCGGGCCATCGCCGAGCGCAAGCTGACCCTGGTGTATGGCGGCGGCGCGGTAGGGCTGATGGGCATCGTCGCCGACGCGGCCCTGGCGGCCGGGGGCGAAGTCATCGGGATCATTCCGCAAAGCCTGAAGGACAAGGAAATCGGCCATCGCGGCCTGACCCGCCTGGAAGTGGTGGACGGCATGCACGCCCGCAAGGCGCGCATGGCCGAGCTCAGTGATGCCTTCATCGCCCTGCCCGGCGGCCTGGGAACCCTGGAAGAACTCTTCGAAGTCTGGACCTGGGGCCAGTTGGGCTACCACCACAAGCCGCTCGGCCTGCTGGAAGTGAATGGCTTCTACGAAAAACTCAGCGGTTTTCTCGATCATATCGTCGGCGAAGGCTTCGTCCGTGCCCCGCACCGTGACATGCTGCAAATGAGCGAGTCGCCGGCCGGCCTGCTGGATGCGCTGGACGCCTGGCAACCGACGGTCCCGGACAAATGGGCCGAAGGCAAACCCAGCTAACCACCCGGCCCCGATAACAGGCAGAATACGCGCCGCTCAACCTCACCTTCGACCCCAGAGGATCGCCCATGGCCAAACCCAACTACTCCTTCGCCAAACGTCAACGTGACTTGGCCAAGGAACAGAAGAAAGAGGAAAAGCTGCAACGCAAGAAAGCCGCCGCTGAAGAAACCAGCGCACTGAACCCGGATGCAGAAGGTGAAGTGAGCGTCGACGACGCCGAGCCCGAGGCCCCCCAGGCCTGACCTGCCCCGTAGGAGCTGGCTGGCCAGCGAAAGCGCTCTCCAGCCCTACGCAATATCCGCAGGCCCCATCGCTGGCAAGCCGGCTCCTGCAAGGTCGGAGATGGCAGTGTCATGCCAGGGGCATGACGGTGACCCGAACATCCGGGTCATGGCTGCCCCCTCCCAGAATCACCCCACGCAACGGCGACACATCGGAAAAATCCCGGCCCCAGGCCAGGGTGATGTGCTCCAGCGCCGGCTGCACGTTGTTGGTCGGGTCGAAATCCACCCAGCCCAGCACCGGGCAAAACACTGAAACCCAGGCATGGGAAGCATCGGCGCCGATCAGCCGCGGCTGCCCCGGCGGTGGCTGGGTCAGCAGGTAGCCACTGACATAGCGCGCCGCCAGCCCTCGCGAGCGCAGGCAGGCCAGCATCAGGTGGGCGAAGTCCTGGCACACCCCGCGCCGACGTTCCAGCACCTCCACCAGCGGCGTCGCCACCTGGGTGGCTTCGGCGTCGAAAGTGAACTCACTGAAGATCTTCTCCATCAACGCCTGGGCGCCCTGCAACAGCGGCCGCCCCGGTACGAAGCAACTGGCGCAGAACTCGACAAAACTCTGCTTCAGATGCACATAAGGCGATTCGAAACGGTAGCGACAGGCTTCCAGCAACGCCTCGGACAAGGGCTGGCCACTGTAGGTCAGGGCGCCGCGGGCGGCATCCCAGGGCAGTGACGCGGCAAAATCCAGCGCCGGCCGCTCCAGCACCTCGACACTGAGCTGGGCATTGACCAGCAATTCGTCATGGGGCCGCTCGAAGGCCAGGCGGGTCAGCGGGTTGCCGAATACATCCTGCTCGTCACGACGGCTGGTAGGGTCGGGGCTGATCAGCAATTGCCGCTCGCTGCACAGTTGCCAGGCACAGGCCCGGGGCCACAGGTGCGCCAGTTGCTGGGCCAGGGACACCGGGCTGTCGTAGCGGTAGTGGGTGTCGTGGAACACCTGGTAGCGCGCGCTCATCAGACCGACACCGTTTGCTGGCTGACATCATCCACATGGGCGAAATGCCGCAGCGCCAGGCGGTCCGAAACCTGCCCGCTGACCTCGGCGATCTCCTGCAGCAGGTCCGCCAGGCCCTCCACTGCGGCGCGCACACTGGTCTCGCCGAACAGCGAGTTCTCCAGGCAGCCCAGGTCGAAATGCGCCAGGCGCTCCACCAGCCGCGGCAGCGCCAGCTCGCGGGGCACGCCGAAATCATCGTTGAGGCGCTTGAGGGTGCGGGTCACCAGCTTGAGCTGGAACAACACGGCGTGGGGGTTCTGTTCATCCAGCAGCAACAGGTCGAGGACCGGAATCAACTGCGCCACCGCCAGGTAGCGCGACCGGTAGGTGATGCTGCTGTTACCCAGCTCCAGCAGCCAGTCCAGGCCGGCCTGGTCGAAGGCCGCGGTGCCCCGCAGGAAGGCCGCGAGGCTGCTGCTGAGGAACTGCAGGCGCTCGATGCGCCGGCCAATCATCAGGAAGCGCCAGCCTTCGTCGCGGGTCATGTCGTCCAGGGCGAACCCGGAGAGCGCCGCCAGGGACATCACCAGGCGGTTGAGAAAATCCAGCAGTTCGGCGAAATCCGGCTCCGGAGTGTCCAGCTCCTGGGCCTCGCGCTGCAGCTCCACCAGGGCCTGCCAGTTTTCCCGGGACAGCTTGCCGCGTACCTGGGAAGCCGCCCACTGCAAGCGTTGCAGGTTGGAGCGCAGGCTGAAGGACCAGTCCTCACCCAACAGGGCCGCCAGCAGGCGCTCGGGCAGCTCGCCCTCATCCGGCAGCAGCATCAGGCTTTCTCCCAGGTCCACCGCGGCCAGCAAGGCTTGAGGGTCATCGCCGTCGACATAGCGCGCCAGCATGATCCGCAGCAGCCGCGCACTGTCGTCACAGCGCTCGCAATAACGGCCGAACCAGAACAGGTTTTCCACCACCCGCGACGGCAGGTAGGGATCGCGGCGCACCAGGTCATACACGCCGATGGTGCGCTGGGCCTTCCACTGCTCGCCGCTGGGCGCCCGCTCCCCCAGCACCCAGGTGTCCTTGCTGGCGCCACCGCGCTGCATCGACACCACTTCGGCACCGGCCTGGGCAGCGACCCGGGTCAGGCCTCCGGGCAGCACCCGGTAGCCGTCCTCGCTGGCCACCGCGTACACCCGCATGCCGATGGCACGGGGCTGCAGCTGCCCGTTCTCGGCCTGCCAGACCGGCGCCTGGGACAGTTGCGGCAATTCCTGGGCGACATAGGCATAGGGCCGCGCCCGCATGCGCTCAGCCAATTGCCGGCGTTGCTCGGGGTCCAGGTCGCGGCCCAGCACCGGGGTGAAGCTCTGGGAGGCGAAGGCCGGCTTGACCAGCAGATCCGGGAGTTTTTCCAGGGCCTGCTGCAGCACCGGGGCCTCGCCGCACCACCAGGTAGCGATGGACGGCAGAAGCAGTTCCTCGCCCAGCAGAAACTGGCTGATCTTCGGCAGGAAGCCCAGCAGGCCGGGGGACTCCAGCACCCCGCTGCCCAGGGCGTTGGCCACCAGCACCCGGCCCTGGCGCACCGCGTCCAGCAGCCCGGGAACCCCCAGGGCCGAGTCGGTGCGCAACTCCAGCGGATCGCAGAAATCGTCGTCCAGGCGACGCATGATGGCGTGCACCCGGCGCAGGCCGCTGAGAGTCTTGAGGTACACCGTGGCATCACGCACGGTCAGGTCGCCGCCCTCCACCAGCGGGTAGCCAAGCTGTCGCGCCAGGTACAGGTGCTCGAAATAGCTCTCGTTGAACCGCCCTGGCGTCAGCAGCACCACCAGCGGCGCTTCGCTGTCCCGGGGTGCCTGGCGGGCCAGGGTTTCCTGCAGGGTGCGGAAGAACCCGGCCAGGTGCTGCACTTGCAGGTCGCGGTACAGGTCGGGGAACGCCCGGGACACGCTCATGCGGTTCTCCAGGGCATAGCCGGCCCCGGAGGGCGCCTGGGTACGGTCGGCGGTGACCCACCAGCGCCCGTCCGGGCTGCGTGCCAGGTCCACGGCATACAGGTGCAGGAAGGTCTGTTCCGGCGGGCAGATGCCCTGGCACGGCCAGAGGAAATTGTTGTGGCCGAACACCAGTTCCGCCGGCAGCAGCCCTTCGCGGATCAACCGCTGCGGGCCATACAGGTCCGCCAGCACGGCATTGAGCAGGCGAGCGCGCTGGGCGATTCCGGTGGACAGCAACTGCCATTCATCCGCCGCGATCACATGGGGCAACAGGTCCAGTTCCCAGGGCCGGTCGGCGCCCTTGGGGTCGGCATAGACGTTGTAGGTGACGCCGTTCTCGTGGATCTGCCGGGTCAGCAGCGCCTGGCGCTGGGCCAGTTGACCGGGGCTGCTGCGCTGCAACTGTTCCAGCAGCCGCTGCCAGTGCGCCCGGACCTGGCCCTGGTCATCCAGCAACTCGTGGTAGGTACCCGCCGTCAGCGGGTAACGGTCTAGCAAGTCAGGCATGGAACACTCGGCAGACGGCAGGGAAAGTCAGATTAACGCACCGCCATGACGCCCGGATATGGCTATCTCACAGGCGTCGCAGGTGGATTAGAAACGTCGCAAATCCAGGGTCAGCGGCAGCTCGGCATTGATCACCACTGGCGGCACCTCCAGGCTTCCCGGGCTATGGCCCAGGCGGAAGAAGCGCGCCATGCGCCGGCTTTCCGCCTCGTTGGCATTCACCGGCAGGCTGTCGTAATTGCGCCCGCCGGGGTGGGCCACATGGTATTGGCAGCCGCCCAGGGAGCGCTGCATCCAGGTATCGAGCAGGTCGAACACCAACGGTGCATGCACCGGGATAGTGGGTTGCAGGCAATTGGCCGGCTGCCAGGCGCGGTAACGTACCCCGGCGACAAACTCACCGACCCGCCCGGTGGGATGCAGGGGCAGCGCCACGCCATTGCAGGTCAGCACATGGCGCTCGGGTACCAGGCCGCCGACCTTGACCTGCAGGCGCTCCAGGGAAGAGTCGACATAACGCACCGTGCCACCCGCCGCGCCCTCCTCCCCCAGCACATGCCAGGGCTCCAGGGCCTGGCGCAGTTCCAGCTCGATGCCACTGACGGCGTAATCGCCGACCTTGGGAAAGCGGAACTCCAGGTGCGCGGCAAACCATTCGGCCCGCAGCGGGTAGCCGGCGGCATTCAGCTCCACCAATACATCAGCGAAATCCTGTTCGATAAAGTGCGGCAACAGAAAACGATCGTGCAGTTCGGTGCCCCAGCGCGCCAACCGGGCCGGCGCGTAAGGCTCGCGCCAGAAGCGCGCCACCAGCGCCCGCAACAGCAGCTGCTGGGCCAGGCTCATGCGCGCATGGGGCGGCATTTCAAAGGCCCGCAGCTCCAGCAGGCCAAGGCGCCCGGTGGCGCCATCCGGCGAATACAGCTTGTCGATGCAGAACTCGGCGCGATGGGTGTTGCCGGTGACATCGATCAACAGGTTGCGCAGCAGGCGGTCCACCAACCAGGGCGCGCACTCCTGGCCGGGAGCCGGCATCTGCGCAAAGGCAATCTCCAGCTCGTACAGCGCGTCATTGCGTGCCTCGTCGACCCTCGGTGCCTGGGACGTGGGGCCGATGAACAACCCGGAAAACAGGTAGGACAGCGACGGGTGGTTGTGCCAGTAACTGATCAGGCTGCGCAGCAGGTCGGGGCGCCGCAGGAACGGCGAGTCGGCCGGGGTGGCTCCGCCAAGGACAAAATGGTTGCCGCCACCGGTGCCGGTGTGGCGCCCATCGATCATGAACTTTTCGCTGGTCAGGCGCGTCTGCCGGGCCTGCTCATAGAGAAACTCGGTGCGCTCCACCAACTCGTCCCAACTGACCGAGGGCTGCACGTTGACTTCAATCACCCCCGGGTCCGGGGTCACCCGGAAGTTGCACAAGCGAGGGTCCGCCGGCGGCTCGTAGCCCTCCAGCAAGACCGGGCAGCGCAGCTCCTCGGCCGTGGCCTCGATCACGCTGACCAGTTGCAGGTAATCCTCCAGACGCTCCAGGGGCGGCATGAACAGGTACAACCGCCCCTCGCGCGCCTCGGCGCAGAGCGCGGTACGGGTCAGCCAGCCGGCGGACTCGTCCACCTGGGGCACCCACTCGTCCGCCACTGCCGGCTCATCAATCGCTGCCAGCTGAGCCGCGCCCGCCAGTTCGGGAAAATCCTGGTTCGGATCGGTGGCGTGAATGAACGGATACTCCGCCGCCGTCACCCATGGCTGGGACGCCAGGGGCAAGCGATAGCCCAGGGGCGAATCACCCGGTACCAGCCGGCAATGGCTATCGCGCAGGTACCAGCGCCCGCTCTGCCACTGGTCGCCCTTGGCGGTACGGGCCAAGGGCAGGACCTGGCCGATGACCTTGTCCAGCCCCTGGCTGAAAACCTTGCGCAGGCGCTCCCGCTCCAGGGCATCCTCCAGCCGCGAATCCTCGGCGCTGACATTCAGCGGCAGGCTGCCTTCGCGCCACAGGTAGTAGAAATTGTCCTCGTAGGCGGGAAACACAAAACGCGCAGGCAGCTTCAGACGCTCGGCGACACTGGCCAGAAAACGTCCGGCCAACAGTGCATCGGCGGCGTAATCTTCATGCTCGTCGGCAATCAGCGCGTTGTTGCGCCACACCGGTACACCGTCACGACGCCAGTGGCAATTCAGCGACCAGCGCGGCAGTTGCTCTCCCGGGTACCACTTGCCCTGGCCGAAGTGCACCAGGCCCTGGGGCGCATAGTGCTGGCGCAGGCGCTGGAACAGCTCGCCGGCCAGGCGGCGCTTGTTCGCCCCCAGGGCTGCCGTGTTCCACTCCGGGCCATCGGGATCGTCGATGGCGACGAAAGTCGGTTCGCCGCCCATGGTCAGGCGCACATCCGCCTCCAGCAGGTCGACATCGATCTGCCGGCCCAGGGCCTGGATCGCCAGCCATTGCTCGTCGGTGTAGGGCTTGGTCACCCGGGGCGCTTCCCAGATGCGCTCCACACTCATCTCATGGCTGAATTCGCATTCACAGGGCTCCACCAGCCCGGTGATGGGCGCCGCTGAAGAGGGGTCGGGGCTGCAGGCCAGGGGAATATGCCCTTCCCCGGCGAACAGCCCGGACGTGGCATCCAGGCCGATCCAGCCGGCGCCCGGCAGGTAAACCTCGCACCAGGCATGCAGGTCGGTGAAGTCCACCTCGGTGCCGGAGGGGCCATCCAGGGATTTGACGTCCGCCGTCAGCTGGATCAGGTAGCCGGAGACAAAGCGCGCCGCCAACCCCAGGTTGCGCAGCAATTGCACCAGCAGCCAGGCCGAGTCCCGGCAGGAGCCGGAGGCGTTGAGCAGGGTCTGCTCCGGAGTCTGCACCCCGGGCTCCATGCGGATCAGGTAGGCGATGTCGGCACTCAACCGCTGGTTCAGGCCCACCAGGAAATCCACCGCCGGCAGCGGTGAGCGCGAAATGGCGTCCAGGTAAGCCTGGAACCTCGGCGTCAGGGGCAGGGTTTCCAGGTAGGGCGCCAGCTCGCGCTGTTCATCGGCGGCATAAGCGAAGGGAATCTGCTCGGCGTAGGGTTCGAGGAAGAAATCGAACGGGTTGAACACCGCCATTTCCGCCAGCAGGTCGACTTCGATCCGCAGCTCGCTGGTTTTTTCCGGGAACACCAGACGCGCCAGGTAATTGCCCTGCGGGTCCTGCTGCCAATTGATGAAATGCTGCTCGGGCTGGACCTTCAGCGCATAGGAAAGAATTCGCGTGCGGCTGTGGGCCGCCGGGCGCAGGCGAACGATCTGCGGGCCCAGTTCGACGGCGCGGTCGTAGCGATAGTGCGTGACATGGTGCAATGCGACATGAATCGACACGGCGTGCCTCCTGCGAGCCTGAACGGTGGGAGAACCTGCGCAAGACTTATGCCAGCGCGCAAGTCCATGGGGTTGTTCAGCGACCCTGGGCAGTACAGCACCAAAACCGCGCAATCGATGCATCCCGGTGCAGGCAATTGCACATAAATGCGCCAGAAGGCAGGCGACGAATCAGCCGCGCTTGCGCTGCTGCTTGAAGCGCTGGCGCTGCTGGCGGATCTGCAGCAGCCGTTCGCGCATTTCCCGGTGCCGCTTGCTGTTGAGCAGCAACAGCCCGAGCAGCGGCAGCAACACGCCGAACAGGTACACCCCCTGGTGCGGGTGATACTGAAACATCGGCACCACCCCAAGCAGGCAGGCGACAAAGTAGCCGGCCACCAACCATACCGCGCGGGAAATGCCACGCACTATCAGCAGGTTGCCCAGCACCAGCAGCGGGATCAGTACCAACAGGCCAAACAGCAGGTATTCGTCGCGCTGGGGCGGTGCCATGGCGCGCCAATAAGTGGTGCCGGCCAGGGACAGCAGGAGCGAGGCACTGAAGCAGCCCAGCAGCACGGTGAGCATGAAGGTCGGGAAATAACGTACCAGGAAGTCTCTCATGCGGCCGCCATCTATCACTCGTCGAACTCCTCGTAGAGCCCCACCGCAAGGGTTTTCACCTGGCCAAGAATGCCGGAGCTGATACTCCCGCTGGTACTCAGGGCAGCGCCCAGAGCATCCTGCATCTGGGTCAGGGTGGCGTGGCGGATCTGCGTCGACGAATAGCGTCTGGGCAACGCACCGGCACGCTGTTGCAGCTTCAGCAGCTTGGAGGTCAGGCTCGGGTCCCGCAGGGTCAACAGTTCCTTGGTCAGCTTGGCCCGTTCCTGGCGGTTGAGGCCCTTGAGCAACTGCATCCAGCTTTTGCCGGTGTTCGCCGCCTTGCTGGCCTTGAGCAGCCTGAGAGTGGTCAGCGCCGAACCGCCGACACCCACCAGGGAAATGCCATCGAGAATCGGCGTGACTATGTTGTACCACTCGGCATCGTCCATGCGGTCGTTGGCCGCCGGGTCCTGGATCTCGTTGATCACCCGCGCGCCGCCAATCACGCACTGAGCGGTGCCGGCCATCGCCGCCGAGGCCCCAAGCGCTACCACCCAGACACTGGCACCGGCGGTGAAGGGCACGGCGATGCTGCCGCTGAACACCACCAGCCAGCCGATCACTGCGGCCGTGCAGGCCAGGGTGGTGTTGAAGGATTCAGTGGCCAGCCGCGATTCGCGCGGGTTGTTCTTCACCTGGTCGACGAACTGCTGGGGCGCGATGTAGCGCTTGGCCTCGCGCAAGATCACCCGCTTGGGCACGATGCTGCAGATCGGCCTGAATTCGCGCAGGGTCACGACATTGAAGTCGGCATCGATGTACACCACCCCGGCACCGGCAATCGAGGGATCGGTGTCGATGGCGGCAAACAGACGCGGCAGGTTTATCTGGCTTTCGATCCGTTGGCGGGCAAGAACCTGGGTCAGGCTGAGGTCCCTGATCACTCCGTCTAGTGGGCTGGTCACGCGGTTCATCCTTGGTCTGACGATGTGAATCTGCCTGGTAGCCATGAGCCAGCCAGGCATCGCGGCAATGCAAGCCCGGCAACCTTAACAAAGCCCTGACCGTTTGTTGCTCGCCCGCCGGTAAAAAAATCGATCTCCATAAAAGCAAAACGCCAGCTCGGTGGCTGGCGTTTTGTGGGGTTTAGCGCGGCACTACCGGCTTGCGGGTCGGCTTCTTGCCCTTGGCCGCGTCGGCGCGTTCCTTGGCCGCCTGCTTGTTGCGGGCAAACGCTGCGGCCTTGGCCTGTTCGCGCTTGTCCCAGGCATTGCCGCCGTCGCTGCCGCGAGGAGGTAGCCCGGTGTGCTGGGTAAGGATCTTGGTTTCCTTGGCCACCTTGTGGCTGCCGGCCGGTGTCGAATTCTTACGACGGGCACTCTGGTAGCTGTCGGTAGCCGGCTGGTGGGTCGGAATCAGCTGGTTCTTGCCCGGACCGATCAGGTCGCCACGGCCCATGCGCAGCAGAGCCTCGCGCAGCATCGGCCAGCCCTTCGGATCGTGGTAGCGCAGGAACGCCTTGTGCAGGCGGCGCTGCTCCTCGCTCTTGACGATGGTCACGCCGTCGCTCTTGTAGGTGACCTTGCGCAGCGGGTTCTTGCCCGAGTGGTACATGGCCGTGGCGGTGGCCATCGGCGACGGGTAGAACGCCTGCACCTGGTCCGCGCGAAAGCCGTTGCCCTTGAGCCACAGGGCCAGGTTCATCATGTCTTCATCGGTGGTGCCCGGGTGGGCGGCGATGAAGTACGGAATCAGGTACTGCTCCTTGCCCGCTTCCTTGGAGTATTTCTCGAACATCCGCTTGAAGCGGTCGTAGGTACCAATGCCCGGCTTCATCATCTGATTGAGCGGACCTTCCTCGGTGTGTTCCGGGGCGATCTTCAAGTAGCCGCCCACGTGGTGGGTCACCAGCTCCTTGACGTACTCCGGCGACTCGACCGCGAGGTCGTAGCGCAGGCCGGAAGCGATGAGGATCTTCTTCACCCCGGGCAAGGCACGGGCGCTGCGATACAGCTGGATCAGCGACGAATGGTCGGTGTTCAGGTTCGGACAGATGCCGGGGAACACGCAGGACGGCTTGCGGCACGCGGATTCGATTTCCGGGCTCTTGCAGGCGATGCGGTACATGTTCGCGGTCGGGCCACCGAGGTCGGAAATGACCCCGGTAAAACCTGGAACCTTGTCGCGAATTTCTTCGATCTCGCGAATGATCGACTCTTCGGAACGGTTCTGGATGATCCGCCCTTCGTGCTCGGTGATGGAGCAGAAAGTACAACCGCCGAAGCAGCCGCGCATGATGTTCACCGAGAAACGGATCATGTCGTAGGCCGGGATCTTTTCCTTGCCATAGGCCGGGTGCGGAATGCGCTGATAAGGCATGCCGAACACGTAGTCCATTTCCTCGGTGGTCATGGGAATGGGCGGCGGGTTGAACCACACGTCCACGTCGCCATGCTTCTGCACCAGGGCGCGGGCGTTGCCCGGGTTGGTTTCCAGGTGCAGCACGCGGTTGGCGTGGGCGTACAGGACCGGGTCGTTGCGCACCTTTTCCATGGACGGCAGGCGGATCACGGTCTTGTCCCGAGTCATGCGCGGGCTGGCAAGGATCTGCACCACCTTGGCTTCCTGGGGATCGTCCACCGGGCCCTTTTCCTGCTCGATGGCGCAGGCCTGGGTGTCCTGGGTGTTGACGTAGGGGTTGATGATCTTGTCGATCTTGCCCGGGCGGTCGATACGGGTGGAGTCCACTTCGTACCAGTCCTTGGGCGTGTCGCGGCGGATGAAGGCGGTGCCGCGCACGTCGGTGATGTCTTCGATCTTGTGGCCGTAGGACAGGCGCTGGGCCACTTCGACAATGGCTCGCTCGGCGTTGCCGTACAGCAGGATATCGGCACTGGCGTCGATCAGGATCGAGTTGCGCACCCGGTCCTGCCAGTAGTCGTAGTGGGCGATGCGGCGCAGGGACGCTTCAATGCCGCCGAGAACGATGGGCACGTGCTTGTAGGCTTCCTTGCAGCGCTGGCTGTAGACCAGGCTCGCACGATCCGGGCGTTTGCCCGCCAGGCCACCGGGGGTGTAGGCGTCGTCGGAGCGGATTTTCTTGTCGGCGGTGTAGCGGTTGATCATCGAGTCCATGTTGCCGGCAGCGACACCGAAGAACAGGTTCGGCTCGCCGAGCTTCATGAAGTCGTCTTTGGACTGCCAGTTGGGCTGGGCGATGATCCCGACGCGAAAGCCCTGGGACTCCAGCAGCCGGCCGATGATCGCCATGCCGAACGACGGGTGATCGACGTAGGCATCACCGGTGACGATGATGATGTCGCAGGAATCCCAGCCGAGCTGATCCATCTCCTCCCTGCTCATGGGCAGGAATGGTGCTGGCCCGAAACATTCGGCCCAGTACTTGGGATAGTCAAATAACGGCTTGGCTGCTTGCATGTCGATGACCGGTGTTGGCTTGGATAGGGACGCGTTGATTCACAGGGAAATTCGCGGGCGCGGAATATAGCACAAAAAATAACCAATTCCGACCGTTATGGTCGGAATTCGGTGCAGCCGATTCGCCGGCGAGCCGGCTCCTACAGGCTCCTACAGGCTCCTACAGGCGCCGGCAGGCGGATGGCCGGCGAACGGGCGGGTTATTCGTCGTCGTCGAAGTTGTAGCTGCCCGGAGCAAGGTTCTCGAAGCGGGTGTACTTGCCGATGAACGCCAGGCGGATAAAGCCGATGGGGCCGTTCCGCTGCTTGCCGATGATGATCTCGGCAATGCCCTTGTGCTCGGTTTCCGGGTGATACACCTCGTCCCGGTAGACGAACATGATCACGTCGGCGTCCTGCTCGATCGCTCCGGATTCCCGCAAGTCGGAGTTCACCGGGCGCTTGTTGGGACGTTGTTCCAGGGAGCGGTTGAGCTGGGACAGGGCCACTACCGGGCAGTTGAACTCCTTGGCCAGGGCCTTCAGGGACCGGGAAATCTCGGAAATCTCGTTGGTCCGGTTGTCGCCGCTGGAACCTGGAATCTGCATGAGCTGCAGGTAGTCGATCATGATCATGGCGATATCGCCGTGCTCACGCACCAGGCGCCGGGTCCGCGCACGCATCTCCGAGGGGCTGATGCCCGCGGTGTCGTCGATGAACAGCTTGCGGTCGTTGAGCAGGTTGACCGCCGAGGTCAGGCGTGGCCAGTCGTCGTCTTCCAGCTGGCCGGAACGGACCTTGGTCTGGTCGATGCGGCCCAGGGAGGAGAGCATACGCATGATCAGCGATTCACCTGGCATCTCCAGGGAGTACACCAGCACCGCCTTGTCGCTGCGCAGTACCGCGTTCTCCACCAGGTTCATGGCGAAGGTGGTCTTACCCATGGACGGACGGCCGGCGACGATGATCAAGTCGGCCGGCTGCAGGCCGCTGGTCTTCTCGTCGAGATCGGTATAGCCGGTGGACAGGCCGGTGATGGCGTTGTCCGTGTTGAACAGGGTATCGATGCGGTCGATGGCCTTGGTCAGCAGTTCGTTGACCCCCACCGGGCCGCCGGTCTTGGGCCGCGCTTCGGCGATCTGGAAGATCTGCCGCTCGGCCTCGTCGAGAATCTCTTCGGCGGTGCGCCCTTCCGGGTTGAAGGCACTGTCGGCGATCTCGGTGCTGATGCCGATCAGCTGGCGCAGGGTTGCCCGCTGGCGAACGATCTGCGCATAGGCCTTGATGTTGGCCACCGACGGAGTGTTCTTCGCCAGCTCGCCCAGGTAGCCCAGGCCGCCGACCTGTGAAGTCTGGCCTTCCTTGTCCAGTTGCTCGGACAGGGTGACCACGTCGATGGGCATGTTCTGGTCGGCCAGCTTGGCGATGGCGCGGAAGATCAAACGGTGGTCATGCCGGTAGAAATCGCCGTCGGACACTTGATCCAACACACGTTCCCAGGCGTTGTTGTCCAGCATCAGACCACCGAGCACGGCCTGTTCGGCCTCGATGGAGTGCGGCGGCACCTTCAGGGCAGCGGTTTGCAGATCGTATTGCTCGGGAGCGGAGATATCGTTCATGGCCACTTGGAATTCGGGGGATGAAAATCAGGATCAGCAGAAAGACAAAGGGCACGACCTGTAAACAGGATCGTGCCCGATGTTAACCGTCAGCCACACAAGGTGCCAGACGATTTGGTACTGCTTAAGCAGCCACCACGACAACGCGTACGGTTGCTTCAACTTCAGCGTGCAGGTGCACGGCTACGTCGAATTCACCTACGTTGCGGATGGTGCCGTTCGGCAGACGAACTTCGCTTTTTGCCACTTCAACGCCCGAGGCGGTCAGTGCATCAGCGATGTCGTGGGTGCCGATCGAACCGAACAGCTTGCCTTCGTCACCGGCGGTGGCAGTGATGGTCACTTCCAGCTCAGCCAGTTGCGCAGCGCGAGTTTCGGCAGAAGCCTTCTTCTCTGCAGCCAGTTTTTCCAGCTCGGCACGACGCGCTTCGAACGCAGCCAGGTTGGCAGCGGTAGCAGCGGTGGCTTTGCCGAAAGGCAGCAGGTAGTTACGGCCGTAACCAGCCTTAACGTTTACCTTATCGCCCAGGTTGCCCAGGTTGGCGATTTTTTCCAGCAGGATCAGTTCCATTTGGTAATAACCTCTTAACTTTTAACCTTCACCGTTCGCAGAGCCGTTATCAGCGTCTTTCGGCGCCAAACGACCGCGAAAATCAACCAGACTGTCGACAATGGCCAGGACCACGAGCAACGGATAGATCAGTTGCATGAACGGCAACAGCGTGACGTACAACCCCACCAGCCAGAACCTGGCCAGTCGCCCTTGTGCCACCAGCCCGTGAATCAGGGCCAGCCCGGCAAAAGCCAGCGGGACACTGCACATCGGCGTCAGCATGGCCAGTTGAGGTCCGAAGTTCGGCCCTACCAGCATGCACGCCAGCAGCAACATCGCTGGCCCAAGAGGGATTCTGATGGCGCGAAACTCGCGACCAAAACCACCCGGGTTATACAACACAGCCTGCCAGTAACGCCCAAGAATCAGGCTCAGCACGCTGATGGCTTGCAACAGGGCCGCTATCAGGCCGGTCAGGATCGGTGCAATCAGCGTGGCAAGACGAGCTCGCTCTTCAACCGATAGCTGCTGGTAGACCTCACCCAAGGCCATCGGCAGGATTTTTATCAATTCCTGTGACAGCGCTTCGATCTGAGGGCGGAAAGCCGCACCCAGGACTCCAGCAAACACCAACCCCATCGCTATGCTGACCAGCAGCACGCGGCTCCAGGACTCGCTTGCGCGCAAAACCAACGCAAGACTCGAAGAACCCAGCAGCACCAGAAGTGCCCGCGGGTCATCGAACGTCAGCCACCAGAGCAAAGCTGGCAGCACTCCCAGAGCGAGGACGCCAAGGGCATCCTTCAATCCGCGCCGCAGAAGCACCAGGCTCCCGGCGGCAGCACCCAACCAATACAACAACGGCAATGCCGAACAGCCAGCCACTACCAGAGTGGCCTGCATACGACCGCGCATGATGAACTCAGCTAAGGCGCGCATGCATTCAATCCCTTACTACTTGTCGACTGCCCGATCTCAGCGGCCGTGGCTGTCGGTGTAGGCCAGCAGGGCCAGGAAGCGGGCGCGCTTGATAGCGGTGGCCAGCTGACGCTGATAACGAGCTTTGGTACCGGTGATGCGGCTTGGAACGATTTTGCCGGTCTCGGATACGTAGGCTTTCAGAGTGTTGAGATCTTTGTAATCGATCTCTTTCACGTCTTCAGCGGTGAAGCGGCAGAATTTACGACGACGGAAGAAACGTGCCATGTAATTGGCTCCTCAAAAGGTCCGTGGATTACTCGTCAGCGTTATCGCTGGCGTCGCTGTTGTCGCTGTCATCGCCATCGGCGCTGTCAGCATGCTCAGGACGGTCACGACGCTCACGGCGCTCACTGCGGTTTTCTTCAGCCTTGAGCATCTCGGATTGGCCAGTGATGGCTTCTTCGCGACGGATGACCAGGTTACGGATCACAGCATCGTTGTAACGGAAGTTGTCTTCCAGCTCAGCCAGGGCTTTACCGGTGCACTCAACGTTCAGCATCACGTAGTGAGCCTTGTGAACATTGTTGATTGCGTAGGCCAGTTGACGACGGCCCCAGTCTTCCAGACGGTGGATTTTGCCGCCGTCTTCTTCGATCAGCTTGGTGTAACGCTCAACCATGCCGCCGACTTGCTCGCTTTGATCCGGGTGGACCAAAAAGATGATTTCGTAATGACGCATGAATGCTCCTTACGGGTTGTAGCCTGCCGCCTATAAGCGGTCAGACAAGGAGTGAATGACACTGGTGTGTCTTGCCTGGTAGTAGGCACATATGCGCCTGCCGTCACGGCAAGGGGCGCAATTGTAGAGAAGGGGGAACAGCGGCGCAAGGCAATTGGTGATTATTTGAACAACCACCTGCGGGAGCCGGCGTGCCGACGATGGACGGCAGCACGCGCCTCGCCGGCAAGCCGGCTCCTGCAACTGCGGGTCAGGCTTTCTTGGCGCCGGCCTTGGCCTTGGCACCGCGCTGGCGCATGGCTTCGAACAGGCACACGCCAGTGGCCACGGAGACGTTGAGGCTGCTGACGCTGCCGGCCATCGGCAGGCGTACCAGGTAGTCGCAGTGCTCGCGGGTCAGGCGACGCATGCCCTTGCCTTCGGCCCCCATGATGATGATGGTCGGGCCGGTCAGGTCCTGGTCGTACAGTTCCTGTTCGGCCTCGCCGGCGGTGCCGACGATCCACAGCCCACGCTGCTGGAGCTTCTCCAGGGTGCGGGCCAGGTTGGTCACGGCTACCAGCGGAATCACTTCGGCGGCGCCGCAGGCCACTTTGCGCACGGTCGGAGTCAGGGTCGCCGACTTGTCCTTGGGCACCAGCACTGCCAGGGCACCGGCCGCATCGGCAGTACGCAGGCAGGCCCCGAGGTTATGCGGGTCGGTCACACCGTCCAGCACCAGCAGCAACGGCGCGCCTTCGGTACGGTCCAGCAGCTCGTCGAGCATGGCCTCGCCCCACACCTGGCTCGGGCTGACTTCCGCCACTACGCCCTGGTGCACGCCTTCAACCCATGCGTCCATCTCACGACGCTCGGCCTGGCCAACCGAAACACGGTTCTGCGCAGCCAGGTCCACCAGCACCTGAACCCGTGGATCACTGCGCCCTTCAGCCAACCAGATCTGCTTGACCCGCTTGGGATGGTGACGCAGCAACGCTTCTACGGCATGCACGCCGTAGATCTTTTCCAACTGACTCATGACTTGGCCTTAGGTTTGCGCGCCCCGCCGCTTTTAGCGCCGGAAGCGGAGCCCGCCTTGGGCGGACCTTTACGATGTTTGCTCGGCTTGGCGGGCTTTTCGCCAGCGCGCGAGGGCGCCGGCTTACCGGACTTTCCCGCAGACGTCGCTTTACCACCGCCCTTGGCTTCGGCCAGCAGCGCCCGCTTCATTTCACGGCTTTTGCGCACTTCGGCGTTTTTCGCTGCTGCGTCGCTTGGACGATAAGCCTCGACCGCCTTTTCCTTGGCGGAGCTGCGACGCCCCGCCTTGGCTGGAGCCGGCTCTTCCACGACCTTGCTGGCAGGTACGTCCGCGGCGCCACGCTTCTTGCGGCCGATCGGTGCGTTGATGGTCTTCTCGGCCATTTCGAAATCGATCTTGCGCTCGTCCAGGTCGACGCGCATGACCCGCACTTCCACAGTATCGCCCAGGCGGAAGCTGCGACCGGTGCGTTCGCCCGCCAGGCGGTGATGCACAGGGTCGAAGTGGTAGTAGTCCCCCGGCAAGGCGGTGACGTGCACCAGGCCCTCGACGTAGATGTCGGTCAACTCGACGAACAGGCCGAAACCGGTCACCGCGGTGATCACACCCGGGAAGGACTCGCCCACACGATCCTTCATGAACTCGCACTTGAGCCAATTCACTACGTCCCGCGTAGCCTCATCGGCACGACGCTCGCTCATCGAGCACTGCTCGCCGAGCTGCTCCAGGGTCGCTTCGTCGTACGGATAGATACGCGCCTTCGGAATGGTCATCGCCCCGGCGCGACGCACGTGCGGCGTGTCCTGCTTGGAGTGGATGACGCTGCGGATGGCCCGATGGGTCAACAGGTCCGGGTAGCGACGGATCGGCGAGGTGAAGTGGGTATAGGCTTCGTAATTCAGGCCGAAGTGGCCCTGGTTATCAGCGCTGTACACCGCCTGGCTCAGGGAGCGCAGCATCACGGTCTGGATCAGGTGGTAATCCGGACGGTCCTTGATGGTTTCCAGCAATGCCTGGTAGTCCTTCGGCGTCGGGCCATCCTTGCCCTTATGCAGGGACAGGCCCAGCTCGCCGAGGAAGGCGCGCAGTTTTTCCAGACGCTCCGGCGGCGGACCATCGTGCACCCGGTACAGGGCCGGAATCTCGTGCTTCTTGAGGAACTCGGCGGTGGCCACGTTGGCCGCCAGCATGCATTCCTCGATCAGCTTGTGCGCATCATTGCGTGTAGTCGGACGAATTTCGGCGATCTTGCGCTCGGAACCGAAGATGATCCGGGTTTCCTGGGTCTCGAAGTCGATGGCGCCCCGGGTATGACGAGCCCCCAGCAAGACCTTGTACAGCGCATACAGCTGCTTCAGGTGCGGCAGGACATCGCCGTATTCACCGCGCAACTGCTTGGCTTCGCTGGTTTTCGGCTGCTCGAGCATGGTGCTGACCTTGTTGTAGGTCAGACGCGCCTTGGAGTGGATCACCGCTTCGTAGAACTGGTAATCGGTCATCTCGCCGGACTTGGAGATGGTCATCTCGCAAACCATGGCCAGGCGATCGACTTTCGGGTTCAGCGAGCACAGGCCGTTGGACAGTTGCTCGGGCAGCATCGGGATCACCCGCTCGGGGAAGTAGACCGAGTTGCCGCGCACCTGGGCTTCGGCATCCAGAGCCGAACCGATCTTCACGTAACTGGAGACGTCGGCAATCGCCACATACAGCTTCCAGCCACCACCAAACAGGCGCAGCTTGCCGGGCTTGGCTTCGCAGAAAACAGCGTCGTCGAAGTCGCGGGCGTCTTCGCCGTCGATGGTGACGAAAGGCAGATCACGCAGATCGATGCGCTTCTCTTTGTCCTTCTCTTCCACTTCGGGCTTGAGCTTGCCGGCTTCCTTGAGCACCGCCTCTGGCCAGACATGAGGAATATCGTAGGTGCGCAGGGCAACGTCGATTTCCATGCCCGGTGCCATGTAGTTGCCCACCACTTCCACCACATCACCTTGCGGCTGGAAGCGCGGCGTCGGCCAGTGAGTGATCTTCACTTCGACGAACTGACCGATCTTGGCATTGGCATTGCGCCCCGGCGTTACCAGCACTTCCTGCTGGATCTTCGGGTTGTCTGCCACCACGAAACCGATGCCACCTTCTTCGAAGTAGCGACCGACGATGCTTTCATGGGCACGGGACACCACTTCGACGATCACGCCTTCGCGACGGCCGCGGCGATCCAGGCCGGAAACCCGGGCCAGGGCGCGGTCGCCATCGAATACCAGGCGCATTTGCGCCGGGCTCATGAACAGGTCGTCGCTACCGTCATCCGGCACCAGGAAGCCGAAGCCGTCGCGGTGACCGCTGATACGGCCGAGAATCAGGTCGAGCTTGTCCACCGGCGCATAGGTGCCGCGGCGGGTATAGATCAGTTGAGCGTCGCGCTCCATGGCGCGCAGGCGGCGGCGCAGGGCTTCCAGCTGGTCTTCCGTGGTCAGACCGAACTCTTCGACCAACTGCTCGCGACTAGCAGGCGAACCCCGGTCAGCAAGGTGCTGAAGGATGAGTTCGCGGCTAGGAATAGGGTTTTCGTATTTTTCCGCTTCACGAGCGGCCTCGGGATCGAGGGACTGCCAATCGGCCATTAGATAAATTTCACCTTGTCTATATGCGGGTTAGTTTGGCATACGCGTATTGAAACGGGAAATTTCAGGCTCAGACAACCTGGGAATAATCCTCGCCATCGCCTCAGAAACATCGTCACGCATACCGCCGGAGACTTTTTTCAAACTTTTTTGAAATCTGGGGTTTACAGCTCAAAAGAGCCTCCGTATAGTGCGCGCCATCGACGACGGAGACGTCAGCGATACTGCCCAGATGGTGAAATTGGTAGACACGCCAGCTTCAGGTGCTGGTGGCCGCAAGGCCGTGGAAGTTCGAGTCTTCTTCTGGGCACCAATTCAAGAGCTTGAGATTAGATCAGTTTCAAGGCTCGAACAAAAACCCGCGAAAGCGGGTTTTTGCATTCTAAGTGTTTGATTTAATAAAACCAAAACAGGGGTTTACAGATCAAAACGCTGTCCGTATAGTGCGCTCCATCGACACGGCGACGACGTCGATACTGCCCAGATGGTGAAATTGGTAGACACGCCAGCTTCAGGTGCTGGTGACCGCAAGGTCGTGGAAGTTCGAGTCTTCTTCTGGGCACCAATTCAAAACTTGAGAGCATCGCTTTCAAGTCTCACAAAAACCCGCGAAAGCGGGTTTTTGCGTTTCTGCCCCCTGATATTTCCCCGCGCCATCGCCTTCCTCCGCATCCGCAAAGCGCACATGAGAAACGATATCGTTTATGATTGTTACAAGTTTTTGCGGCACTACAGTGAGGAAACCTGCGAATGATGTTCAGAAATACCCTCCTTCCAACATCCCTTCTGCGTGGCTTGACCATCACTTTGCTGGGGCTGACCCTGGCATCCCCCTTCACCCAGGCAGCCGATCCGGTTTCCCTGACCCTGTACAACGGTCAGCACAAGGAAGTCGGCGACGCGGTAGCCAAGGCTTTCGAAGCCAAGACCGGCATCCATGTGAATGTCCGCAAGGGCAGCAGCAATCAACTGGCCAGCCAGGTTGTCGAAGAAGGCGACCGCTCCCCCGCTGATGTGATCTACACCGAAGAATCCCCTCCCCTGAACAAACTCGGCGAGCAGGGCCTGCTGGCCCAGACCGACACCACGACCCTGGCCGTACTGCCCAAGGAATATGTTGCGGGCAACGGCACCTGGATCGGTGTCACCGCGCGCGTACGAGTCGTCGCCTTCAACCCGAAACTGATCGACGAAAAAGACCTGCCCAAGTCGGTGATGGAATTTTCCCAGCCGCAGTGGCAAGGCAAGGTTGGCTTCGTGCCCACCAGTGGCGCCTTCCAGGAACAGGCCGTGGCCATCATCAAGATGCACGGCAGGGATGCTGCCGAAGAATGGCTGACCGGCCTGCGGGCTTTCGGCAAGGTCTACAGCAACAACATGGTGGCCCTCAAAGCCGTGGAAAACGGCGAAGTGGCCACGGTCCTGGTGAACAACTACTACTGGTTTGCCCTGCAACGGGAAAAAGGCCAGCTCGACTCGAAACTGCACTACTTCATGGGCGGCGACGTCGGCGGCCTGATCACCGTGTCCAGCGCAGCCGTACTCAAGTCCAGCAAGCATCCGAAAGAGGCCCAGCAGCTTCTGGCCTACATGGCCAGCGAAGAAGGCCAGCGGGTGATTACCCAGACCACGGCCGAGTACCCGCTGCATAAAGGCATGCAGTCCGATCGTGGACTCAAGCCCTTCAATGAACTGGAAGCCCCGAAGGTGACCCCAGCCGATCTCGGCAATGCCGAGGAAGCCCTGGACCTGGAACGTGACGTCGGCCTGAACTGATGAATCCATCGCCATCCGCTTCCGCCTTGCGCACCACCTTCGTGCCGAGGCGCAAGCGGCCTTCGATCTGGCTACTGCTGCCAGTCCTGCTACTGGTCTGCCTGAGCCTGTTGCCACTGTTATATGTCGGCCTCAAGGCCTGGCAGGCCGGCTGGGCTGAAGCCCTGCACCTGCTGTGGCGCCCCTATGTGTTGCGCCTGCTGAGCAATACCCTGCTGCTGATGCTCGGCGTGACCCTTGCCTGCGCCGTGCTCGGCCTGTCCCTGGCCTGGCTGCTGGAACGCAGCGATTTGCCGGGAAGGCGGATCTGGGGCGTGGTGCTGTGCTTGCCCTTCGCCGTACCGGCCTTTGTCAGCAGCTTCACTTGGGTATCCCTGAGCGCCGGGTTCGAAGAACTGGGCGGCGCGATCCTGGTGATGACCCTGTCCAAATACCCGCTGGTGTTCCTGCCGGTGGCGGCCACCCTGCGTAATCTCGACCCCTCCCTGGAGGAATCGGCGCGGACCCTGGGGCAAAATCGCTGGGGCGTGTTCTTCAAGATAACCCTGCCCTTGCTCTGGCCTTCATTGCTGGCCGGCTCGCTGCTGATTGCCCTGCATATGCTGGTGGAGTTCGGCGCCCTGTCGATCATCGGCCTGCAGACCTTCACCACCGCCATCTACCAGCAATTCGAGCTGGAGTTCAGCAATGCCAACGCCGCCATGCTGTCGGCCGTGTTGCTGGCGCTGTGCCTGCTGCTGCTGGGGCTGGAACTGCGCGTCCGTGGCAAGGGCCGCCATGTACGCACTGGCCAGGGCGCAGCCAGGCACGCCGAACAGGTACGCCTGGGGGGCTGGAGCATCAGCGGACAACTTTACTGCCTGATGCTGGCGCTGATCGGCAGCGGTGTCCCCCTGGGCATGCTTGCCTATTGGCTGGCCGTCGGTTCATCGGCAGCCTTCCCCGTCGCGGCAATCAGCGAAGCATTGCTGTCTTCACTGGCCCTGTCCCTGGGCGGCGCCGGCCTGTGCCTGGTGCTGGCAGTGCCGGTGGGCCTGCTGGTGGTGCGCTACAAGGGGCGCCTGGCCATCTGGGCAGAGCGCCTGCCCTATCTGCTGCATGCCCTGCCAGGGCTGGTGATCGCCCTGACCCTGGTGTATTTCGCGCTGCACTATGTGCCGGTGCTGTACCAGACCTCGGCGCTGCTGCTGATTGCCTATGCCCTGCTGTTCCTGCCCCTGGCCCAGGCGCCGATCCGCACCGCGCTGAACAAGGCCGCGCCACAGCTGGAAGAAGCAGCAAGAACCCTCGGCGCATCGTCGTTCAGCGCCTTTTGCCGAGTGACCCTGCCGATCATCTTCCCGGCGCTGGGCGCGGCTTTCGCCCTGGTCTTTCTGGATGCGATGAAGGAACTGACAGCGACCCTGCTGCTCAGCCCAACCGGGCTCAACACCCTGGCCACAGAAGTGTGGGCGCATACGGCGAATGTGGAGTTTGCAGCGGCGGCACCTTATGCGGCGCTGTTGATACTGGTGTCAGGGCTACCGGTCTATCTGCTGACAACGCGGATGTATTTGAGTCGCTGAGAGGTGGCAAGCCGGCTCCTGCAGTAAGGTGGCAGGAGCCAGCTTGCCGGCCAGGCATCAGGCGCGGAACTGACCGAGGCTGGCCTTGAGCTGCGCCGCCAGGCTGTCCAGTACCTTGCCGCTGGCGGTGGTTTCTACCACGGCCTGAGCCGCCCGCTCGGCCTGGGCATGGATGGTTTCCACCCGCCCACGCACCGCCTGCGCGCCCTGCGCCTGATGGGCCGCAGCCTGGGTGGCCAGGCCAATCGCGGCGTGCACCTGCTCTACCGAAGACTGCACCGATTGTTGCAGGCGAGCACTGTCGCGCAGCACCAGCAAGCCCTCGCTGGCCTGACGCCCGGCCTGACCGATAGCCGCTACGGCCTCCCGCGCGCCCTGCTGCAGGGCACCGATATGGGCCTGGATATCGCCAGTGGAGCTTTGCGTCTTGCTGGCCAGGGCCCGCACCTCATCCGCCACCACGGCAAATCCGCGCCCGGTCTCGCCGGCGCGCGCGGCCTCGATCGCAGCGTTCAATGCCAGCAGGTTGGTTTGCTCGGCAATGCCATGGATCACCGTCAGCACCACCTCGATCTGCTCGCTCTGCTGGGCCAGGCGCTCGATCACCTTGGCCCCAGTATCCACTTGCCCCGCCAGCGCCTCGATCAGGCTGCCGACCTGCTCGGAGGTGCGGGTAGTCTCGTCCGTCGCCTGACGAATCTCCACCACCTGCTGCAGTGCGGCCTGCATCGCCTGGCTTTCCGCCTGGGCTTCATCGGCCATCTGCGACAACGCCCGCAGGCTCTCTGCCACCTCATCACGCTGCGCTTCGGCTGCGGCATCAGCCCCGGCATTACGCTGGCTCATGGCGCCGATCTCGACGCCTGTGCGCTGGGCCACATCCCCCGCTTCCCGCACGATGGGCTGCAACTTATCCACAAAGCGATTCACCGCCGAGGCCATGTCGCCAATCTCATCATTGCTGTTGAGCGGCACACGCTTGGTCAGGTCACCTTCGCCCGCTGCCAGGTCATTGAGCGCAGCGATCAGCAAATGCAGCTTGCTCACCACGCGACGCCCCAGCACCACTGCCAGCAACAGCAGCAGGGCCAGGCCAACCAGCGCCAGGCCGACGCCGATCTGCCAGCGCAAGGTGGCCGCCGCCTCCTGCACCGTGCTCGCGGTATTGGCCTGCATCTGTGCCGCCGTACCCTGGGCCGACTGCAAGCGCGAGCGCATGGCCGCCGAGCTGTCGGCAGAAGCTCCCTTGAGGCTGTCGCCAACCAACTGATCGCTGCTGGCAATCAAGGCACTGAAACGCTGATCCAGGGCGGCGATATCGGCCTCCACCGACGCGGTGGAGACTCCCATCAGCACCTTGCCGATTTCCACGCCATTGGGATTGATCGAGGCTTCAAGGTAGTACACCGAAGGATCGTTCTTCGCTGCATCCAGGACTTTGTCCAGCGCCCGGTCGCCCTTGCCCTTTTCCAGCAGCGCCTTGTTGATCGGGTTTTCACGATTCAGGTAGCGGGTCAGGTGCTCTCCCGCCGCATCGTCATAAACCACGAACAACACATTGGGGTTGCGCTGAGCCCGTCGGGCGAACTCGGACAAGGTCGGCACATCACTGTCCCACATGGCGCGAGGCGCCACGGAGGCCAGCAACTGAGCCATGTCATTGGCAGAGTCCTTCAGGTCCTTCTCCAGCGCTGCACGCAGCTGTACCTGTTCTTCCTTGAGACGCGAAGACAGGCCGGCCGTGAGGCGTTGGCGGGTACTGCTGGAAAGACTCTCCAGACTGGAGGTGACTTCTTTGCCCGCCTGCTCGAGCTCGCCAGCCAATTTCTGGCTGTCGCCGCCCAGGCGCGAAGCCAGATCCGCCTCGAGGGCAGTCACTGTGCTCCGAGTCAGGGCAACCGCTACCAGCACTTGCACCAAAAGGGCGATACCGAGAGTAACGAACACAGGCCGTAGTAAACGGCTTTGTAACAGTGAGAGAACGGCCGACACAGGAAATCCCTCTACTTTTGACGCCATTATTCTGATGGCACTCTAGAAGTGGATTTCACAGCAAGGGTCGTGCCGCGTGGCAGGCAGAAACGACAAAGGGCCCGATTAAGGGCCCTTTGTTTTTTACATCAACGACTTATCAAGCGAACGGATGACGCAGAACGATGGTCTCGTTGCGGTCCGGGCCTGTCGAAATAATGTCGATCGGCGCGCCGACCAACTCTTCGATGCGCTTGATGTAGGCCTGGGCGGCGGCAGGCAGCTCTTCCAGGGTCTTGGCACCCAGGGTCGACTCGCTCCAGCCCGGCATCTGCTCGTACACCGGCTCCAGGCCGATGTAGCTGTCGGCGTCGGTTGGCGCGTCGATGACTGCACCATCCTGGTTCTTGTAGCCGACACAGATATTGATGGTTTCCAGGCCGTCCAGAACGTCCAGCTTGGTCAGGCACAGGCCCGAGATGCTGTTGACGTCGATGGCGCGACGCAGGATCACGGCATCGAACCAGCCGCAGCGACGAGCGCGGCCGGTGGTGGCGCCGAACTCATGACCACGCTTGGCCAGGAAAGCGCCGATGTCGTCGAACAGCTCGGTCGGGAACGGGCCCGAGCCTACGCGAGTGGTATAGGCCTTGGTGATGCCCAGGATGTAGTCCAGGTACATCGGACCCACGCCCGAACCGGTGGCGATACCACCAGCAGTGGTGTTGGAGCTGGTGACATACGGGTAGGTGCCGTGGTCGATGTCCAGCAACGAACCCTGAGCGCCTTCGAACATGATGTCCTTGCCGGCGCGGCGCAGCTGGTGCAGCTCGGCAGTCACGTCGAGCATCATCGGCTTGAGCAGTTCGGCGTATTCCATGCACTCGTCCAGGGTCTTCTGGAAGTCGATGGCCGGCTCTTTGTAGTAATTCACCAGAACGAAGTTGTGGTAGTCCAGCAGCTCGCCCAGCTTGGCGGCGAAACGCTCGCGGTGGAACAGATCGCCGATGCGCAGGCCACGACGTGCAACCTTGTCTTCGTAAGCCGGGCCGATGCCGCGGCCGGTGGTACCGATCTTCTGCTCGCCACGGGCTTTCTCGCGGGCCTGGTCCAGGGCCACGTGATAGGACAGGATCAGCGGGCAGGACGGGCTGATACGCAGGCGCTCGCGCACCGGCACACCCTTCTCTTCCAGCTTGACGATTTCACGCATCAAGGCATCCGGAGCTACCACCACACCGTTACCGATCAGGCACTGCACGCCTTCGCGCAGCACACCGGACGGAATCAGGTGCAGGACGGTCTTCTCACCGTCGATCACCAGGGTGTGGCCAGCGTTGTGGCCACCCTGGTAGCGCACTACGGCGGCGGCATGTTCGGTCAGCAGATCAACGATCTTGCCTTTGCCCTCATCACCCCATTGGGTGCCCAGGACTACGACATTCTTACCCATAACACTTGTCCTCATTCGCGCAAACTTGGTGCCGGCAGCCGCCGGCAGGAAAACTCAAGAAGCCAGCGGCAATACTTGCCAAAGCCCATTCTGCTGAATCAATTGCCGGTCGCAGTCCGCTTCACGGGCGGCGGCCAAAGGCTGCCCAGGCAAGGCCTGAACCACACGCTGACCCTCACTGCGCAAGCGGCAGACGGTCTGCCAGAGTGCCGCGTCAGTGTTGTCTGGCATCCAGATACCGCCAGACGGTAGCTCGACTTCAGCACGCCCCAGGGTCACCAGGGTTTTCAAATCGGTGGAGAAACCAGTCGCGGGACGGGCACGCCCGAAATCCGCGCCGATGTCATCGTAGCGCCCGCCCTGGGCGATGGATTGGCCCACGCCTGGAACAAATACCGCGAACACCACACCGGTGTGGTAGTGATAGCCGCGCAACTCGCCAAGGTCGAAATACAGCGGCAAGTCCGGGAACCGCACGGACAGGCGCTCGGCAATGGTCAGCAATTCATCCAGCGCCAGCAGCACAGACGTCGGCGCACCGGCCAGGCGACGGCGGGCATCGCCCAGCACTTCGCGGCTGCCGCACAGGTCCACCAGGGAGCGCAGCATGTCCGCCAGGTCGGCCGGCAGGCCTTCCGTCAGGCTGATGACCTCGTCGATCGCCTTGCGTTGCAGGGCATCGAACAGTTGCTGTTCAACAGCACCGGACAAGCCGGCGGCCTGTGCCAGGCCACGGTAGATGCCAACATGTCCCAGATCCATGTGCACATCGGGCACGTCGGCCAGTTGCAGCATGGCCAGCATCAGGCTGATGACTTCAACGTCGCTGCTCGGGCTGGCATCGCCATACAACTCGGCCCCCAGCTGGATCGGGCTGCGCGAGGACGACAAGGCACGCGGCTGCGCATGCAGCACACTGCCGGCGTAGCACAGGCGGCTCGGCCCTTCGCGGCGCAGGGTGTGGGCATCAATACGCGCCACCTGCGGCGTGATGTCGGCCCGAAACCCCATCTGCCGGCCCGACTGCGGGTCGATGACCTTGAAGGTACGCAGATCCAGATCCTGGCCTGCACCTGTCAACAGGGATTCCAGGTATTCGATATGGGGAGTGACGACGAACTCGTAACCCCAACTCTGAAACAGATCCAACACCTGACGACGCGCCACTTCGATGCGCGCCGCTTCCGGCGGCAATACTTCTTCGATGCCATCTGGCAGCAGCCAGCGGTCTACCGTTGCCATTACGCCATTCCCCTATGGTCCGGGCGGCAAGCCTGGGGCCAGCCTTAGAGTGAAGCAGAAAACAGTCGCATCCGACGCGAGCTCAGCCGGACAGGCAGCCAGGAATCAGCTGTACAGACCATTTTCCTCGAAAAATCTTGCCGGACTCTTGAACGAGCCACGGCCAATCAAAGATGCAGACGCAAAAAAGCCGGGAATTTCCCGGCTGCCGCATCATACACCCGTTTTCCCAAAGGATCACCCCGCGAGGCGTTTTAGCCGCCCGGCGGGGTGCTCCAGGGTCAGGGCCTGATCAAGGCTTGGACTTTTCCAGGTAGTGGAAGAAGTCGCTGCTTGGGTCCAGAACCATGACGTCGGATTTGTTCGCGAAGCTTTCACGGTAGGCACGCAGGCTACGGTAGAACGCGTAGAACTCCTGGTCCTGGCCGTAGGCCTTGGCATAGATCGCCGCTGCCTGGGCATCACCGTCACCGCGAGCCTCTTCAGACTCCCGATAGGCTTCAGCCAACAGCACGCGACGCTGACGATCGGCATCGGCACGGATGCCTTCCGCCAGTTCGTTACCCTTGGCCCGGTGCTCGCGAGCCTCACGCTCACGCTCGGTGCTCATGCGCTCGAACACGCTGCGGTTCACTTCCTTGGGCAGGTCGATGGCCTTGACCCGGACATCGACCACTTCGATACCCAGCTCCTTTTCCGCCATCTTGTTCAGCGACGCCGTGATATCCGCCATCAGCGCGTCACGCTCACCGGAAACCACTTCGTGCAGGGTGCGCTTACCGAACTGGTCACGCAGGCCCGACTCCAGGCGACGGGAAAGACGCTCGTCGGCAATCTGCTTGAGGCCGGAAGTCGCGGTGTAGAAACGCTCGGCATCCTTCACCCGCCACTTGGCGTAGGCATCCACCATCACGGCTTTCTTTTCCAGGGTCAGGAAGCGCTGCGTCGGTGCATCCAGGGTCATCAGGCGTGCGTCGAACTTACGCACCTGGTTCACGTAGGGCACTTTCACATGCAGGCCAGGCTGGACATCCGCCTGAACCACACGACCGAACTGCAGCAACACCGCACGCTCGGTCTGAGCGACGATGTAGAAGCTGTTCCAGGCAACCACCGCCACGACAACGCCCACGATCAGGGCGATCAGCGATTTATTGCTCATCAGCGAGTCTCCCTAGAACGCGTCTGCTGCTGTTGCTGCATATGGTCAGCCGCCGCGCGCGCATTCGCTTCATTGCTGGCCGCCGACGCTGCGCCCGTTACCGGAGCACTGCCGCTACGACCACTGTCGATCATCTTGTCCAGCGGCAGATAGAGCAGATTGTTCTGCCCGCCCTTGCTGCCAGTCACCAACACCTTGCTGGTGTTGCTGAAGACTTCCTGCATGGTGTCCAGGTACAGGCGCTGACGGGTGACCTCAGGAGCCTTGCGGTACTCGGCAACCAGTTTGGTAAAGCGATCTGCCTCACCCTTGGCCCGGGATACCACTTCGTCACGGTAACCGTTGGCATCCTCGAGGATGCGCTGGGCCTGACCACGGGCTTCCGGCACAACGCCGTTGGCATAGGTTTCAGCCTGGTTGCGCGAACGCTGTTCATCTTCACGGGCACGGATCACGTCATCGAAGGCTTCCTGTACTTCACGCGGTGCCGCTGCGCTCTGTACGTTCACCTGGGTCACGGTGATACCGGTGCGATAGTTGTCCAGGAAGCGTTGCAGACGCTCCTTGATCTCACTGGCCATCAATTCACGACCTTCGGTCAGCACCTGGTCCATGGCGGTGGAACCCACCACGTGGCGCAGGGCGCTGTCGGTCGCATGCTGCAGGCTGATTTCCGGCTGATCGACGTTCAGCACGAAATCCTGCAGGTTGCTGATCTTGTACTGCACGGTCAGCGGCACTTCGACGATGTTCTCGTCCTCGGTGAGCATCTGGCCCTGCTTGGTGTAGGCACGCTCGCGCGTGACGTTTTCCATGTACTTGCGATCGATCGGCGGGAAGTAGATGTTCAGACCCGGGCCGACGGTTTCGTAGTATTTGCCGAAGCGCAGCACTACGGCCTGCTCCTGCTCGTCTACTACATACACCGCGCTGTACAGCCACACGGCAGCCAGCACGACAAGACCGATACCCAGCAGGCCGAAACCACCGCCCTTGCCGGAACTACCGCCGTCATCACCACGTTTCTTACCACCACCGAACAACCCATTCAGGCTTTCCTGCAGCTTACGGAAGGCCTCGTCGAGATCTGGTGGCCCCTTGCGATCGCCATTATTGCGGCGCTTACCACCCCAAGGGTCCTGATTATTCGAGTTGCCACCCGGCTCATTCCAAGCCATAGCGCTCTCCATCTGATAAAGCAAAGACGCACCCACGGCGCGCCGACCAATGCTACAGAATGCCTGCTACAGCGGCACAACCGCTTGCCCAGGCTTTTATTGCAAAGTGTGTTGCTCGATGAATTCCGACGGCTGCATGCCTTCGCGACTGACCAGCCGGTTCAACTCGGCCCGTGGCAGGCGAACAGCAAGCAAGCTGACACCTTCGTCGTCGTGATCTTCTTTCTGCACAGCGTTCAACTGGAAAAACTGTGCTCGCAGTCGAGCAAAACGCTGAGGCAAGCGCAAGGTGCCTACAAACAAATCTTCACCCAGCAGCTCGGCGATGGCCTGCTTGAGCAGGTCCAGCCCCTGGCCATCACGGGCCGACAGCCAGACCCGCTGCGGCTTGCCGTCGGGGTCGCGCTGGATCTGCGGCTCCACACCCTCGAGCAAATCGAGTTTGTTATAGACCTCAAGGATCGGCAAGTCTTGAGCCCCGATCTCCCCCAGCACCACCATCACCTGCTCGATCTGCGCCATGCGCTCGGGCTCATGGGCATCGATCACATGCAGCAGCAAATCGGAGTTGCTCGATTCTTCGAGGGTAGCCCGAAACGCCTCGACCAACTTGTGCGGCAGGTGGCGGATGAACCCCACGGTATCGGCCAGCACAATCGGCCCCAGGTCATCCAGCTCAAGCCGGCGCAGGGTGGGGTCGAGGGTGGCGAACAATTGGTCGGCAGCGAAAACATCGGACGCAGTGACCGCATTGAACAGCGTGGACTTGCCGGCGTTGGTGTAGCCCACCAGGGACACTGAAGGGATATCCGCACGCTTGCGGCCACGACGGGCCTGCTCACGCTGGCTGCGAACCTTCTCCAGGCGCGCCTTGATCTGCCGCAGACGCACTCGCAACAGGCGCCGGTCGGTTTCCAGCTGGGTTTCACCGGGCCCGCGCAGACCGATACCGCCTTTCTGCCGTTCAAGGTGAGTCCAGCCACGAACCAGACGGGTGCTCATGTGCTCAAGCTGGGCCAGTTCAACCTGGAGCTTGCCTTCATGGGTGCGCGCGCGCTGAGCGAAGATATCGAGAATCAGACCCGTGCGGTCGATCACGCGACACTCGAATACACGTTCGAGGTTACGTTCCTGACTAGGTGTGAGGATGTGATTGAAAATCACCAGGTCTACCTGTTCGGCTTTGACCAGGTCGCGTAACTCCTCGACCTTGCCGCTGCCAACCAGGTATTTGGCGGTTGGCCGATGACGCGGCACGCTAACAAACGCGACGGTCTCGGCGCCGGCCGATAATGCCAGCTCCTGAAACTCCTGCGGATCTTCGCGCGCCTCAGGGTCCTGACCATCCAAGTGAACGAGAATGGCCCGTTCACCACCACCGTGGCGCTCAAAGAACAAAGGAGACTCCTATCAGGCGTTACCTGGCTCAGCGTCACCCTGTTCGGATTCGGAAGCGCTAGGCAGGCGAATCGGGCGAACTGGAACCACTGTCGAGATAGCGTGCTTGTAAACCATTTGGCTGACGGTGTTCTTCAGCAGGATGACGAACTGGTCGAAAGACTCGATCGTACCTTGCAGCTTGATCCCGTTGACCAGATAGATGGAAACCCCAACCTTCTCTTTACGCAATGTATTCAAGTAAGGGTCTTGTAGCGAATGCCCTTTTGACATGTGCCGCACTCCTTTAAGGATCAATAATAAAAATCAGAAAACAGATGGCCAAAGCCGTCACACCCCCAAGGATAGACGGCAATTGCAAGGACTCAGCTCAATATGGAGATCGTCCCCAAGTATTTCAAGGCGCGTGGCAGATTGTCGCAATCCAGGCTGTCCAACCATTGCAGGTCAGCCCAACTACGTAACCAGGTGAACTGGCGTTTCGCCAATTGGCGCGTGGCAATGATGCCCCGCTCCTGCATTTCGGCTGACGTCAGCTTGCCATCCAGATGATCCCAGACTTGGCGGTAGCCCACTGCACGTATAGACGGCAACCCGGCATGCAGGTCACTTCTGGAACGCAGAGCTACGACCTCGTCAATGAATCCCTGTTCCAACATTTGTGTGAATCTTTGTGCAATACGCTGGTGCAGTACCTGGCGATTCGCCGGAGCGATGGCCAGATTGGCGACAGTATAGGGCAATTGACTGCGTCCCGATGCGCCTGCTTCAGTACTTTGCGCCAATTGACGCTGGCGATGGGCGGTCATTGTCAGGCCACTGACCCGATAGACCTCAAGCGCCCGGGTCAGACGCTGGGGGTCGTTGGGGTGGATCCGCGCCGCCGACTCGGGGTCCACCGCCGCCAGCTGGTCGTGCAGGGCCTGCCAGCCAAGACGTGCAGCCTCCTCCTCCAGCTCGGCACGTACCTGCGGATCCGCCGCGGGCATGTCCGCCAGGCCTTCAAGCAGCGCCTTGTAATACAGCATGGTGCCGCCCACCAACAGCGGGATCTTGCCCCGGGCGGTGATATCGGCCATGGCCGCCAGCGCATCGGTACGGAAATCCGCCGCCGAGTAGCTCTCGGCAGGGTCGAGAATATCGATCAGGCGATGGGGAAACTGCGCCAGCAGTTCCCTGGAAGGCTTCGCGGTGCCAATGTCCATGCCGCGGTAGACCAGCGCCGAGTCGACACTGATCAGCTCGCAAGGCAGCACCTTGGTCAGTTCGATGGCCAGATCGGTCTTGCCCGCAGCGGTCGGGCCCATCAGGAAAATCGCTGGAGGAAGCTGGGTCATCAACGGCCGCGCAGAAAGAGTTTGTCCAGATCGTCCAGGCCCATTTGGGTCCAGGTCGGTCGACCGTGGTTGCATTGGCCACTGCGCTCGGTGTTTTCCATGTCCCGCAGCAAGGCGTTCATTTCCGGCAGGGCCAGGCGTCGATTGGCGCGGATCGCGCCGTGGCAGGCCATGGTGCCGAGCAGCTCATTGAGGTGGGCCTGGATCCGGTCACTGGTGCCGTACTCCATCAGGTCCGCCAGTACGTCGTGCACCAGGCGATTGGCTTCCGCCTGCTTCAACAATGCCGGGATCTGGCGGATCGCCAGGGATTCCGGGCCCAGGCGCTGCAGCTCGAAGCCCAGGCGCTGAAACCAGCTCATGTGTTCTTCAGCGCAATCGGCCTCACGCTGGCTGACGGCAATCGACTCCGGCACCAGCAGCGGCTGGCCGCTCAGGCCTTCGCTGGCCATGGCCACCTTCAAGCGCTCGTACATGATCCGCTCGTGAGCCGCGTGCATGTCCACCAGCACCAGACCCAGGGCGTTTTCCGCCAGGATGTAGATCCCCTTGAGCTGGGCCAGGGCATAGCCCAGGGGCGGAATGTCCTCCTGGCCGTCCGGCAAAGCCGCCGCCGGCGCCCCCGGCAACGGGGCAAAGAACTCGCGGTACACGCCCTGGCTCTCGGCGGCCGGCAACACTGGCTGTGGCCGTGGCGTGTACTGATATTGATAGCCACTGCCGGCTCCCGCGCCCGGCGCATTGAAGTTCGGCTGGGATTGGGGCTGCTCCAGAGCCAGGTTCGCGGCCAGGCGCATCTCACCCTGAGGCCCGAACTCACCGGCCTCGATACCTGTCGGGCGCACGATGCCGGCGACCGCCGCCGGCGCCGCCAACTGATCCTCGGGCCGCACATCACCCAGGGCCCGGTGCAAGGTGCCATAAAGGAAGTCGTGCACCATGCGCCCGTCACGGAAACGCACTTCGTGCTTGGTCGGGTGCACGTTGACGTCGACCACCGACGGGTCGACTTCGAAAAACAGAACAAAGGTCGGGTGTCGACCGTTGAACAGAACATCGCGATAAGCCTGGCGTACCGCGTGAGCCACCAGCTTGTCCCGTACTGCGCGACCGTTGACGTAGAAGTACTGCAGGTCCGCCTGGCTGCGGGAGAAGGTCGGCAAGCCCACCCAGCCCCACAGATGCAAGCCGTTGCGCTCGACCTCGATGGGCAACGCCTGCTCCAGGAAGCCCGAACCGCACACCGCTGCCACACGACGGGCACGAGCGGCGTCGTCCTTGGCCTCGTGCAGGCTGAGGATGCTCTTGCCGTTGTGCCGCAAGTGGAAGGCCACGTCGAAACGCGCCAGGGCCAGGCGCTTGATCACTTCCTGCAGGTGATCAAACTCGGTCTTTTCCGCCTTGAGGAACTTGCGTCGTGCCGGCGTATTGAAGAACAGATCGCGAACTTCCACCGAAGTGCCTACCGGGTGCGCCGCCGGCTGCACCCTTGGTGCCATGTCCCGGCCTTCGGTTTCCACCTGCCAGGCCTGCTCGGCATCCCGGGTACGGGACGTGAGGGTCAGGCGCGCCACGGAGCTGATGGAAGCCAGGGCCTCGCCGCGAAACCCCAGGCTCATCACCCGCTCCAGGTCTTCAAGGTCACGGATCTTGCTGGTGGCGTGCCGGGCCAGGGCCAGCGGCAAGTCGTCGGAGGAAATACCGCTACCGTCGTCACGTACCCGCAGCAGCTTGACCCCGGCCTGCTCCACATCCACATCGATGCGCTTGGCGCCAGAGTCCAGGCTGTTTTCCAACAGCTCCTTGATCACCGAAGCCGGGCGCTCGACCACCTCGCCCGCGGCAATCTGGTTGGCCAGGCGCGGGCTGAGCAGCTCGATGCGCGCGCTACTGATTACCGATTCACTCATTCCTTGGCCGCCAGTTCTGTACCGGGGATGGTCAACACCTGCCCCACTTTCAATTCATCGCTTTTCAGGTTGTTGGCACTGCGTAGCGTGGCCGCGGAGACCTGATAGCGCACGGCGATCATGGCCAGGGTTTCCCCCGGATTGACCCGGTGATCACGCGGCCCCTGGGCGATCTTCCCGGAATCGCGCAGCCAGGCAATATAGGTGCCCGGTGGCGGGTTCTGCTGGAAGAACTGCCGCACGCCGCTGCTGATGGAACGCGCCAGGGCCTGCTGATGGCTGGCGGTGGCCAGCTTCGAGGCCTCGTTGGAGTTGGAGATAAAGCCGGTTTCCACCAGGATCGACGGAATATCCGGGGATTTGAGCACCATGAACCCGGCCTGCTCCACCCGCTGTTTGTGCAACGGAGTCACCCGGCCGATGTTGTTCAGGACTTTCTGCCCGACATTCAGACTGGAGGTCAGGGACGCTGTCATCGACAGGTCCAGCAGCACCCCGGCCAGCATCCGGTCCTTGTCATCCAGGCTGACGTTGCCAGCCCCGCCGATCAGGTCGGAACGGTTCTCGCTGTCCGCCAGCCAGCGCGCGGTTTCCGACGTGGCACCACGTTCAGACAAGGCAAACACCGATGCGCCAAAGGCCGCGGCCGAAGGCGCAGCGTCGGCGTGGATCGAGACGAACAGGTCGGCGCCCTTCTTGCGGGCGATCTCGGTACGACCGCGCAATGGAATGAAGTAGTCGCCAGTACGGGTCAGCTCGGCGCGGAAACCCTTGAGGCCATTGACCTGACGCTGCAATTCGCGAGCAATGGCCAGCACCACGTCTTTTTCATGCTGCCCGCGGGAGCCGGAGGCACCCGGGTCTTCGCCGCCGTGGCCGGCATCGATCACCACAATGATGTCGCGCTTGCCCGCCGGGGCTGGCGGCAGCTTGATCGCCGGCTCCGCCGGAGTGACGGGCACTGCTGGGACAGTGGCCACAGTAGGTGGCGGCGCAGTAGGTGGCGCGGCGTCAGCCGGGTTGTCGAACAGATCGACCACCAGGCGATTGCCGTACTGAGCGTTGGGCGCCAGGGTGAAACTCTTCGGCGTGACGGCCTTTTTCAGGTCGATGACCACCCGCAGGTCACTGGGCGTGCGCTGTGCCGAGCGCATGGCGGTAATCGGTGTATTGGCCGTGGCGACGTTCAGCGGACCGCCAAGGGTCGCGCCATTGATATCGATCACCAGACGATCCGGGGCCGTCAGGGTAAAGACGCTGTGCTGAACCGGGCCGGACAGGTCGAATACCAGTCGCGTGTTATCCGGTGCCCGCCACAGGCGGACGCTGCGAACCTGTGTAGCGGCCACAGCATCGACGGCCAATGCCGTAAGCAACAGTCCTACGACAGCAACCAACGCGCGAATGCGCATACCTAACCCCATCAATTATTTGAATTCCAACGCCAAAGCGGCACACCAGGACTCGCCACGCGAGCCTTGAGACAACAGATGCACAGAACGCCCATTGTTATGCGGGGTAATGGTAATGGTCAGGTCAGGCTTTGGCAAAAAGCCTGCACCACGCTGGGGCCACTCCAGCAGGCACAGAGCATCGCCCTCGAAGTAGTCGCGAATCCCCAGGAACTCCAGCTCCTCAGGATCCACCAGGCGGTACAGGTCGAAGTGGAAAGCCCGCACCGAGCCGATCTCGTACGGTTCGACCAGGGTAAAGGTCGGGCTCTTCACTGCCCCCGCGTGCCCCAGGCCACGGATGATCCCTCGCGACAAGGTGGTTTTGCCCGCTCCCAGGTCACCCTCGAGGAAGATCACCCCCACGCCTTGGGTCACCTGGGCAATACGTGCACCAAATTCCACCATGGCCTGTTCGTCGGCCAGAAAAAGGGTTAACTCAGACACGGTGATTGTTCCTCCAACAACTGACGAATGGCTGGAATCAGATCACTGGCCGCCAGCCCTCGGCCCAATTTGCCTTGCTGCTCGCCCGCGCTGGCATGCAGCCAGACCGCCAGGCAGGCGGCATCGAATGCCGACAAGCCTTGCGCCAGCAAGGCGCCGATCAGGCCAGCCAGCACATCACCCAAGCCTGCCGTGGCCATCGCCGGATGCCCTACGTCACAGCGGGCCAGTCGCCCATCGGCAGTGGCGATCAGGCTACCGGCCCCCTTGAGCACCGCAACCGCTGCGTATTTTTTGCTCAACGCCAGGGCCGCTGCAGGGCGATCCGCCTGCACCTCGGCGCTGGAGATACCCAGCAGCCGCGCCGCCTCTCCCGGATGGGGAGTGATGACACTCGCGGCAGGCAGTTGCAGCCCGCCCTCGGCCAGCAGGTTCAAGGCATCGGCATCCCACACCTGGGGCAACGGCGCATTGGCCGCCGCCGACAGCAGACTGCGCCCCCAGGCGCCCTGCCCCAACCCCGGCCCGACCACCAGCACCGTGGCCCGAGCCAGCAACCCCATCAACTGGTTGGCCGAATGAGTGCCCTGGGTCATGACCTCAGGCAAGCGCGCCGCAGCGGCAGCCACATGCTCACTGCGGGTCGCCAGGGACACCAGCCCCGCGCCACTGCGCAAGGCACTTTCCGCACTCAGCAAGGCGGCGCCGGCAAAACCTCGATCGCCCCCAATCAGCAACAGGTGGCCGAACTGACCCTTGTGGGCATCGCGAAGTCGTCCATTCAGATGTGGCAAATGGCCAGAAGTCAGCAACTGAACGTCAGGTAGAGGGTGTTTTGTCTGCGGCATGCGTCTTCGAGCTCCGATGTCTGGCAGAATTATACGCACCTCAGCCCCGGTTTCTCTCGCCTCATGCCCGCTATTACCCAGGATCTTCCCGCTCTCGCCCAATCGATCAAGGACTGGGGCCGCGAACTGGGCTTTCAACAAGTCGGCATCAGCGGCCTGGACTTGGCCGAGCATGAGCAGCACCTGGAACGCTGGCTCGCCGCCGGCTACCACGGCGAGATGGAATACATGGGCGCCCACGGCAGCAAACGCTCCCATCCCGACCAGTTGGTGCCTGGCACCCTGCGGGTGGTTTCGCTGCGCATGGACTACCTGCCCGGCGACACCCAGATGGCCCAGCGCCTGGCCCAGCCTTCCAAGGCCTATGTTTCGCGCTATGCCCTGGGGCGCGATTATCACAAGCTGATCCGCAAGCGCGTACAGCAACTGGCCGAGCGCATCCAGCAAGCCATCGGCCCCTTTGGCTACCGCGCCTTCGTCGATAGCGCTCCGGTGCTGGAAAAAGCCATCGCCGAACAGGCCGGGCTCGGCTGGATCGGCAAGAACACCCTGGTGCTGAATCGCAAAGCCGGCAGCTACTTCTTCCTCAGTGAACTGTTCGTCGACCTGCCCCTGCCGGTGGACGCGCCCCACGCCACGGAGCACTGCGGCCGCTGCACCGCCTGCCTGGACATCTGCCCGACCAACGCCTTCGTCGGCCCCTATGTGCTGGATGCCCGACGTTGCATTTCCTACCTGACCATCGAGCTCAAAAGCGCCATCCCCGAAGACCTGCGCCCGCTGATCGGCAACCGGGTATTCGGCTGCGATGACTGCCAGATCGTCTGCCCCTGGAATCGCTTCGCCCGCTCAACGGCCGAGGGCGACTTCAAGCCCCGGCACAACCTGGACAATGCAGAACTGGCAGAGCTGTTCATGTGGGACGAGGACAAATTCCTCAGCAATACCGAAGGTTCACCCTTGCGCCGCGCCGGCTACGAGCGCTGGCTACGCAACCTGGCGGTGGGCCTGGGCAACGCACCCTCTAGCATTCCGGTGCTGGAAGCCCTCAAGGCCCGCCAGGACTACCCCTCGGAACTGGTTCGCGAACATGTGCAATGGGCCCTGGACCAGCACGCCAACCGTCAGTGTTCGTCGTTGTAGACGAACTTGGGCATTTCCCAGTGAAAACGGATCGCCAGCAGGCGCAATAGAAAGCCGCCGAACAGGGTGACCAGGATCGACTGCTCGCTGGGCAGTTGCAGGTAGATGCACAGCATGTAGCACCAGGCCGCGGCGAAGGACACGCTGGCGTACAGCTCGCGGCGAAAGATCAGCGGGATATCGTTGCAGAAGATGTCCCTGAGGATGCCGCCAAAGACCCCGGTGATCACCCCGCTGACTGAAGCCACCAGCATGCCGTGGCCCATTTCCAGGGCAGTCATGCAGCCGATCAGGGTAAAGGCCACCAGGCCCACGGCGTCGAGCACCAGAAACAGCGAGCGCAGGTGACGCATCAAGGGCGCGATGAAGATCGTCACCAACGCCGCCACCGACGTCAGCACCAGGTATTCCGGGTGCTTGACCCAGGTCAGCGGGTAGTGGCCCAGCAGCACATCACGCACCGAACCGCCGCCGAGTGCGGTGACGCAGGCAATCAGCACCACACCGAACCAGTCCATGCCGCGCCGGCCGGCAGACAGGGCGCCGGTCATGGCTTCGGCGGTAATGGCAATCAGATAAAGCATCAACAGCATGATGGCGGTCCTTGCAGGAAGGCGCGCAGTCTACTCAGTTGAAGCGGGCACCAAAAGGGGGCAAGTACGGGCGCCGAGTCGCAGCGGGCGCCCGTTCGCCGGCAAGCCGGCGCCTGCGGGTCAGAACTTGATGAAGTGCTTGCGGTAGTGCTGGAGCTCGGCGATGGACTCGCGAATATCGTCCAGGGCCAGGTGGGTGCTGCCTTTCTTGAAGCTGTCGCGCACGTCCGGCGCCCAGCGGGCGGCCAGTTCCTTGAGGGTCGAGACGTCCAGGTTGCGGTAGTGGAAGTAGCTTTCCAGAGCCTTCATGTGGCGGTACAGGAAGCGCCGGTCCTGGCAGATGCTGTTGCCGCAGATCGGCGATTTGCCCTTGGGTACCCACTGCTCCAGGAAGGCAATGGTCTGGGCTTCTGCTTCGGCCATGCTGATGCGGCTTTCGCGAACCCGCTGGGTCAGACCGGAACCGCCGTGCTGGCGGGTGTTCCATTCATCCATGCCGGCGAGGATCTCGTCGCTCTGGTGGATGGCGATGACCGGTCCTTCAGCCAAGGTGTTGAGGTTGCTGTCAGTGACAATGGTGGCCATCTCGATGATGACGTCGGTGTCAGGGTTCAGACCGGTCATTTCCAGGTCGATCCAAATCAGGTTCTGCGGGTTTTGCATGGGTGGGCTCCTCGGCGTAGTTGCGCAGTTTAGCCTAGAGGGCCTGCCCGGCGTGCTAAACTCGCCGCCGTTTTACCTATCCGCCGTAATTATCGACACGGAACACCAATGGCCAAACGCCAGCTCAATCGCCGCCAAAACTGGCGCATCGAAAAGATCCAGGGTGAGCGCGCCGCCCGCGCCGCCAAACGCGAGTCCTCTGCCGTCGAGGCGCTGGAAGGTGGCGACCTGGGCCCGGAACAGACCGGCCTGGTCATCGCCCACTTCGGCGTCCAGGTCGAAGTCGAGGCTCGCGAAGGCGAAACGGCCGGCCAGGTGTTCCGCTGCTACCTGCGGGCCAACCTGCCGGCCCTGGTGACCGGCGACCAGGTGGTCTGGCGCGCCGGCAACCAGGGCATCGGGGTGATCGTCGCGCAACTGCCGCGCAGCACCGAGCTGTGCCGCCCGGACAGCCGCGGCCAACTCAAGCCGGTGGCCGCCAACGTCGACATGATCGTGATCGTGTTTGCGCCCATGCCAGAGCCCCACGCCAACCTGATCGACCGCTACCTGGTAGCCGCCGAGCATGCTGGAATCCGGCCGTTGCTGCTGCTGAACAAGGCCGACCTGATCGATGAGCAGAACGCCCCTGCGCTCAACGCCCTGCTCGCGGTCTACCGCCAGCTGGGCTACCCGCTGCTGGAGGTCTCGGCTCATCACGGCGACGGCATGGAGCAGTTGCAAGCCCTGCTGGACGGGCGCATCAGTGTATTCGTCGGCCAGTCGGGGGTGGGCAAGTCGTCCCTGGTCAACAGCCTGCTGCCGGAAGTCGAAACCCGCGTCGGCCCGCTGTCGGAGTTCTCCGGCCAGGGCACTCACACCACCACGACCGCGCGCCTGTTCCACTTCCCCGGTGGCGGTGAGCTGATCGACTCCCCCGGTATCCGTGAGTTCGGCCTCGGCCATGTCAGCCGCGCCGATGTCGAGGCCGGGTTCATCGAGTTCAATGACTTGCTGGGCACCTGCCGCTTCCGCGATTGCAAGCACGATCGCGAGCCAGGCTGTGCCTTGCTCAAGGCCCTGGAAGATGGGCGCATCCAGCAGCAACGGATGAACAGCTACCGCTCGATCCTCGCCAGCCTGCCAGACAACAGCTACTGATTGACCTGACCCAGATACGACAAGGCCGCGATCTTCGCGGCCTTGTCGTTTGTCACTTCGCCGTGCCCGGCGTAGCGGGCGGCGCCACCGGAGCAGTGGGAGCCGGAGCCGGAGCGGAAGACTGGCCCGCCGCACCCTGCTCGTCCATCTTCAGCACACCGTCCTCGAAGATATTCATACGTTGACGCACCTCGTGCGCCGGCAGCGGTTCGCTACCGGGCGGCAAGGCATTCGGGTCGGCTGCCGCCCCCGGTACTTCACCGGGAGCACCGCTACCCTGGGTCGGTACCGGAGCATTGGGATCGGTCTGCTCACCCTCGATGGCACGCTGGGCCTTCTTGGTCAGCACGACGATATCGATGCGCCGGTTGACCGGGTTGAACGGGTCCTTGCGATCGAATAGAGCCGACGAAGCAAAGCCCACCACACGCGCAACTTGCGGATCAGGATAACCACCCGCCACCAGCGCCCGACGCGCAGCGTTGGCCCGGTTGGCCGACAGTTCCCAGTTGCCGAAGTCGCCAGTGCCCGAATAGGGCTTGGCGTCGGTGTGACCGCTGATGCTGATCTTGTTCGGCACGGTCTTGATGGTGTCAGCCATGGCCAGCAGGATGTCTTCGAAATACGGCTTCAGACGTGCACTGCCAGAGTCGAACATCGGCCGGTTCTCGGCGTCCATGATCTGGATCCGCAGGCCGTCCGGGGTGATCTCGAAGAGGATCTGGTCCTTGAACTTCTGCAGTTGCGGGTTTTCTTCAACCTTGTTCTGCAACTCTTGCAACAGCAACTCGAGACGCTCGCGCTCGACCTGCTCGGCCATGCCCTCCACCTGGTCGGCATCCACCGTGACCTTGTCCGGTTGTGGCTGGGACTTGATCTCGGGGTTGAGGGTGTTGTCCGGCGCCAGCTCAGGGGAGCCGCCCAGGTCGATGATGTAGGGCGTACCGCTTTCCGAGAAGCCGATCGGGTCCTTGAAGTAACCGGCGATGGCGATCTTCTGTTCCGGGGTGGCCGTGGACAGCAGCCACAACACTAGGAAGAACGCCATCATCGCCGTGGCGAAGTCGGCGAAGGCGATTTTCCAGGCGCCCCCGTGATGTCCGCCAGCGAAGCGCTTGACGCGCTTGATGATAATCGGCTGATTATTTTCCATGACTTAGCGACCGCGAACCGCTTGTTCCAGCTCGGCGAAGCTAGGACGGTGCGCCGGGTACAGAACCTTGCGCCCGAACTCCACGGCCAGGGACGGCGGCATGCCGGAAGCCGAGGCCACCAGCGACGCCTTGATGGCTTCGTAGACGTTCAGTTCTTCCTTGGCGTCGTGGGCCAGGGAGTGGGCCAGCGGGCCGAAGAAGCCATAGGCCGCGAGAATACCGAAGAAAGTACCCACCAGTGCCGCACCTACGTGCAGGCCGATGGACTTCTGGTCGCCATCGCCCAGGGAAGCCATGGTCACCACGATCCCCAATACCGCCGCGACGATACCGAAACCGGGCATGCCGTCGGCAATCCCGTTGACCGCATGGGATGGATGCTCAAGGTCTTCCTTGAGGCTGAACAGCTCCATGTCGAACAGGCCTTCCAGCTCGTGGGGAGCCATGTTGCCGGAGGACATGATGCGCAGATAGTCACAGACGAAGGCGGTCATGCGTTCATCTTTGAGCACCGCCGGGTACTTGGCGAAAATCGGGCTGGCCGCGGCGTCCTCGATATCGCCTTCGATGGCCATCATGCCTTCGCGACGACTCTTGTTGAGGATCTCGTAGATCAGGCCCAGCACTTCCAGGTAGAAGGTGTGGGTGAAGCGCGAGCTGAACATGCCCAGGGATTTCTTGACGACGTGCATCGTCATGTAGCCCGGGTTGGCCTGGAGGAATGCGCCAAAGGCTGCGCCGCCGATGATCAGCACTTCGAAAGGCTGGATCAGTGCCGCGATTTTGCCGTGGGAAAGCACGTATCCGCCGAGCACGCTCGCGAATACGACGATGATGCCGATAATTTTAGCCATAGGTAGGGGAGTACTTATTGAGTCGGGTTCAAGGTCATATTCGGAAGTTCTTAAAACTCTTCTTCTACTTATCGGCAAAACTGCGCCAGACTATAGCCAGTTAAGGCGAAAAGCCAGTTTGGCCCGCTCTGGGCGTGTTCACAGCAGACGATGATTGCGCCCGACCATGTCTAATGAAACCAGCGTCCCACATTCTCCGCCCGCCTCTCTCGACGCCTGGGTAAAGCTCCTCAATGGCGTGCGCCTGCCGGTGCCCCAGGCCAGCCATGACCGGGTCTGCCGCGCCATTGCCAACAACCGCAGCTCGCTGCGGGAGATTGTCGATCTGATGCAAAACAGCCCGGCACTGGCCTTGAGCGTGATCCGCGAAGCCAACCGGCATTCCCACGGCAGCATGAGCGAACCGGCGGAAAACCTGGAGATCGCGGTCAACCGCCTGGGCCTCAAGCGTACCGAGGAGTTGCTCGAGCAACTGCCGACGCTGCCTGAAGAGCAGATCCCCCAGGCATTGCGCCAGTTCCAGCTGATCAGCCAGCACGCCAGCCAGCAAGCCAATGGCTTCTTTGCCGGACGCCTGGCGCGACTCTGGCAGGACATCCACTGGGGCAGCCTGCTGTTTCTCTCGCCGCTGTGGGCCATGGCCCTGGTCTATCCCAAGCTGCTGGAAGAGTGGGAACTGCGGGTCATCTACCAGCACGAATCCGCACACGACGTTGAACTGCAACTGTTCGGAGTGCGACTGATGGAAATGTGCCAGGCCCTGGTCCTGGCCTGGCACCTGCCGATCTGGGTCCAGCAGGGCTATCGCCTGCTGACCCAGGAGCAGCACCTGCTGGCCAAGGTCATGCTGATTGCCCGCGACAGCGACAACCCGCTGCGCCAGCAACAACGCCTGGACGCTGAACCGGACCTGCGGCGCTGGCTGAACCAGCCGGCCAACACTGTGTTGCTGGCCAACGGCCTGGCGCTGGCGGCGCAACAGTCCTGGAACAGCCCCCATGGCCGGCGCTGGCAGAACCTTACCGCTCTTTATCTGCAGATCCCCCTGGACCAGGTCCAGCAACAGTTGCACCAACAGGCCGTACAAAGCGCCCGCAACGACACCCAGCCCGATCTCTGGCACCCGGCCCAGGCCCTGCTCTGGCCCTGGGATGCCCGACGCCTGCATCACGGCGAACAACCAGCCCCGGCGCCCACCGCACTGGAACTGGCCAAGTGGCGCAAGCTCTGCGGCGAACTGTTGCTGGACCCCAGCCCCTTTACCAACGCCGTGCACCTTACCGGCTTTGCCCGGGATGCCCTGGCGGCGTGCGGCATGCATCGGGTCATGCTGCTGATGGTCGATCGCAGCCTGAGCCACCTGCGAGTGCAACAGCTTTACGGCATGCCCAGGGAAGCGGCCAGCCTGACCCTGCAGGCCAAGCAGAGCCCGCTGTTGCAACGCCTGCTGGAAAAATCCGCGCAGATCCGCCTGACCCCGGCCAACCGGGCCCAGTTCGCCCCTCACCTGCCAAGCTCGCTGCGCCAGCTGTTTCGCGGCGAACACCTGCTGATCCGCTCACTGTCGTGCAATGGCCGGGTACTGATGCTGGCGATCGCCGACCAGGGCGGCGTGCCGTTCTCGGAAATCAGCGTCCAGGCCTTCGGCAAGACCGCCCAGTGCATCGAAAAAGCCTTGCACAGCTTTACCAACCGCAGCCAATGACGCTTGCGCTACAATCCTTCCCTTTGCGCCCTGGGGACCTGACATGTCTGACTTCTCTGGCTTGCCGCTGGTCATTGAACCGAGCGACCTGCTCGCCCGCCTGAACGCCCGCGAACTGATCCTGGTCGACCTGACCAGCGCTGCCCGCTATGCAACCGGGCATATTCCCGGGGCGCGCTTCGTCGACCCCAAGCGCACTCAGCTGGGCCAGGCGCCGGCTCCCGGGCTGCTGCCGCCGCAAGCGGCGCTTGAAACGCTGTTCGGCGAACTCGGGCACAACCCGGACGCGGTCTATGTGGTCTACGACGATGAAGGCGGTGGCTGGGCCGGGCGCTTCATCTGGCTGCTGGACGTGATCGGCCACCACCGCTACCACTACCTCGACGGCGGCCTGCCGGCCTGGCTGGCGGAAGGCCTGCCCGTGTCTACCGAAGTGCCGGCCGCGGTCGGCGGCCCCGTGGCGCTGGCCCTGCATGACGAGCCCACCGCCACCCGCGAATACCTGCAAAGCCGTCTCGGCGCGGCGGACCTGGTGATCTGGGACGCCCGCGGACCGCTGGAGTACTCCGGCGAAAAAGTCCTGGCAGCCAAGGGCGGGCATATCCCCGGCGCGGTGAATTTCGAATGGACCGCCGGCATGGATCAGGCACGCCACCTGCGCATCCGCCGCGACATGCCACAGATCCTTGCGGACCTGGGCATCAGCAAAGACAAAGAAGTGATCACCCACTGCCAGACCCACCATCGCTCCGGCTTCACCTATCTGGTGGCCAAGGCGCTGGGCTACCCACGGGTCAAGGGCTACGCCGGTTCCTGGGGCGAATGGGGCAATCATCCCGATACGCCCGTAGAGATTTAAGGTTTTTAAGGACACCCAATGAAAAAGCGTTTGTTCATCATCAGCCAGTACCTGCTGCCTCATCACCTGCTGTCGCGCCTGGCCGGCTGCATTGCCGAGTGCCGCGTGCGCTGGTTCAAGAATGCCTTCACCCGCTGGTTCGCCAAGCAGTATCAAGTGGATATGTCCGAGGCCCAGGTCGAGGACGTGACCGCCTACGAGCACTTCAACGCCTTCTTCACCCGCGCCCTCAAAGACGGCGCGCGGCCGCTGGACCCGACCCCGGGCGCGGTGCTCAGCCCTGCCGACGGCGCGGTCAGCCAACTGGGCCCGATCGAACACGGCCGAGTGTTCCAGGCCAAGGGCCACAGCTACAGCGTGCTGGAACTGCTGGGCGGTGACCCGGCCCTGGCACAGCCGTTCATGGGCGGCGACTTTGCCACCATCTACCTCTCCCCCAAGGACTACCACCGGGTGCACATGCCCCTGGCCGGCACCCTGCGGGAAATGGTCTATGTGCCGGGCCGGATCTTCTCGGTCAACCAGACTACCGCTGAAAACGTACCCGAGCTGTTCGCACGCAACGAGCGCGTGGTGTGCATCTTCGATACCGAGCGCGGCCCGATGGCGCTGGTGCTGGTGGGCGCGATGATCGTCGCTTCGATCGAAACCGTCTGGGCCGGCCTGGTAACGCCGCCCAAGCGCGAACTCAAGACCGTGCGCTACGACGAAGCCGCCCGCGCTCCGATCCACCTGGAGAAAGGCGCCGAAATGGGCCGCTTCAAGCTGGGCTCCACGGCCATCGTGCTGTTTGGCCCGGACCAGGTGCAGTGGGCCCAAGAGCTGGCTGCCGGCTCGCCCGTGCGGATGGGCCAGGGCCTGGGCCTGCCCAAGGCTTGAGGCCTGAATGCCGGACATAAAAAACGCCGCTGATCAGCGGCGTTTTTTATGAGCGGGGATTTTCCGGCGGCTCAGAGTTGCCCGTCGCGGTCACGGAACCCCAGCAGGTACAGCACGCCATCCAGGCCCAGGGTCGAGATCGCCTGCTTGGCCGACTGCTTGACCAGCGGCTTAGCGCGGAATGCCACGCCCAGGCCGGCAATGCCGAGCATCGGCAAATCGTTGGCGCCATCGCCGACAGCGATGGTCTGCTCCAGGCGCAGGCCTTCCTTGTGCGCCAGCTCACGTAGCAGATCGGCCTTGCGCTGGGCGTCGACAATCGGCTCCACCGCCACGCCAGTGACCTTGCCGTCCACCACTTCCAGCTCGTTGGCGAACACGTAGTCGATACCCAGCTTGGCTTGCAGCTGCTTGGCAAAGTAGGTGAAGCCGCCGGAGAGGATCGCGGTCTTGTAGCCCAGGCGCTTGAGTTCGGCGAACAGGGTTTCGGCGCCCTCGGTCAGGCGCAGGGAGGCGCCGATGGCGTCCAGCACATTGACGTCCAGGCCCTTGAGCAACGCCAGGCGCTCCTTGAAACTGGCGCGGAAGTCCAGCTCGCCGGCCATCGCCCGCTCGGTGATTTCCGCGACCCGATCGCCGACACCGGCCGCCTTGGCCAGCTCGTCGATGACTTCGGCCTCGATCAGCGTCGAATCCATGTCGAACACCGCCAGGCGCCGGTTACGGCGGAACAGCGAGTCTTCCTGGAAGGCGATATCGACGTTCAGCTCCTGGGCCACGCTGAGGAACTCGGCCCGCAGGGCTTGCGGATCGGCGGCTTCGCCACGTACCGAGAACTCGATGCAGCCCTTGCCCTGGTCGGCAGGCATATCCAGGGGCATGCGCCCGGACAGGCGATCGATATGGTCGATGTTCAGGCCGTACTTGGCGGTGATGGAGCTCACGCGCTGCAACTGTTCGGCGGTAACCTTGCGCGTCAGCAGGGTCACGATATGGCGCTTCTTGCCCTGCCCGGCGACCCACTGCTGGTAATCCTCCTCGGACACCGGCGTGAAGCGCACCTGCTGGTCGAGCTTGTAGGCGGTGAACAGGATGTCCTTGAGCACCGACGAGCTCTGCTCGTTGCTGGGAATTTCAACCAGGATGCCGAACGACAAGGTGTCGTGGATCACCGCCTGACCGATGTCGAGAATGTTCACACCACCCTGGGCCAGAACGCCGGTAATGGCCGCAGTCAGACCGGGACGATCTTCGCCGGTGATGTTTATCAGGACAATTTCGCGCAAGGCGCACCCCCGAGGTGGAAAAAAAGCGCATTCTACCCACTTTCGGTGACCATCGGGCACAGCCAGCGCTTTGCCGGTCTAGGGCCTGTCGCTATACTGCGCGTCAACTTCACGGACAAAAGAGCCGAGCTCAGTGAACCGGCCCACGCCAGTTAAAACCGATAACTTCTTCCTGCTGATCTTCCGTGCACTGCGCCACCGCCGTGTGCCGATTGCATTGCGCATTGCCAGCCATAACGTGATCCTGGTCGCCCTGGCCCTGGTGATCTATGCCGGCGTGATGGGCCTGCAGTTCAAGCAAGCCATGCACGAACAAGCCGACGCCCTGGGTCAGAGCCTGACCACCCAGACCGCCACCTCGGCCACCGAGCTGCTGGTGTCCAACGACATCCTCAGCCTCAATGTCCTGCTCAACAATCTGACCAAGAACCCGCTGGTGGCCCACGCGGCCATCTACAGCGTGGACAACCGCATCCTCGCCGAGGCCGGCCAGCGCCCCAAGAGCAGCCTGCTGGGTGAAACCGAGGGCGTGTACCAGACCAAGATCACCTTCCAGGACGTGACCGCGGGCAACCTGCGAATCAGCCTGGACATGGCGCAATTCCAGCAGCCGATGACCATCAGCCTGCAAAGCATGGGCATCCTCAGCGCCATCCTGCTGGCCCTGGCCCTGGCCTTGAGCCTGCGCCTGGGGCGGCACATCTCGACTCCGCTGCTGCAACTGCGAGTCTGGCTGCGTGACCTGGACGAACACACTCCCGCCACCCAGCGCCAGGACGAAATCGGCGATCTGGCGCGTCAGCTGCATGCCCGCCTGGTGCCGGAAAAACCCGAACCGGCACCGCAGCCCGAGGCTGAAGTACAAGACGACGAGGACGATGAGCCGGCATTCGAAGTGCGCAACCTGCGGGACCCGAGCTTCGACGAAAGCGCTCCGGTAGCAGGCCTGAAGCCTGCACCCCGGCACCTGGTTCACGCCGAAGAAGATGAACTGGACGAGGAAGACCCCTTCGCCGACCTGCGGGACAGCTCATCGACGCCTGCTGCCAAGCCACAACCGCAACCACAGGTTCCGGCCCAGCCCCAGCACAGTGCGGTACTCGCGGTGCAACTCGGTGCCCAGGAGCAACTGCGACGCCTGCCCCGCGCCCGCCTGATGGAACTGCTGGAACGCTACCGCGATTGCCTCGACCAGGCCGCCTCGCTGTACCAGAGCGAACTGCATACCCTGAACGATGGCAGCACGCTGATGCTGTTCCACAGCGAAGACAGCGGTGACGACTACCTGACCAACGCCATCTGCTGCGGCGAGTTGCTGCGCGCCCTGGGCCATGCCCTGCAGATCGAAGTGGCGGACAGCGGCATCACCCTGCAACTGCAACTGGGCCTGACCCTGGGCGACGAACTGTTCGGCCTGAGCCAGATCGACCTGCTGCTCACCGAAACCGCTCAGGATGCCCTGGCCCTGTCCCAGCACAGCCGCAACCTGCTGCTGGTGGAGCGCAAGGTCAATGACGACCCGCTGCTGCGCCAGCGGGCACGTATTCGCCCGATCGCCAGCCCGGAAGGTGCCTGCTGCGTGGAACGCCTGATGGAGCCCTACCCGTCGATGCTGGAGCGGCAACTGGCACGCATGCATGAAACACGGGCCAAGCTGTAAGGCTGACCCGCACAAAAAGAAGCCCGCCCAGTGCGGGCTTTTTCATGAGCTTTGTGTAGCCGCTGGCGCAGCCTGCGACAAGCCCCGCAGGGGCTTCAACGCTGGTGATATCGCTGCGTGCCTGCGGCCTGCTCGCAGCCTTCGGCAGCGGCTACAGGAGATTGCGTTGGCCAGAGCCAGAAACGACAAGGCCCGCTGTTGGGCGGGCCTTGTCTCGCGGCGTGTCAACTCAGAACCTGAACACTTCCATATCCGTGCGGATCGGCGTGGCCATCGGGATCTTCGGTTGCTTTTCCTGCCCGGCAGGCTTGGGCGCAGGAGCCGGGGCCGCCTTGCGTGGCACCTCCGCCACCGCCGGCTGATTGGCCAGAGGCTTGAGGGCACCCGACAACTGTTCCGCCAGACGCTGCAACAGCACGCCCTGGGCCTGGACCTGGGACGCCGTGGTTCCCGCGTGCTGCTCCTGCAGATGAACGATGCGGTTGTCCCGCACCTGGCCACGACGGTCGATCAGGCGCCATTGCGCATCCAGCACCGCCGGCTGCGACTTGCCTGAATCCAGGCGAGTGATCGACAGCAGCACCTGGACATCCGGAGTGAAGCCGCTGGTGGCCGGAGCCAATACAACCCGCTGGCTGTCGAGATGACCGGCCACCTGGCGCAACAGCAACTGGTCGATGTCCGAAGACAGGCTGCCGGCCCAGCGACCATCAGTGGAGGCCTGCAGGCTGCCATCATCCTGACGCTGCAGGAGGGTTTCACGTTGCAGGTAGTCGGCGATCAGCACCGGCCCCAGCAATACCGACATGCCGGCACTGGCCGGCTGAGCTGGACTTCCGCTGTCCAGCTGATACAGCGACACCGGCTGGTGTACGCTGCAACCCGCCAGGCCAAGAACGCCGGCGAGCAAGAAAACAAGAGGAAGGCGCAGAGCAGTCATCATCCCATCCAGGTGGCGGCCACAAGGCTAGCCACAGTGTAAATACTCAAAAAAACCTGAATAACGCCCGGCCACGCCAGCGTTTGAAAGCGCATATCATCCGTGAATATGCGCCCTGACTCCAGTGTTGTAGCGTCGATCCTGCGCTTAAATCGCAGATCGAACGCTCTAGCCCGCCCTTAACTGAGAGGCTCTACCAACAACGCATCCACCCGCTGGAAGCCGCGAGGCAGTTTGTTGCCACGGCGCCCGCGCTCGCCTTTGTAGTGCTCCAGATCGTCAGCCTTGAGCGACAAGGTGCGCTTGCCAGCCTGCAGCACCAGGGTCGCGCCGTCCGGCAGCACCGCGATATCGGTGACGTACTCTTCGCGGCTGGCCACGCGCTCACCGGGAATGCCGATGATCTTGTTGCCCTTGCCCTTGCCCAGCTGCGGCAGGTCGCTGATCTTGAACACCAGCAGGCGCCCTTCGGTGGTCACCGAAGCCAGCCAGTTCTGTTCGCGATCGGCCACTGGCCGCGGCGCCAGCACCTTGGCATTGTTCGGCAGGCTCAACAGCGCCTTGCCCGCCTTGTTCTTGGCCTGCAGGTCCTCGCCCTTGACCACGAAGCCGTAGCCGGCGTCAGAAGCGATCACATACAAGGCATCGTCATCCGGCAGCAGCACGCATTCGAACGTCGCACCCGGCGGCGGTGTCAGACGGCCGGTCAGCGGCTCGCCCTGACCCCGGGCCGATGGCAGCGTATGGGCCGCCACCGAGTAACTGCGCCCGGTGGAGTCGATGAACACCGCGAACTGGTTGGAACGCCCGGGCGCGGCGGTCTTGTAGCCATCGCCGGCCTTGTAGGACAGACCAGTGGCGTCAATATCATGCCCCTTGGCGCAACGCACCCAGCCTTTTTCCGACAGAACGATAGTCACCGGCTCGGTAGGCATCAGCTCGTTTTCCGACAGCGCCTTGGCCTCGGCCCGGGCGACGATCGGCGAACGGCGGTCATCGCCGTAGGTTTCTGCGTCTTGCAGCAACTCGGTGCGCACCAGCTTCTTCAGTTTGGCTTCGCTGTTGAGCAAGGCTTGCAGCTTGGCCTGCTCCTTGAGCAACTCATCCTGTTCGGCCCGCAGCTTCATCTCTTCCAGACGCGCCAATTGGCGCAGGCGCGTGTCGAGGATGTAGTCGGCCTGGATTTCACTCAGGGCGAAACGCTCGATCAGCTTGGCCCGTGGATGCTCCTCGGTACGGATGATGTGGATCACTTCATCCAGGTTGAGGTAGGCAATCAGCAAACCGTCCAACAGATGCAGGCGACGCTCGACCTTGTCCAAGCGGAACTGCAGCCGGCGACGCACGGTGGTGACCCGGAACTCCAACCACTCCACCAGCAGGGCCCGCAGGTTCTTCAACTGCGGCTTGCCGTCCAGGCCAATGATGTTGATGTTGACCCGGTAGGTGGATTCCAGCTCGGTGGTGGCGAACAGGTGCTGCATCAACTCATCGGCGTCGACCCGATTGGAGCGCGGGATGATCACGATGCGGCACGGGTTCTCATGGTCCGACTCGTCACGCAGGTCGGCCACCATCGGCAACTTCTTGGCCTGCATCTGGCCGGCGATCTGTTCCAGCACCTTGGCCCCGGAGACCTGGTGCGGCAGCGCGGTGACGATGATGTCGCCGTCCTCGACCCGGTACACGGCGCGCATGCGCACCGAGCCACGGCCGGTTTCGTAGATCTTCAGCAGGTCGGCACGCGGGGTGATGATCTCGGCTTCGGTGGGGTAGTCCGGGCCCTGGATATGCTCGCAGAGCTGCTCGACCGTGGCCTTGGGCTCATCCAGCAGGCGCACGCAGGCCGAAGCCACTTCCCGCAGGTTGTGCGGGGGCACGTCGGTGGCCATGCCCACGGCGATGCCGGTGGTGCCGTTGAGCAGGATGTTCGGCAGGCGTGCCGGCAGTACCAGCGGCTCCTGCAGCGTGCCGTCGAAGTTCGGCCCCCAGTCCGCAGTGCCCTGGCCCAGTTCGCTGAGCAGCACTTCGGAATAGCGCGACAGGCGCGCCTCGGTGTAACGCATGGCAGCGAAGGACTTGGGATCGTCCGGCGCACCCCAGTTGCCCTGGCCGTCCACCAGCGTGTAGCGGTAGCTGAACGGCTGGGCCATCAGCACCATGGCCTCATAGCAGGCCGAATCGCCGTGCGGGTGGAACTTGCCGAGCACGTCACCCACGGTACGCGCGGATTTCTTGTGCTTGGAATCGGCATCCAGCCCCAGCTCACTCATGGCGTAGACGATACGCCGCTGTACCGGTTTCAGGCCGTCGCCGATATGCGGCAGAGCACGGTCCATGATCACGTACATGGAGTAGTTGAGGTAGGCATTTTCGGTGAAGTCAGCCAGTGACCGGCGTTCTACGCCATCCAGGCTGAGATCAAGGGAGTCGCTCATGCGGGCCTCATTGGTTCGTAGTCTGGCGCAGCAGCATGCTGCCGCCGCGCTGAGTAAATTCAAGTTTTTTCAAAGCGCTCATGCCCAGCAGAACCTGGTCGCCGTCGAGCCCCGGCGCCACCAGCGCGGCCACGTCCCGCAGCACGATATCCCCCAGCTGCAGGAGTTCGATACGGGTCCGATAACCTTCGCTGCGCCCATTGGCCGTGCTCAGGGTGACCGGCGCACCGCGCTCCAGGCCCAGACGTTCAGCGAGATCCGCAGGTACCGAGACATCGGTGGCCCCGGTGTCGAGCATGAATTGCACCGGCCGCCCGTTGATATGGCCGCTGGCGACGAAATGCCCCTGGCGATTGCCCGCCAGTTGCACTTCGATGTAACCCTCATGTTGTTGCGAACTGACGACAGTGTTGGGGTTCTCCTGGTGCGCTTCCCAGTCGGCAAAGAACCGCGTGGCCAGGAACAGCGCCGCCGCCCAGGCCATGATCAGCATCACCCGCCCGGCACTCTTGCCCGGTTGCTGGCTCACGGCTTGGCACTCCAGCCGCCTTCGGGAGCTGCAAAACGCCAGACGATCGGTCGGGCCTCGCCGTCGGCGCGAGCACCGTTGTTGTTATCCAGGCCAATCCAGGCGCCCTTGGCGTCCACCACCAGGGCTTCCGCCAACCCGTAGGGCTGTGGATAACGCCGATGCTCCATCAGTGCTTCGCCAGCATACGACCAGCACTGCTCGACCTTGGCGCTCAGCGCGTCCCGGCGACAGATCTGATAGGCGTTGCGCTCCAGGGTGAACAGCTTGCCGTCGAACAGCGACAGGTCGGCAAAGTCACGGGATACGGCCTTGGCGTTGGGCATCTGCTCAGGCTGCATTAGCGCCCCTGCTTCACTGAGCAGCACGCAACCGCCATCGCAGTCCCAGGTGGTCTGGCCACGCTTGATCAACAGCAGCCCGCGCCGCTCGCGTTCCGCCGCCAGCCAGATCCGATCCCCGGCAGGGTTGACCGCCAGCCCTTCGAACAGGGCATTGAAGTGCAGCAGCATGCCGCTGGCACGGGCTTCGCGCACCATGATCGGGGAAATCTTCAACCAGGCCGGCGCGCCTTGCGCCGGAACCTGCAGCACCGCGGCATGGGCTTCGCTGACCACATATTTGTTGCCGGCGGCATCACAGGTGATGCCCTCGAAATCCAGGTCGCCGCCACGCACGAAGGACGCCGCCCAGGTCCGCACCTTCAAGCCCCAGGGCAAGCCGGAATCCGGCACCGCAGGCACCTCGATCCCGACGGTCTCGGCCTGCCAGACAGTGTTACGGGTATCGAGCCTGTAGATCTGCTCGTCGTCGCGATCGGAGACGGTCCAAAGCTCCTGACCACACAGCGCCAGCCCGGACAGATTGCCGCCGCGCATGCCTTGCACAGGATGCTCGGACAGCAGTTTCAGTTCGGGCGCCGGCGCGGCCACCACCGAGGTTGCCAATAGCGCCAGGGCCAGGGCAAAACCTCTGTGCATCAGGCCAGCACCTCGGCCAGGTTGCCCTTGGACTCCAGCCAGGACTTGCGATCACCGGCGCGCTTCTTGGCCAGCAGCATGTCCATGATTTCCGCGGTGGCCTCGACGTCGTCCAGGGTCAACTGCACCAGGCGCCGGGTGTTCGGGTCCATGGTGGTCTCGCGCAGTTGCGGCGGGTTCATTTCACCCAGCCCCTTGAATCGGGTGACCTGTGGCTTGCCGCGCTTCTTCTCGGCCACCAGGCGGTCGAGAATGCCGTCGCGCTCGGCTTCATCCAGGGCGTAGTAGATCTCCTTGCCCAGGTCGATGCGGTACAGCGGCGGCATGGCCACGTAGACGTGACCGGCATCCACCAGCGGACGGAAATGCTGGACGAACAAGGCACACAGCAAGGTAGCGATGTGCAAGCCGTCGGAGTCGGCGTCGGCGAGGATGCAGATCTTGCCGTAGCGCAGCTGGCTCATGTCCTCGGCGCCCGGATCGACCCCGATGGCCACGGCGATGTTGTGCACTTCCTGACTGGCCAGGACCTCGCTGCCGTCCACTTCCCAGGTGTTGAGGATCTTGCCGCGCAACGGCAGGATCGCCTGGAACTCCTTGTCCCGCGCCTGCTTGGCCGAACCACCGGCGGAGTCACCTTCCACCAGGAACAGCTCGGAGCGCATCGGGTCCTGGCCGGCACAGTCCGCCAGCTTGCCTGGCAGTGCCGGGCCCTGGGTAATGCGCTTGCGCTCGACCTTCTTGCTGGCCTTCAAGCGGCGCCCGGCGTTGCTGATGGCCAGCTCCGCCAGTTGCATGCCCAGCTCGGGGTTGGCGTTGAGCCACAGGCTGAAGGCGTCCTTGACCACACCGGAAACGAACGCCGCCGCCTCGCGGGAAGACAGGCGCTCCTTGGTCTGGCCGGAGAACTGCGCATCCTGCATTTTCATCGACAGGACAAAGGCAATGCGCTCCCAGACGTCTTCCGGGGCCAGCTTCAGGCCGCGGGGCAGCAGGTTGCGGAACTCGCAGAACTCGCGCATGGCATCCAGCAGGCCCTGGCGCAGGCCGTTGACATGGGTGCCGCCCTGAGCCGTGGGGATCAGGTTGACGTAGCTTTCCTGGACGCTGTCGCCGCCTTCGGGCAGCCACAACAGGGCCCAGTCCACCGCTTCCTTGTTCCCTGCCAGGCTGCCGCAGAACGGCTCGGCCGGCAGGCGTTCGAATTCACTGACCGCATCCACCAGGTAGGAGCGCAGGCCATCTTCGTAGTGCCACTCGACCTTCTCGCCGCTGGACTTGTCCTCGAAGCTCACCAGCAGCCCCGGGCAGAGTACGGCCTTGGCCTTGAGCACGTGCTTGAGACGGCTGACGGAGAATTTCGGCGAGTCGAAGTATTTTGGGTCCGGAGCGAAGTACACGCTGGTGCCGGTGTTGCGTTTGCCCACGGTGCCGACCACTTCCAGCTCGGTGGCCTTGTAGCCGTCGGCGAAAGTCATCTGGTATTCGTTGCCGTCGCGCTTGACCCGCACCCGCACCTGGTTCGACAAGGCGTTGACCACGGAGATGCCCACCCCGTGCAGACCGCCGGAGAACTGGTAGTTCTTGTTGGAGAACTTGCCGCCGGCGTGGAGCTTGGTGAGGATCAGCTCGATCCCGGACACGCCTTCTTCCGGGTGGATGTCCACGGGCATGCCGCGGCCGTCGTCGGACACTTCCAGGGAATGGTCGGCGTGCAGGATGACCTGTATCGACTTCGCATGGCCGGCCAGGGCTTCGTCGACGCTGTTGTCGATGACTTCCTGGGCCAAATGGTTGGGCCGCGTGGTGTCGGTGTACATGCCCGGGCGTTTGCGCACCGGGTCGAGTCCCGAGAGGACTTCGATGGCGTCTGCGTTATAAGAGCTAGCGCTGGGAGTGGCCATGGGTTCTCGTCGTTAGTCGTTCAATGAATATGGGGCGAAGGCTCACAGTGCAGTGAAGTCGATCGCCTGGTACTGATCGGCAGTGATGCCGGCAAAATTCAACATCGCCGGCAATTGTCCGGCAAAACCTTGGAAACTATGATCGCCGCCGGCCTGTATGCGCAAGGCGCAGGCGCGGTAGTAGCGCTCGGCGCTGCGATAGTCCAGCGTCTCGTCCCCGGTCTGCAACCACACCTGATAACGCTCAGGGTCCTGGGGTGGCGCCACTTCCAGCGCTGCCAGGGCCGCGACATGGTCGTGGGTCAGCTCCCAGGTCTCGTCGGTGTACAGGTTCTTCTGCGTGCCCAGATAACCGTCGAACATCCGGTGCGGGCTGACAGCAGGGTTGATCAGCAGGGCCTTCAGACCATAGCGCTCGGCAAGGTGAGTCGCATAGTAGCCGCCGAGCGAGCTGCCGACCAGCAATGGACGACCGAGTTCGGCAATCGCCTGTTCCAGCTGGCCAATGGCCTGGCGCGGATGGTGATGCAGGGCCGGCACCCGCAGTTGCCCGGCCAGGCCGAGCTGCTCCATGACCTGGCGCAACTGGGAGGCCTTGGTCGATGCCGGAGCACTGTTGAAGCCGTGGATATAGAGGATCGAACCGGACATGCGAGCTCCCTGTGCACCTGGGCAAAAGCCGCAGTTTACAGGGATGGGGCCAGGTTACGCAGCCGCTTCAGTAGCCTTCGCTACCGTAGTCGATGGTGAATTCATAGCCTTCGACCCGCTGCACGCCGGTTTCCAGCCGTCCATCGGGCAGCAGCCGCAACCAACGGTAGCCCGGCACCTGCTCCTCGACCTTGAAGTCGTCGCTCAAGGGCTCGAACTGGATGCAGGTGGAAGGTGAGGCCAATAGCCGCACGTCGCCCCGCAGGCGATCGATCTCCTGGTGAACATGCCCCCAGAGCACGGCGCGCACCTGGGGGAAAGCGTCGATCACGGCAAACAGCGCCTGGGCATTGCGCAGGCCGATGGGCTCCATCCAGGCGCAATCGATGGACACCGGATGGTGATGCAGGCAGACCAGGTGGTGCCGCTCTGGTGCTTCGCTCAGGGAGCGGGTCAGCAGTTGCAACTGCTCATCCTGCAGATAACCCGGTACCGAACCCGGCACCGCCGAGTCCAGCAGGGTGATGCGCCAGTTGCCGATGTCCACCACCGGGTCCAGCAAGTCACTGCCGCTGGCGGCCTGCTCCATGACCTGCGGTTCGTCGTGGTTGCCCGGCAGCCAGCGGCCTGGGGCGGCAATCTGCCGGGTCAGTTGGCGAAAGCGTTGATAGGACTCCAGCGTGCCGTCCTGGGACAGGTCGCCGGTGGCCAGCATCAGGTCGATCCGTGGCTGCTGCGCCAGCACCAGGTCGATGACCCGTTGCAGGCTGTCGGCGGTGTTCATGCCCAAGAGCGTGCCGTCCGTCTCGGCAAACAGATGGCTATCGGACAGCTGCACCAGCAACACGGGGTCGGCGGCAGTCAGTGCGGATACGCTTGGCACGGCGTTCTCCCGGAGCAAGATCACAAAGCGTGAAGAAGGGGGCAATTATGCTGGGGGAAGTGAAAAAGAGGAAACCTGGGAAGCGGACCCAGTTCACATCTAGCGCACGGCTTCGAACTCGTGGCCGCAGGCCAGGCAGTGGCTCAGCCACTCGCCGAGGAACACGTTCAGCTGGGCCTTTTCATCAGGCTGGTGCATGAAGGCATTGGGATAGGGATAGATGCTGCGAAAACGCCGGGCATGTTCGGCACTGATGACTTCCGCCATGCGCGCGTCGTGATAGACCTGCACTTCCAGCTGCGGCACAGGCAGCCAGGGCAGGCTGTGCTCCTGGCGCACCTGCAAGGTGGTGGTATACGGGCAGGCCAGTACCACCTCCAGGGCCAGTACGCCGAGCATCTGGTCGCCCTGGGTCACGGCGATGCGCCGGGCCACGGGCTGGTTGCGCATGTCGGGCAGCAGGCGCATCAGCCGGGCGTAGTTGGCCTCGCAGGAAGCTTGCAGCCCCGCGAGATCCACCCGATAGCGGTCGCGTACCTTGTTTACGACCATAACCCCCTCACTTCCGCGCGATTGAGCGCCAGCCACTGCAAGGCAATGATGCTGGCGGCATTGCAAATCCGCCCGTCGCGCATGGCCTGCAAGGCATCCTCATAGGCCATCACGCACACCCGAATGTCTTCCGCCTCTTCCTCCAGCCCATGCAGCCCACCGGCGGCGCTGCTGTCGCAACGCCCCAGGTACAGATGGACGAATTCGGTGCTGCCACCGGGCGACGGGAAGTACTGGGTCATCGGCCACAGCGCCGAGATGTCCAGGCCAGCTTCCTCCTGCGCCTCGCGGCGGGCAACCTGTTCCGGCTGCTCGTCCTTGTCGATCAGCCCGGCCACCAGTTCCACCAGCCAGGGCGAAGCCGTCTTGCCCATGGCACCGACGCGGAACTGTTCGATCAGCACCACCTCATCGCGCTGCGGGTCGTACGGCAGTACGCAGACCGCATCGTGACGGACAAAGACTTCACGATTGATTTCACGCCCCATGCCACCGGCGAACAGCTCATGACGCAGTTGCAGGCGATCGAGCCGGTAGAAACCCTGGAAGCAGTTTTCGCGCCGGATGATCTCGATGGCACTCGGCGTGGAGTTGGCAAAGTCAGTCATAACAATCCTCGTGTACAGCATGTTCAATCCGAGGATCCCCCTCGACTTCGCGCCATCCTAACGCGCTCGCAGCTGATCATGCAGCCCCTTTACCCTCAGCGGGATAGACGGCGAGGGGCTAAACCTACTCTAATTGCCTCTATTGAGCTTAGTGGCGAACCGACTGCCTCGCAGGCAGTCGAAGCCGGTAACTTTTGCCTCCCCCTGGTTTATGAAGGACGCCCATGTCGCTTGTCAAAATCGCCTCCGTGGCCTGTATCGCCCTGACCCTGGGTGCCTGCCAAAGCCTGTTTCAACCCAGCTACATGACCCCGCTGGAACCCACCCGGGACAAGTCCGAACAACTCAAGCCCGGCTGCAGCGGCGCCGACTGCCCACTGGTCAACCTCGACACCGTGCATTTCCCCGCCGAACCGCAGCTGGATGCCATCATTGAAAAGCGCCTGCTGCAAATGACCCGCACCAGCCCCGATGCTGCGCTGCCGGCCAGCCTTGCGGCCTATCGCGAGCAGTTCCTGCGCAGCGCGCCGGACCGCCACGGCATGTACCTGCAATCCAAGCTACGCGAGCAGCATGACGGCCTGGTGATCATCGAACTGGCCAGTTACCTGGACACCGGCGCCGCCAATGGCACCCCGGGCCGTGGCTTCGTCAACTATTCACGCCAGCAGCACAAGGCCCTGAACCTGGCGGACATGCTCCTGCCCGGCCAGGAAGAGATGTTCTGGAAGGCCGCGCGGGTCGCCCACAACAACTGGCTGATCAGCACTCACCTGGATCGCGAGGCCGAGTTCGTGAAGACCTGGCCCTTCCAGAAGACCCAGAACGTAGCGCTGACCCGCAACGCCGTGACCCTCAAGTACGACGTCACCACCATCGCGCCCTCGGTCCTGGGCCACATCGAACTGCAGATCCCCTACAACCGCCTCAAGGGCGTGCTCAAGCCCGAGCTGTTTCCTGGCGGTAACTGAAAGCCCGGCCCAACAGCCATTGCAGCAGCCCTGCCAGTACCAGTGACGGCAGGGTTGCGCCGATATCCGGGTACAGATTGGCCAACAGATGATAGGTGCTCACCCCACCCAGCCAGGCCAGCAGCGCCGGCCAGCGCAAGGCTGACGCCGGGTTCTGCCCCGAGCGCCGACGCAGGATGAAGTGATCCACCAGCACCACGCCAAACAGCGGCGCGAATACCGAGCCGATCAGCAACAGGAAGTTCTGGTACTGGGCCAACGGCGCCAGGCAGGCGATCAGGGTGCAGAGCACGCCTATGGCCAGCGCCAGGTGCTCGACCTTGAGGCGCAGCAGGATGCCGCTGGAAACCGCCGCCGAATGGATATCGGCAAAGGCGTTCTCCGATTCGTCCAGCAGAATCAGCAGCAACGGAATCCCCAGCCCGGCCCCGGCCAGCGCCAGCAGCAAGGCATTCACTTCACCACTGGGAGCGAAGGCCAGGGTGTAGGCGACGCCCAGGCTCATCAACCAGAAATTGCCGATGAAAAAGCCCAGGGCCGTGCCGCCGAACACGCTCTTGGCGCGCTTGCCGAACCGCGAGTAGTCGGCGATCAGCGGCAACCAGGACAAGGGCATGGCGATGGCGATATCGAAACCCACGGCGAACGGCATCGAGCCGTCCCCGGCCTGGGCCCAGAGCGCCGCCAGGTCGGCTCGAGCGAAGAGGTTCCAGGTCAGCCACAGGCAGGCGGCCAACAACAACCAGATTCCCCATTTGCGCAGGATCTGCCGGACGAAGGTCAAGGGCCCGCTGACCGCCAGCAAGGTGGCCAGGGCACCGAAAAACAGGGTCCAGAGCAACGGGTTGGCCAGCAAGCTGCCTTCGCTGAAGGCCCGGCTGCCCAGGAGGCTCGCGGCATCGCGCATGACGATGATTTCAAACGAGCCCCAGCCCACCAGTTGTAAGAGGTTCAACAGTGCCGGCAGGCTGGCACCGCGCCGGCCCAGGCTGAGCTTGAGCGCAGCCATGGACGACAGGCCGGTGTCGCTGCCGATCACCCCCACCGCCGCCAGCAGCAGAACGCCGACCGCGGTGCCGAGCAGGATCGCCAGCAGCGAATGGGCCAGCCCCAGGCCTGGCGCCAGCAAGGCGCCGGTCTGCAGCACCATCAGGCCGATACCGAGGGAAAACCACAGGGAAAACAGATCGCGGGCGCCAAACACGCGCTTGTCGGCCGGTACCGCGAGATCGGGAGAGTAGGTACTGATTGGACTGCTCAAGGTTGATATCTCGAAGGAATAGGGTCTGCAGGAGCCGGATTGCCGGCGAAAGCGCCACCTTGTCGAGAGCGCGGCGCCTGATTCGCGGGCAAGCCCGCTCCTACAGGAATGTTCACGGGGGCTATCTCGAACGCCCAGCCTCTGCAGGAGCCGGCTTGCCAGCGAAAGCGCCACCTTGTCGAGAGCGCGGCGCCTGGTTCGCGGGCAAGCCCGCTCCTGCAGAGAGGGGTCAGACTTTCTTGTACAGCTGGCTGCCTTCCTGCTTGAAGCGCTCGGCCTGTTCCGCCAGGCCCTTGGCGACATCCACATCCACCGCTTCGATACGCTGGTTGGCTGCGTACTCACGCACTTCCTGGGTGATCTTCATCGAGCAGAACTTCGGCCCGCACATGGAGCAGAAATGCGCGACCTTGGCCGAATCCTTGGGCAGGGTCTCGTCGTGGTACGAGCGGGCGGTGTCCGGGTCCAGGCCGAGGTTGAACTGGTCTTCCCAGCGGAACTCGAAACGCGCCTTGGACAAGGCGTTGTCGCGGATCTGCGCGCCCGGATGACCTTTCGCCAGATCCGCAGCATGCGCGGCGATCTTGTAGGTGATGATCCCGGTCTTCACGTCATCCTTGTTCGGCAGGCCCAGGTGTTCCTTGGGCGTGACGTAGCAGAGCATGGCGCAGCCGAACCAGCCGATCATCGCCGCACCGATACCGGAGGTGATGTGGTCGTAGCCGGGGGCAATGTCGGTAGTCAGCGGGCCGAGGGTGTAGAACGGCGCCTCGTCGCAGCACTCCAGCTGCTTGTCCATGTTCTCCTTGATCAACTGCATCGGCACGTGGCCCGGGCCTTCGATCATGCACTGCACGTCATGCTTCCAGGCGATCTTGGTCAGCTCGCCGAGGGTCTCCAGTTCGCCGAACTGGGCTTCGTCGTTGGCGTCGGCAATCGACCCCGGGCGCAGGCCATCTCCCAGGGAGAAGCTGACGTCGTAGGCCTTCATGATTTCGCAGATTTCGTCGAAGTGGGTGTAGAGGAAGTTCTCCTTGTGGTGCGCCAGGCACCACTTGGCCATGATCGAGCCACCCCGGGACACGATGCCGGTGACCCGCTTGGCGGTCAGCGGCACGTAACGCAGCAAGACGCCTGCGTGGATGGTGAAGTAGTCCACACCCTGCTCGGCCTGCTCGATCAGGGTGTCGCGGAACAGCTCCCAGGTCAGGTCCTCGGCCACGCCGTTGACCTTTTCCAGGGCCTGGTAGATCGGTACGGTACCGATCGGCACCGGCGAGTTGCGGATGATCCACTCGCGGGTTTCATGGATGTGCTTGCCGGTGGACAGGTCCATCACCGTGTCCGAACCCCAGCGGATGCCCCAGGTCAGTTTCGCCACTTCTTCCTCGATCGAGGAACCCAGGGCACTGTTGCCGATGTTGCCGTTGATCTTCACCAGGAAGTTGCGGCCGATGATCATCGGTTCCAGTTCGACGTGGTTGATGTTGGCCGGGATGATCGCGCGGCCACGGGCGATTTCCTCACGCACGAACTCGGCGGTGATTTCCTTGGGGATGCTGGCGCCGAAGCTGTGGCCGGCGTGTTGCTGCTTCAGCAGGCCGGCGGCACGGGCCTCTTGCAGCTTCATGTTTTCGCGGATGGCGACGTATTCCATCTCGGCGGTGATGATGCCTTTGCGCGCGTAGTGCATCTGGCTGACGTTGGCCCCGGCCTTGGCCCGGCGCGGGTTGTTGACGTGGGCGAAGCGCAGCTTGGTCAGCTCCGGGTCGGCCAGGCGCTGCTGGCCGAAGTTGGAGCTCAGGCCGGCCAGGCGCTCGGTGTCGCCACGGTCTTCGATCCAGGCCGAACGCACATCGCCCAGGCCCTTGCGCACATCGATCACCACGTTCGGATCGGTGTAGGGGCCGGAGGTGTCGTACACGGTCACCGGGGCGTTGATCTCGCCGCCGAAGTCGGTGGGGGTCACGTCCAGGGTGATTTCGCGCATGGGCACGCGGATGTCCGGGCGCGAACCCTGGACATAGACTTTTTGCGAGCGGGTAAAGGGCTGAACCGATTGTTGGTCGACTTGGGCCGACTCACTGAGGTTGCTAGCGTTTTTTAATTTTGTCGTCATCACGGGCTCTCCAGACAGCATCCAGGCAGTGGATTTTTGTCGGAGCGAACCTGTAACGGACGGACGCACCCTGGCTAGGCAACTAGTTGAGTGCAGTGCTTGGTACTCGAGGGGTGTTCGATTGTCGAACAACATCCCGGACGAAGCACAAGAGGACTCGCCGGGTGACGAGAAATCTTGTTCCCTACGCAGGCGCTAACCTGATCAGGTTCAACGGGATCCGGATTATCCGATCTCAGCCTCATAGCAAGGCACCCCGACAAGAACCGGGCCAGTCTAGACAAAGCCACAGCAGAACGCCAACCCCCCGTACGATCAGCATGATGAATGGCGTAATTGCAGGATTGTTGCCACCCCCCAGCGCATCTACACTCGTTGCCCTGTGTCGAACCTTGACGCTCCGTGGGTCGCGCCTTAGCCTTGGCGCCTGAATTATTGCCGTAATATCAACTCTAGGGATCGCCGAATGCTGCGCAAACTCTCACTGGCTGTTGCCGTGTCTTGTGCGTCCAATGGAATGGCCTGGGCAGCAGAAGCGCCTTTGACCACCAAGACCGATCTGGTCAGCGTCTACCAGGAAGCGGTGGACAACAACGCCGATCTGGCCGCTGCGCGCGCCCAGTACGGTGCCCAGAAGGAAGTGGTGCCCCAGGCTCGTGCCGGGTTGCTGCCTAACCTTTCGGCCGGCGCGGACATGAACAACACCCGCACCAAGTTCGACGAACCGTCGATGACCTCTACCCGCAGCGGCAACGTCTACCAGGCGACCCTGGCCCAGCCACTGTTCCGGGCCGACCGCTGGTTCCAGCTGCAGGCGGCCAAGGACATCAACGAACAGGCTTCCCTGCAACTCTCGGCCACCGAGCAGAACCTGATCCTGCAGAGCGCGGAGAACTACTTCGCGGTGTTGCGCGCCCAGGACAACCTGGCCTCGACCAAGGCCGAGGAAGCGGCCTTCAAGCGTCAGCTGGACCAATCCAACGAACGCTTCGACGTGGGCCTGTCGGACAAGACCGACGTCCTGCAATCCCAGGCCAGCTACGATACCGCCCGGGCCAACCGGATCCTTGCCCAGCGCCAGGTGGATGATGCCTTCGAGGCCCTGATCACCCTGACCAACCGCGAGTACAACTCGATCCAGGGCATCGTCCATACCCTGCCAGTGCTGGCGCCGACCCCCAACGACGCCAAGGCCTGGGTGGACACCGCCGCCAAGCAGAACCTCAACCTGCTGGCCAGCAACTACGCAGTCAGCGCCGCCGAGGAAACCCTCAAGCAGCGCAAGGCCGGGCATGCCCCGACCCTGGACGCAGTGGCGCAGTACAAGAAAGGCGACAACGACGCTTTGGGCTTCAGCAACCCCAACCCGCTGACGCGCTACGGCAGCGACGTCGAACAGCGCTCCATCGGCCTGCAACTGAACATTCCGATCTACAGCGGCGGCCTGACCAGCTCCCAGGTGCGTGAATCCTACTCGCGCCTGAGCCAGACCGAGCAACAGCGTGAATCCCTGCGCCGCCAGGTGGTGGAAAACACCCGCAACCTGCACCGCGCGGTGAACACCGATGTCGAGCAGGTCCAGGCCCGGCGCCAGTCGATCATTTCCAACCAGAGCGCAGTGGAGGCCACGGAGATCGGCTACCAGGTGGGCACGCGCAATATCGTCGATGTGCTCGACGCCCAGCGCCAGCTGTACACCTCGGTGCGCAACTACAACAACAGCCGCTACGACTACATCCTCGACAACCTGCGCCTGAAACAGGCGGCCGGCACCCTCAACCCGGGGGACCTGCAGGACCTGTCGCGCTATCTCAAGGCCGACTACAACCCGGATCGCGACTTCCTGCCGCCAGATCTGGCCAAGGCCGCCCAGGAGCAGCTCAGGGCCCGCCCCTGAAGGTCGCAAGCATGAAAAAGGCCACCTTTGCGGGTGGCCTTTTTCATGGCGGTGTAACGGCCTTTTACGGCCATGCGACAGCGGCTACCGAAGGCGACGATCAGTGCCTGCCCAGGAGGCGGCCAAGGCCATCGAGCAGCCGTTGCAAGGCGCCCTGGTTGGCCTTGAGCACCTTGAGCCCGGCATCGGCCATCTTGCGCGCATCCTGGGGTAGCTCGAACAGACGCTGCACCGCCACCGCGAGCCCCTCGGCATCGTCCACTTCCTGCAAGGCTCCGGCCTCACGCAGCATCGCGGCGATTTCCAGGAAATTGAACAGATGCGGCCCGCTGATCACCGGCTTGGCCAGGGCCGCCGGCTCCAGCAGGTTGTGCCCACCGTTGGGCACCAGGCTGCCGCCGACAAAGGCGCTGTCGGCCAGGGCATAGAGGAACAGCAATTCGCCCATGGTGTCCCCCAGCAGTACCGAGGTGGTGGCAAGCACCGGCTCGGCTGCAGAACGGCGTACCGTGGCAAAACCCTGCTGCCGGCACAGCTCATGCACCGAGTCGAAGCGCTCCGGGTGCCGCGGCACCAGGATCAGCAAGGCATTGGGGTAATTGCCCAGCAGTTGCCGGTGGGCATCGAGCACCACCGCGTCTTCGCCCTCGTGGGTACTCGCGGCGATCCACACCGGGCGCTCCATGGCCTGCCATTGCTGGCGCAGCTCAGTGGCCCGCTGCAGCAACTGCGGGTCGATGCTCAGGTCGAACTTGATCGATCCGGTCACTTGCACAGTCTCTGGCCGGGCCCCAAGCCGGAGGAAACGCTGGGCCTCGGCTTCGGTCTGCACCGCGAACAGGCTCATCTGCGCCAGCATCGGTGCGGTCAGCCGAGCAAAACGCCCATAGCCCTTGGCCGAACGCTCGGACAACCGGGCATTGGCCAGGGCTACCGGAATCCCGCGCCGGGCACACTGGTCGATATGGTTGGGCCACAGTTCGGTTTCCATGATCACCGCCAGCTTGGGCTGCACCCGATCGAGAAACCGCGCCGCGGCGCAAGGCAAGTCGTAGGGCAGGTAGCAGTGCTGGATCCGCGGCTCGTTGGCAAACAGCGCGTGGATGCGCTCGGAGCCGGTGGGAGTCATGCAGGTCACGGTAATCGGCAGCTGTGGATAACGCGCCAACAGCGCCCGGATCATCGGCGCGGCAGCGATGCTCTCGCCCACCGACACCGCATGCACCCAGATGCCACCGGGTTGCATGCTCGGCAAGCCGAGAGAGAAACGCTCGCCAATGCGCTTGGCATAAGCCGGCGCCTTGCGCGAGCGCAGCCACAGGCGGATCGCTACCAATGGCAGCCCCAGGTAAAACAATGCGGTATAGAGAGTTCTATTCATGGCGGCGGAGTTTATCGGTTTTTTAGCCGATCGCCTTCAGGTGCACGGCAAAACGTTCTGCCAGCCAGTGCGCCGCGGGGCCCAGAGGTTCGTCACGGCGCCAGGCCAGTTCCACCACCAGTGCCGGGGGCGTCCATTGGCTGGCCAGCTCCACCATCTGGTTCTGATAGGCCGGGTACTGCACCACATGCCGTGGCAGCCAGGCCCAGCCCAGCCCGCGCATCAGCCATTCGGCCAGGACGTAGAAGCTGTCAGCCCGCCAGACCTGGGGGCTGACCTGCTCACCACCGGGGTAGCCACTGGCTTGCGGAGCGATGAGCAACTGCCGGTGTAGGGCCAGCAACTGGCGGTTGACCCTTTTTTCATGGGCCAGCGGATGCCCCACGGCGCAGACAGTGACCATCTCCACACTGCCCAGGGCCCGGCGCTCCAAAGTTTCCGGCATCTGCTCATGGTGAAACAGCAACCCCAGGTCGGCCCGGCGCTCCACCAGTTTGCGCGCTACGTCGCCCTGGGCCCCGCTGGCCAGTTGCACCTCCAGGCTGGGAAAGTGTTCCGCCAGGGCCTCCAGGCTGTCGAGCACCGGCTGATAGGGCATCGCCTCGTCCTGGGCCAGGCGCAACCGCGCTTCCTGGCCGCGCATCAAGGCCAGCGCCCGGCCATTGAGGCGGTCGCACTGGCGCAGGATCTCCCGCGCTTCCTGCAACAGTGCACTGCCCGCCTCCGTCAGCCTTGGCTGGCGGCCACTGCTGCGTTCGAACAGGCTGACTCCCAGGTCATCCTCCAGCTGGGCGATGGCACTGCTGATGGCCGATTGCGCCTTGCGCTGCTGGCGGGCCACGGCAGAAAACGAACGCAGTTCGGCGACCCCGACAAACAGGCGCAACTGCTCCAGGTTCCATTGCATGTTCATGGCACAACCTATCTATCATCCAGATAGGTAATGACTTTACCCCATCTGAACTTTCTCTAGAATGCCGACCTCACAAAGCAGTCCCAGCCCCGAGGAACCCTCCCATGAACGCTTACTACTACCTGGCTATCGCCATCTGCGCGGAAGTGATCGCCACTGTTTCAATGAAAGCGGTCAAGGGCCTGAGCACTCCGCTGCCCCTGGCATTGATCATCGTCGGCTACGGCGTGGCCTTCTGGATGCTGACCCTGGTGGTGCGTACGGTGCCGGTGGGCGTGGCCTACGCGGTATGGGCCGGCATGGGCATCGTCATGGTGAGCATCGCCGCGCTGTTTCTGTACGGCCAGAAGCTGGATATCCCGGCGATGCTGGGCATGGCGCTGATCGTCCTCGGCGTGGTGGTGATCCAGTTGTTCTCGAAAACCGCCGGGCACTAGAAAGCAGCCTCACGCCACACGCCTCAAACGGCCAGAGTGAGCGCCAAGCTTGCAGCTTGAGGCCTGAGGCTTGAAACTTGCGGCTTCGTTTTACTTACCGAGGTCGCTGCATGCCATCCGCTATTTCCACCGATGTGCTGATTGTCGGCGCAGGCGTCGCCGGTCTCTGGCTCAACGCTCGCCTGCAACGCCTGGGTTTTTCCACCGTGCTGGTGGAAAGCGCCAGCCTCGGCGGCGGACAGAGCGTGAAATCCCAGGGGATCATCCACGGCGGCGCCAAATACGCCCTGCACGGCGCCCTCACTGGCGCCTCCGAGGCCATTGCCGACATGCCACGGCGCTGGCGCGAAGCCCTGGCGGGCAATGGCGAGCTGGACCTGTCCGGCGTGCGCCTACTGTCCGAGGCCCACTACCTCTGGTCCCCCGGCACCCTGGCCGGCAACCTCACCAGCTTCTTCGCCAGCAAGGCGGTACGCGGGCGGGTCGATCAGGTCAAGGGCGAGCAACTGCCCCCGGCCCTGCAGGACAAGCGTTTCAAGGGCAAGGTTTACCGCCTCGCCGAACTGGTAGTGGATGTGCCGAGCCTGATCGAGCGCCTCGCGCACCTGGCGGGAGACAGCCTGCTGGCCGGGCAGAAGATCGAGCCCCTGCTGGAGAACGGCCAACTGCTGGGCCTGCGGGTCGACGGCCGGGAAATCCGCGCGCAACGCATTGTTCTCAGCGCCGGAGCCGGCAACGCCGAGCTGCTGCAAGCGGCCGGCCTGAGCCAGCCCGCCATGCAAAGGCGACCATTGCACATGGTGCTGGTCAAGGGCCCGAGCCTGAAACCGCTGTACGCCCACTGCCTGGGCGGCGGGCCAAAACCACGGATCACCGTCACCACTCACCCGGCCGCCGACGGCCAGTGGGTCTGGTACCTGGGGGGCGATATCGCCGAAGCCGAGGGCGTGGCCCGGGAACCGGCAGCGCAGATTGCCGCAGCCCAGAAGGAACTGGGGCAACTGCTGCCCTGGATCGACCTGAGCCAGGCGCAATGGGCCACCCTGCGGGTCGACCGCGCCGAACCGGCACAGTCGGGCCTGGCCCGCCCGGACAACGCCTTCCTCGCCGAGCAGGATCGCCTGCTGGTGGGCTGGCCGACCAAGCTGGCCCTGGCACCGGACTTCGCCGACCGGGTCCTGGCTGCCCTGGAGCGCGACGGCATTCGCCCCGCCGCCGCCCAGGCCCTGCCCGAACTGCCCAAGCCGCCCCTGGCGCAACCAGCCTGGGAGCAACTGCTGCCATGAGCCAGCCAACCCTGCACGATCTGCATCGCCCCTTGGGCAGCACCGGCCTGCTGGTGTCGCCCCTGGGTCTGGGCACGGTGAAACTGGGCCGCGACCAGGGCGTGAAATACCCCAACGGCTTCCAGATCCCCGACGACCAGGAGGCCCGCATGCTGCTCAAGCTGACCCGCGACCTGGGCATCAACCTGATCGACACCGCTCCGGCCTACGGCCGCAGCGAAGAGCGCCTGGGCCCGCTACTGCGCGGCCAGCGCCAGGAATGGGTGATTGTCAGCAAGGTCGGCGAAGAGTTCGCCGATGGCCTGTCGCGGCACGATTTCAGCGCGGCCCATACCCGGATGTCCGTGGAGCGCAGCCTGCAACGCCTGGAAACCGACTTCATCGACCTGGTGCTGGTGCATTCCGACGGCAACGACCTGGCGATCCTCGAGCAGTGCGAGGTCTACCAGGCCCTGGCGCAGCTCAAGCAGGAGGGCAAGATCCGTGGCTTCGGCTTCTCCGGCAAGACCGTAGACGGCGGCCTGAAGGCCCTGGAGCAAGGCGATTGCGCCATGGTTACCTACAATCTGAACGAACAGGCCGAGCGGGCAGTCATTGACTACGCTACCGCTCACCACAAGGGCATTCTGGTGAAAAAGGCGCTTGCCAGCGGCCACGTCTGCCTGAGCCCGGGCATCGATCCCGTGCGGGCCAGCTTCGAGCTGCTGTTTGACCGGCCCGGTGTCGCCAGTGCTATTGTCGGGACCATCAATCCCTTGCACCTGGCCCATAACGTGTCGACTGTGGCGCAGGTCCTTGGCAAGAACTGATGCCGCCGACGCGGCCGACCCCGACGCAAGAAGGAGCCGAGATGTCGCGACCGCTCATTAGAAAGAACCCCAGCAACTTCAAGACCCTGCCCCTGTTCGTCGAAGCGACTCCCGAAGGCTTGAGCTACCAGAGCGTCGGAATGCCGCTGAACTTCGCCCAGACCCTGCAGCGCCGGCGCGCGGTGACGGTGGCCGACAATCAGCGCTTCGCCCTGGAGCTGGCCAACCTCGGAGTCTCGGTGCGCCTGACCCTGCACTGGCAGAACCGCGACTACTGGGTGCTGGTGCGCCAGCGCCGCCAGGATCGCGGCGATGTGGTGCTCAAGCTGATTTCCGGCTATGTCCCGGCTCACGAGCTCAACCTGCCACTGCATACCGCGATCCAGGAAATTGCCGAGGAATGCCTGCTGGAAACCCCCGAAGGCTGGCTCGGTGGGCGCTTCAACGACACCTGGCTGCCCGCGCCCTACGCCGGCGCCCTGCACTATCGCGAGGCCCTGCCCTTTCGCCTGACCCCGCTGTCCGGGGCGGCGCTGCCGGTGCGCTGTGGCAACCTGCAGTTGCTGGAGCGTCCCCGGGCCTATGTGCACCTGCCCACCGCCTCACTGCAGTTGATCTACGACCTGCGCCTGGACGTGCCGAGGGAAGCCAAGTCCCTGAGCCTGTTCCACGTCGACGAGCGCCTGGAGGGCGACCAACTGGTGGCACGGCTGGACCGCAAGCGCCCGGACCTGTACCTGATGCCCCTGGACAACGGCGAGCCCTGCGCCGAGCTCTACACCCTGAAGAAAGACCAGTTGCATCCGGCCAGCACCCGCGGCCTGTACCTGGCGGAAAGCTTCGCCCAGCAGGAAGGCTGGGTGGTGAGTGACGAGCGGATTCGCTGGAAGGACTGGCTCAGGCAGCGGGGCCTGGAGCCACCGCAAAAGGCGTCGAAGCTATCGCGGCTAACCGGCCGGGCCCGGCAGATCCTGCGCAAGATCGTCCCCGGCAACGCCCGGCGCCAGGGCTGAGGCAAAAAAAGGCGCCTGCAACAGGCGCCTTTTTTTGCGGACCGCAAGGCCGTTACTCGGCCTTGTCGGTCTTGCGGATCTTCTCGACGATAGCCGTGGTCGAGCTGTTTTCCACAAGCCCCAGCACCTTAACGGTGCCGCCATAGGCACCGACTATATCGGCACCTACAACCTGGTCGATGGAATAGTCACCGCCCTTCACCAGCACGTCCGGCCGAACCTGGGACAGGAGGTTTTCCGGGGTGCCTTCGGGGAAACTGATCACCCAGTCCACCGCCCCCAGCCCCGCCAGCACCGCCATGCGCCGGTCGACACTGTTGATCGGACGGCCAGGGCCCTTGAGGCGGCTGACCGAAGCGTCATCGTTGATCGCCACGATCAACCGGTCGCCCTGGGCTCGCGCCTGTTCCAGGTAGGTCACGTGCCCGGCATGCAGGATGTCAAAGCAGCCGTTGGTGAAGACGATCTTCTCGTTGTGGGCTCGGGCATCATCGATGGCCAGCAACAACTGGTCGAGGCTCAGCACCCCGCGCTCGGAGCCTTCCTCGCGCTGGATCGCCCGGCGCAGTTCGGGAGCACTGATGGCGGCGGTACCCAGCTTGCCAACCACGATGCCGGCCGCCAGATTGGCCAGGCCCACTGCGTGGGGCAGCTCTTCGCCGGCGGCAATGGCGGCCGCCAGGGTGGAGATCACCGTATCCCCGGCACCGGTAACGTCGAACACTTCCCGGGCCCGGGCTGGCAAGTGCATGGCCGGGTGGTCGGGGCGCAACAGGGTCATGCCATGTTCGCCACGGGTCACCAGCAGCGCCCCCAGCTCCAGGTCATGCATCAACTGCGCGCCCTTGCTCACCAGTTCGTGCTCGTCGGCGCAGCCGCCGACGATGGTCTCGAACTCGCTGAGGTTCGGCGTGATCAGGCTGGCGCCGCGGTAGATGGAGAAATCCTTGCCCTTGGGGTCCGCCAGCACCGGAATGCCCCGGGCCCGCGCAGCGGCGATCAGCACTTGGTGATTGCGCAGCGCGCCCTTGCCGTAGTCGGACAACACCAGCACCTTGATCCCGTCGAGCAGGGCATCGACCTCGGCCGCCAGGGCCAGGGCGTCGGTGGCGAAGGGTTCTTCGAAATCGATACGCAACAACTGCTGGTGACGGCTCATGACCCGCAGCTTGACGATGGTCGGCTGGTGCTTGATGCGCTGGAACAGCGCACGCACGCCCGCGCCTTGCAGGCTGTTGGCCAGGCTGTCGGCGGCTTCATCGTCGCCGGTCACGCCCACCAGGGAGGCCGGCGCGCCGAGGGCAGCGATGTTCAGGGCAACGTTGGCGGCACCGCCGGGGCGATCCTCGATTTGCTCGACCTTGACCACCGGCACTGGCGCCTCAGGGGAAATCCGTGAGGTACCACCATGCCAGTAACGGTCGAGCATGACATCGCCGACCACCAAGACGGGGGCTTGATCGAATCGCGGCATGGACAACTTCATGGAGCATCCCACATACAAAATGAACAGGGGCGCGATATTAACACAGGGTTGGCGCCGCCTAGTTCTATGCCTTGAATGGGGCCGACGAAGAATTCTTGCCGCTTATTTACGGGGCAGCAGTTGCAGCAGGCGGCGGATCGCCTCCGGCAGTGCCACGGTCGCCGTGTCGATCTCGCAATCGGCCTGCAACGGCGCTTCATAGGGGCTGTCGAGCCCGGTGAAGTCCTTGATCCGCCCCTCCAGCGCAGCCTGGTACAACCCTTTGGGGTCACGCCGGGCACAGGTGTCAAAAGGTGTACTGACGTACACCTCGATGAATTCCCCCGGGCCGAACAGCGCGCGGGCGGCATCGCGCTCGGCGCGAAACGGCGAGATCGCCGACACTATGACCAGCAGGCCGGCGTCCACCATCAACCGCGCCACCTCGGCCATGCGGCGGATATTCTCCTTGCGCGCCTCGGCCCCCATTCCCAGGTCACTGCACAGGCCACCGCGAACGTTGTCACCGTCGAGGACGAAGGTGTGCATACCCAACTCGTTGAGCCGCAGCTCCAACAGATTGGCCAGGGTCGACTTGCCGGCCCCCGACAATCCGGTCAGCCAAAGACAGCAGGGTTGCTGCTGCTTGAGGGCGGCCCGGGCCTCGGTGGACAACGACAGGCTGTAGGGACGGATTTGCGGGCACTCCAGCGGTACACAGGCAAGCTTATTCATAACCGAGCATCTCGTAGTCGCGTTGATAGACCCGGCGCACCAGGCGCCGGGTGCGTACCGAACAGATATCCCTGACGGGGGTGCTATGGCGCTGCTGGGTGCTGTTGACATGGGGCAGTCGGGTCTGGACCTGCAACTGCTCGCACAGCAGTTGGAAATCTCGCTGCAGGTGCTCCTGATAGCCGACGAAATCCAGGGCCAGGCGGCCCAGGGAATCGGTGAGAAAATCGCTCTGGGCAGCAAAGTGCATCTGCTTGTGGATGGTTTCCGGGTGCAGCCAGCGGCCGATAAAGTCATCGAAGTCGCGGTAATGCCCTACCAGCGCCTGGGCTGCCTGGTCCCGTCGGCCGAGGCGATTGCCCCGCAGGAAAGCGTAGGCCGAGTAGGCGCGCTCCAGGGGGTCGCGCACGAAAGCAAACTTGAAGCTGCTGGAAAAGGCCTGGGGAAACTGCTGCTCGTACCAGTACAACGGCAGGTGCCCGGGCATCCAACCGTCGAACAATGCCGAACAGATGCTGCTGCCCGCGCACTTGGGGACATGAATGAACAGGCAGGAGTGCCGGGAGAAGGCATCAGGAAAGCGCACATTGGCCGACATGGACTTGTTCACCACTTGGCGATCCACCACCGACAGGCGCCCAAGCAGGAAATTGCGCTGGGTCTTGGGTAATAACTTCCACACAAAGCGTTGCAACATTCTGCTACCCACGCGAGAGGGATGGCCCCCTCGATCTGTTCAAAGATTCAGGCGGGAACCATAACAAGCGGGAAACGCAGAATTATTTAGGCTTGGTCAAGACTGTAAGGAAGCGGCTACAAATGATGCCAAGGTGCCTTGCACACCAAGGCCCCGGGGAGCGAGCCGGCTCGCTCCCCGGAACAGGTCAGGCGATTCCGCTGGGCGCGGGCTCTTCCAGGCCCATGGCATGCAACCGCGAGTAGTAGCCGTTCTGTGCCAGCAACTGGGCATGGCTGCCGCGCTCGACAATCCGCCCCTGGTCCATGACCAGGATCAGGTCGGCTTTCTCGATGGTCGACAGGCGGTGGGCAATCACCAGGGTGGTGCGGCCCTTCATGACCTTGTCCAGGGCGGCCTGGATGTGCCGCTCGGATTCGGTATCCAGGGCCGAAGTGGCCTCGTCGAGAATCAGCAGCGGGGCGTTCTTCAGCAAGGCCCGGGCAATCGCCAGGCGCTGGCGCTGGCCACCTGAAAGCAGTACGCCGTTCTCCCCTACCTGGGTATCCAGGCCTTCGGGCAACTGGGCAATGAAGTCCATGGCATAGGCATCGGCGGCGGCCTTCTCGATGTCCTCACGCGGCGCACCGGCCAGGTCACCGTAGGCAATGTTGTTGGCCACGGTGTCACTGAACAGGGTGACGTGCTGGGTAACCTGAGCAATATGCCGACGCAGGTTCAGCAGGCGGAAGTCTTCGACCTCGGTGCCATCCAGAAGAATCTGGCCCTTGTCGTGGTGGTAGAACCGCGGAATCAGGTTGGCCAGAGTCGACTTGCCACTGCCGGAACGCCCCACCAGCGCCACCATTTTCCCGGGCTCGATACTGAAGCTGATGTCATCGAGCACCTGCCGTTCGGTTCCCGGGTAGGTGAAACTCAGGTTGCGCACCTCCAGGTGCCCATTGATGCTGGCGCGCTCGACGGTGCCGCGATCGACCTCAGGTTCGACGTCCAACTGCTCGAAGATGCTCTCCGCACCCGCCACGCCTTTCTGGATCGTTGAGCTGACTTCGGACAGCTGGCGGATCGGCTTGGGCAGCAGACCGGCCATGGTGATATAGGCCACCATTTCACCGGCAGAAGCATCACCGCGCAGATACAGCACCAGGAACATCAGCACCGCCATGGCGCTGTAGATCACCAGTTGCAACAGTGGGGTGTAGATGGCGCCGGTACGGGTCATGCGCAGTTGCTTGTCAGTGTTGCCCTGGCTGGCCGCAAGAAAACGCTGCTGCTCATAGGTCTCGCCGCCAAAGCTGCGAACCACGCGATAGCCCTGGATGGTTTCCGAGGCAACATGGGTCACATCACCCATGGCCACCTGGATCTTCTTGCTCTGCTTGCGGAATTTCTTGCTGGCGGTGCGGACCATGACCGCGATCAGCGGCAGGATGGCGATCATCACCAGGGTCAGGCGCCAGTTCATCCACAACAGCGAGCCGAACAGGAAGATCACGGTCATGCCTTCGCGGATCACCACCTTGATCGCGTCCGTCGCCGCCCCCGTGACCATGGTCACGTTGAAGGTGATACGCGAGATCAGGTGCCCGGAGTTGTGCTTGTCGAAGTAACGGTTGGGCAGGGTCAACAGGTTGTTGAACAGTTGCACCCGCAAATCGTGCACCAGCCCCAGGGATACCTTGGCCAGGAAGTAGTTGCCCAGGTAGGAGCCCAGGCCTTGCCAGGCAGCGATCAGCACGATCAGCAGCGGCACCGCTTGGAGCAACTGCATGTCGCGCAGATAAGGCACACCGGGAAACAGCACCGCCTGAGGGTTGGACAGGCCGTCGACGAAATACTTGAGGATGTAGCCGAGCATGGGCTGAGTCGAAGCGAAGATCAGGAACCCGACGATGCTGATGAGAAACAGACCAATATAGGGCCGCACATAGCCGAGCAGACGGAAGTAGATTTTCAAGCTCGAGGGGCTTGCGTCAGGACTGGAGTCGGTCATATCACGCGAATGTCGTCAAAAAGGAGGCTGACTTTAGCACAGCTTGTTCGCGGTACTGGCACTCCCATAGGCCCGAGATTGTTCAGCTGACCAACGACATCGCCAGCCATAAGTCGTTATGATTGCCAGCTTAACTTCCGGGATGAACGTTCAAGCATGCAACCCAATGCCCTTCACAACACGGCCAATCGAGTATTCGATTTCATTTGCCTGTGGATTCTGCCGATCGGTTATCTACTGCTTCTCTGTGCGATGTTCTTCCTGCCGGGGCGCAGTGGATTGCACAAGCTGTACTACGGACTGTTCAGCATCCCGACGCTTATTGCCCTGTGTACTCGCCCCAGTGAACTGAAAAGCCTTCTGCGCGAACCTGTCTTCATCGCCATGTTGCTGTTCTGCACCTGGGCCATTGTCAGCCTGGCCTGGAGCCCTCCGGTGGACAGCGTGCTCGGGGAAATCAAGACGCCTCTGCACACCCTGATGCTGTTCGCCGGCTGCATGCTACTGGTTCGCTACCGCGGCGAGGTGCTACAGCCGCTGGTCTTTTGTGCTGCGATCGTTGCTCTCATCGCCTCGATCTTCAACCTGTACGTCTTCGTTCGATACCACACCCCCGAACTGCGCATGATCGGTGCGGGCGCCTTTGACAACCCATTGCTGAGCTCCCATGTCTTTGGGTTCTTCTGTGTCTACTGGCTGTGCCTGAGCATGAACTGCCGTCGTTACCAGATACTCTGGCTGAGCGTTCCGGCGTTGGTCATCATGGTCGCCGCGCTGATCGCCACGGGCTCCAGAACGCCTCTGGTGGCATTGACCCTGGCGGCACTGTGGCTGAGCTTCATTAGTTGGAACCGTCGTTCGCTGATGCTGCTGGGCGGCATGCTGGCAGGAGGTATAGCCGTCGTTGCGCTGTTCTCGCAGATGCTTCTGGAACGGGGCAGCTCTTCGCGTTTCGATCTCTGGCGCCTGGCCCTGGAACAGATTGCCAACCACCCATGGATCGGCCACGGCTACAACGCCAGTCTGTCCCTGGACCCCGGCATCGGTTTCCTGCTGCAAGAGCCCCATAACTTCGCCCTGGGCGTGCTCTACTATGTGGGCATCATCGGCCTTCTGCCGTGGCTGTTCATGCAGGCCTGGGCCCTGTTCAAAAGCTGGCAACTGCGGGCCGAACCACTACTGATCCTGGCCTCGACCTGGCTGATGTTCGGCATTGGCGCAGGCCTGACCGAAGGCGGCGGGATTCTCTCTCGCCCCAAAGAGCACTGGTTCCTGCTGTGGATTCCCCTGGCCCTGATCGCTGCCCTGTGTATCAGCCAACGTGCGCGACGCTCACCCAGCCACACGGTCGAGTCGCTCACCCAGGCCGACGCCGACAAGCTGATGGCCAATGCCCGGGTTATCGAAGCCGACGGCCTGGGCCCCAAGGTCCTGCGTCTTGACGACGGCAGCTTCCTCAAGCTGTTTCGCCCTCGCCGCTGGTACACCTCCGGAGGGTTCAACCCCTACTCCACGCGGTTTGCCACCAATAGCGAGCAACTGCGCGAGCTGGGCGTCACCACCCCGAAAATCCTCGGACTGTATCGTCTTGCCGACGGCAGCAACGCCGTCCGCTACCAACCGCTGCCCGGCCAGACTCTGCGCCAGAGTCTGCAATTGGCAAGCTCTGGCGACGAGCGTGCCAAGTTGATCAAGCGCTTTGGCGCCTTCATGGCCAACCTGCATGAGCAAGGGGTGTATTTCCGCTCACTGCACCTGGCCAATGTGCTGGTACTGGAAAATGGCGAGTTCGGGCTGATCGATCTTGCAGACCTGCGGGTCTACCCCTCCTCACTGAGAAAATCGCTGCGCCAGCGCAATGTGCGCCATATGCAGCGCTATGCCGAGGATTGTGGCTGGCTGTTCCTGGAGCACCTGGACGCACTGCAGGCCGGTTACGCCCAGGGCACCTCGATGCCCCTGGCCACCGGACTGTTGAAGCAGCTACCGGCGAATGACCTGCACCAGGTGGCTCGCTGATCCCTGCGCACGCACCTGTTCCATGACAGCTACACAGGGCTGCCTGGAACAGGTTCGGAAGGGATTAAACAGCGAGCGGTCAGGCTGAACGCTGCCGGGCGTAGGCCAGGAAGCCGTCAATATCATCGCTGCAGAGCTTGTCGGCCAACCCGTGCAACTCAGCCTCCGGCCAGTCCCACCAGGCACTCTGCAAGAGTTGCTGGCGCTGCTCCTCGGGAAAGCGCCAGCGCAGGAAACGCGCCGGGTTGCCACCGACCACCGCATAAGGCTCGACGTCCTTGGTAACCAGCGCTCCCGCCGCGACAATCGCACCATGGCCAATGGTCACACCGGATAACAGCGTGCTGTTGGAACACAGCCACACATCACTGCCCACCCGGACGTCGCCATTGGTCCCGGCGTAGCCACTGATGTGCGCGGCCTGAGGCAGCATGGCCGGGAAGGGATAAGTGGTGACCCAATCCGCTCGGTGGTGGCCACCGAGGAATATCTGCACCCCTTCGGCAATCGAGCAGTACGCCCCGATGCTCAGGGTCGAGCCCTCCTGCCAGTCATGCACCTCGGGCAAGCCATAGCTGCCACGCCCGATGCTGTAACCTGGATATCTCTGCTGGAAACGCACCACGCCGCGCTCGATTTTCGGCAGCTTGCGGATCGCACGCTTGGCGCGCTTCTCCAGAAAACGTTGAATCCAGCCCATGCTCCGGCGTCTCTTCAGTCTTTTTCCAGTGGAGAAAAATAAAGGCGGCCCAATCCACGCCAGGTTTTCTTGTTCCAGGCCTTGAACGGAATCTGTGCCAGCAGCTCGCGTGCCAGTTTGCGATCCCGATTGGAGACTTTGAGGAACATCGAACTGAGGAACTTGTAGCGCACCTCGTCATACAGCGGGTGGTCGCTGAACAGGGCGTAGGAACGCAGGATGTTGTCGATCATGAACCTGTGGTTCTTGTAGGAGTTGGTGGCGTGCTTGCGATACCGCGCCATCAACACGTTCAAGCCATCGATGAAATAGCCGGCCCGGGTGATCTTCAACTCGATCAGCAGGTCTTCAAGACGGATATTCGGATCGAAACCGCCGACCTTTTCCAGGGCCTCACGACGAATCATCAGGGTCGGAGCCGGTGGATAGGGCTTGCGCTCAAGGAACATGTCGTCGAAGTCCAGGCGCCGGAACGGCACGTCACGGCGCTGGCGCTTCTCGGGAAACAGGTTGCCATCGCTGTCGATCAGCTCGATATTGCCCGCGCAGATCCCCACCTCAGGCTTGCCATCCATGTAGGCCACCTGAGTCGCAATGCGCTCGGGCAGCATGATGTCGTCGGAGCCGAAAGGCACGATCAGGCTGCCCCTGGACCGTGCAATGGCACCATTGAGAGTGTTGGTCAGGCCCTGATTCTGCTGGACCCGGAAGTCGAAGCCATGCTGCTCCTGCAGGCGCCGGATACGCTCGACACTGTCATCGCTGGAACCGTCATCCACCACCAGCAGCTCGATGTTCGGATAGGTCTGGTTGAGCACACTGAGAATGCTTTGCTCAATGTAGGGCGCGTGGTTGTAGGAGGCGATAATCACCGTCACCACAGGTTGCTGGTCTGCCATTACTGCCTCTTGCCCGCTTGACTCAAGCCGGAGTCGATCAATTGCCGGTACTCCTCGCGGAACACCTCGATATCGTGTTCTTTCTGCAGATAGGCATAGGCCTGCTGGCCCTTGGCGGCCAGTTCCTCGTCGGACAGCCCGAGATAGGCATCCAGCGCGGTGACCAGCGCCGATACATTGGCCGGCTCCACGGCCAGGCCGCCAGCCCCCTCGATCAGGGGCAGCATGGCCGGCACGTTCGAGGCAATCACCGGCAACTGTCCGCTCATGCCTTCAAGCAAGGCCAGGCCCAGCCCCTCGGCCAGCGATGGCATGGTCCAGATATCGAAGGCCCGCACGTATTGCAGGGCGTTCTCCTTGAACCCCAGCAGGTGAGCCCGGCCCTGCAGCCCCAGGCGCTCGATTTCAGCACGCAGATTGGCTTCCTCGCGACCGGCACCAATGATTGCCAACTGAGTTTTCGGGTACTTGTCCTTGAGTTGAGCAAAGGCCTGCAGCAGATAGGTATGACCCTTGACCGGCACCAGGCGGCCCAAGGCACCAATCAGCCGCACATCGGGGGCCAGCCCCAGCAACTCTCGGGAGCGCTCGCGGGAATGCTGCAAGGCCTCTGCCTGTTCAATGTCGATGGCGTTGGTGATCGCCCAGGTGTTCTGGTCGGTGAAACCGCATTGGCAATCGAGCAGGTACTGCTTGACGGCCGGGGACACACCGACAAAGCGCCAATGCCGATCGATCAGACGCTGGGTCTGGCGGCGCCGGTAAAGCCGGTCGTACTCACCAAAACCGTGGGAAATTCCGATGCACAACGGCACCTTCAACCAGCGGTTGAGGGTCAGCATCATGTTCACCGGCTTGAAGCGATTGCAGATCACCACATCGAACTGTTCCTTGCGGCAGAACTGATACAGCCGCCACATGGCCCGCAGGCGCATGCCCTTGAGGGATTTGTCGGAAAACTCGAAATACACCGAATGCGCGGCGCGACTCACCGGATCGTTCGGCCCGGGGCGCCCCCGCAGGAACGCTGCGGTGACTTCGTAACGCTCAGCCGGCAAGGCCTTGACGATCTGCTCGGCGAGATCGGCGAAGTCGTGGGATTTGACGTTGTAGTCCGGCTGCAACTGCAGGACCTTGAAGCGCTGACTCATAACTATCCCCGGTGAAAACCTGCGGCATCGATGATCCAGGACGGCTCACTGGCCAGGGCTTGGAGCGACTGCGCATCCTGCTCCGGCAACTGCGACCACTCATTGCGCTTCCAGCACACAAAGTGGAAGTACGGGAAACTGCGGTCGCCGTCGCGGTCATTGGTCAGATGCCCATCCTTCCAGTACCAGCGCGTCGGAAAATCACGGCTGCCGTCATGCCACTTGATGACTCCGCCCGGCGTGCTGAAGGCCTCGGTGAACTCACTGCGGCGGCGCCATGGATTGAACTTGCCCACCAGCTTGAACAGCGGTTCCGGGAAGTTCTTGCGCCAGAGGAAAATCCGACTGAACGCCCCTTCATCCAGTGCGTGATGCTGCTGGTCGGTAAAGCGCGTCTGCCAATCCTTGATCTGCCTGAACAACTCAAGCTTACGTGCAGTATTGCGTATCAGGCACAAGTGCCCGGCGACGCGCCGTTCATGGGTGGAGAACAGGTCATACCCCGCCAGGCGATCCGCAGTGAAATAGGCCCGCAGGTCACCGTAGACCAGGTCGATATCGCCGAAGGCCCAGAAGTCGTAGCCCTCCAGACGATCAATATGGATGTACCCCATTGCCGGCCTGATATCACAGAGCTTGTAGGCCGCATTGGGCGCAAAGTCGATCTCCAGGCGCCGGGATACCAAAGCGCAGTACTCAGCAAAGCTCATGCTTTCTAGCTTGACGTTCGGCGGCAGATTGTCCGGGGTCCCGCAGTCGCTGAAAAAGAGCCAGTCTATATCCGGATTCCGGCGGCAGCTTTCGAGAAAAAACGGCATCCAGAATGGCCAACGCCCGAAGTAGGGCATGAGAAACAAGATTCGCGGGCGAGGATTGATCACAAAGGACTCACTGTCGGATTGGGGCTACAAAACGCCCCCATGGTTATGTCGGTTTATCGCTGTTGCAATAGCCAGAACAGCTCATGGCGTCTGACCGCCTTGCGAAAGAACTCATTCTCCCCAAGTGCTGAAGGCATCCTACTGGCCATAAGCCATTGTATCGACCTGCGCAGGCGTCGCTTGAACGGCATTTTCGGTTGCAGGTCATGCATCATGCCCAAGGCCATGGCCTTGTCATACTGCTCGCCCTGGGACAGTGACAAGCACCAGGGACGCAACACCGCCGTCGACTCGAACACCGGCGGCAACGCAATGCCTGCGCCCGAATCCCCCATGGGCCAGCGGTCGTTGTCATGCAGGTGATTGGCGTAGCCAAGGATAGTGGTCGGCTGCCAGGCCAGCCCTTCCAGGGCTTGCATGACCGCCTCGCGAGCACAGATGTGGTCGGGATGAGGGTCCAGCGTCGGGTGCGGCAGCACTATCACCTCAGGGCGCGCCTTGAGCAGCAGCTCACGCAGGTCGGCCAGGAGATTGTTCCAGGTCGGCAACCCGTCCTGGTCGGCGGGCAGCGGGAATGGATTGAACTGGCGGAACAAGCGGATATCGCTCAGTTGCGCCTCGCGAGAGGCCACCGGCTGTTCAGGGGAGGCCTGCATGGCAGGCAGCTGCAGGCAGAAATAGCCCAACTGCACGCAATGGGATTCAGGCACCCCGGCCCAGCGCGGCACAGTAATACTGTCCCAGGCCCGCAAGCGCCCCTTGATCCGCGCCGCCTCTGCCGGGTTCATGCCCATGGCCTGGTAATGCTCAGCCTCGATTTCGCCTGCGGTGAGGGTCACGATCCAGGCCTCGTCGGCCTGGCTGTACAGACCGAAGGCTGCCAACTCGGCATCGTCGGCATGGGGAGCGATCACCATCACCCGCTGGCGCCGGTAGTCGGGATCCCGCCAGAACATCAGTTGCGGCTGGATGCGGAGCCGACAGAAGCGCCCGCGCAACCTCAGCTCGCCACTGACCAGGGAACTGGCCAGGCCGCTGAGGTTGAGGTAGCGCAGGCCATTGACCCCGCGCTCGAACACCTGACGATCGGCAAGCGGACCGCCCGACACCTCAACAGCCGGGTCGAGAAAACGTCCCAGCCACGAGCTCTTGACGTGCACGCCTAGAACCAGGGTTTCATCCCCGGCCAGCGCCAGCGGCGCCTCCAGCAACAGGCGCCCCCCTTCAAGGCGCACAGCGGCCTGCTGGGCATCGCTGCCGAAGTCGTAGCAGTAATCATCCTTGGGCGAATAGAACAGATGATCGGCAAACCAGGCTTCATGGGCCAGCCAGGCCAATACCGCCAGCAATACCGGCACCCACCAGGCCACCAGGATGCCGGCCACCAATAGCAGCACCAGCCCGATCAACAGAGCGATTCGTTTATTGCGCCGGTGACGCTTGAGCAGTTGTTGCTTGCGACTCATGGGCTGACTCACACCTGGAAAACCGGCACAGGATTGCACCAACGGTCCTTGTATTCACGGTCGGCACGACCGAAGGAGAAACGCAGTGGCTTGTTCAGGGCACGGGCCTGTTCCCAGGCACTCTGGGTGTTGAGAAAACTCAGCACGCTGCCAGGGCTGAACTCACGAGTCTCCGGGTCTACCCCACCGTTCACGTACTCGACGCTGATCCACTCCGGCGCTTCGACCCGGTAGATCAGTTGCACGGCAATCGGCGCGTCGTTGAGGAAGATCACCGAACCGATCAGCAGCTCGCGCAGGCGCTCCAGCACCTCGGCCATACGCTCGGCACCGGTGGCGGCAAAGCCCCAGCGGCGCTGGAACAGGTCGCAGTAGATCGCCGCCAGCTCGGGGCTGCTGAAATCACTGACCGGGCGTACAACCCCGCCCGCCTCTTCCAGCAGGCGCAGCTCACGACGCTGGTTGTAACGAAACTTCTTCGACAGCTCTTCCGGCGTCCTGGCCATGGCCAGCTGTTCAGCCTGGGGCTTGAGGCCGGTCAGGCGCCCCTCGTTCAATGCGGACAGGTAACGCCCACGATGGCGCAACACCGCCTGAGCATCAGCAGCGGCGGGCAGGATCAGCTCGGCATTGCCGATATCGAACAGGCCCTTCTTGCCGGCCCGCTTGAGCACGTCCTTGGACAGCGCCAGGTCGCGCCCCCAGGTGGCAATGGCCGCCTGCAATTGGCCGTTGCGCTCCCAGGCCAGGTAGCGCACCGGGATCTGCGCCAGGTCCGCCAACTGCTCCACCACCAGGGGATGGGTTGCCACACTGCCACCGAACCGCTGCCAGGCATCGGCGTAGGTCGATGCGTCAATGACTGACCAGCCACGTTCGCGCCAGCCTTGAAATCGATTGAGCATCAGCCCCTCGCGGTCAGATCGGTGACTTGCGGCAAACGCCAGAATACGTCGCGTACAGCACGGTCGGAGAAGCGCTCGCGCAGGCGATCGAGCATCAGCTCGGCACAGACCCGGCGCTGGTGGTCGTCCATCGCGGCCAGATGCTGAAGCCCCTGGGCCATATGTTCAACGTCGCCCAGGGGGAACAGGATGCCCACCCCCTCGACCACTTCCCGGGCACCGCCACAGGCGGTGGCCAGCAGCGGCACGCCGGCGGCCATGGCCTCCAGCAGGACCATGCCAAAAGGCTCGTGGTCGGAGCTCAAGGCAAACACATCGAAGGCGCGGAAATAGCGTCGGGCCTGAGGCACCTGCCCGAGGAACAGCACGCGATCGGCAATCCCCAGCTCGCGGGCCAGGGACTTCAGGTCTTTTTCCAGACGCCCGGTTCCGAGAATCGCCAGTTGGCTGTGCGGCGGCAATTGCGGCAAAGCCGCGGCAAAGCCACGCAGCAAGGTGGCCTGGTCCTTGTCCGGATGCAGGCGCCCGACGTTGCCGACAATCCAGGCATCGGCGGACAGGCCCAGCTCGCTGCGCGCCTGGGCAGCGCTCAGTTGCTCGGCCTGCAGTGCCTCAAGGTCGATACGGTTGTACAGGGTCTGAATGCGCTGCGCCGGCCATTTCGGCAGGCAGGCACGCATGTCGTCACGCACCGCATCGGACACCCCGAGCAGGCTCAGGCGCTTACGGAACAGTTGGGCGAAGAGCTTGCGGCTGCCGCGCTTGTAATCGGAAAACGCATGATGGACACCGATCACCGGCAAGCCGGTACCGAGCAAGGCGATATAGATCGGCTTGAAGCGGTGAGCGATGCAGAAGCTGAAATTGCGTGACGCGGCGATCTTGCGCAGGTCGCGGATGGCGCCCAGCTTCAGGCCGCGGATGGCCTTGGAGCTGTATTCCATGAACAGCACTTCATCAGACGCGCAGCCCGCGGCGACATCGGCATCGGCGGCCCCGGTGAGAAACACCGTGGTCACTCGATAGCCGCTGCCCGCGAACAGGTTGGCGTATTGCCGGGCACAGTCCAGGAACGGCCCGTCATAGCCGTGGCAGAACTGCAGCACATGGCGTTCAGCCGAGCGTGTCATAAGGGTCCACGCCGTCTTTGACCACCAGAATGTCTTCCATGATCAGGTACTGCAGGTCGGAGCCGTAGAACATGTTCAGGGCATCGGTGGGCGAACAGATCATCGGTTCGCCACGGCGGTTCAACGAGGTGTTCAGCGACACGCCGTTGCCGGTCAGTACTTCCAGGGCCTTCATCATGTCGTAGTAGCGCGGGTTGTATTCGCGCTTGAGCACCTGGGCCCGGGACGTGCCATCCTCGTGGACCACTTCCGGTACCCGGGTCTTCCACTCTTCAGCCACTTCGAAGGTGAAGGTCATGAACGGCGCCGGGTGATCGACCTTGATCATCTGCGGGCCGACGGTGTCGAGCATCGACGGGCAGAAAGGCCTCCAGCGCTCGCGGAACTTGATCTGTTCGTTGATCCGGTCGGCCACGCCAGTGGCGCTCGGGCAACCGATGATCGAACGGCCGCCCAGGGCACGCGGACCGAACTCCATGCGGCCCTGGAACCAGGCCACCGGGTTGCCATCCACCATGATCTTGGCGATACGCTCCGGGGTGTTGTCGATCTGCCGCCAGGCTGGCTTGTTCGGGTGGCGGGCACAGGCCGCGATCACGTCTTCGTTGCTGTAGGACGGGCCGAGATAGACATGCTCCATCTTCTCTACCGGCACCCCACGGGCATGGGAAACGTAAGCCGCCGCACCAACGGCGGTACCGGCGTCGCCGGAAGCCGGCTGCACGAACAGCTCCTTGACCTCGGGACGGGCAATGATCTTCTGGTTCAGCTTGACGTTCAGCGCACAGCCGCCGGCGAAGGCCAGCTTGCCGGTTTCCTTGAGGATGTCGCCCAGGTAATGGTCGATCATCTGTAGGGCCAGCTTCTCGAACAGCGCCTGCATGCTCGCCGCGTAGTGGATGTACGGCTCGTCGGCGATGTCGCCTTCGCGCTTGGGACCCAGCCACTCGATGAGTTTTGGCGAGAAGTAGAAACCCTTGCCCTTCTCTTTGTAGCGACGCAGGCCGATGACGTTGGCGTAATCGGTGTTGATCACCAGCTCGCCGTTTTCAAAACTGGCCAGGCGCGAGAAATCGTATTTGCTGGCATCGCCGTACGGCGCCATGCCCATGACCTTGAACTCGCCGTCGAGCATCTCGAAGCCGAGGAACTCGGTGATCGCGCCATAGAGGCCGCCCAGGGAGTCCGGGTCGAAGAATTCCTTGATCTTGTGGATCTTGCCGTTTTCGCCGTAGCCGAAGAAGGTGGTGGCGTACTCACCCTTGCCGTCGATCCCGAGGATCGCGGTCTTCTCCTTGAAGCCCGAGCAGTGGTAGGCACTGGAGGCGTGGGCCAGGTGGTGCTCCACCGGCTCGATCTTGACCTTTTTCGGGTCGAAGCCCAGTTGCTCCAGGCACCAGACGATCTTATTGCGGTAGCGCTTGTAGCGACGGTTGCCCATCAGGATCGCGTCCAGGGCGCGGTCCGGGGCGTACCAGTAGCGCTTGGCGTAGTGCCAGCGAGCCTTGCCGAACAGGCTGATCGGGGCAAACGGAATCGCGACTACGTCAACGTCGGAAGGCTTGATCCCGGCCTGCTCCAGGCAGAATTTCGCCGACTCGTAGGGCATGCGGTTCTTTGCATGTTTGTCGCGCACGAAACGCTCTTCTTCAGCGGCGGCAATCAGCTTGCCGTCGATATACAGGGCCGCTGAAGGATCATGGCTAAGGGCGCCGGACAGGCCAAGAATCGTCAATGCCACAGGGGTCTAGCCTCGTTTAGTCTGCATGCGGGCGCGATGCGCCTTGAAAATGAAGTGTGCTCGCAAGGGGCGAGAAACAACGAAAGGGCGGGATTATAACGTAAAAGCAGGTGCAAGCCTCTAGCGGCGAGCGCCAAGCCCGGGTTGGCACCCGCCGCGCGCCGTGGCCGCGGCGCAGGCAGCGGCCATGGGTCGCAGGTCAGGCCTCGGTGCCCTGGGCCGTCTTGGGCAGGCGCTGGTCAATCACTTGATACAAATTGCTGTCTTGCGGCCAATTGCGCATGAATCGCGCGCGATCACGGGCATAAGCCGGGGCAAAGCTGCTCAGGCTGGAGTGCTGGCACATGGAATCGAGGTCTATCAGCGCCCAGCGACCCTCTTGCCAGAACAGGTTGTGGCCCTTGAAGTCGCCATGGCTGATGCGCTCCTTGATCAGCTCGGCAAACAGCTGGTCCAGCGCCAGCAATTCCGGCTCCGGGGCTTGCCCGCTGTCCACGAAGGGTGCAAAGCGCTCGATGATGTCCGGCCCTGGCAGATGCTCGGTCACCAGGTAGGCGCTGCGCCGCAGCCACAGGAAACGCCGCTCCAGCAAGGCCAGAGGCTTGGGCGTGGCAATGCCCAGGAACGCCAGGCGATTGCCTTCGCGCCAGGAATGCCAGGCCCGGCTCGGGCGCCAGAAGCGCTTGAGCCAGTGAGCAAAGCCCTTGATGTTGTAGCGCTTGATCACCAGCGGCCGGCCCGCAACCTCGACCCGCCCAACACTGGCCGCGCCACCGGTCTTGTACAGATGGCCCTGATCCAGCAGGGCGTCGGCCTGCTCCAGCACCGGCAGCATCGCCGCCTCTTCCTCACGGCGGATCGCGCGCAAGGCGAACGGGCCGCGCTGCACGCTGAACAGCGTGCACTCGCGGCCGACCTTGTTGAGAAAGTCCCGCAGGCGCCAGCCCCGGACCTTGTTCACCTGCTTCTGCAGGGCTTCCAGGGGCAAGGCATGCTCGGCGTTGCTCAACAGGTAGTGCACCAGCAACTCTTCGGTGAACGGTTCCAGACTCTTGGGCAACTGGGCGAAGAATACCCCGAGGTTCTCCAGGACCTTCTGCCGGGACAGGGGCTTGCCCGCCTCTTCGACACAGATCCCCGCCCCATCGATCAAATACAGCCGGTTGTCGTGGCGCAGCAGATTGTCCAGGTGCAGGTCCGATTGCCACAGGCCCTTGGCGTGCAACTGGCCGATAGCCCCGAGGGCCTCGGCCAGTACCTCAGCCTGCTCGTCGGCCAGCACTGGCAGAGCTTCCACCTGCTTCCAGGCGTCGCCCAGGCTTTGTGCGCCCTGCAGTAACTCGAACAGCAGCCAGCCGCCCTCGCCTTCCTGCAAACCGTCCGCCAGCAGCAAGGGCGTCGTCAGCCCTTGTTCTGCCAGCAGGCGCACACCCTGCAATTCTCGCTGGAAATGCCGAGCGGCCTTGGAGCCCACCAGCAGCTTGGCCAGCACCGGACGCCCGCGCCAGACCCCGGCCCCCACGTAACGCTGCCCCGGCAGCACCCGCAGCAGGCTCAGCAACTGCAACTGTGCCGGGCCGGCGGCGTCCGCCAACTCAAGGCTCAAGGGCAGCGTCGGGCTGCGCCCGCTGTTCTTCAGTTCGGACAGACGCATCAGCGTGCCCCCTTGTGGCTGCGCCGAGCACTGAGCCGCGCCACCCAGGCATCCACCAGGGAGCTGTCCCGAGGCTGGCCCACATAGGCCGCCAGCAGGCTGCGCACCTCATCGCCGCTCCACACCGCAGCCCGGCGTAGCAAGGGCTCCAGATCCTTGACCCGATCACGCTGGCCAAACAGCAGGGGCCGGGTCTTTTCCAGGTCGATCAACTGCGCCTGATACCCATCGCCCTCGGCCCGCAGGAAAATATGCTTGGGATAGAAACAGCCATGCACCTGGCGCAAGCCGTGCAGCTGCCGGGCCAGTTGCCCGCAAGCCTGGAGCACCGCCTGCCGCTGATGCTCGCTGAGCCGGTCCCACTGCAACAGCAGCGCATCCAGGTCATCCCAGCCATCCAGGGCCCGGGTCAACAGGATCGCCCGGGACTCGCCATCGACCTTGCGCATACCGAAGAACACCGCTTGCAAGGCCGGAATGCCCAACTGCTGGTAGCGGCGGATATTGCGAAATTCACGGGCGAAACTCGGCTCGCCAAAGGGCCGGTGCAGGGTCCGGGTCAGGTAGTTGGTCTGGCGCTTGAGGTAGAACCCCTGCCCTTCCACATCCAGGCGAAACACACTGCTGCTGCCGCCACGACCGGTATTGGGTTCATCCACCGCTTCCAATTGGGTGGCCCACAGCTGGTCGAAAGTGCCGAGGCCATTGCGCTCCAGCAGCGCACGCTCCTCGGACGCCAGAAAATCAGTCATTCACGCCCCTCGAAAAATCTCACCACGTGGCGAATACGCTCCTTGTCGGCGGCACTCAAGTGATCACGCTGACGGTATTGCAGGTAGAAACGCAGGCGCTGGGTGGCCGACAGATGGTATTTGGCCACCTTATCCAGACAGGCCAGGTCCTTGGTGATCCGGTACTTGAGCCAGAAACCACGCCAGAAATCGCCGTTCGGACAATCGATCAGGTACAACCGGTCCTGGTCGTCGACCAGCAGGTTGCGCCACTTCAAATCATTGTGGGTAAAGCGGTGGTCATGCATGACCCGGGTGTAAGCGGCCAACTGACGGCTGACGCCATCCACCCAACGACGGTCCTGCAGACGCGGGTCGTTGCGTTCGGCCAGCACCGAGAGATCCTCGGTACGCGGCAGCTCCCGAGTGATCATCGCCCCCCGGGAATAGGCCAGGCAGCGACGCTCCAGGCCCCAGGCCACCACATCGGCGGTGGGAATGCCCCATTTGGCGAAGCGCTTGAGGTTCTGCCACTCGAACTTGACCCGGGGCTTGCCCAGGTAGCGCCGCAGATTCTTGCCGGCGCCGGTATAGCGCTTGACGTAATAGTTGACGCCACCACGCTCGACGCGGATGACTTCGGACAACGGATCCCGGGTCAGGTGCTCGCCCTGCAGGGCAAACACCGCTTCCAGACTGCCGAAATCCTCCGCCAACGCCTGATAGGCCGGGTCCAGGTTCCAGCTCGCCATCAGAGTGCATCTCCGTACCGTTGCTTGCGGGCGTAGAGCTTTTCCGCCTTGCCTTCGAGCCAGGCCAGCAGTGCGGCCTCCTCGGCCAGAATCTGCCGCAACGGCTGCTGGAAGTAGCCCTTGAGAAAGCGCAGCTTGTCGCGGCGCGTCAGGCCGATATCCAGGGCCGAGAAATACAGCGCCGCCAGATCCTTGTTGCGCCAGCGCTGAGTGATCTTCGGCCGGGTCTGGGCCCGGTGCAGGTCGATCACCGAGAGCTTGAGCCCTTCGGGAGTGACAGGCCGATCGGTGTGCAGCAGGAAGTGGCAGATATAGCAGTCGCGGTGGTTGACCCCGGCGCGATGCATCATGCCGGTCATGCGCGCTACCTCGGCGATCAGCGCGCGCTTGAGCGCAGGCGCCGGCGGCTGCTTGACCCAGTCGATGCTGAAATCTTCGAGGCTGACGGTCGGCGCCAGTTCCTCGGTGACGATGAACGAATGCTGGTCTGCCGGATTGGCCCCACGCTCGCCGTAGGCCACGGCGGTCATGGTGGGCACGCCCACCTGATGCAGGCGCTCCAGGGCGCGCCATTCCTGGCCGGCGCCGAGCACCGGCAGTTTGGCGGTGACCAGGTTCTTGACGATCTCGCCCCAGCCGATACCACGATGGATCTTCACGAAATAACCGCGGCCGTCGACTTCCGTACGCAAGGTACGGCGCGCTTCCAGCTCACGGTAGACCTGGCCCTTCAGGCCCTCGACAGCGTCGAACGCATCGCGTCCGGCCCAGAGGCTCTTGAAGGGTTCGGCAAGCATCAACTTCATCGGTGTTGCTCCGCCAGAATCACATCCGCAGCGTGCTGCGGCATGCTGTAAAGGTCGGCCGTCTCGGCGAACGCCAGGCCATTTCGGCTCCAGGTCGCGCGTGCAGCGTCGTCGGTCAACATGGTGGTGAGGTATTGATTGAGCTGCGCCTGTTCCAGCGGCTCATCCAGCACCAGGCCGCTCTGGGCCTCGGCAATGTAATGGGCATAACCGCAGACCGCGCTGACCAGCACCGGCAGGCCGGCCACCAGGGCCTCCAGCAATACGGTGCCGGTGTTTTCGTTGTAGGCCGGGTGAATCAGCAGGTCGGCGCCCAGCAGGAACCGCGGGATATCGCTGCGGCCCTTCATGAACTGCACCTGGTCGCTCAACCCCAGCGCAGCACTTTGTACCTGGAATACCTTGGGGTCGTCCTGGCCGATTACAAACAGCCGGGTGCGTTTTTTCAGCGCCGAAGGCAATGCCGCCAGGGCCTTGAGGCTGCGGTCCACACCCTTGGTCTTGAACCCGGAACCGATCTGCACCAGCAGCAGGTCGTCATCCTTGAGCTTGAATTCGCGACGAAAATCCGCCCGGATCTCGGCGGCGTTGGCCGGTGCCCGGCGGTCCTGGGCGATCCCCGGCGGCAGCAGATGGAAGCGCTCCAGCGGGGTGTCGTAGTGCTTGATGAACAGCGGCTGCTGGACCTCGGAGATCATCAGGATCTCGGTCTTGGCGTCCTTGGCAAACACCGCGCGCTCGTACTCGGCAAAGTGCCGGTAACGGCCCCAGCGCCGGTACAGGGAGTGCCGCAGGTTCTGTGCCTTGTCCTCGAAACAGCCATCGGCGGCGTAGTACACGTCCAGCCCCGGCATCTTGTTGAAACCCACCAGCCGGTCCACCGGGCGCTTGGCCAGGTCGGCCTCCATCCAGGCGCTGAGCTTTTCATTGCGACGATGGTTGAACAGCGCCTTGACCGGCGCCACCAGCACTTCGAAACCGGGAGGGACATCGCCTTCCCAGATCAGGGTGTAGACACGGATCTGATGCCCGCGCCGCTGGCACTCCAGGGCGATGCGCATGAAATCGCGCTGCAGGCCGCCGAAGGGGAAATACTTATAAAGGACAAAAGCCAATTGCATCAGCGCGGCTCCTCAGCCAGTAACAGGGTGCTCAGTCGGCTGGCGACACGCTCGGGATTCAGGCGAGTGAAGCACAGCGGCCACTCGCGTTTGAGGTCATAACGCTGCTGGTCCACAGCGGTGGGCTGATAGGTGCATTTCTTCTGCAGGCACGGTGCGCACGGGAAGTTGCTGCCCAGGTGGATCTGCACCCGGCCATAGGCGCCGGTCAGCCCCGGGTTGGTCGGCCCGAACAGTGAGATGGTCGGTACATCCAGTGCCGCGGCGAGGTGGCCCAGCCCGGTGTCCACGGCCACGCAGGCCTGGGCATCGGCCAGCACCTTGGCGACCCCGGCCAGGTTCAGCTTCGGCAGCACCGTGGCGTTTTTCAGGCCGCTGGCGATGCGCTCGGCTCGAGCCTTTTCCGCGGGGTTGCCCCAGGGCAGCTTGACCTCGACGCCGAGCATGCCCATGCGTTCGGTCAGCTCGCGCCAGTAGGCCTCGGGCCAGTGCTTGGTGTCCCAGGTGGTGCCATGCAGGAACAGCACGAAGGGCTTCTTGCGCGGCAACTCCACGAGTTTTTCGACGTTCAGGCCATAGTCGCCCAGGCCCTGGGGCAGGTCGTAGCCCAGGGCCACGGCGAACAGTTGGCGCACGCGCTCCACCGCGTGCTGCCCACGGGCCACCGCCAGGCGCCGGGAGTAGAAGCGTGAAGCCAGAGGCTCGCGGGCCGAGTTCTTATCCAGCCCCGCCACCGGGGCGCGCACGTAGCGGGTCAGCCAGGCGCTTTTCAGCAGGCCTTGGGCATCGATCACCAGGTCGTACTTGGTCGAGCGCACGCTCTGCTTGAAGCGTCGCCACTCGCCACTCTTGATGGTCTGCCAGATGTTCTTGCGCCAGCGACGGATCGCCACCGGTATCACCTTGCCGACCGCCGGATGCCAGGTGGGAATTTCGGCAAAGCCTTCTTCCACCACCCAGTCGAACTTGATCCCGGGGATGGCTCGCGCGGCATCGGTCAGCGCCGGCAATGCATGGATCACATCCCCCAGGGACGAGGTCTTGATCAACAGTACCCGCAACTTATTGAACCTCGACCACGGTGCCCTGCAACCGCTGCAGGGCTTCGTTCACCGGCTGCGGCAACAACTGGCGCAGGCAGTTGTAATGGCCGAAGCGGCAGGTGCGGTCAAAGCACGGGCTGCATTCGATCCCCAGCCGTACTACCTCGACCCGATCGGCCAGGGGCGGGGTGAAGCCCGGCGAAGTGGAGCCGTACACCGCCACCAGCGGGCGATTGAGCGCCGCAGCCACGTGCATCAAGCCGGAATCGTTGGACACCACCGAGTCGGCGCAGGACAGCAGATCGATGGCCTCGGCCAGGGACGTTTCGCCACTGAGGTTGCTCGATTCCTCGCGCAGGCCGGGAATCAGCCGCCCGCGAATCTCTTCGCCCACAGCATGGTCATTCTTCGAGCCGAACAGCCAGACCTGCCAGCCTTCGCGGATCTTCGCCTCGGCGACCTGGGCGTAGTGCTCGGACGGCCAGCGCTTGGCTTCGCCGAACTCCGCCCCCGGGCACAGTGCCAGCACCGGGCGGTCCAGGCTCAGGCCGAACTTGGCCAGGGCCGCGTCCCGGCTTTGCGGATCGATCTGCAGGCTCGGGCGCGGATAAGGCTTGGGCAGCTCGGTCCCCGGCTCATAGGCCAGGGCCATGAAACGCTCGATCATCAGCGGATAACGTTCTTTGTCGAGCTTGCGCACGTCATTGAGCAGGCCGTAGCGGAACTCGCCGCGCCAGCCGGTGCGCTTGGGAATGCCGGCAAAAAACGGCACCAGCGCCGACTTCAGCGAGTTGGGCAGCAGGATCGCCTGATCGTACTGGCCAGCCAGGGACTTGCCGATCCGCCGGCGGGTCGCCAGTTCCAGGGCGCCATGGCCCAGGGGAAAGCTCAGGGCCCGACGCACCTGGGGCATGCGTTCGAGGATCGGCCGGCTCCACTCGGGGGCCAGCACGTCGATCTCGCATTGTGGATGACGCTGTTTCAGGCACTCGAAGAGTGTCTGCGCCATCACCATGTCACCGACCCAACTGGGCCCAACGATCAGAATATTCATGTGGTTTCCATAAACGAACCGGGGAGGCATACGCCTCCCCGCCTCGAGAATCCAGCACCGCGGCCTTCACCGCCGGTTCAGTTTGGGCGAGCCGGCAAGGCCCGCCGAATACATGGTTGGCCTTCTCAGGCCGCTTAGCTTAGCCCCAGCTCACGCCAAATTCGTAACACTTCCCGTCGTTCGGTCACAAATTGATCACCGGTAATGATTCCGGCCTCATTCTGCAACGCCTGCCGGTGAGCCGCGGAACGGTAGGCCTTGTAGACCTCGCGCAGCAGGCTGGCATCGCTCGCGGGCATCAGCCCGACTTGCTCCAGACCTTCCAGGATGCGGATGTTATCGGTATAGCGCAGCAGTGACGGGTGCTCTTCGGACCACGCCAGGGCCGCGTATTGCACCATAAATTCGATATCGACGATACCTCCGGCGTCCTGCTTGAGGTCGAACGGCGCCGTGGCTTCGAAGGCATTGGCTGCAGTTCCGGCGGCGGTCAGGCGGCTGCCCAGGTTGTCGCGCATCTTGGCCCGCATCTCGCTGACTTCCTGGCGCAGCTTGGGCAGGTCGCGTTTTTTCCCCAGCACCGCGGCCCTGACCTTTTCAAAGGCCTGGCCCACATCCTGGCTGCCCACCAGCACCCGCGCCCGCACCAGCGCCTGGTGCTCCCAGGTCCAGGCCTCGTTTTCCTGATAGCGGGCAAAGGCCCCCAGGGAACTCACCAGCAACCCAGACGCGCCGGAAGGCCGCAGGCGCATATCCACTTCATAGAGCTGGCCGGAGTTGGTCTGGGTGGTCAGCAGGTGAATGATGCGCTGCCCCAGCCGGGTGAAGAACTGCGCACCGTCTATGGGTTTGGGCCCGTCGGTTTCCGCCTGGGGGTCGCCATCATGGATGAACACCAGGTCCAGGTCGGAACCGTGGCCCAGCTCGATGCCGCCGACCTTGCCGTAACCGACAATGATGAAGCCCGGGTCGCACAAGGTGCCGTCGGTACGCAGCGGTGCACCGTGCTTGGACACCGTCTGGCGCCAGGCCAGGGCCAGCACCTGTTCCAGGATCGCTTCGGCGAGCCAGGTCAGGTAATCGCTGACTTTCATTAAAGGCAGGCTGCCGGCGATCTCCGAGGCGGCCACTCGCAGGCGGTGGGCCAGCTTGAAGTGGCGCAGGGCTTCCATCTGCTGCTCCAGGTCATCCTCGGGAATGCGCGTCAGGCGCTCGCGCAACTCGGCAGCCAGTTCCGGCGCCAGGGGCGGCTTGAACAGGCGCCCTTCGTTGAGCAGTTCATCCAGCAGCAGGGGGAAGCGGGTGATCTGCTCGGCGATCCACGGGCTGGCGGCGCACAAGGTCAGCAGACGACGTAGAGCCCCCGGGTTCTCGGTGAGCAGCACCAGATAGGCCGAACGCCGCGCCACGGCTTCCACCAGCGGCAGCACTCGCTCCAGCACCAGGTCCGGATTGGCGTGCTCCACCGCCTGGGCCAGCAACCGCGGAATAAAGGCATCCAGACGTTCGCGTCCCAGGCGCTGCATGGCACGTAGCTGCGGGCTGCCCCGCAGACCGGCCAGGGCACGCAGGGCCTTGGGCGCATCGACGAAGCCGCCCTCCTGCAACTGGCGGCAGGCGGCCTCCTCGTCCTGGGCTTCCTCCCACAACGGCAGCCATTCGCCACCCACCACCACTTCGCTTTCGGCGCCTTCATCCTCATCCGGGTCGGCGATGACCTGACGGAAGTGCCAATCTACCCGGCCGCGCCAGTGCATCAACTGTTCGTGGAAGGCGTTCCAGTCGGCAAAGCCCAGCATGAAGGCGATCCGCGCCTGATCCTGGGGATTGTCCGGAAGCATCTGCGTCTGGCGATCGGCGATGGCCTGGATCGCGTGCTCGGTATAGCGCAGGAACTCATAGCCTTCGCGCAGCTCGCTGATCACGGCAGGCGGCAGGTAGCCCTGCCCTTCCAGAGTGCCCAGCACCTTTAATAGAGGACGCTGCTGCAGGCTCAGGTCGCGTCCGCCGTGGATCAGCTGGAAAGCCTGGGCGATGAACTCGACCTCGCGGATCCCCCCCGAGCCCAGCTTGATATTGTCGGCCATGCCCTTGCGCCGGACTTCCTGCTGGATCAGCTGCTTCATGGTGCGCAGCGCCTCGATGGCGGAAAAGTCCAGGTAACGGCGATAGACGAAAGGCCGCAGCATGTCCAGCAACTGCGCACCGGCGGCCTGATCCCCTGCCACCACCCGGGCCTTGATCATGGCGTAGCGTTCCCAGTCGCGCCCCTGATCCTGGTAGTACTGCTCCAGCGCATTGAAGCTCAACACCAGGGCACCGGCAGAACCATAGGGCCGCAGGCGCATGTCGACGCGGAACACGAACCCGTCGACGGTCATCGGGTCCAGGGCCTTGATCAGGCGCTGCCCGAGGCGAATGAAGAACTCCTGATTATCCAGGGGCCGCTTGACGCCGACGGTCTCGCCGCCTTCGGGGTAGGCGAAGATCAGGTCGATGTCCGACGACAGGTTGAGTTCCACCGCCCCCAGCTTGCCCATGCCGAGGATCACCATCTGCTGCGGCTCGCCGCTACGCCCGCCGGTGGGCACGCCGAACTGCTGGGTGTGACGCAGATACAACCATTGATAGGCCTGGTCGATGCAGGCGTCGGCCAGATCGGAAAGGTCGCGGCAGGTCTGCACCAGATCCGCCTGGCGGGTCAGGTCGCGCCAGATGATCCGTACCTGCTGACGGGTGCGCTGGCGCCGCAGCACGCGCCCCAATTGATCCTCGCTCTCGGCCGCCTGCACCGCGGCGGCGATTTGCGCGCACAACTCCCCAGGCGCGAATGGGCGGTCCAGCTCGCCGCTGCGCACCAGCTCTAGCAACATCAAAGGGTCACGCAGGCTCTGTTCAATGACAAAGTCGCTGGCGGCGCCCACCCGGGCGAACTCCGCCCAGCGTTCGGCGCTCCAGTCGGCCAACCCGGGATCGCCTTCCAGGGCCGCGACGGCGCCACGCAACGACTGCTCTGCGCGGCTGACCAATGGCAAGAGAATCGCGGGGACGGGGGCAAGCGCGGGCAGGCTCATGGGCTATCCTTGATCGGCGTGGAAAATGCGGGCGGGGACGGATGTCGCGGGCAGGCCGCCTGATGGACTGTCGAACAAAAGTTAGAAATAGCTGAAAATAGGTTTTTTTTAGCAGCCGGCATTAATTTATTACCTATTCCCGTTAGCCATCGACCAACAGTAACGATTATTCTCACAACGCAGCAGGAGGCCACAAGCCGCTCTTCTGTAGTTTTACTACTCGTATATACATTCGAAAGGCTGAAATGGCCGACGATTTGTAGTAAAACTACACGCCGCTGGATCAACCTCCGGCAATCCAAGAATTTATAATCGTCTGCCCAAAAGGCCAGTCGCAAACTCAGGCAACCGATTCTGGAAGCCTTTCCGCCCTGGAGCAAGCCATGCAAGACCTCGATCCCGTCGAAACCCAGGAATGGCTGGACGCCCTGGAATCGGTTCTCGACAAAGAAGGCGAAGACCGTGCTCACTATCTGATGACCCGTATGGGCGAACTCGCGACCCGCAGCGGCTCGCAACTGCCCTACGCCATCACCACGCCGTACCGCAACACGATTCCCGTCACCCACGAAGCACGCATGCCTGGCGACCTGTTCATGGAACGCCGCATTCGCTCGCTGGTACGTTGGAACGCGTTGGCCATGGTCATGCGTACGAACCTGAAAGATTCTGACCTGGGCGGTCACATCTCCAGCTTCGCCTCCAGCGCCACCTTGTATGACATCGGCTTCAACTACTTCTTCCAGGCCCCGACCGACGAACACGGCGGCGACCTGATCTACTTCCAGGGTCACGCATCGCCAGGCGTCTACGCCCGTGCGTTCATGGAAGGCCGCATCACCGAAGACCAGATGAACAACTTCCGCCAGGAAGTCGATGGCAATGGCCTGTCGTCCTACCCGCACCCTTGGCTGATGCCTGACTTCTGGCAGTTCCCGACCGTTTCCATGGGTCTGGGCCCGATCCAGGCGATCTACCAGGCGCGCTTCATGAAGTACCTGGAAGCCCGTGGCTTCATCCCTGCCGGCAAACAGAAAGTCTGGTGCTTCATGGGCGACGGCGAGTGCGACGAGCCGGAATCCCTGGGCGCGATCTCCCTGGCCGGCCGCGAGAAGCTGGACAACCTGATCTTCGTCATCAACTGCAACCTGCAGCGCCTCGACGGCCCGGTTCGCGGCAACGGCAAGATCATCCAGGAACTCGAAGGCGTGTTCCGTGGCGCCCAGTGGAACGTCAACAAGGTGGTCTGGGGCCGTTTCTGGGACCCACTGCTGGCCAAGGACGTCGACGGCATCCTGCAGCGCCGCATGGACGAAGTCATCGACGGCGAGTACCAGAACTACAAGGCCAAGGACGGTGCGTTCGTCCGTGAGCACTTCTTCAATACCCCTGAACTCAAGGCGATGGTTGCCGATCTGTCCGACGACGAGATCTGGAAACTCAACCGTGGCGGCCACGACCCGTACAAGGTCTATGCGGCCTACCACGAGGCGGTCAACCACAAAGAGCAGCCGACCGTCATCCTGGCCAAGACCATCAAGGGTTATGGCACCGGCGCCGGCGAAGCGAAGAACACCGCGCACAACACCAAGAAAGTCGACGTCGACAGCCTGAAGCTGTTCCGCGACCGTTTCGACATTCCGGTGAAAGACGACGACATTGAGAACCTGCCGTTCTTCAAGCCAGAAGAAGGCAGCGCCGAAGCCCGCTACCTGAGCGAGCGTCGTGCCGCACTGGGCGGTTTCGTGCCGCAGCGTCGCGCCAAGAGCTTCAGCGTCCCGACTCCGCCACTGGATACCCTCAAGGCCATCCTCGACGGCTCGGGCGACCGTGAAATCTCCACCACCATGGCCTTCGTGCGGATCCTCGCGCAGCTGGTCAAGGACAAGGAAATCGGCCAGCGCATCGTGCCGATCATCCCGGACGAAGCCCGTACCTTCGGTATGGAAGGCATGTTCCGCCAGTTGGGCATCTACTCCTCCGTCGGCCAGCTCTACGAGCCAGTCGATAAAGACCAGGTGATGTTCTACCGCGAAGACAAGAAGGGCCAGATCCTCGAAGAAGGCATCAACGAAGCGGGCGCCATGAGCTCCTTCATCGCTGCCGGTACTTCGTACTCCAGCCACAACCAGCCAATGCTGCCGTTCTACATCTTCTATTCGATGTTCGGCTTCCAGCGTATCGGCGACCTGGCCTGGGCTGCCGGCGACAGCCGTACCCGCGGCTTCCTGATCGGCGGTACTGCCGGGCGCACCACCCTCAACGGGGAAGGCCTGCAGCACGAAGACGGTCACAGCCACATGCTGGCCGGGACCATCCCGAACTGCCGCACCTTTGATCCGACCTACGGCTACGAGCTGGCGGTGATCATCCAGGACGGCATGAAGAAGATGACCGAAGAGCAACAGGACGTCTTCTACTACATCACCGTGATGAACGAGTCCTACCAGCAGCCAGCCATGCCGGCCGGTGTCGAGGAAGGCATCATCAAGGGCATGTACCTGCTGGAAGAAGACACCCGCGAGGCCGCGCACCACGTGCAACTGATGGGCTCCGGCACCATCCTGCGCGAAGTTCGCGAAGCCGCGAAGATCCTGCGTGACGAGTTCAACGTCGCTGCCGACGTCTGGAGCGTGACCAGCTTCAACGAACTGCGCCGCGACGGCCTGGCCGTGGAACGCAGCAACCGCCTGCACCCTGGCCAGAAGCCGAAGCTGAGCTATGTCGAAGAGTGCCTGAACGGCCGCAAGGGTCCGGTCATCGCCTCCACCGACTACATGAAGCTGTTCGCCGAACAGATCCGCCAGTGGGTCCCATCCAAGGAGTTCAAAGTCCTGGGCACCGACGGTTTCGGCCGCAGCGACAGCCGCAAGAAACTGCGTCACTTCTTCGAAGTAGACCGTCATTTCGTGGTGTTGGCAGCCCTGGAAGCCTTGGCTGACCGTGGTGACATCGAACCTAAGGTCGTGGCTGAAGCCATCACCAAGTTCGGTATCAACCCGGAAAAACGCAACCCACTGGACTGCTGAGGAGACTTTCTGTGAGCGAACTCATTCGCGTACCTGACATCGGCAGCGGTGAAGGTGAAGTAATCGAACTGTTTGTGAAGGTCGGCGACCGTATCGAAGCCGACCAGAGCATCCTGACCCTGGAATCGGACAAGGCCAGCATGGAAGTGCCGGCCCCGAAATCCGGCGTCATCAAGAGCCTCAAGGTGAAGCTGGGCGACCGTCTGAAAGAAGGCGACGAACTGCTCGAACTGGAAGTCGAGGGCGCCGCTGCTGCGGCCCCGGCGGCTGCTCCTGCGGCAAAAGCTGAAGCCAAACCGGCGGCTGCTCCTGCCGCAGCGCCAGCCCCAGCCGCAGCCCCTGCTGCCGCTTCGGTTCAGCAAGTGCACGTGCCGGACATCGGTTCGTCGGGCAAGGCCCAGATCATCGAAATCCAGGTCAAGGTCGGCGACAAGGTCGAGGCTGATCAATCGCTGATCACCCTGGAATCCGACAAGGCAAGCATGGAAATCCCGTCGCCTGCCGCTGGCGTGGTCAAGGCCATCAGCGTCAAGCTCAACGACGAAGTCGGCACCGGTGACCTGATTCTGGACCTGGAAGTGGCGGGTGCTGCGGCTCCTGCTGCCGCTCCGGCCCAGGCTGCTGCTCCGGCCGCTGCCGCTGCGCCTGCTCCTGCAGCAGCCCCGGCTGCTCCAGTGGCTGACAGTGTTCAGGACATCCACGTTCCGGACATCGGTTCGGCCGGCAAGGCCAAGATCATCGAAGTGCTGGTCAAGGCTGGCGACAGCGTTGAAGCCGACCAGTCGCTGATTACCCTGGAATCCGACAAGGCGAGCATGGAAATTCCATCGCCTGCCGCTGGCGTGGTGGAAAGCGTTTCCATCAAGCTGGACGACGAAGTCGGCACCGGCGATCTGATCCTCAAGCTGAAAGTCAAAGGCGCAGCGCCTGCTGCTGCCCCGGCTCCGGCTGCGGCGCCAAGCGCTCCGGCTCCAGCCGCCGCTGCTGCCCCGGCTGCCGCTGCACCTGCTGCCGCCCCGGCCGCCGCACCTGCCAAGCCAGGCGCGAAAGTTCACGCCGGCCCGGCTGTGCGTCAACTGGCCCGTGAATTCGGCGTCGAGCTGAGCGCTGTCGGCGCCAGCGGCCCGCACGGTCGCATCCTGAAAGAAGACGTGCAGGTCTACGTCAAGGCCATGATGCAGAAGGCCAAGGAAGCGCCAGCTGCTGGCGGCGCAACCGGTGGCGCGGGCATCCCGCCGATTCCGGTCGTGGACTTCAGCCGCTTCGGTGAAATCGAAGAAGTGCCGATGACCCGCCTGATGCAGGCCGGCGCCGCCAACCTGCACCGCAGCTGGCTGAACGTGCCACACGTGACTCAATTCGACTCGGCCGACATCACCGAGCTGGAAGCTTTCCGCGTTGCACAGAAGGCCGTGGCCGAGAAGGCCGGCGTCAAGCTGACCATCCTGCCGCTGCTGCTCAAGTCCTGTGCCCACCTGCTCAAGGAACTGCCGGACTTCAACAGCTCCCTGGCGCCAAGCGGCAAGGCGATCATCCGCAAGAAGTACGTGAACATCGGCTTCGCCGTGGACACTCCGGATGGCCTGCTGGTACCGGTGATCAAGAACGTCGACCAGAAGAGCCTGCTGCAACTGGCGGCCGAGGCGGCTTCCCTGGCGGAAAAAGCCCGCACCAAGAAGCTGTCCGCGGACGAGATGCAAGGCGCCTGCTTCACCATCTCCAGCCTCGGGCACATTGGCGGCACCGGTTTCACGCCGATCGTCAACGCGCCGGAAGTGGCGATCCTCGGTGTTTCCAAGGCCACCATCCAGCCAGTCTGGGACGGCAAGGCCTTCCAGCCGAAACTGATGCTGCCACTGTCCCTGTCCTACGATCACCGTGTGATCAACGGCGCGGCCGCCGCACGCTTCACCAAGCGCCTGAGCGACCTGCTGGCAGACATCCGCACCATTCTGCTGTAACCCGCGTACCGGCCCTCCTGTCATGGGTGGGCCGGTAGCGCACGCTTTCCGAGCGCCACGCTCGTACCTCAACCCCGTCAATTTGGCGGGGCTTTTTTTGCCAGAAAAACGTCGCCAATTGCCCGTCAGTGCACGACGCCAAACAGCAAAAAAGTTACTTTGCAGAAATCCTTCTGCCTGCCGATACAGGTTTATAGCACTTAGCCTTCATCTTACTTGTCAGTCGATGCGCCATGATGCAACCTTGCCGCAGGCAACAGTAAAGAGGGCGTGAGCCCGGCGCGATCAGCAATTTCGAAGCGAGTTTCCCCATGAAAAGCCAACCCGATGCCGCCAGCCGTATGGCGGCCGAGGTAGTGACGCAGTTGCCTGTGCCCTCGCGGCTCGGCATGTTGCGTTTCGAACGGCTGAATGAAGCGAGCTGGGCGCTGCTGTTTCTCGATCCCAATTGCGAACGCCAGTTCGGCCTGCCCGCCGTCGAACTCTGCGCCCTGGTCGGCTCGCCCTATGCCAGCCTGATGGAGCCCGAAGCCCGCTATCAGTTGCACGACACCATCCAGCAGCAACTGAGCAACAGCTCCCATTACCTGATCCGCTATACCCTGCACACCGCCCAGGGGCCCTTGAGCATCCTCGAGCTGGGCGAAGCCTACAAACAGCACAACCGGCACCTGCTGCGCGGCTACCTGTTGGTGGTCGAAGGGCTGTTCAGCGATGCTTCGGCGCTGCCGGCACTGGATCTGGAAACCCAGAACACCCGCCTGCAGATCGCCCTGGAACTCAACCAGCGGGCCCAGCAGGAGCAATTGCAGCACCTGGAACGGGTGCGTGCGCAGCAGGATTTGATCCTGCTCCTGACCCGCCAGCGCTACAGCACCGGCAATTCGTTGAAGGAAGCTGCCGAACTGATTACCCGCAGCGCCTGCGACATCTACCAGATCGACTGCGCCAGCATCTGGAACCTGGAAGACCAGCAACTGGTGCCGATTGCCGCCTATCACCGCGGCCCCCAGGAATACCGCATGCCGGAGTCCATCGACGCCAGCAGCTTTCCCGACTACCTGGAAGCCCTGCACAGCTGCCGCGCCATCGACGCGCAGAACGCCATGCGCGACCCGCGAACCCGGGAGATGGCCGAAAGCCTGCGCCCGCGGGACGTCAACGCCATGCTCGACGCCAGCATCCGCATCGACGGCCAGGTGGTCGGGGTGCTGTGCCTGGAACAGACCGGCATGACCCGGGCCTGGCAGTCCGACGAGATCGCCTTCGCCGGCGAACTGGCAGACCAGTTCGCCCAGGTCATCAACAATCACAACCGGCGGGCCGCCACCAGCGCCCTGCACCTGTTCCAGCGCGCCGTGGAACAGAGCGCCAACGCCTTCCTGCTGGTCAATTGCGACGGCGTGGTGGAGTACGTCAACCCCAGCTTCACGGCGATCACCCAATACAGCACCGAAGAGGTCCATGGCCACCGCCTGTCCGAACTGCCGGCCCTGGAAAACCTCAGCGAGCTGCTGTTCGACGCTCCGTCCAGCCTGGCCAAGAGCAACAGCTGGCAGGGCGAGTTCAAGAGCCGGCGCAAGAACCTGGAGCCTTACTGGGGCCAGCTGTCGATCTCCAAGGTGTATGGCGACAACCGCGAGCTGACCCACTACATCGGCATCTACGAAGACATCACCCAGACCAAGCTCGCCCAGCAGCGCATCGAGCGCCTGGCCTACACCGACAACCTGACCAACCTGGGCAACCGCCCCGCCTTCATCCGCAACCTCGATGAACGCTTTGCCCGAGACAGCGATACCCCGATCAGCCTGCTGCTGGTGGACATCGACAATTTCAAGCGGATCAACGACAGCCTCGGCCACCAGACCGGCGACAAACTGCTGATCAGCCTGGCCCGGCGCCTGCGCAACAGCCTGAGCCCCAGCGGCAGCCTGGCGCGCTTCGCCAGCAACGAATTCGCCGTGCTGCTGGACAACACCGACCTGGAAACCGGGCAACAGATCGCCAGCCAGTTGCTGATGACCCTGGACAAGCCGATGTTCGTCGACAACCAGTTGATCAGCGTCACCGGCTCCGTGGGCCTGGCCAGTGCGCCGCTGCACGGCCGTGACCCGCAGACCCTGATGCGCAACGCCGGCCTGGCCCTGCACAAGGCCAAGGCCAACGGCAAGCACCAGGTGCAGGTGTTCACCGAGGCGCTGAACGCCGAGGCCAGCTACAAACTGTTCGTCGAGAACAACCTGCGCCGCGCCCTGACCCAGAACGAGCTGGACGTGTTCTACCAGCCCAAGCTGTGCCTGCGCAGCGGCCGCCTGCTGGGCATGGAGGCTCTGCTGCGCTGGAACCATCCGGAAAAGGGCATGATCCGCCCCGACCAGTTCATCAGCGTGGCGGAAGAAACCGGCCTGATCATCCCCATCGGCAAGTGGATAGCCCGCCAGGCCTGCCGCATGAGCAAGCAACTGACCGCCGCCGGCATGGGCAACCTGCACGTGGCCATCAACCTGTCGCCCAAGCAGTTTTCCGATCCGGACCTGGTGGCCTCCATCGCCAGCATCCTCAAGGAAGAACAGCTGCCCTCCTCGCTGCTGGAGCTTGAGCTAACAGAGGGCCTGCTGCTGGAAGCCACCGACGACACCCACCAGCAGCTGGAACAACTGAAAAAACTCGGCCTGACCCTGGCCATGGACGACTTCGGCACCGGCTATTCGTCCCTGAGTTACCTGAAGAAATTCCCCATCGATATCATCAAGATCGATCGCAGCTTCATCCACGAGATCCCCGACAACCAGGACGACATGGAAATCACCTCCGCGGTGATCGCCATGGCCCACAACCTGAAGATCAAGGTGGTCGCCGAAGGCATCGAGACCGCCGAGCAACTGGCCTTCCTACGCCGCCACCGCTGCGACGTGGGCCAGGGCTACCTGTTCGACCGGCCGATTCCCGGCTCCGAGCTGATTGCCAAGCTCAAGCGTTATCCTCGTGGCCCAATTGCCTGACAGCGCTGTAACACTCGGGCAAACTGCGTGTCTGATTAATTACTCGATCCCACCCTGACTGAGAGGACTGATCATGGTTCTGCGCTCGGAAATTCTGGTGAACAAAAACGTGCTACCGACCAAAGAACAAGCTCTGCCTGGCCGCGAAACCCCGATGACTCTGCCTGAAAAGCACTTTGTCTTCGAAGACACCCCGCTGCTTGGCCCGTTCTTCCAGGACGTCGACTTCGCGATCTTCGGCCTGGGCTGTTTCTGGGGCGCCGAACGCCGCTTCTGGCAGTGCGAGGGCGTGGTCAGCACCGTGGTCGGTTACGCCGGCGGCTTCACCCCGAACCCGACCTATGAAGAGGTCTGCTCGGGCTTAACCGGCCACACCGAAGTGGTGCTCGTGGTGTATGACAAGGCCAAGGTCAGCTACAAAGAACTGCTGGCAATGTTCTGGGAACTGCACAACCCGACCCAGGGCATGCGCCAGGGCAATGACATCGGCACCCAGTACCGCTCGGTGATCTACGCCACCAATCCGACCCAGCTGGAGCAGGCGCTGCACAGCAGGGACGTGTTCCAGGCGGAGCTGACCAAGGCCGGCCTGGGCACCATCACCACGGAAATCGAAGAAGCGCCGACCGTGTACTTCGCCGAGGCTTACCACCAGCAGTACCTGGCGAAGAACCCTGAAGGCTATTGCGGGATCGGCGGCACCGGCGTGACCTGCCCGATCTGAGTCCTTGGGCCGGCCAGCCGGCTCCTGCAACCTTCCGCAGGAGCTGCCTGGCCAGCGCCCCCTTACTCCGCGATCAACCAGTCCATCTGCCAGCCGCCCTGGGTCTGGCCGAGCTTCTTCGACAGCCAGGGCAGCAGCTCGCGCAACTCCTCTTCCAGGCCCCAAGGCGGGTTGGCGATCGCCAGGCCCGAACCGTTGAGGCTGTTGGGCGTATCCAGCGGATGCACCAGCAACTCCACCCGCAGCAGCTTCGGCGCACCGGTACCGGCCAGATCCTGGTAGAAACGTCGCAGGGCGCGCTGGTCCTTGACTGGGTACCAGATGGCCGCCACGGTCTGGCGCATGCGGCCAATGGCTTCCTTCAGCGAGGCCGCACAGCGCTGCATCTCGTCCAGTTGCTCGAAAGGCGGGTCGATGAGCATCACCGCGCGTTTTTCCGCCACCGGCAGCAGGGCCCGGGCCACGTGCCAGCCCTCGCCCAGGTGCACCGCTACCCGCCGGTCACCCTTCATGTTGTCCTTGAGCAGCAGGCCGTCTTCCGGGTGTTTCTCGTTGAGCAGCACCCGATCCTGGGAACGGGTCAGGCGCCTAGCCAGTTCCGGCGAGCCCGGGTAGTAACGCAACTCGCCATCGGGGTTCATCTTGTGCAGCACCTGCATGTAATCGGCGGTCAGCGCCGGCAGGTCCTCGTCGCCCCACAGGCGGGCGATGCCTTCCAGGTACTCGCCGGTGCGCGTGGCCTGGTCGCCCTTGAGGTCATACAGGCCGATACCGGCGTGGCTGTCGAGGTAGGCGAACGGCTGCTCCTTGCGCGACATCAGGGCGATGAGGCGGGTCAGGGTCAGGTGTTTGAAGACGTCGGCGTGATTACCGGCGTGGAAGGCGTGACGATAGTTCATGGTTGCTCCTGCGCAGGGGGGCAAGTTTACCCTGTGCGCAGGCTGTCGTCAGTTCAGAGCGGGGCCGTACCCGGCGCAGGCGACGACGGGCACGGCCAGGGTTTCAGACAAACTCGTGGCTGACTTGCGACCACAGGCTGACCCGCCGCCCGGACGTTTCGAACACCTCGATCTCGCGCTTGATCCCGCCACTGTCCTTCCAGCCCGGCAGGTCGAGCACGATCAGCTCCTCCATCATCGCCATGTACAGCGCATCCACCGGCGCCCAGAGCTTGCCGATGGCGGCATTGTCCTTGCCCGCCAGGCACAGGTTGATCGGGTGGGACATGCTCACCTGGCTGAACACCGCATGGCCGGCTTCCAGTATCTGCGCCGCGACCTGGTTGCATTGGAGAAAACGCTCGTTGATGACGGCCGGCTCGGAATGGCTGTAGGGGCAGGCCAGGAAAATCTTGCGCATCGTTACCTCGATCTCAGGGATAGGTGATGCGGGCCGTCAGGCCCGCGCAGGTTGCAGGGCAAAGGCGGCCGCCTGTTCCTGCTCTTGCAGCTCATAGCGCTGGGCGGCCGGCACCGAGATGCGGATGGCGATCGCCACCGCCAGCAGGCCGCCAAACAGTTTGCCGAGCAGAATCGGCAGGATCAGGCTTGGCTGGAAGTTCGCAGTGAAGGCCAGGTGGTCGCCGATCAGTGCCTGGGCGCAGACCCCCAGGGCCACGCACAGCACCTTGTCGCGGGCGGTCATGTGCTTGAACAGGTGGAAGGTGGCGATGATGTTGGCAAACACCATGATGAACCCCGCGGCACCGGTGCTGGACAGGTTCAGATGGCGCCCCAGCAGTTCCATGGGCTTCTTGCAGTAGCGCTGGAACAGGTAGCAGATGGGGAAGGTACCGGCGAGCATGATGCCGATGTAGCCGGCGATCTCGATGGCCCGGAACAGCTCCTTTTCGTCGGCGAACATCGGGTCGAAGCCCCAGCCGCCGAAGTTGATGCTGAAGAACTTGGTGAAGTGCTCGACGATGCTCAGGGCCAGGATCAGCTTGATCGCCGCGTCCATGATCTTGCCGAACACCAGGAAGCCCCTGACCATCATCTGCGGCCGGTAGCGCAGCCCCGCCGCCAGCAGGAAGCAGAACACGAACAGCGGCGCCAGCAGCTTGAGCATGTCGACGAAGCCCAGGGACAGGTAGTACAGCGCCTCGGAGTTGGTGGAAACGATGTCCCGCACCGGCAGGTGGGTAGCGGTGATGATCAGCAGCGACATCAGCACCGCGAACGGAATGCTGATCAGCCCGGCCATGGCACCCAGGGCCAGGTACTTGTGGTCCTTGCGCTCGAGCATGGTCAGGCCCACCGGGATCAGGTAGACGATGGTCGCCCCGGAGGTGTAGCCCACCAGCATTGCGGTAATCCACAGGTCACGGTTGGCGGTCAGGGCGTTGGCCAGCTGGTAGCCGCCCATGTCCACGGCAATGATCGACAGCGCCGCGATGGAGACATCCGAACCCAGGGCGTTGAAGAACGGCCCCAGGGCGTGGGAAATGCCCTGGGACAGGTAGGGAATCGCCACCATGATCCCGGCCTGGGCCAGGAACACCGGGCCGATGGAGTGGATACCGTTGACGAACTCCTTACCCAGCCCGCTCTCGGGCTTGATGATGGATGACAGGGCGCCGATCACGGCGCCGAGCATGATCAGGTAAATGACGTAGTTTCCAAATTCAGCCATGTGGGTTCATCTCTCTGAGCGTCATTTATAGGTTTCCCCCGCCGGGGAAGTTCTTGTCGAGGCCAGCTCTGGTCACTCATCGCCAAGGAGAACGATGAACCAGGTGATGAAACACAGGGCACATCCCGTGCCACAATGTGTATTAGTTGTGGTTTTTACTTTGAAACAACCATATTTCGGTCAATACACCTTCGCAACATTGGCTCGACCTGTCGTGGGTCTTGAGCCAACCCCATGACTGCAGGCCATTGTGAAACGTGCAAGTAAATGCTTAACTTTTCCATCGAATTTGACCGAATCAGCACATTCCTGAACCAGGAGTGTGCGTAAGTAACAAAAAATGCCCATTTGTGTGGCGAAGTACCACTAAACGGAAAACACCATGCGCCCCAACGAACGACGACAGCACATTCTCGAACTCCTGCGGCAACGGGAGCGGATTTCTGTGGAAGAGCTGGCGCGCATCACTGCCACGTCCCAGGAAACCATCCGCCGCGACCTCAGCGACCTGGCGGAAAGCGGCCTGGTCACCAAGTTCCACGGTGGCGCGGCCCTGCCCCCTACCGGCGAGCACGAAAACACCTTCCAGACCCGCATGAACGAACACGCCCAGGAGAAGCGCGCCATCGGCCGCTACGCCGCCGGCCTGTTCTGCGCGGGCGACAGCATCTTCATCGATACCGGCACCACCACCCTGTTCTTCGCTCGGGAACTGGCGCAGCACACCCGCCTGACGGTGATCACCAACTCCCTGCCGATTGCCGGCTGCATTGGCGAGTCGGGCAATCGGGTGTTCATGATCGGTGGTGAATATCGCCCCGACTCGACACAGAACGTCGGCACCCTGGCCCTGGAACAGATCACCCGTTTCAACGCCGAGCACGCGGTGATCACCATTGGCGCGCTGAATGAAGACGGCGCCATGGACTTCTCCATCGAAGAAGCCGAAGTGGCCCGCGCCATGATTGCCCAGGCCCGCCAGCTGACGGTGATCGCCGATTCCTCGAAGCTGGAACGCCGCGGCCTGTTCAAGGTGTTCCCGCTGGAGCGCATAGACCGCCTGGTGATCGACCGCCAGCCCGGCCCGGAGCTGCTGGCGGCCCTGGAGAAAGCGGGCGTGGAGGTACATCTGGTGCCACAGCCCTGAACCAGGGCCGTTGCCACAGGTGATGGCTATCACCGAAAACCACAACCAAATGACCGATATATGACCGAATAGAAAATAAAAACAACAATCATGGCCCACATTATGCTTTGATTCCTGCACAGATCCTTGGGTGTTACCGCAGGAAACAGGCATTTATATGACCGAACTTTATCCGAACAATGTGACTTTCGATGTGGCCATCGTCGGTGGCGGGGTCGTCGGTTGCGCCATGGCCCGACGCTTCGCCCTCGAAGGCGCACGGGTGGTGCTGCTGGAAAAGGGCAGCGACATTCTCTCCGGCGCCAGCAAGGCCAACAGCGCCATCCTGCACACCGGCTTCGACGCCCCCAGTGGCAGCCTGGAACTGCAGTGCATGCAGGCCGGCTACCAGGAATACCTGGAAATCCACTCGGCCATGAACCTGCCACTGCTCAAGAGTGGCGCGCTGGTAGTGGCCTGGAACGCCGAGGACCAGGCCAGGCTGCCGGGGATCCTCGCCCAGGCCCAGGCCAATGGGGTAGACAACGTTCGCCTGCTGGAACGCAGCGAGATCCTCGCCCTGGAGCCGCACCTGGCCAATCACGCCGTGGGCGCGGTACTGGTCCCCGACGAGCACCTGATCGACCCCTGGTCCGCCCCCCTGGGTTACCTGCAGCAGGCCATGGCCCATGGCGCCCGCGTACAGTTGCAATGCGAGGTGCAGCAAGGCCAGTTCGATGGCGACGCCTGGACCCTGCACACCAACCGGGGCACCCTGCGCAGCGCCCAGGTGATCAACTGCGCCGGGCTGTTCGGCGACACCCTGGAACACAACCTGCTGGGCCACAGCGAATTTCGCATCATGCCGCGCAAGGGCCAGTTCGTGGTCTTCGACAAGGCCGCGGCCACACTGCTGGAGCGCATCGTCCTGCCGGTACCCAACGAGCGCACCAAGGGCATAGTCCTGACCCGCACGGTGTACGGCAACCTGCTGGTGGGCCCCACCGCCGAAGAACAGGAGGACCGCGTGCATGCGGGGCTCGACGGCCCGACCCTGCAAAGCCTGATCGATGCCGCCGTGGAGCGGATTCCCGCCCTCGCCGGGATGCCGGTCACCGCCACCTACGCCGGGCTGCGCCCCGCCAGCGAAAAGAAGGAGTACCGGATCCAGGCCGACCACGCCCGGCACTGGATCACCGTCGGCGGCATCCGCTCCACCGGGCTCACCGCCGCCCTGGGTATTGCCCGGCATGTCTACGGCCTGTACAGCCAGCGCCGCCAGCACCAGCCGGTGCGCGAACCGGTCTGGCCACAGATGCCCAATCTGGCGGAGCACTTGCCCCGCGACTGGCAGCGCCCCGGCTATGGCGAAATCGTCTGCCATTGCGAACTGGTGACCCGGCGCGAAATAGAAAGCGCCCTGCACAGCCCCCTGCCACCTGGCGACCTGGGCGGGCTCAAGCGCCGCACCCGCGCCTGCATGGGCCGCTGCCAGGGTTTCTATTGCTCGGCCCAGGTCGCCGAACTCAGCGCCAGCCAACTGGCCGTCCCTCTTGCCACAGGTCGTTGCCATGAACAGCACTGAACTTCTTCAGGCCGAAGCGGCCATTATCGGCAGCGGCCCGGCGGGCCTGGCCGCGGCCATCGAACTGCGGCGCCAGGGTATCGGCCCGGTGATTGTCATCGAACGTGAAAGCGAAGCCGGCGGCATTCCCCGGCACTGTGCCCACCCGCCCTTCGGCATGCGCGAGTACCAGCGCCTTCTCAGCGGCCCGGCCTATGCCCGGCGCAATGTCGAAGCCGCGCTGAAAGCCGGCGTGATCCTGCTGCTGCGACACACGGTGGTCAGCCTGGAACCCGGCGGCCTGTTGCGCCTGGCCACTCCAGACGGGCCACGGCAGATCCAGGCACAGAAGGTGCTGATCGCCACCGGCGCCCGGGAAACCCCGCGCTCGGCACGCCTGCTGTCCGGCGACCGCCCGGTGGGGGTGATCAACACCGGGGCCTTGCAGAACTTCCTCTATGTGCAGCACCTCAAGCCTTTCGAGCGGCCCCTGATCATCGGCACCGAACTGGTCAGCCTGTCTGCCGTACTCAGTTGCCGACGCGCCGGTATCCGTCCGGTGGCGGTGCTGGAAGCCAATAAACGAGCCACCACCCGCTGGCCGCTGTCGGTGTTCCCAAGGTTGCTGGGCATCCCCATGCACTTTGGCGCCGAGCTGCTGGCGATCAATGGGTGTGGCCGGGTGGAGTCGGCCCGGGTGCGCCTGGCCGATGGCCAGGTTCGCGACATTTCCTGCGACGGCGTGCTGCTCACCGGCCAGTTCACCCCGGAGTCGAGCCTGGTGCGCCTGAGCCACCTGCAACTGGACAATGGCAGCGGGGGGCCGAAGATCGACCAGTACGGCCGCTGTTCGGACCCGGCCTACTTTGCCGCCGGCAACCTGCTGCGGCCGATCGAGACGGCCGGCTGGTCCTACCGCGAAGGGCGGCGCATCGGCAGCCTGATGGCCCTGGCCCTGAGCGGCCAGCTACCCGATGCCAATGACGCCCTGACCCTGAAGTACGCCGCCCCGATCAAGCTCGGCGTGCCGGGCCGCCTGGTGCGCGGCGAACTGGCGGGCCTGGCGCACATCCAGTTGCGGGTCAGCCAGGCGGTCAGTGGCACCCTGCGGGTCCGCGCCCAGGGCCTGGAGCTCTGGAGCCGACCGGTCTCGGTACTGCCGGAACGGCGCCTGCTGATCCCCATCAAGGACCTGCACCTGCCGGAACATTTCGACCAACTGGACATCTGCATCGACCAGGCCGTCCCACAACAAGAGAAATGACCATGCGAATAGCCGCACTTGACCAGGGCACCACCAGCACCCGCGTACTGGTCGTGGACATGCAAGGCCGTGCCGATATCCAACTGGCGCTGCGCCACCAGCAGCATCACCCGCGCCCGGGCTGGGTCGAACACGACCCGCTGGAGCTGCTGGCCAACCTGCAACGCTGCCTGGAAGCCACCGGCCGGGTCGACGCCATCGGCCTGGCCAACCAGGGTGAAAGTTGCCTGGCCTGGGACGCCGTCAGTGGCGCGCCGCTGTCGCCGGTGATCGTCTGGCAGGACAACCGCAGCGCCGCGCGCATCGAAGAACTGCGCGCCAGCGGCGCCGAAGCCCTGACCCTGGAGCGGGCCGGGCTGCCCCTGGATGCCTACTTCTCCGCCAGCAAGCTGGCCTGGATCGTCGACAACCTGCCGGCGGCACAGGCCGCCCTGAGTGCCGGCCGCCTGCGCCTGGGCACCACCGATGCCTACTTTCTCGATCGCCTGACCGGGGTCTACGCCACTGACATCACCACCGCCTCGCGCACCTCGCTGATGAATCTCGCCACCGGCCAGTGGGACCCGCAGTTGTGCCAGCTGTTCGGCGTGCCCATGCAGGCCCTGCCGGAAATCCGCGCCACGGTCGGCGACTTCGGACGCATCGGCCAGACCCCCATCAGCGCCTCGGTGGTCGACCAGCAAGCCTCGCTGTACGGTCACGGCTGCCGGGAGCCGGGGGACGCCAAGATCACCTTCGGCACCGGCGCCTTCGCCCTGACAGTCACAGGCGAACAGATCATTCGCGCCCCGGAGAAAGGCCTGCTGGCCACCGTCGCCTGGCAGGCCGACGGCAAACCGGTGTATGCCATGGACGGTGGCGTGTACGACGCCAGCGCCGCAGTGGAATGGGCCGGGCGCCTGGGCCTGTTCAGCGATTTCTCGGAACTGGCAGCCTTCGATCAGCCACCGGCGATTTCCCGCGAGCTGGCGTTTGTCCCGGCCTTGTCCGGGCTTGCCTGCCCGCACTGGGACCGCAGTGCCGGGGCGGTATGGATCGGCATGAACGCCGCCACCACTCGCCAGGACCTGTGCCAGGCGGTACTGGAAGGCGTGGCCCTGCGCAGCGCCGAAGTGATCACGGCGATGGACGATCACCTCAACGTCACCGACCAGTTGTCGATTGACGGCGGCCTGGCCCGCAGCCCGTATTTCGCCCAGTTCCTGGCCGATATCCTGCAACGCACCATCGTCACCCAGCGCTTCGACGAACTCACCGCCCTGGGCTGCGCCGCCCTCGCCGCCCGCGGCCTGGGGCTGGAGTTGCCAGAGCTGGACAACACCCGCACCGACTACCGGCCGCGTATCGACCGGGCCACGGCAGACGCCTGGCGCTGCACCTTCAGCGCCGCCGTCAGCCGTGCCCAGGGCTGGTCCCAGCCGCGCTGAAACCGCCATCGGCCAAGGACGGCCGCCCCTTTCCCGGCAAGCCTGCGCCCCCTTGCCCAACCGTCGCGCCTATTGGACACTGACGCGCCCGCTCGCGGCCAAGCGGCGGGCACATCAAGCGGTTACTGGCGACTCAGACACACGGGACCACTGACTGCTGCGCGGGCACACGACCTGCCTGGCTGTGCTCATTAATGGATTATTTCTGAGTCGAGGATTTATGAAAGACGCAACGATTGCGCTGCACCATGGATTCAAGTCGGACCCGACCACCAAGGCCGTGGCCGTGCCCATCTACCAGAACGTCGCCTTCGAGTTCGACAACGCCCAGCACGGCGCTGACCTGTTCAACCTCGATGTGCCCGGCAACATCTACACCCGCATCATGAACCCCACCAACGATGTGCTGGAACAGCGCATGGCCGCCCTGGAAGGCGGGATCGCCGGGCTGGCGGTGGCCGCCGGCAGTGCCGCCATCCACTACGCGATCCAGACCCTGACCCAGGCTGGGGACAATATCGTCTCCACGCCCCAGCTGTACGGCGGCACCTACACCCTGTTCGCCCACCTGCTGCCCAGCTTCGGGGTCGAAGTACGCTTCGCCCGGGACGACTCGGCCGAGGCCATTGCCGAGCTGATCGACGACAAGACCAAGCTGGTGTACTGCGAGAGCATCGGCAACCCCGCGGGCAACATCGTCGATATCGAGGGCCTGGCCCAGGCCGCCCACGCCCGTAACGTGCCACTGATGGTGGACAACACCGTGGCCACGCCGATCCTGTGCAAGCCGATCCAGTTCGGCGCCGACATCGTGGTGCACTCGGTGACCAAGTACGTCGGCGGCCACGGCAACTCCCTGGGCGGGGTGATCGTCGACAGCGGCAACTTCCCCTGGGCCGACCACCCGCAGAAGTTCGCCAGCCTCAACACCCCGGAGCCGGCCTACCACGGCGTGGTCTACACCGAGAAGTTCGGCCCCGCCGCCTTTATCGCCCGGGCCCGCACCGTGCCGCTGCGCAACACCGGCGCAGCATTGGCGCCGATGAACGCCTTCCTGTTGCTGCAAGGCCTGGAAACCCTGGCCCTGCGCATGGAGCGCCACACCGACAACGCCCTCAAGGTGGCGCAGTTCCTCAAGGCCCACCCGCTGGTGGCCTGGGTCAGCTACGCCGGCCTGCCCGACCACCCGCACCATGAACTGGCGCGCAAATACATGCAGGGCAAGCCGTCGGCGATCCTCTCCTTCGGCCTCAAGGGCGGCTATGCCGCAGGCGTGCGCTTCTACGATGCGCTGCAGATCTTCAAGCGCCTGGTGAACATCGGCGACGCCAAGTCCCTGGCTTGCCACCCGGCATCCACCACCCACCGGCAGATGAACGAAGAAGAGCAGGCCAAGGCCGGGGTCAAGCCGGAGATGATCCGTCTCTCGGTAGGCATCGAGGCCATCGAAGACCTGCTCGAAGACCTGGACCAGGCACTGCAACAAGCCTGATCCCCGGCCCTGGCGTTCTGCGCCAGGGCCATTGCCTAGCGCGTTGGCACCCACGCCTCTCCCCTCTCCAGCCCCCAGGACCCTTGATCACCCGCAAAGGAACCCGACATGATTGTGCGTTACGTCAAGATCACCATGACCCTGGCAGTGGCGGCTTTCGCCCTGCTGGTGGCCTACAACAACATCAGCGACTACGGTTCCAACTTCGCCTTTGTCCAGCACGTGCTGAGCATGGACAGCGTCTTCCCCGGCAACAGCGCCACCGACCGCGCCCTGACCTTGCCGCTGCTGTGGAATGCCGGTTACTGGCTGATCATCGCCGGCGAAGCCCTGACCGGCGCGCTGCTGGTGTTTGGCGCCCTGCACCTGTGGCTGGCCCGGCACGGTGTCGCCAGCGACTTCAACCGCGCCAAGCGCTGGGCCATTGCCGGCTTCTGCCTGGGCTTCTGCGTCTGGTTCTTCGGTTTCATGGTGGTCGGCGGCGAGTGGTTCATGATGTGGCAGTCCAAGGCCTGGAACGGCCAGGACGCGGCGTTCAAGTTCTACATGGCGATCCTGGGCGTACTGATATTCCTCAACCAGCCCGACACCGAGCTGCACTGACCCTGTAACCGCAGCCGAGCCATGGCGAGGCTGCGCAAAGGCCCGCAGGGCCTTGCGGTCCCTCCGAGCGCCCCTCGTTAGCAGCCTGCGGCAGCGGCTACGGGACGCAAAAAAAACGGCCCGCTGCGGTGACGCAGCGGGCCGTTCTTCAGCGCCCCGGGGAATCAGGGCAGGATTTACGCACTCAGTGGTTGAGCTTGAAATCCTTCTCGGCCGCTTCGAAGCGCTGGACCATGCCGGCGCTCGGCGTGCCCATCTTGCTCACCAGCAGGATTGCCAGGCTGGCGAAGATGAAGCCCGGGATGATTTCGTACAGGCCCAGCAGAGCGAAATGCTTCCACAGGATCACGGTGACGGCACCGACGATGATGCCGGCCAGCGCGCCGTCACGGGTCATGCCTTTCCAGATCACCGAAATCAGTACCACGGGGCCGAAGGCCGCGCCGAACCCGGCCCAGGCATAGCTCACCAGGCCCAGCACGCGGTTTTCCGGGTTGGCGGCCATGGCAATGGCGATCAGCGCCACCACCAGCACCATGGCGCGGCCGACCCACACCAGTTCCAGCTGGGAAGCGTGCTTGCGCAGGAAGGCTTTGTAGAAGTCTTCGGTCAGGGCACTGGAGCACACCAGCAGCTGGCAGCTCAGGGTACTCATGACTGCCGCCAGGATGGCCGACAGCAGCACACCCGCGATCCACGGGTTGAACAGCAGCTTGGCCAGTTCGATGAACACCCGCTCAGGGTTTTCGGTCACAGGGCCGGCCACCTCAGGGTGCGCCGAGAAATAGGCGATACCGAAGAAGCCCACCGCCACGGTGCCGCCCAGGCACAGGATCATCCAGGTCATGGAGATGCGACGGGCCTTGGCAATCGACTTCACCGAATCGGCGGCCATGAAGCGCGCCAGGATATGCGGCTGGCCGAAGTAGCCCAGGCCCCAGCCCATCAGCGAGATGACGCCGATGAAAGTGGTGTTCTTGAGCATGTCGAAATTGGTCGGGTCCTTGGCTTCGATGGCCAGGAAGGTGGTGTCCACGCCACCGGTCGCCAACAGCACGATGATCGGCGTCAGGATCAGAGCGAAGATCATCAGCGTGGCCTGGACGGTATCGGTCCAGCTCACTGCCAGGAAACCACCCACGAAGGTGTAGGCAATGGTTGCCGCCGCACCGGCCCACAGCGCTGTCTCGTAGGGCATGCCGAAAGTGCTTTCGAACAGGCGGGCACCGGCGACGATGCCGGAGGCGCAGTAGATGGTGAAGAACACCAGGATCACCACCGCAGAGATGATCCGCAGCAGGCCGCTCTTGTCTTCAAAGCGGCTGGAGAAGTAGTCCGGCAGGGTCAGCGCGTCACCGTTGTGTTCGGTCTGCACCCGCAGGCGGCCGGCCACGAACAGCCAGTTGAGGTAGGCACCGACGATCAGGCCGATGGCGATCCAGCTTTCCGAAAGACCGGACATGTAGATGGCGCCCGGCAGGCCCATCAGCAGCCAGCCACTCATGTCGGAAGCACCGGCGGAAAGCGCGGTGACCACGCTGCCAAGGCTGCGGCCGCCAAGAATGTAGTCAGAAAGGTTGTTGGTGGAGCGATAGGCCATGAAGCCGATCAGCACCATTGCCGCGATGTAGATCACGAAGGTGATCAAGGTTGGATTGCTTGCACTCATTGAGTTACGCCCTGGCTTTGTTTTTATGGTGCGGCGGCCACTGCCACCCGCCGCCAAACGATGACGCTTGGGAGACGATCAGGCGGGCCGCGCATTTATGACTGATGTTTCCCCAGGAAAGCCATCAGCCGATGAACCAGTCCTGCAGGACGGTTGCACCTTGGCCGCGAATCCTATGCAACAAGACGAACAAGGTGCAACCAATTTGCGCCGAATCAGTTGCACCTTGTCCAAAAACTGGTCGTTGACGACGCTTTTGCTCCTTTTTGGAGCAAAAAATGGCGTTTTCAGAAGTAAAGGCACCAGTAGGAGGCAAGCCACTCCGTGCAGGAATTTTATTCCTGACAAGCTGCTTCTTTTTCCAGCTAAAAATGGGTTGCACCCGGTTGCACCTATTGCAGTGCGCGGATAATCTTGCCGCCAGCTGATGCCACACGTGCGTGGCAAACATGAGGATAAAAATATGGCTACCACCACCCTCGGGGTCAAACTCGACGACCCTACCCGCGAGCGCCTCAAGGCCGCCGCGGCCTCGATCGATCGTACGCCGCACTGGCTGATCAAGCAGGCGATTTTCAATTACCTGGAAAAACTCGAGGGTGGTGCAACCCTGACCGAGCTGAGCAGTGCCACCGCCAAAGACGGCGAGGATGCCGGCGAGGTACAGACCGATCACGCTCACCAATGCTTCCTGGAGTTCGCCGAAAGCATTCTCCCGCAGTCGGTGCTGCGCGCCTCGATCACCGCCGCCTACCGCCGCCCGGAACCGGAAGTGGTGCCGATGCTCCTGGAGCAGGCGCGCTTGCCGGCTGCCACCGCCGAAGCCGCGAACAAGCTGGCCGCCTCGATCGCCGAGAAGCTGCGCAACCAGAAGAGCGCCGGCGGCCGTGCCGGTATCGTCCAGGGCCTGCTGCAGGAGTTCTCCCTGTCGTCCCAGGAAGGCGTGGCGCTGATGTGCCTGGCCGAAGCCCTGCTGCGCATCCCCGACAAGGGCACCCGTGACGCGCTGATCCGCGACAAGATCAGCACCGGCAACTGGCAGCCGCACCTGGGCAACAGCCCATCGCTGTTCGTCAACGCCGCCACCTGGGGCCTGCTGCTTACCGGCAAGCTGGTGTCGACCCACAACGAGGCCGGCCTGACCTCCTCCCTGAGCCGCATCATCGGCAAGAGCGGCGAGCCGATGATCCGCAAGGGCGTGGACATGGCCATGCGCTTGATGGGCGAACAGTTCGTCACCGGCGAAACCATCGCCGAAGCCCTGGCCAACGCCAGCAAGTTCGAAGCCAAGGGCTTCCGCTATTCCTACGACATGCTCGGCGAAGCCGCACTGACCGAGCACGACGCACAGAAGTACCTCGCGTCCTACGAGCAGGCCATCCACTCCATCGGCAAGGCCTCCCACGGTCGCGGCATCTATGAAGGCCCGGGCATCTCCATCAAGCTCTCGGCCCTGCACCCGCGCTACAGCCGCGCCCAGTACGAGCGCGTGATGGAAGAGCTGTACCCGCGCCTGCTGTCCCTGACCCTGCTGGCCAAGCAGTACGACATCGGCCTGAACATCGACGCCGAGGAAGCCGACCGCCTGGAGCTGTCCCTGGACCTGCTGGAGCGCCTGTGCTTCGAGCCGCAACTGACCGGCTGGAACGGTATCGGCTTCGTGATCCAGGCCTACCAGAAGCGCTGCCCGTACGTGATCGACTATGTCATCGATCTGGCCCGTCGCAGCCGTCACCGCCTGATGATCCGCCTGGTGAAAGGCGCCTACTGGGACAGCGAGATCAAGCGCGCCCAGGTCGAAGGCCTGGAAGGCTATCCGGTCTACACCCGCAAGGTGTACACCGACGTTTCCTACATCGCCTGCGCACGCAAGCTGCTGTCGGTGCCGGAAGTCATCTACCCGCAGTTCGCCACCCACAACGCCCACACTCTGTCGGCGATCTACCACATTGCCGGTCAGAACTATTACCCCGGCCAGTACGAGTTCCAGTGCCTGCACGGCATGGGCGAACCGCTGTACGAGCAAGTGGTGGGCAAGGTTGCCGAGGGCAAGCTGAACCGTCCATGCCGCGTCTATGCACCGGTGGGCACCCACGAAACCCTGCTGGCCTACCTGGTACGCCGGCTGCTGGAAAACGGCGCCAACACCTCGTTCGTCAACCGTATCGCCGACCAGTCGATCTCGATCCAGGAACTGGTGGCCGATCCGGTGACCCAGATCGAACAGATGGCCACCCTGGAAGGCGGCTTCGGCCTGCCGCACCCGCGCATTCCGCTGCCGCGTGACCTGTATGGCGCCGAGCGTGCCAACTCCGCCGGCATCGACATGGCCAACGAACACCGCCTGGCGTCGCTGTCCTGCGCACTGCTGGCCACCGCCCACAACAACTGGAAAGCCGCACCGATGCTCGGTTGCGCCGCCAGCAGCGAAACCCCGGCGCCGGTACTCAACCCGTCGGACCATCGCGACGTGGTGGGCCATGTCCAAGAAGCCACGGTGGAAGACGTCGACAACGCCATCCAGTGCGCCCTCAACGCCGCACCGATCTGGCAGGCCACGCCGCCGGCCGAACGCGCTGCAATCCTGGAACGCGCCGCCGACCTGATGGAAGGCGAGATCCAGCCGCTGATGGGCCTGCTGGCCCGCGAAGCCGGCAAGACCTTCGCCAACGCCATCGCCGAAGTGCGTGAAGCCGTGGACTTCCTGCGCTACTACGCGGTGCAGGCCCGCAACGACTTCAGCAACGACGCCCACCGTCCGCTGGGTCCTGTGGTGTGCATCAGCCCATGGAACTTCCCGCTGGCGATCTTCAGTGGCCAGGTCGCCGCAGCCTTGGCTGCCGGCAACCCGGTCCTGGCCAAACCGGCCGAACAGACTCCGCTGGTAGCCGCCCAGGCCGTGCGCCTGCTGCTCGAAGCCGGGATTCCCGAAGGCGTGCTGCAACTGCTGCCGGGCCAGGGCGAAAGCGTCGGTGCCCGCCTGGTAGGTGACGAGCGCGTCAAGGGCGTGATGTTCACCGGCTCCACTGAAGTTGCGCGCCTGCTGCAACGCAACATCGCCGGGCGTCTGGACAACCAGGGCCGGCCGATCCCGCTGATCGCCGAAACCGGTGGCCAGAACGCCATGATCGTCGACTCCTCGGCCCTGACCGAACAGGTGGTCATTGACGTGGTGTCCTCGGCCTTCGACAGTGCCGGCCAGCGTTGCTCGGCCCTGCGCGTGCTGTGCCTGCAGGAAGATTCCGCCGACCGCGTGATCGAAATGCTCAAGGGCGCCATGGCCGAAAACCGCCTGGGCAACCCTGAGCGCCTGTCGGTGGACATCGGCCCGGTGATCGACGCCGAAGCCAAGGCCGGCATCGAGAAGCACATCCAGGCCATGCGCGACAAAGGTCGCAACGTGTACCAGATGGCCATCGCCGACGGCGAAGAATGCAAGCGCGGCACCTTTGTCATGCCGACCCTGATCGAGCTGGAAAGCTTCGACGAGCTGCAGCGCGAGATCTTCGGTCCGGTGCTGCACGTGGTGCGCTACAAGCGCAAGGAAATCGACCAGCTGATCGCCCAGATCAACGCTTCCGGCTACGGCCTGACCCTGGGCGTGCACACCCGGATCGACGAGACCATCGCCAAGGTGGTGGACAACGTCCACGCCGGTAACGTCTACGTCAACCGCAACATCGTCGGTGCCGTGGTCGGCGTGCAGCCGTTCGGCGGCGAAGGCCTGTCGGGCACCGGCCCGAAAGCCGGCGGCCCGCTGTACCTGTACCGCCTGCTGTCGACCCGCCCGGTGGATGCCATCGAGCAGTCCTTTGCCCGTGGCGACGCCGAGTACGCCCCGGACCTGCGCCTGCGCGAAGTCCTCAGCAAGCCGTTGAACGCCCTGCAAGCCTGGGCCGAGAGCAGCAAGCTGGCGGAACTGGCGATCCTGTGCAAACAGTTCGCCGGCCAGTCCCAGAGCGGCATCACCCGGCAGTTGACCGGCCCTACCGGCGAGCGCAACAGCTACGCCATCCTGCCCCGCGAGCACGTCCTGTGCCTGGCGGAAGTCGAGGGTGACCTGCTGACCCAACTGGCAGCCGTGCTGGCCGTCGGTGGCTCGGCGGTGTGGCCGGAAAGCGAGATCAGCAAGGCGCTGTTCGCCCGCTTGCCGAAGGAAGTCCAGGCACGCATCCAGCGCGTGGCCGACTGGAGCAAGGACGAAGTGGTATTCGACGCCGTCCTGCACCACGGTGATTCCGACCAGCTGCGCAGCGTCTGCCAGCAGGTGGCCCAGCGTGCCGGTGCCATCGTCGGCGTCCAGGGTCTGTCCCAGGGCGAGACCGCGATTGCCCTGGAGCGCCTGGTGATCGAGCGCGCCCTGAGCGTCAACACCGCAGCGGCCGGCGGCAACGCCAGCCTGATGACCATCGGCTGATCGCCGAAGGTTCTGCTGCATCGATGGGCGCCCTGACCGGCGCCCATTTTTTTTGCCCGTCCTCTGTAGGAGCCGGCTTGCCGGCGAAGAGGCCCTTGAGCCCTGCATCACCCTCCCATGACGCCTTCGCGGGCGAGCCCGCTCCTGCAGAAGCCGACGCCTATTGAGGTTTTTTGGGCTTTGCATCACCGAAATCAATCTTGCTATCCAGCCTTCATTCACGCGCCTAGACTCGGCCCATTCCCTATCCCACAGGTATGCCGCCATGTCCGAGACGCTGCTCAGTTCCCGCAATCTGGCCTTCGAACTGTATGAGGTACTCGACGCCGAGGGCCTGACCCAGCGCGAGCGGTTTGCCGAGCACAACCGGGAAACCTTCGACGCCGCCCTGGGCACCGCCCGCAGCATCGCCGAGAAGTTCTTCGCCCCGCACAACCGCAAGGGCGATGAGCACGAGCCACGCTACGAAGACGGCCAGGCGGTGCTGATCCCCGAAGTGAAACCGGCGGTGGATGCGTTCCTCGAAGCCGGCTTCCTGAATGCCGCCCGCAGTTTCGAGGCCGGCGGCATGCAACTGCCAACCCTGCTGTCCCAGGCCTGCTTCGCCCACTTCCAGGCGGCCAACGCGGCCTCGACCTCCTACCCGTTCCTGACCATGGGCGCCGCCAACCTGATCGAGAGCTTCGGCACCGAAGAACAGAAACAACGCTTCCTGCAGCCGATGATCGACGGTCGCTTCTTCGGCACCATGGCCCTGACCGAGCCCCATGCCGGCTCGTCGCTATCGGATATCCGCACCCGTGCCGAACCGGCCGCCGACGGCAGCTACCGGCTCAAGGGCAACAAGATCTTCATTTCCGGCGGCGACCACCCGCTGTCGGAAAACATCGTGCACATGGTCCTGGCCAAGCTGCCGGACGCGCCGCCCGGGGTGAAGGGCATTTCGCTGTTTATCGTGCCCAAGTTCCTGGTCAACGACGACGGCAGCCTGGGGCCGCGCAACGATGTGCTGCTGGCCGGGCTGTTCCACAAGATGGGCTGGCGCGGCACCACCTCCACCGCGCTGAACTTCGGCGATAACGGCCAGTGCGTGGGGTATCTGGTGGGCAAGCCCCATCACGGCCTGAGCTACATGTTCCAGATGATGAACGAGGCACGGATCGGCGTCGGCATGGGGGCGGTGATGCTCGGCTACGCCGGCTACCTGTACTCCCTGGAATACGCCCGCGAACGCCCGCAAGGTCGCCTGCCGGACAGCAAGGACCCGAGCACCGCGCCGGTGGCGATCATCCAGCACGCCGATGTGCGGCGCATGCTGCTGACCCAGAAGGCCTACGTCGAAGGCGCCTTCGACCTGGGGCTATACGCGGCGCGGCTGTTCGACGACACCACCACCCTGGCCGATGCGGCCGAGCGCCAGCAGGCCCACGAACTGCTGGACTTGCTGACCCCGATCGTCAAGTCCTGGCCTTCAGAGTTCTGCCTGAAGGCCAACGAACTGGCGATCCAGATTCTCGGCGGCCACGGCTATACCCGGGAGTACCCGGTGGAGCAGTACTACCGCGACAACCGCCTGAACCCGATTCACGAAGGCACCCACGGCATCCAGTCCCTGGACCTGCTGGGACGCAAGCTGGCGCAGAACGGCGGCGCCGGGCTCAAGCGCCTGGTACGCCTGATTGCCGAGACCGGCGAGCGGGCCCGCGCCCATCAATCACTGGACGCCCTGCGCCTGCCCCTGGAACAACTGGTAACGCGCCTGCAAAGCGTGACGCTGGGGTTGCTGGGTGACCTGGCCAGCGGCAAGGTCACCGGCACCCTGGCCAACTCGGCGCTGTATCTGAAAGCCTTCGGCCATGCGGTGATCGGCTGGCGCTGGCTGGAACAGGCCATCCGGGCCGAGGAAGGACTGGCGCGAGCAGTGGCGGCGGATCGGGATTTCTACCTGGGCAAGTTGCAGGCCGCGCGCTACTTCCTGACCTGGGAAGTGCCAGGCTGCCAGCACGAGCTGGCACTGCTGGAAGCGCGGGACGATACCTGCCTGAGCATGCAGGACGCCTGGTTCTGAGGCCACCCAGGAGCGGGCTGCCGACGAAAGCGCCCGGCCTGACGCACCGCGGCGCATGGCTCGCTGGCAAGCCAGCTCCTACACCAGGCGCCATTGCTCCCCGTAGGAGCCGGCTTGCCGGCGAAGGCGCCCGGCCTGACGCACCGCGGCGGGTGGTCAGTGCAGCTTGAAGCCGCCCACCTGTCGGGCCAGGTCCTCGGAGAGGCGCTGCAGGGTCCGGCAGTCTTCACGACAGGCCTGGACTTCGGCCGCGGTGGCCCGGGCCAGATCGGAGATGCCCTGGACATTGCGGTTGATCTCTTCGGTCACCGCCGACTGCTCCTCGGTGGCGGTGGCCACTTGCTGGTTCATGTCGCTGATGTGCTCAACCTGCCCGGTAATCGCTGTCAGCGAAGCCCCGGTCTGCTGGCTGGACTGCACCCCGGTACCCGTGGCCGACTGCCCGGCATGCATGGAGGCCACGGCATTCTCCGCGCCCTGCTTGAGGCTCTGGATCATCTGCTGGATCTCGTCGGTGGAAGCCTGGGTGCGCTGGGCCAGGGTCCGCACTTCGTCCGCCACCACGGCAAAGCCTCGGCCCATTTCCCCGGCACGGGCTGCCTCGATAGCCGCATTGAGGGCCAGCAGGTTGGTCTGCTCGGAGACCCCGCGGATCACCGCCAATACCTGATCGATGGAGGCCACCTGATGCGCCAGTTCACTGACAGCGCTGGCGGCCAGGGCAATTTCCCCGGACATGCTTTCGATGTGCCGGATCGAGCCGTCCACCACCCCCTGGGCCAGCTGGGCCTCATCCCGGGCCGCCTGGGACGCATCGGCCGCCTGCCCGGCATTGCGCGCGATGTCCTGGACGGTCAGCCCCATCTGGTGCACGGCCGTGGCCACCATGTCGGTCATTTCCTGCTGCCGCCCCGAGCGCTCGGCAGTGTTCTCCACCACCGCCGCCACCTGCCCCACGGATGAGCGCAGACGCTCGGTGGTGGCCAGCACTTCGCCGATCATGCCGTGCTGGCTGTCGAGAAAACGATTGAAGCCCCGGGCCAGGTCCCCCAGCTCGTCGGCCCGGCTGGCATCCAGGCGCAGGGTCAGGTCGCCACCACCGCTGCCGATGGCTACCAGCCCGGCGGTCACCTGACGCACCGGCCGCACCAGGCCGCGAGCCAGCCAGATCACCAGCAGCAGGCAGACCAGGGCGATAGCCAGGCCGATGCCGGTGGTCAGCCACAAGGTTTGCCGGGCATCGGCGTAGATCTGCGCTTCGGGCACCTCGGCCACCAGCGACCACCCCATGCCCCGCAGTGGCAGGCTCAGGGCCACAAAGTCTTCGCCGTCGCGCACGAACCGGCTGCTGGCCAGCCCCTCGTGCCCCATGACCGCCTGGGCGGCCGACTCGCCGATCTGCTCGGACAGGTGCCGCTTGCCGCTGAACTGCGCCTCGGGGTGAACCTGGATCAATCCGTCGGCGCGCACCAGATAGACCTTGCCGCGCTCGCCGAAGCTGAAGTCATGGATCAATTGCGACAGCGCCTGCATCTTCAGCCCGAGCCCGGCCACCCCCACCAGCTTGCCGTCCTTCTTGACCCGCATGTCGATGAACATCGCCAACTCGCCGGTGGCCACATCGGTGTCGATGTTGAGCAGCCGCGGCTTGTCGCTGTCGATGAAGCTGTAGAACCAGGCGTCCTTGGGATTGGAACGGCTGAGGGTGCGATCCAGCCCCTTCTCGTTGTAGTAGTGGTTGGTCGCGGTGCCCACCATCAAGGTGGTGAAGGCCTGATTTTCGGCGCGGATGCCTTCCAGGTAGTCGACGAACACCTGGGCCTGGGCCGGATCCTCGCCGCCTGCCAGCCAATCGCGCAGCATGCCGTTGCTGGCAATGTCCCGGGCGACCGTCAGCGGCTGGGCGAGGATGCGCTCGATATCGTTGCGCATGGCTTCGATGCTCGAAGGCAGCGCCTTGTCCACCAGGTAGTTCTGGGTCAGGTGGTTGATCACCACGGTGTAGACCGCCACCACCACCAGCAGGCTGACCAGCAGGGCCGAGCCCATGCTGAGGACCAGTTGCCATTGAATACTGCGTCGCCAGAATTGCATGGAACACCTCTTTCTTATTGGTATAAGAGGCTGAAATGTCGCGCCAGCCGCGGAAGGTTGTATACAAACATTAGTTATGTTTGTCCAACCTATAACCCTGCGGCTGTGTGCAGTTCCGTCAGTTCTGTTGAATGGTCTTGGCGATGACCTCGACAGTGGCGCTCACTTGCTCTTGATAGCGCTCCAGTTCCTGGGCATGGCGCTTCTGCATCTCGATCTGCTGCGAGCACAGGTTCATCGCCGCCAGCACCAGCAGGCGCTCGCCGATCAGCGTCGGGTACTTCTTCTTGGTGTCGGCCAGGGCCGCCTTGAGCATCAGCGCAGCGTCCATCAGGGTCTGTTCTTCCCCGGCCGGCGCCTTGATCGAGTAATCCTCCCCCAGGATCGAAACGACCTTCACTCCATCGATGTGATGTCTCATGGATTGGCCGGGCTCGCGCTGACACGCTCAACCAGCGCCTGGATGCGGGCAGCGGTGGCGCCTTGCTTTTCTTCCTGCTCCATCAGGCTCAGTTGCAGGCTTTCGTTTTCATCCTTGGCCTGGTCCAGTTGTTCCTTGAGGGCTGCGTTCGTACCGAGCAGTTCCTGGTTCTGTACCACCAGGTCGCTGACCAGCTGTTCCAATTGGCTGAGGGATGCTTCCAACATTTTGATCTTCCGGGCTTTTTGCAAAGGGCGCGTACGATAAAGAAAAGTCACCCTGGATGCCAGGGTTATCCAGGCGCAAAGCCTTGATTTTACTGGCGATGACCCTTCCGCGAGAGCTGTTAGAGACTGTCATTCTGCGCTCCGGTTCCTGACGCCTCGTCGGAGTCTCGGACTTTTATGAACTTTCCCAGTTACGCATAAGAAATTTCTGAAACTGCATCCGCCGGTTCAAGAAGCCATTGTTCAACGCGATAGACAGGTACGTCCCTGATCCTGCCAGCGCAATAAAGCGCTCACCCGAGGTAATGTCCATGTCCCTGCGCTCCCTGAATATTGCCCCGAGGGCCTTCCTCGGATTTGCCCTGATCGGTTGCCTGATGCTGTTTCTCGGGGTGTTCGCCCTGAATCAGATGGGCAAGATCCGCTCAGCCACCGAGCGCATGAGCCAGGACACCATCCCGAGCATCAAGAGCGTCGATGAGTTCACCCAGCTCAGCCTGCGCCAACGGGTCCAGGCCTACCGGCTGCTGCTCAACCGCGAACCCCAGGCCCAGCAGCAGACCCTGGATGCCATCGACCAGCGCAACCAGAAGATCGAAGAAGCCCGGGCCCAGTACCTGAAGCTCATCAGCAGCCCCGAGGAGCGCCTTGCCTACGAGCAATACGGCACGCTGCTGAGCCACCACCGGCAGTTGGAGAGCCAACTGATCGAGCTGTCGCACAACAACCAGCTTGAGGCCATGCAACAACTGCTCAATACCGACCTGATGGACAGCGCCGAAAAGATCAACGCGGTCCTCAACCAACTGGTGGAGATCAACAGCCATTACGCCACCGTCGCCGACGATGATGCTGCCGCTCAGTACCGCAGAGCCTTCAATCTGGTGGTGGGGCTGCTGGTGCTGGCCAGCGCCCTGACCCTGCTGTTCGCCTGGCGCCTGATCCGCAGCATCACCCAACCCATCGCCAATGCCCTGAGGGCCGCCGAAGAGATCGCCGAAGGCAACCTGACCCGCCCCATCACGGTCGATGGCAGCGACGAAGCCGGGCGCCTGCTGCAAGCCATGGTCACGATGCAGGAAAAGCTGCGCGACACCCTGCAGAGTATTTCCGGCTCCGCCCATCAGTTGGCGTCGGCGGCCGAAGAGCTCAACAGCGTCACCGAGGAAGGCGCCCGCGGCCTGACCCAGCAGAACAACGAGATCGAACAGGCCGCCACCGCGGTTAATGAAATGACCAGCGCCGTGGAAGAAGTGGCGCGCAATGCGGTGAGCACCTCCGAAGCCTCGAAGAGCGCCACCACTTCCGCCGGCGACGGCCGCGACCTGGTGCGCGAAACCGTGTCGGCCATCGAGCGCATGAGCTCCGACGTGCAAGGCACCGCCAGCCTGATCGGCGACCTGGCCAACGAGTCCCGGGACATCGGCAAGGTGCTGGACGTGATTCGCGGCCTGGCCGACCAGACCAACCTGCTGGCCCTCAATGCCGCCATCGAGGCTGCCCGGGCCGGTGAGGCCGGTCGCGGTTTTGCCGTGGTCGCCGACGAAGTCCGCGCCCTGGCACACCGCACCCAGCAGTCCACCAGCGAAATCGAACGCATGATCGGCAGCATCCAGAGCGGCACCGAGCACGCCGTGGACTCCATGCGCAACAGCACCGAACGCGCCGAATCGACCCTGAGCATCGCCCGGGGGGCCGGCCAGTCCCTGGACACCATCAACAGCGCCATCAGCGAAATCAACGAACGCAACCTGGTGATCGCCAGCGCCGCTGAAGAACAGGCCCAGGTGGCCCGTGAAGTGGACCGCAACCTGGTGAACATCCGCGACCTGTCGGTACAGTCCACCACCGGTGCCAACCAGACCCAGGCCGCCAGCAGCGAGCTGTCACGCCTGGCGGTCGACCTCAGCAACCTGGTCACCCGATTCAAGCTCTGAAGCCCTTGCGCCCTGCTCCAGCTCCCGCCGTTGAGCGGTGGGGGCTGGTGAGGGTGGCGTTCAAGGCACTCCAGCAGGCAGGTACCGGAGAGGCTTAATCCACGGCGAGACTCAAGACTTTAGTCGTACGACCGATAAGTCACGGTAGAGTCAGTCTCAAGCCCCGCACGGATGCGCCCTTTTTGGTACCTACCATGTCCCTTCGTAATATGAATATCGCTCCGCGGGCCTTCCTCGGCTTCGCCATGATCGGCGGCTTGATGCTGATCCTCGGGGTGTTCGCCCTGAACCAGATGAGCAAGATCCGCGGCGCCGCCGAAGACATCACGTCGAGCAGCGTGCCAAGCATCAAGAGCCTCGACGAATTCACCCAGTTGACCCTGCGCCTGCGGGTGCTGTCCTACCGCTTGCTGGTGAACCGTGAGCCGGACGTGCAGCAAAAGACCATCGAACTGCTGGAAATGCGCAACCAGCAGATCCGCGCCGCCCAGGTCATCTACGAAAAATTCATCACCAGCCCGGAAGAAAAATCCGCCTACGAGCAGTACCTCCAACTGCTGGGCCAGTACCGGCAGATCGAAGAGCGGATGAAGAGCCTGTCGCGCAACAATCAGGTGGATGAGCTGCGCAACTTGCTCAACACCGAACTGCTGAACAACTCCGAAGCCATGAACACCGTGCTCAACCGCTTGCTGGAGATCAACACCCAGCAGACCGTGGACACCAACCAGCAAGCCGCCGAGCAGTACTCCTTGGCCTTCAACCTGGTGGTGGCGCTGCTGGTGCTGGCTACTGGCCTGACCTTCCTCTTCGCCTGGCTGCTGACCCGCAGCATCACCCAGCCCATCGCCAACGCCCTGGGCGCCGCCGAGGAAATCGCCGAGGGCAACCTGACCCGGCCGATCAAGGTCGATGGTAGTGACGAGGCCGGGCGCCTGTTGCAGGCCATGGCCAAGATGCAGGAAAAACTGCGCGACACCCTGCAGCGCATCTCCGGTTCCGCCACCCAGTTGGCTTCGGCGGCTGAAGAGCTCAACAGCGTCACCGAGGAAAGCGCCCGCGGCCTGACCCAGCAGAACAACGAGATCGAACAGGCCGCCACCGCGGTCAATGAAATGACCAGCGCCGTGGAAGAAGTGGCGCGCAACGCGGTGAGCACCTCCGAAGCCTCGAAGAATGCCACCGCCTCCGCCGGCGACGGCCGCGACCTAGTGCAGGAAACCGTGTCGGCCATCGAGCGCATGAGTTCCGACGTGCAGGGCACCGCCAGCCTGATCGGCGACCTGGCCAACGAGTCCCGGGACATCGGCAAGGTGCTGGACGTGATTCGCGGCCTGGCCGACCAGACCAACCTGCTGGCCCTCAATGCCGCCATCGAGGCCGCCCGTGCCGGTGAGGCCGGTCGCGGTTTTGCCGTGGTCGCCGACGAAGTCCGCGCCCTGGCCCACCGCACCCAGCAGTCCACCAGCGAAATCGAACGCATGATCGGCAGCATCCAGAGCGGCACCGAGCACGCCGTGGATTCCATGCGCAACAGCACCGAACGCGCCGAATCGACCCTGAATATCGCCCGGGGTGCCGGCCTGTCCCTGGACACCATCAACAGCGCCATCATCGAGATCAACGAACGCAACCTGGTGATCGCCAGCGCCGCTGAAGAACAGGCCCAGGTGGCCCGGGAAGTGGACCGCAACCTGGTGAACATCCGCGACTTGTCGGTGCAGTCCTCCACCGGTGCCAACCAGACCAGTGCAGCCAGCAACGAGCTGTCGCGCCTGGCCGTGGACCTCAACGGCATGGTTGCCCGCTTCCGCCTCTGAAACACCCCGCCAGCCCTGGATGGCGCCGGTAAAACGGCGCCGGAATTCGCACCTGGGGAATCCGCCACTGTCGCCAAAAGCTTTTTGACAGTGGCGTATTTCAACAGGTTAGAATCGCTGGCACGCAGACTGCATGGTCAGCCTGCGCCCGCCTTTTTCGCCCTGGAGTACTGCCTTTGAATGCGACGACCATCAACAGCCTGTTCTTGATCGGCGCGTTGCTGGTAGGTGCGAGCATTCTGGTGAGTTCACTTTCATCGCGCCTGGGCATCCCGATCCTGGTGATCATCCTGGCCGTGGGCATGACCGCCGGGGTGGACGGCGGCGGCATCATCTTCGACAACTACCCGACCGCCTACCTGGTGGGCAACCTGGCCCTGGCCGTGATCCTGCTGGACGGCGGCCTGCGTACCCGGGTCGCGAGCTTCCGCGTGGCCCTGTGGCCGGCGCTGTCCCTGGCCACGGTGGGGGTGCTGATCACCACTGGCCTGACCGGCATGGCAGCCGCCTGGCTGTTCGACCTCAACCTGATCCAGGGCCTGCTGATCGGCGCCATCGTCGGCTCCACCGACGCCGCCGCGGTGTTCTCGCTGCTGGGGGGCAAGGGCCTCAACGAGCGGGTCACCGCCAGCCTGGAGATCGAATCCGGCAGCAACGACCCGATGGCGGTGTTCCTCACCGTGACCCTGATCGACATGCTCGCCAGCGGCCACACCGGCCTGCACTGGAGCCTGCTGACGGACCTGATCCGCGAGTTCGGCATCGGCGCGGTGATCGGCCTGGGCGGTGGCTGGCTGATGTTGCAACTGGTCAACCGCATCCACCTGGCCACCGGCCTGTACCCGATCCTGGTGGTGGCCGGCGGCCTGGTGGTGTTCGCCCTGACCAACGCCCTGCACGGCAGCGGCTTCCTCGCCGTGTACCTGTGCGGCCTGGTAATCGGCAACCGCCCGGTACGCAGCCGCCACGGCATCCTGCACATGCTCGACGGCATGGCCTGGCTGGCACAGATCGGCATGTTCCTGGTGCTGGGGCTGCTGGTCACCCCCCACGACCTGCTGCCCATCGCCCTGCCGGCCCTGGGCCTGGCGCTGTGGATGATCCTGTTCGCCCGACCGCTGTCGGTGCTGGTGGGCCTGGCGCCGTTCAAGGCCTTCCATGGCCGGGAAAAGGCCTTCATTTCCTGGGTCGGACTGCGCGGTGCGGTACCGATCATTCTCGCGGTGTTCCCGCTGATGGCCGGGCTGCCCAATGCCCAGCTGTACTTCAACCTGGCGTTCTTCATCGTCCTGATCTCGCTGCTGGTGCAGGGCACCAGCCTGCCGTGGGTGGCCAAGTGGCTGAAGGTGACGGTTCCACCGGAGCCGGCACCGATCTCCCGGGCGGCCCTGGAAGTCCACGTCACCAGCGAGTGGGAGCTGTTCGTCTACCGCCTGGGGGCGGAGAAATGGTGCATCGGCGCCGCCCTGCGGGAGCTGAAAATGCCCGAGGGCACGCGCATCGCCGCACTGTTTCGTGGCCAGCAACTGCTCCATCCGTCGGGTAGTACGGTGCTCGAAGCCGACGATCTGCTGTGCGTGATCGGCCATGAACACAACCTCCCGGCCTTGGGCAAACTCTTCAGCCAGGCTCCGGAACGCGGCCTGGACCTGCGCTTCTTCGGTGACTTCGTGCTCGAGGGCGATGCCCAGCTGGGCGCGGTCTCGGCGCTCTACGGGCTCAAGCTCGACGGCCAGGACGCAGACATGCCGCTGGGCGCCTTCATCGCCCAGAAGGTCGGTGGTGCACCGGTGGTCGGCGACCAGGTGGAATGGAACAACACCATCTGGACCGTGGCCGTGATGGACGGGAACAAGATCGGCAAGGTCGGCGTCAGATTCCCCGAAGGAAGTCGCCCCGGCCCCGGACTCTTCCTCTAAACTGCGGAACGCGTCAGCCCCCGGCATGGCGCCCCCTATTCCTACTTGCTTGACCGACCTCTATGCCTATCCTGCGTAAATTTTTCGCTGTTGCCCTGCTGGGCCTGAGCCTCTCTGTCGGCGCGGTACAGGGCGGTGACCCGCCCAGCGCCGAGGCGGTCCAGCAGAGCCTGGACAAGATCGCCGAGCGCAAACTGCCGGAGGCCGACCAGAAGGCCCTGCAGACCCTGCTGCAGAACACCCTGAACCAGCTGGCCAACAAGCAGAACTATGAGCAGCGCCTGAGCGATCTCAAGCAGCAATTGAGCAATGCCCCGCGCCAGACATCGGAAAACCAGCGCGAACTGGCCCGCCTGAAAGCCAGCAAAGTGGTCCCGGTGATCCAGCGCTACGGCTCGTTGCCGGTATCGCAGCTCGAACAGCTGCTGACCGAGCGCACCAGCCTGCAGGGCGACCTGCAAAAGGCCCTGGCCGACGCCAATACCCTGGACATCACCGCCCAGACCCGCCCCGAGCGCGCCCAGGCGGAGATCAGCAGCAGCCAGACGCGCATCCTGCAGATCAACGCCGCACTCAAATCCGGCAAGGACGGCGGCAAGCTGCTCAGCGCCGACCAGCGCAACCTGCTCAACGCCGAGCTGGCAGCGATCAACGCGCTGATCCCCCTGCGCCGCCAGGAGCTGGCCGGCAACAGCCAATTGCAGGATCTGGGCAGTAGCCAGCATGACCTGCTGATGGAAAAGACCGCGCGCCTGGAGCAGGAAATCCAGGACCTGCAGACCCTGATCAACCAGAAGCGCCTGGCCCAGTCCCAGGAAACCGTGACCCAGCAGTCCATCGAGGCGCAGAAGGCCGGGAGCAGCAGCCTGCTGGCCACCGAGAGCGCCAGCAACCTCAGGCTCTCCGACTACCTGCTCAAAAGCACCGACCGCCTCAACGAACTGACCCAGCAGAACCTGCTGACCAAGCAGCAGCTGGACAGCGTGACCCAGAGCGATGCGGCCCTGGACGAGCAGATCAACGTGCTCAAGGGCAGCCTGCTGCTGTCGAAGATCCTCTATAAACAGAAGCAGGCCCTGCCGCGCCTGAAACTGGACCGCGACCTGGCGGACGAAATCGCCGACATCCGCCTCTATCAGTTCGAAGTCAATCAACAGCGCGAGCTGCTGGGCAGCCCCAGCACCTACGTCGACAACCTGCTCAAGAACCAACCCCCGGAACAGGTCACGCCACAACTGCGCCGGACCCTGATCGATCTCGCCATCACACGCGCCGACCTGCTGGAACGCCTGAACCGCGAGCTGAGCGCGCTGCTCAATGAATCCATCACCCTGCAGTTGAACCAGAAGCAGCTGCTCAGCACCTCCCAGAGCCTGCGAGCGACCCTCGACGAGCAGATGTTCTGGATCCCCAGCAACAAGCCGCTGGACGCCGAGTGGCTGCAAAGCGTCCCCGTGCGCCTGGAGCGCCAGGTCACTACCCTGCCCTGGGCCTCCAGCCTCAGCGAACTGACCGACGGCCTGGCCCAGCGGCCACTGCTGTTCCTGCCCCTGGCGTTGCTGTTCGGCGCCCTGCTGTGGCGGCGCAAGGCCCTGTATGCGCGCCTGAACAAGGTGCACAAGGACATCGGCCATTTCAAACGCGACAGCCAGTGGCACACACCACTGGCGATCTTGGTGAACATCCTCCTGGCGATGCCGGTGACCCTGGTCCTGGCCCTGTGCGGCTACGCCCTGCAGATCGACGCCCGTGGGCAGAACGCCAACCTCGGCGCCGCGCTGCTGCAGATCGCCCAGGCCTGGCTGGTGTTCTATACCGCCTATCGGATCCTCGCCCCCGGCGGCGTGGCGGAACTGCATTTCCGCTGGGAAAAACCCCAGGTGGAATTCCTCCAGGGCTGGGTCCGCCGCCTGGGGCTGGTGGTCCTGGCACTGGTGGCCGTGGTGGCGGTGGCCGAGCACCAGCCCGCAGCCCTGGCCGAGGACGTGCTGGGCATCGCCGTGGTGCTGACCTGCTATGCACTGATGGCCTGGCTGCTGAGCCGCCTGCTGCTGAGCAGCCCGACCCACCAGAACACCTCGCTGTTCCGCAAGGCCGTGGGCGTGCTCTTCACCCTGCTGCCGATCGCCCTGTTCATCGCCGTGTGCTTCGGCTACTACTACACCGCCCTGAAACTCAGCGACCGGCTGATCAACACCCTGTACCTGCTGATGTTCTGGCTGGTGATCGAGGCCACCTTCGTCCGCGGCCTGAGCGTGGCGGCCCGGCGCCTGGCCTACCAGCGCGCGTTGAGCAAGCGCCAGGCCGCCAAGGAAGCCGGGGAAAGCGGCGAGGCGGTGGTGGAAGAGCCGACCCTGGATATCGAGAAGGTCAACGAGCAATCCCTGCGCCTGATCCGCCTGGCCCTGCTGGGCGGCTTCATGGCGGCGCTGTACTGGGTATGGGCAGACCTGATCACGGTGTTCTCCTACCTGGACAACGTCACCCTCTACGAATACACCAGCGGCACCGGCGCCAACATGAGCATGGTGCCCATCAGCATCGGCGACGTCATCGGCGCGCTGATCATCGTCGGCATCACCTTCGCCCTGGCGCGCAACCTGCCTGGCCTGCTGGAGGTACTGGTGCTGTCCAAGCTGGACCTGGCCCAGGGCAGCGCCTATGCCACCACCACCCTGCTGTCCTACGCCATCGCCGGGATAGGTTTCGTCGCCACCCTGTCGACCCTGGGGGTCAGCTGGGACAAGCTGCAATGGCTGGTGGCCGCCTTGTCCGTGGGCCTGGGCTTCGGCATGCAGGCGATCTTCGCCAACTTCATCTCCGGCATCATCATCCTGTTCGAGCGCCCGGTACGGATCGGCGACACCATCACCATCGGCAACCTGTCGGGCACCGTGAGCAAGATCCGCATCCGCGCCACCACCATCACCGACTTCGATCGCAAGGACATCATCGTCCCCAACCAGACCTTCATCACCGGGCAGTTGATCAACTGGTCGCTGACCGACACCATCACCCGGGTGACCCTCAAGCTCGGTGTCGACTACGGTTCGGACCTGGACCTGGTCAAGGAACTGCTGCTCAAGGCCGCCCGGGAGAACCCGCGGGTCCTCAAGGAGCCGGAACCCCATGTGTACTTCCTGAACTTCGGTGAAAGCACCCTGGACCATGAGCTGCGCATGCACGTGCGCGAGCTGGGGGACCGCAACCCGGTGGTCGACGAGGTCAACCGCTTCATCAACCGCGAGTTCAAGAAACAGCACATCAACATCTCGTTCCGGCAGATGGAGGTCTACCTGAAGAACCTCCACGGCCAGGAATACAAGATGGTGCCCATCGAACCCGAGGCCAAGACCATAGTCCCGGTGGCCGAGGGCAAGCCGCTGCAGGAACCGCCGGCCAGCAAACTCGACTAAGGCCTCTTTCCCCAGCAGAATACTCGGACATTCTGCTGGGAGATGGCCGTTGAAAGCCCTCGACGAACTGACCTTCGACAACCGCTTCGCCCGCCTGGGCGACGCCTTCTCGACCCACGTACTGCCCGAACCCCTCGACAACCCGCGGCTGGTGGCCGCCAGCCCTGGCGCCATGGCGCTGCTGGACCTGGACCCGGCCGTGGCCGAAACCCCGGTGTTCGCCGAACTGTTCGGCGGGCACAAGCTGTGGGCCGAGGCCGAGCCCCGGGCGATGGTCTATTCCGGGCATCAGTTCGGCTCCTACAACCCGCAATTGGGGGACGGCCGCGGGCTGCTGCTGGGCGAGGTCTACAACCAGGCGGGAGAACACTGGGACCTGCACCTGAAGGGCGCCGGCCAGACGCCCTATTCGCGCATGGGCGATGGCCGCGCGGTGCTGCGCTCGTCGATCCGCGAATTCCTTGCCTCCGAGGCCCTGCATGCCCTGGGCATTCCCAGCAGCCGCGCACTGTGCGTGATCGGCTCGGACACTCCGGTATGGCGCGAGAAGCAGGAGCGCGGGGCCATGGTCCTGCGCCTGGCACCGAGCCATGTCCGCTTCGGCCATTTCGAGTATTTCTACTACACCAAGAAACCCGAGCAGCAGAAGCAGTTGGGGGAGCATGTGCTGGCCCTGCATTTCCCCGAGTGCCAAGAGCTGCCTGAACCCTACCTGGCGATGTTCCGCGAGATCGTCGAGCGCAATGCCGAGCTGATTGCCAAATGGCAGGCCTATGGCTTCTGCCACGGGGTGATGAACACCGACAACATGTCGATCCTGGGCATCACCTTCGACTTCGGCCCCTTCGCCTTCCTCGACGATTTCGACGCCCACTTCATCTGCAACCACTCGGACGATCAGGGGCGCTACTCCTTCAGCAACCAGGTACCCATCGGCCAGTGGAACCTCAGCGCCCTGGCCCAGGCCCTGACCCCGTTCATCAGTGTCGAGGCGCTGCGCGAAAGCCTGGGCCTGTTCCTGCCGCTGTACCAGGCCCACTACCTGGACCTGATGCGCCGGCGCCTGGGCTTCACCCAGGCCGAGGACGACGACCAGAAGCTCGTGGAACGCCTGCTGCAACTGATGCAGAACAGCGGCGTCGACTACAGCCTGTTCTTCCGCCGGCTGGGGGAGCACGCCCCGGAGCAGGCGCTGGCACGGCTGCGGGACGACTTCGTCGACCGCAACGGCTTCGACGCCTGGGCCGGGCTGTACCGGGAACGGGTCGCCCGCGATCCGATCCAGGGCCAGGACCTGCGCCGCGAGCGCATGCACGCGGTCAACCCGCTGTACATCCTGCGCAACTATTTAGCGCAGAAAGCCATCGACGCCGCAGAAGCCGGGGATTACAGCGAAGTGCGCCGCCTGCATCAGGTGCTGAGCCGGCCTTTCGAGGAACAGCCCGGCATGGACAGCTACGCCGAACGCCCGCCGGAGTGGGGCAAGCACCTGGAAATCAGCTGTTCGTCCTGAGTCGGGCGAAGCTGTCCATCGATACCTTCAAGCCCTAGGCCAACCTGCGGACCTGCCGCAGGTTGAGCAGGCGCTTGCCGTCCAGCACTGGCTCAACCTGGGATTGCGCATGGACCCGCCACTGACGGGCAGGGATAATGCGCGCCCTGATTTCCAGTACCTGCAAGGATGCACATGAACCTGTTCTTCACCCTGGCCACCCTCGCCCTTGCCGTCTTCAGCCTGGTGTCGGTCGTCATCTACCTGAGCCGCCGCGCCAAGTACCGCATGAACCTGCAGGACCTGCACCTGCACGGTAAGGCGCACCGCAGCATTACCCAGGCCGAACTGGACGAGCTGGCCAAACAGACCGCCAGCCTGCAACGCATCCAGGGCAGCGGCGGCATGTCCTACAAGCCGATCAGCGACAGCGTCTATCTGATTAGCGGCGGCACCGCGAGCGACGGGCTGGAACTGCAGGTCCAGTCGGTGAAACACATGTCGATCGCCGGTATTCCCGTGGAATTTCCCTTCCCGATGGAAAGCTTCCTGGCCGACAACAACCAGGCCGAAGTGGTGATCGCCAAGAAGTTCGCCGTGGTCATCGGCCTCAACGGACATCGCCTGGCCCAATGACGCACTGGCGGCCTGGCTGCCACCTTCACCGCTCGCCCATGCCCCGAGCCCTGCCACCATCGCTGCCCTGCAAGAGTCCGCCATGAAACGTCGCTACCTGCTGCTGTTGCCCCTGCTGCTGTCGCTGGCCGGATGCAAGGAAGACTTCGCCACCCTGCACTTCCAGGAGTCGGTGCGCTCCGACCCCAAGGCCGGCCCGCAATACTCCGACCAGTTGGTGCACGAGGCGTACAAACACAGCATTTACACCGCGCTCGGCGCCCAGGGCCTGGACCCGGACGCCATCGCCCTGGAGCGGGACCAGGAGGACGACAAGGTCATTCACCTGCGCCTGGTGGACTACTCCCTGAGCCCGGAACAACGGGGCAGCCTCAAGGCCATCCTCGAACAGGTCGTCAGCGCGCGAAATGCCAGCTCGATGAACCTGCGCCTGGAGCTGGACAACGCCCATGCCAAGGTCACCCCTTCCGGCACCAGCGACCTGCCGGACAACATCGACGCCACCCTGGCGTTCGAGCCGGAGTTCGGCATGCTGCTGGACCGCAGCTACGAAGACAGCATGCAGGCCATCGTCAACGCGAGCGAAATCGAAGGCCCGGTCAGTTGCAAGATCACCGCGCGCCTGGCCATGCCCAGGCCCTTGAAACTGATCGCCTACGAAGCCCTTGAACAGGACAACAGCGAGCGCGGCCTGATCTCCTTGCTGACCCGCGGCGGCAGCATTGCCAAGGTGCCACTCAAGGTACATTTCGATGACCCGGACCTGAACCGGCTCCTGCAGCACAAAACCGTCCAGGCCTGGCCATCCAGCTCGAAGATCACCCGGCCCGCCCCGGTGCCCCTTGACGAATTCGCCATCGTCATCGGCTCCATCGGCGTCCAGACCCTGACCTCGGCCCTGGCCTTCGACACCCGCAAGGACGAGCTGCAAGCGCTGTGCGACCAGAAGATGCAGGCCCTGGGCCGGCCGTTCACCTTTCACATGGGCCGGACCCTGGATCGCCTGACCAGCGTCGATTACCGCTAACAGCCACTATGCGACGAGGATTTCCATTGAACCGACGTCTCTCCACTGCCGCCCTCTTGCTGATGCTGCTGACCGGCTGCAAGCAGACCTACCTCACCCTGCATTTCCAGGAAGAAGTGGGTAACCCCCAGCAGGCCCGGATAGTGCCGTACTTCGCAGAGGCCATCACTCAGATGGCCGCCGGGATCGGCATCGAACCCGACGCCATCGGCCTGGAAATGGACCGCAAGGACGACAAGACCCTGCATATCAGCCTGGACAGCAGCGTGCCCGAACCCCAGCGCCAGCGCCTGCAAGCGCTGTTCAGCGAAATTGTCGAGGCACGCGCAGCCGGCACCTTCGAAGCCGTTCTGGAGATCGCCCCGCAAACCGGGAGATACACCACCCCCGAGTACCGCAAAAGGGCCATGGCCTTGCCGCGACGCTTCTCCCTGGCGCTGGAGCCGGTGAAATACGCCGACGTGCTGTTTCATTACTCGATGGAGGAGTTGATCAGCGGCAAGCTCGCGGCCACCGGCACGCCCAACGAGGCGTTCTGCCAATACCAGGCCACCCTCCAGGCGCCGGGCATGCCGTTCAGCCAGATGGGCAGCAAGGCCGGTAGCGGCACAGGGGATTACAACGTGTATCTGGAGTGGAAAGACGGCAAGCGCGAACCGGCGCAATACTTGTTCGGCAACATCACTTTCGCCAACCCCACGCTCAACCAGATGCTGTTCGACAACCGCATCCAGCTGTCCGCGATCAAGACCTCCTGGGACACGCGAGCGGACCGCCGGGCCGACCGCGTCGGTTTCAGCGTCGGCTCCCTGGGCCTGCAGTACCACGAGGACGGGGAGATTTCCCCGTTGCAACACATCGGCTTCATGGGCAGGTGCGAGGGCATGGCCATGGCGCTGGGGCGGCCCTTTACCTTCTACATCGGCCGCTCCATGGACCGCCTGGTCAGCGTCGAACTGGCCCCGCCCAGCGCATGAGCCCTGGAGCCGCAACGGCTCCAGGCCGACCGCTGCGACTTGATATTGCCCCCGGGCGCCGCCATCTAAGGCGCTCTACCCTGTTTGCGGAGCCCGACCATGTCCGACCCACTGCTGATCCCCTGCCCGCACTGCAACGGCCTCAACCGCATTCCCGCCGAGCGCCTGGGGGACCACCCCAAGTGCGGGCGCTGCAAGGCCGAGGTCTTGCTGAGCAAACCCTTTGACTTGAAACAGGGCGACTACGCCAGCCAGATCAAGGGCGACCTGCCGTTGCTGGTGGATGTGTGGGCAGACTGGTGCGGGCCGTGCAAATCCTTTGCGCCGGTCTTCCAGCAAGCCGCCGCGCAGCTCAGCGGCAAGTGCCGCCTGGCCAAGCTGGACAGTGAAGCCAACCCGCAGCTGGCGGGGCAATTGGGGATTCGCTCGATCCCCAGCCTGATTCTGTTCAAGAACGGTCGGGAAGTAGCCCGGCAAAGCGGCGCCTTGCCACTGCCGCAATTGTTGAGCTGGCTGCGCAGCCAGGGGATTTGACGCAGCGCCAAGAGCCGCAGGCCAAACCCTGCGCTCATGGCCTCTTGAGGGTCAGGCGTTTTCCAGCAGGTTGTGCAGGTCGACGAATTGCTGGGTCAGCTTGTGTCGTGGGTCCAGGTGGATCAGCGGCATGCTGGCCTGGTGGGATTCACGCATGCGCACCGAGCTGCCCAGGTACACCGGCAGCACTGGCAGGCCCTCGCTGATCAGTTCGTCGAGCATCTGCTGCGGCAGGCTGGCCCGGGCCTGGAACTGATTGACCACGATGCCCTCGACCTCCAGCCCCTCGTTGTGGTCTTCCTTCAGCTCTTCGATCTCCGCCAGCAGGCCGTACAGGGCCTGACGGGAAAAACTGTCGCAGTCGAAGGGGATCAGCACACGATCAGCGGCGATCAGCGCCGATACCGCGTAGAAATTCAGGGCCGGCGGGGTATCGAGGTAGATCCGGTCGTAATCCTCGGCCAGTTCGTCCAGCAATTTGCGCAGCTTGTTGATCTTGTGCTTGGCCTCAAGCTTGGGCTGCAGGTCCGCCAGCTCGGCGGTGGCCGTGATCACGTGCAGGTTGTCGAAGGGGGTCTCGTAGATATCCACCTGGTTTTTCTTGGCGAATGGTCCGGACGACAGGGTTTGCTTGAAAAAATCGGCAATGCCCATGGGAATGTCCTCGCCGGTCAGGCCGGTGAGGTACTGGGTCGAGTTGGCCTGGGCATCCAGGTCCACCAGCAAGGTGCGATAGCCCTCGCTGGCGCTGACCGCCGCCAGATTGCAGGCAATACTGGATTTGCCCACGCCACCTTTCTGATTGAACACCACACGCCGCATGTCTAGACCTCCCTGTATCAAAGATCACCGAGTGTAGTAGGCCACGCGGCCCCTTAGCTACCTTGCTGTCACACAGATTTTCCTTGCCCGCAGCCCTGGCACAAACACCGGGCAATGTCGGCCCCGAGGCCGACCTGGGACTGAAAGACTTCAGATAGTGGCAAAAAGACACCTCGCATCGCGTCGGATTTTTCGCTTTTGCGACCAACAGGCCAAGGAGCATTTGCTACAAGCCAGTCGCACCGGGATAATGCGCGCCACTGACGCCTTCGCGTCACTCAGGCCAATCGCCGATCGAAGCGATATGCCGCGTCAAGGAAGCCCGCAGGGGCGGGATGAAATCAAGTGATCAAGTTCAACATCGCTCAATGGCGTGCGTGGGCCCCTGGGCTCGAAAGCGTGGACGCCTGGCAGGCCTGGAGCCGTCAACCGGCCCTGCCTGAAAACAGCGATGCCGCCCCCGATGTGTCCTTTCTCCCCGCCATGCAGCGACGCCGTCTCAGCCGCCTGGCGCGCATGGCGTTCAGCGTCGGCTGGCCCCTGGCCGAGGGCCTGGAACAACTGCCGCTGGTGTTCATCTCCCGGCATGGCGAAACCCCGCGCACCTTCGAGATTCTCAGCGACCTGGCCGCCGAGCAACCGTTGTCGCCCACCCAGTTCAGCCTCTCGGTACACAACGCAGTGATCGGCCTGTGGTCGATCATGCGCGGCGAAACCAGCGAAATGACGGCCCTGGCCGCTGCCGGCGATGGCCTTGAGCATGGCCTGCTGGAGGCGGCCACGCTGCTGGCCGACGGCGCCCCCCATGTACTGCTGGTGATCACCGAGGAACAACCGCCCGAGGCCTATGCCAGCTGGATCGACGACGTGCCGTTTCCCTATGCCCTGGGCCTGCTGCTGACCCCCGGCGACGACTGGCAGTTGTCCCTGGGCAGCCATGACGGTCAAACGCCCAGGGCCCAATGGCCCCACGCCCTGAATCTGCTGCGTACCCTGCTGGGCGCGCAGACCTTTTGCCAACATGCCTGGATGAATCGTGTATGGACCTGGCAACGCAACCACTGAGCGCCAAGGGCCGCAATGCCTACTACTGGCGCCTGACGGCCACGGCGCTGAGCTTTGCACTGTTCGGAATAGGTGGTTTGTGCCTGCGCCTGGTGATTTTCCCCCTGCTCGCCTGCCTGCCCGGCGACGCCCAGCGCCAGCGCCAGCGGGCGCGCAAGACCGTCAGCCGGCTGTTCTGGCTGTTTATCCGCTTCATGGCCAGGAGCGGCGTGCTCACCTATGAGGTCCAGGGCGCCGAGCGGCTCGGGCGACCGGGGCAGATGATCATCGCCAACCACCCCTCGCTGATCGACGTGGTGTTCCTCATCGGCCTGGTCCGCGACGCCAACTGCGTGGTGAAGCAGAGCCTGTGGAACAACCCCTTCACCCGCGGCCCGGTGCGCGCCACCCAGTACATCAGCAACGACGGCAGCATGGACATGCTCGACAGTGCCTGCGGGGCGCTGCAAGCAGGCCAGACCCTGATCGTCTTTCCCGAGGGCACCCGCACCCAGCCGGGTGCCGCTCCGGCCTTTCATCGGGGAGCGGCGGCCATTGCCCTGCGCGGTGCGAAGATCATCACCCCGGTGGTGATCCGGGTCAGCCCCAGCACCCTGACCAAGGCCGAACCCTGGTACCGCATCCCGCAACGCCGTGTGCACTTCAGTTTTCACGTCGGTGCCGATATAGACCCACAGACCTTTGCAGCCCAGGGCCCGGCGCCCCAGGCTTCGCGCAAGCTCAATGAGCACTTGCACCATTTTTTCATTAAGGAGCTCGCCAGAGATGAGCGATACACACCCGGACCTGATGCTTGAAATCAAACTGCTGATCATCGACGCCCTGGGCCTCGAAGACATCAGTGCCCAGGACATCGGCAACGACCAGACGCTGTTCGGCGAAGGCCTCGGCCTGGACTCGGTGGATGCCCTGGAGCTGGGCCTGGCGATCCAGAAGAAGTACGGCATCAAGATCGACGCCGACGCCAAGGACACCCGCAACCACTTCAGCAACGTGGCGAGCCTTGCGGCGTTCGTCACTGCAAAACAGGCAGCTTGAGAACCGACCATGCAAACCCGTGACGATATCTTCAACACCCTGCGCGATGCCCTGGTCGAGCTCTTCGAACTGGAGCCCGAGCGCGTCAGCCTCGAGTCCAACCTGTACGAAGACCTGGAAATCGACAGCATCGATGCGGTCGACCTGATCGACCACATCAAGCGCCAGACCGGCAAGAAAATCGCCGCCGAGGAATTCAAGTCGGTGCGCACCGTCAACGACGTGGTCGAGGCGGTCTACCGTCTGGTCCAGCCGGCCGCATGAGCCGGCTGATCGGCCTGGGCTTGTTGCTGGCCGGCCTGCTCTACCCCTTCGCGGTGTACTTCGGCATGGAGCATTTCGCTCCGTGGCAGTTCGGCCTGCTGCTGGGCGGCCTGTGGCTGGCCCGGGCGCTGACCGGCGAACGCCGCCCCGGCAGCCTGTGGATGGCCATTGCGGCGATCGCGTTCTGCCTGCTGCTGGCCTGGTTCGACAACCCGGCGCTGCTGCGCTGGTACCCGGTGCTGATCAGCGCCTTCATGCTCGGCCTGTTCGGCCTGAGCCTGAAATACGGCCCCCCGGTGGCAGAGCGCCTGGCCCGCATCAGCGAGCCGCAATTGCCGGAAAAGGCCATACGTTATACGCGCCAGGTGACCGTCGCCTGGAGCGTGTTTTTCCTCTGTAACGGAATGCTCGCCGCGGCCCTGACCCTGTGGGCGCCGCTGAGCTGGTGGACGTTGTACAACGGCCTGATCGCCTACGGGCTGATGGGCCTGCTGTTTGCCATTGAATGGCTGTTACGACAACGGGTAAGAGGCCGTAGATGAACTGGATTCCCCTTGAGCAGCTGTTGCTCAAGCTACATACGCCGCGAGCGGTCAGCGCCGCGCCGGCCATCGACCTGGGGGCCGTGCAGGAACAGGCCCTGAGCCTGGCCGCTGCCCTGCAAGCCCGTGGCGTACGGCGCCTGGCGGTGCACCTGGAAGACGCCGTGGAACTGGCGGTGGCCCTGCTCGGCGCCTGGCGTGCCGGGGCCAGCGTGCTGTTGCCCGCCGACCTGCAAGCCCAGACCCGCCAGCGCTGGTCGAGCGAAGTCGACCTGTGGCTGACCGACCAGGACACGCCCCTGCACCAGTTGCAGGCCAGCCCCCTGGCCCCGGCCGAGCTGGACCCGGACACCTGCCAGTTGAGCCTGTGCACCTCCGGCTCCAGCGGCGAACCCAAGCGCATCGAGAAGAACCTGCGGCAACTGGCCAACGAGGTCGTCGCCCTGGAACACCTGTGGGGCGCCGACCTGGGCCAGGCCTGGATCATCGGCAGCGTCGCCACCCAGCACATCTACGGCCTGCTGTTCCGCGTGCTCTGGCCACTGTGCGCCGGGCGGCCTTTTGTACGCCGCCAGTTGCCATTTCCCGAAGACCTGCAACGGGCCAGCCGCGAGTGCCCGGCGTTTGCCTGGGTGGCGAGCCCGGCCCTGCTCAAGCGCATGGGCGACAACCTCGACTGGCCGGCCCTGAGCCAGGTACGGCGGGTATTTTCCTCCGGCGGAGCCTTGCCCGCCGAAGCGGCCAGCGGCCTGCACCAGCGCCTGCAGCAATGGCCGACGGAAATCCTCGGCAGCTCGGAAACCGGCGGCATCGCCTGGCGCCAGGGGCCAGGCCTGTGGCAGCCCTTCGCCGATGTACGGCTGAGCCAGGATGCCGACGGCGCGCTGTTGATCGCCTCGCCCTACCTGCCGGCCGGGCATGTGGAACACACGGCCGACGCCGCGCGGATCGCCGCCGACGGGCGCTTCGAACTGCTGGGGCGCCTGGATCGCATCGTCAAGCTGGAAGAAAAACGCATTTCCCTGCCCATGCTTGAGCAGGCCCTGGCCAGCCACGAATGGGTGGCGGAAGCGCGGCTCGGGGTGATCGAAGACAACCGCGCCTACCTCGGCGCCCTGCTGGTGCTCAGCGAGCCCGGCCTGCATGCCCTGCGCAACCAGGGCCGGCGCCACCTGACCCAGGCCTTGCGCCAGCATCTGGCCGGGCATTGCGAAGCCCTGGCCCTGCCCCGGCGCTGGCGCCTGGTGCGGCAACTGCCGCTGAACAGCCAGGGCAAGCTGCCCCAGGCGCAAGTCCAGGCCCTGCTGCTGGCTCCACGCCCGCAAGCCCCGGAAGTGCTGGAGCAACGGCAGCACGAGGAGGAGTGGCAGCTGCAACTGGCCATTCCGCCGGACCTGGCGTACTTCAGCGGGCACTTCCCCCAGACCCCGGTGCTGCCGGGGGTGGTGCAGGTGGACTGGGCCCTGGCCCTGGGCCAGCAACTGCTGGAGCTGCCGGGCCGCTTCGCCGGCATGGAAGTGCTGAAGTTCCAGCAACTGGTACGCCCCGGCGACCGCATCCAGCTGAACCTGCGTTTCGATGCCCAGCGCCAGAAACTGTATTTCGCCTACCTCAATGACGGGGCTCCCTGCTCCAGCGGGCGGATCGTCCTGGAGGCCAGCTGTGGATAAGTTGTACGGCGTCGCGCCCGGGATTCCCTGGCAAGCCAGCGCCTACGCTGAAGGGGCCCGCTGCCATGCATAAGCCTTGCGCGGTGATCCCGGTCTACAACCATGAAACCGCCGTGCCGGCGGTGGTCGAGGCGCTCCTGGCCCGCGGCCTGCCCTGTGTCCTGGTGGACGACGCCAGCAGCCCCCAATGCGCGGCGGTGCTGGAGCAACTGGCCGGCCTCGACCAGGTGTTCCTGATCCGCCTGGCGATCAACCAGGGCAAGGGCGGCGCGGTCATGGCCGGCCTGCGCGAAGCGGCGCAGCTGGGCTTCAGCCATGCCCTGCAAGTCGATGCCGATGGCCAGCACGACCTCACGGATGTGGATAACTTCATCCAGCACTCCCAGGCCCACCCCGAGGCGCTGGTCTGCGGTTATCCACAGTACGACGCCAGCGTGCCCAAGGGGCGCCTGTATGCCCGCTACCTGACCCACGTGTGGGTCTGGATCAACAGCCTGTCACTGCAGATTCCCGATTCCATGTGCGGCTTCCGGGTCTACCCCTTGCCACCGACCCTGGCCCTGCTGGACTCGGTGCAACTGGGCCGGCGCATGGACTTCGATCCGGAGATCCTGGTGCGCCTGGCCTGGCGCAACCAGCCCATGCGCTGGCTGCCGACCCGGGTCCACTATCCCCAGGACGGCCTCTCGCACTTTCGCCTGTTCCATGACAACGCGCTGATCTCGAAGATGCACGCCAAGCTGTTCTTCGGCATGTTGGCGCGCCTGCCGCTGATCCTCTGGCGCCGGTGGCGTCCATGAGCCAGGAGCAACCCAAGGAGCCCGGCAACGAACACTGGGCCGGCCATCAGGAGCGCGGCAGCTTCTGGCTGATGAAGCTCACCGCCCTGGGCGTGCGGGTGCTGGGGCGCCGGCTGCTGAGCCCGGTGCTGTACGCCATCGTGTTCTACTTCTTCCTGTTCGGCCGCCGGGCCCGACGCAGCATCTGGCAGTACCAGCAGCACCTGGCCCAATGGAGCGGGCGCGACGAGTTGCGCCCCGGCCACTGGCGGGTGTTCGGCCAGTTCATGGCCTTTGCCGATGCCCTGCTGGACAAGCTCGACGTGTGGAACGGCAAACTGCGCATCGAACAGATAGAGATCCTCGACCCGGCGCAACTGCGCCACCAACTGCGCGGCGAACGCGGGCAGATGCTGGTGGGCGCGCACCTGGGCAACCTGGAAGTCTGCCGGGCCCTGGCCGAGCTGGGGGAGCAGGTGACCATGAATGTGCTGGTGCACACCAAGCACGCCGAACGCTTCAACCGCCTGCTGGGCGAAGCCGGGGCCAGCAACCTGCGGCTGATCCAGGTCAGCGAGCTGGACCCGGCGATCATGCTGCAACTGAGCCAGCGCCTGGACCGCGGCGAATGGCTGGCGATTGCCGGGGACCGCGTGCCGCTGCACGGCGGGCGCAACGTGCGGGTGGATTTCCTCGGCCACCCGGCCGCCTTCCCCCAGGGCCCCTGGCTGCTGGCCGGGCTGCTCAAGTGCCCGGTCAACCTGCTGCTGTGCCTGAAACAGCAAGGCCGCTACCAGGTGATCCTCGAGCCCTTCGCCGACGCCGTGCAGTGGAAACGCAATGACCGCCAGCAGGTGATCGCCCAGTGGACCGCCCGCTACGCCGAGCGCCTGGGCCAGTACTGCCTGCAAGCCCCGCAACAATGGTTCAACTTTTACCCATTCTGGAAGACCGATGACGACCTCGACCCATGAGCCGGTAACCTTCGGCGAACACCCCCTGCGCATCGAAGACGTGCTGGCCCTGGCCAACCGCCAGGTGCCGACGCGCCTGCAAGGCGACGCCGCCTGGCGCCAGCGGATCGCCAAGGGCGCGCAGTTCCTCGATTCCCTGCTGGACAAGGAAGGGGTGATCTACGGCGTGACCACCGGCTACGGCGACTCTTGCGTGGTGGCGGTGCCGCTGCAGCACGTCGAGGCGCTGCCGCGCCATCTGTACACCTTCCACGGTTGCGGCCTGGGCAAGCTGCTGGACGCCCAGGCTACCCGCGCGGTGCTGGCGGCGCGCTTGCAGTCGCTGTGCCACGGGGTTTCCGGGGTGCGCGTGGAACTGCTGGAGCGCCTGCAGGCCTTCCTCGACCAGGACATCCTGCCGCTGATCCCGGAAGAGGGCTCGGTGGGCGCCAGCGGCGACCTGACGCCGCTGTCCTACGTGGCGGCCACCCTTTCCGGGGAACGCGAGGTGATGTTCCGCGGCGAGCGGCGTGAGTCCGCCGACGTGCACCGCGAGCTGGGCTGGGAACCCCTGGTGCTGCGGCCCAAGGAAGCCCTGGCGCTGATGAACGGCACCGCGGTAATGACCGGGCTGGCCTGCCTGGCCTTTGCCCGGGCCGACTACCTGCTGCGCCTGGCAACCCGCATCACCGCCCTCAACGTGGTGGCCCTGCAGGGCAATCCGGAACACTTCGACGAACGCCTGTTCGCCGCCAAGCCGCACCCGGGGCAGATGCAAGTGGCCGCCTGGCTGCGCCAGGACCTGGCGATCGACGCGCCGACCGCGCCCCTGCATCGCCTGCAGGACCGCTACTCGCTGCGCTGCGCCCCCCATGTGCTGGGGGTGCTGGCCGACAGCCTGAACTGGCTGCGCGGTTTCATCGAGACCGAGCTCAACAGCGCCAACGACAACCCCATCATCGACGCCGAGGCCGAGCGCGTGCTGCACGGCGGGCACTTCTATGGCGGGCACATCGCCTTCGCCATGGACAGCCTGAAGAACCTGGTGGCCAACGTCGCCGACCTGCTGGACCGGCAGTTGGCCCTGCTGGTGGACGTGCGCTACAACCACGGCCTGCCGAGCAACCTTTCCGGCGCCAGCGCCGAGCGCGCCATGCTCAACCACGGCTTCAAGGCGGTGCAGATCGGCGCCAGCGCCTGGACCGCCGAGGCCCTGAAAAACACCATGCCGGCCAGCGTGTTCTCGCGCTCCACCGAGTGCCACAACCAGGACAAGGTGAGCATGGGCACCATCGCCGCCCGGGACGCGATCCGCGTGCTGGAGCTCACCGAGCAAGTGGCCGCCGCCACCTTGCTCGCAGCCAATCAGGGCGTCTGGCTGCGCAGCCAGGAAGCCGATGCCCGGCCGTTGCCGCCGGCCCTGGATGCCATGCACCGGCAACTGGCCGAGGACTTCCCACCGGTGATCGAGGACCGCGCCCTGGAGCGCGAGCTGCGCCTGTGCCTGCAACGCATCGCCGAACAACACTGGAGGCTGCATGCGTAGCAAGGGAGTGATCCACGCCGACACCCAGATCCAGGTGCCCTTCTTCGACGTCGACACCATGCACGTCGTCTGGCACGGGCATTACGTCAAATACCTGGAGGTCGCCCGCTGCGCCCTGCTGGACAAGCTCGGCCACAACTACCAGCAGATGCTCGAATCCGGCTACGCCTGGCCGGTGATCGACCTGCAACTGCGCTACGTGCGCGGCGCGGTGTTCGGCCAGACCCTGAACGTGCGCGCCAGCCTGGTGGAGTGGGAAAGCCGGCTGAAGATCAATTACCTGATCACCGACCAGGCCACGGGCGAGCGCATGACCCGCGCCAGCTCGGTGCAGGTGGCCGTGGAGATCGCCAGCCGGGAAATGCAACTGGCCTCGCCCAAGGTCTTCACCGATGCCGTCGCGAGGGCCTTGCCATGAAGGTAGGAGCGAGCTTGCTCGCCAAGAGGGTCGGTCTGTCTGCCAGCTGCATGAGGCTGCGTACCGTGGTGCGGCGGTTCGCGAGCAAGCTCGCGCCCACGCTCTTGGTGCTCTGGTGGGTGCCGGGGCTGGCCCAGGCCTTCGACCTGCAACAGTTGAGCGATCAACTGTCGCGGCCGGAGGTGATCCACGGTCGTTTCATCCAGGAAAAACACCTGCGGGCCCTGCCCCAGCCATTGACCAGCAAGGGTCACTTCGTGCTGGCGAAAAACCATGGCCTGCTGTGGCTGCTGCAGACCCCGTTGCAACAGGACTACCGCATCACTGCCCAGGGCATCGCCCGGCGCGATGGCGGCGGCTGGCAGATGCTTCCCGGCAAGAGCGCCGGGGCCGAGCAGAACCGCCTGTTCCTCGCTGTGCTGCAAGGCGACAGCAGCGGCCTGCAGCGGGACTTCGAACTCAAGCTGCAAGGCAGCGCGCAGAACTGGCAGTTGCAACTGATCCCCCGTTCCCTGCTGCTGAAACAGATCTTCAACCAGATCAACATCGACGGCGGCGAGCTGGTGCAGCGCATCGAACTGCTGGAAGCCCAGGGCGACCGCACCCTGCTGATCATGCAGGACAGCAGCAGCGCCCAGCCGCTCAGTGAAACGGAGCAACATGACTTTGCCGAGTGAACGCTGGCTGCCGCGGTTTTTCCTGATTCTGCTGACCCTAGTCCTGGCCCTCGGTGCCTGGCAATGGCGCCATGGCGCGCCGCTGTCGGCCAACCTCATGGAACTGGTACCCGGCACCGCCCCGGATGCCCTGGAGCAACAGGCCGAGCAACGCATGCAGGAACCGCTGAACCGGGAAATCCTGGTGCTGGTGGGGCATGCCGAACGTCAGCAGGCAGTGGCCATGGCCCGGCAACTGGCCGAGCAATGGCAGGCCAGCGGGTTGTTCGAGAAGGTCCAGTGGAACCTCCAGGCCGACCTGCCGGCGCTGCGCCAGCAACTGTTGCAGGGCCGCCTGGCGATGCTCGGGGCCAAGGATCGCGAGCAACTGGCCCAGCAGCCCCAGGCGTTTATCCAGCAACGGGTGCAGAGCCTGTTCGACCCGTTCGGCGGCTTTACCCTGGTGCCCAGCCAGGATGACTGGCTGGGCCTGACCGGACGCATCCAGAACAGCCAGCCGCAACACGGCGCGGTGCAGCTGGACATCGGCAGCGGCGCCCTGGTGGCCGAGGCCGACGGCCAGCACTGGGTATTGCTGCGGGCCCGCACCGGCGGCAACGCCTTCGACATGCAACTGCCTCTGCAAGTGGCTGACCTGCTGCGCCACAGCCGTGAGCAGGCCAGCCAGCGACAGGTACAACTGTTGGCCGCCAGCGGTTTGCTGTACGCCGCCAACGGCCAGCAACAGGCCACCCGGGAAATCACCTGGGTCGGCGGCGGCGCCACCCTGGGCATCCTTTTGCTGTTGCTGCTGGCCTTCCGCCGCTGGCGTGCCCTGCTGGCCTTCGTCCCGGTGCTGGTGGGCATGCTGTTCGGCGCCGTGGCCTGCGTGGCGCTGTTCGGCCGCATGCACGTAATGACCCTGGTGCTGGGGTCGAGCCTGATCGGCGTGGCCGTCGACTACCCCCTGCACTACCTGTCCAAGAGCTGGAGCCTGAAACCCTGGCGCAGCTGGCCGGCCCTGCGCCTGACCCTGCCGGGGCTGAGCCTGAGCCTGGCCACCAGTTGCATCGGCTACCTGGCCCTGGCCTGGACCCCGTTCCCGGCCCTGACCCAGATCGCCGTCTTCTCCGCCGCCGGCCTGGTGGGCGCCTACCTGGCGGCGGTGTGCCTGCTGCCGGCACTGCTCAAGGGGGTGCAACTGCGCCCGGCGCAATGGCCGCTGCAAGTGGCCCAAGCCCTGCTGCAGGCCCGCGCGGCCTTGCTCAAGCGGGTGCCCAGCCCGGTGCTGCTGGTATTGCTGGCGCTGTTCTGCGCCGCCGGCCTGTGGCAGCTCGAGAGCAAGAACGACATCCGCCAATGGGTCGGTGCACCGCCGCAGTTGCTGCAGGAAGCCCAGGCCATTGCGCGGATCACCGGCTATCAGCCCACCAGCCAGTTCTTCCTGGTGCGCGCCACCGATCAGCAGCAACTGCTGGAGCGCCTGGAGGCCCTGGACCTGCGCCTGCAACAGTTGGTGAACCTGGGCAAGCTCAAGGGCTACCTGTCGCTGAACCAGTTGCTCAGCCAACCGACCGAACAACAGCAGGTGCGCGAAGCCCTCAAGCAGCTGCCGCGTTTCTGGCAGCCGCTGCTGGACCTGGGGGTACCCCTGGCCGCCCTGCAAGCGGAGCTGGAACAGCTGCAGCAATTGCCGGTGGAAGACCTCGACGCCGCGCTTTCCGGGCCGCTGGCTGAGCCCTATCGCCCGCTGTGGCTGGGAGCCAACGCCAACGGCGTGGCCGCCATGGTCAGCCTGCAGGGGCTGAACGACGCCGCCCTGCTGCGAATCCAGGCCGATGATCTGCCAGGGGTGCAACTGGTGGACCGCCTGGGTGAGCTGAACCGGGTATTCGCCGCCACCCAGGTCAGCGCCGCCGAACTCAAGCTGGCCTCCTGCGTGCTGATCGTGCTGCTGTTGATCCTGCCCTTCGGCCTCGGCGGCGCCTTGCGCCTGGTGGCCCTGCCCCTGCTGGCAGCCCTGTGCAGCCTGGCCAGCCTCGGCTGGCTGGGCCAGCCCCTGACCCTGTTCAGCCTGTTCGGCCTGCTGCTGGTGACGGCCATCAGCGTCGACTACGCGATCCTCATGCGCGAGCAGATCGGCGGCGCCGCGGTGAGCCTGCTGGGCACGCTGCTGGCGGCCCTGACCACCTGGCTGTCGTTCGGCCTGCTGGCCATTTCCAGCACCCCGGCGGTGAGCAACTTCGGCCTGGCGGTCAGCCTGGGGCTGGCCTTCAGCTTCATCCTTGCGCCCTGGGCCGGCCACAGGCCGCACCCGGCGCCCGACACAGAGCGTGCAGCATGCTGACCCTGCTGTTCTGGCTACTGGCCCTGGCGCTGTTTGCCCTGGCCACCCACATCGGCCGGCGCCTGGGCCTGATCCCGATTGTCAGCCAACTGCTGCTGGCGACCTTCGGCCTGCCGCTGCTGATGCTGCTGTGGATCGAACCGCACTGGCAGCTAAGTGGTGCGCAGCTGGTTTCGCCGCAGTGGCTCAAGCATCTGTACAGCCTGAGCTTTGCCTTGCTGCTGGGGCATATCCTCAGTGACGTGATCGACCTGCGCCTGGACCGCCAGAGCCTGAAGATCGCCGTGCCGAGCTTCGGCATTCCCTTCGCCTGCGGCCTGGCCACCGCCTTCTGGCTGCTGCCGGCGCAACCCTGGATAAGCTCCCTGGCGGTCGGCCTGCTGTTCGCCATCACCGCGATCCCGGTGCTCTACCTGTACCTGCGGCACATCCAGTACCCGCCCGCCGCCACCCGGCGCCTGGTGCAGACCGCGATCCTCATCGACCTGGCCTGCTGGAGCCTGTTCGCCCTGGCCCAGGGCAGCCTGCACCTGAGCAGCCTGCTGCTGCCCCTGGCCGGCGCCTGCCTGCCCCTGGTGCTGCGCGGCCTGGGCCTGCGCCAGCCGCTGCTCTACAGCCTGGGCTTTTTCGGCCTGCTGGTGGTGGCCGAGCAATACCGGCTCAATGCGCTGATCTTCGGCATCGGCTACCTGCTGTGCATGGCCGCCCTCAAGCTGGCGCTGGTGCTGCCGTTACAGGCTGCCTGGATGAACCGCTTGCAGACCTACATCGCCATCCCGCTGATCCTGACCTTCGGCATCGTGCAGATCGATGTGCACAGCGCCATGGGCAGCCTCGGCTGGGTGCAACTGGCGGCCCTGCTGCTGTTGCCGATTGCCAGCAAGCTGCTGGGCAACTGGCTGGGCCTGGGCTGGGCCGGCGCTTCCTTTACCGGCGCCAGCCGCTGGCGGGAAAGCCTGCTGCTGAACATTCGCGGCTTGAGCGAGATCGTCTTTCTCAACCTGCTGCTGCAACAACAGTTGATCAGCCCGGCGCTGTACTTCGCGCTGATGCTCATGGGCCTGATCGCCACCCTGCTGCCGGCCCTGGCCGGAATGCACCGAACTCCCCAGGCGGCGCCCCACGCTGCCCCCTTGAACCTGAACATCGCCAAACCGGCAAGGAGCCCCAGTGCCAACAGTTGAAATGGAACGTCGCCAAGTCGTGGTGATCGGTGCCGGCCCCTCGGGGGCCATCGCGGCCGCGCTACTCAAGCGCCAGGGCCACGACGTGCTGATCGTCGAGCGGCAACATTTCCCGCGTTTCTCCATCGGTGAAAGCCTGCTGTCCCACTGCCTGGATTTCGTCGAGGAAGCCGGGATGCTGGAGGCCGTGCAAGCCGCCGGCTTCCAGCTCAAGAACGGCGCGGCCTTCGCCTGGGGCGAGCACTACAGCACCTTCGATTTCGGCGACACCTTCAGCAATGGCAAGCCCACCACCTTCCAGGTGCAGCGCGCCGACTTCGACAAGCTGCTGGCCGACCAGGCCGCCCTGCAAGGGGTGGAGATCCGCTACGGCGAAGAGATTGTCGCGGTGGAGGTGGAGCGGCCCTTGCCGCAACTCGACTGCCGCCGTGAAGACGGCAGCCAGTACCGCATCGAAGCCGACTTCATCCTCGACGCCAGCGGTTACGGCCGGGTCCTGCCGCGCCTGCTGGAACTGGAAGCGCCGTCGAACTTTCCGGTACGCCGAGCGGTGTTCACTCATGTCGAAGACCGCATCGACTGCGAGCACTTCGACCGCAACAAGATCCTCATCACCACCCACCCCGAGCACCGCGACATCTGGTTCTGGAGCATCCCCTTCAGCAACGGCCGCTGCTCGGTAGGGGTGGTGGCCGCCCAAGAGCATTTCGCCGGGCGCGATGGCGACCTGGACGCCTGCCTGCGGGGCTTCATCAGCGAAACCCCGAGCCTGGCCAAGGTGCTGCAATACGCCGAGTGGGACACCCCGGCGCGGACCATCGGCGGCTACTCGGCCAACGTCAGCACCCTGCATGGCCCGGGCTTCGCCCTGCTGGGCAACGCCGCGGAATTCCTCGACCCGGTGTTCTCTTCCGGGGTGACCATCGCCATGCGTTCCGCGAGCATGGCCGCCGCCGTGTTGCACCGGCAGTTGCAGGGCCAGGGCGTCGACTGGGCGACGGAGTTCGCCAAACCGCTGAAACGCGGCGTGGACACCTTCCGCTGCTACGTCGAGGGCTGGTACGCCGGCACTTTCCAGGACGTGATCTACCATCCGGGCAGCTCCCCGGAAATCCGCCGCATGATCAGCTCGATCCTCGCCGGTTATGCCTGGGATGAACGCAACCCTTTCGTCAGCGAGCCCAAGCGCCGGCTCAAGGCCCTCTCGGAAGTCTGTGCGAGGGACCGCGCATGAGTGAGCAAACCAGCCAGTACCTGAGTGACAGCTACGTCGAGGAAACCCGCTTCGGCTTCTGGTTCCTGCGCAGCCACACCTGGCAGCACCATGTGCTGCGGGTGGCGATCAATGACCTGCGCTCGCTGTTCGATGGCGAGCTGCCCCGGCATCCGGTGTTGCTGGACGCCGGTTGCGGCCAGGGCAAGTCGTTCCAGTACCTGCGCCAGGTGTTCGCCCCGCAGCGCCTGATCGGCCTGGACGCCGACCCCCACAGCCTCAAGCTCAGCGCCGAGGAAGCCCGGCGCCAGCAGATGCAGGTGGAGTTGATCGGCAGCGACTGCGCGACCCTGGAACTGGCCGACGCCAGCGTCGACCTGCTGTTCTGCCACCAGACCTTCCACCACCTGGTGGAACAGGAAAAAGCCCTGGCCGAGTTCTACCGGGTGCTCAAGCCCGGGGGTTACCTGCTGTTTGCCGAATCCACCGAGGCCTATATCGACACCTGGGTGATCCGCTGGCTGTTCCGCCATCCGATGCATGTGCAGAAAAGCGCCGCCCAGTACCTGCAGATGATTCGTCAGCAGGGCTTTGAATTCGGCCCGCAGAACGTGTCTTATCCCTACCTGTGGTGGAGTCGCGCCAAGGACTTCGGCCTGCTGGAGCGCTTCGGCCTGCGCCAGCCGCCGCCGGTGGGCCAGCGCGAGGAAACCCTGGTCAATGTGGTGGCCCGCAAGCCGCTCGCTCCCCCTGTTGCCGAGGAAGGTCCGTCCGAATGATCCGTGCCCTGCTGCTCGGTTGTGTCCTGTTGCTGAGCGCTTGCGTCAGTCAGGCTCCGCTGCCCGAGCGCACGCCCTCGCTGGTGCTGCCGTTGCAGCTCCACGTACAGCGCCAGCTTCAGGACCAGCGCCAGGACTGGCTGCTGGTGATCCAGGCCGAAGGCCCGGACCTGCGCTGGTCGCTGATGGACCCGCTGGGCATTCCCCAGGCCCGTCAGCGCCTGGTGGGCGGACACTGGCAGGCCGACGGCCTGCTGCCACCCAACCCGGAGGCCCGGGAGCTGTTCGCGGCCCTGCTGTTCGCCCTGACGCCTGTGGCCGAACTGCAGGCCAATTATCCGCACGCCCGGCAACAGGGCGCCCAACGTACCCTCGGCCCGCGCTGGCGAGTCGACTATCAACACGCTCTGGATTTCACCTTGAACCTGCCCCAAGGCCCGCACTACCACATCACGGCTCTGAGCACCGAGGCCACGCCATGACGGCTTACCTCAACGCCCTCGGGGTGATCTGCGCCCTGGGCCGCAATCGCCAGGAAGTCGCCCGCAGCCTGTTTGCCGGCGACTGCTCGGGCATGCGCGACGAAAGCCACTGGGTGCCCGAGCGTACCTTGCCGGTGGCGGCAGTGCGCAGCCCGCTGGCGGGCATGCCGGCGGGCCTCGAAGCCCAGAACAGCCGCAACAACCAGCTGTTGCTGGAGGCCACCCGGCAGATCGAAGGCGACATCCAGCAGGCCATCCAGCGCTACGGCCATGGCCGCATCGGCATCGTCCTGGGCACCAGCACGTCGGGCATCGACGAAGCCAGCCGGGGCATCGCCCGTTACCTGCAGGACCGGCAATTCCCGGCGGGCTACGACTACCGTCAGCAGGAGCTCAGCGCCCCGGCGAACTTCCTCGCCCAATGGCTGCAACTCTGCGGCCCGGCCTATGTGATTTCCACCGCCTGCACCTCCAGCGCCCGGGCCCTGATCAGTGCCCGGCGCCTGCTCGACCTGGGCCTGTGCGACGCCGTGCTATGCGGCGGGGTCGACAGCCTGTGCAAGCTGACCCTCAATGGTTTCACAGCCCTGGAGGCGGTCTCCGGGCAACGCTGCAACCCGTTTTCCCGCAACCGCGACGGGATCAACATCGGTGAAGCGGCGGTGCTGTTCCTCATGAGCCGGGAGCCTGCCGGCGACGCCCCTGTTGCCCTGCTGGGCGGTGGCGCCAGCTCCGACGCCTACCATATTTCCGCCCCGGCCCCCGATGGCCGCGGCGCCCTGCAGGCCATGAGCCAGGCCTTGCGCAGCGCCGGCCTGCAGCCGCAGCAGATCGGCTACCTGAACCTGCACGGCACCGCCACCCAGCACAACGACGCGATGGAAAGCCTGGCCGTTGCCCAGCTGTTCCCCGAAGGCGTGCCCTGCTCTTCGACCAAACCCATGAGCGGCCATACCCTGGGGGCCGCCGGGGCCCTGGAGGCGGCGTTCTGCTGGCTGGCCCTGAGTACCGACAACCCCGGCCTGGCGCTGCCGCCCCATGTCTGGGATGCCCAGGCCGACCCGTCTTTGCCGCCACTGCGCTGGGTCACCCCGGACGATCGCCTGGCCCCCCACGCACCGCGCCGCCTGATGAGCAATTCCTTCGCCTTCGGCGGCAACAACGTCAGCCTGATTATCGGAGACGCCCCATGATTGACTGGCCGCTCGCCGAGTTGCTGCCCCACGCCGGGGACATGATCCTCATCGATCAGGTCCTGGCCTTTGATGAAGAACAGATCCGCACCCGCCTCGAAGTTCGCCCCGGTGGCCTGTTCAACCGCCCCGACGGCAGCCTGCCGGCCTGGGTCGGCGTCGAGCTGATGGCCCAGAGCGTGGCCGCCTACGCCGGTTGCCGCGCCCGCCAGCAAGGCTTGCCGGTGGAGCTGGGCTTTCTTCTGGGCACCCGCAAATTCGAATGCAATGTCGAGCACTTCCCCCTCGGCAGCACCCTGGAAATCCATGCCCTGCGCTCTCTGGAAGACGACAACGGCATGGGCGTGTTCGAGTGCCACCTCAGTGGCCCCGGCATCACCGCCAGCGCGCGCCTGAACGTGTTCCGTCCGCCACAGGCCGCCGACTACTTGCATGAAACACCTGCCTCTTCTACAGGAACACCGTCATGACTGACTCCGTACTGGTCACCGGCTCCAGCCGTGGCATCGGCCGTGCCATCGCCCTGCGTCTGGCCCGGGCCGGGTATGACCTGGTGCTGCACTGCCGCAGCGGCCGCACCGAAGCCGAAGCCGTCAGGGGCGAAGTCCAGGCCCTGGGCCGCAGCGCCCGCGTCCTGCAATTCGATGTATCGGACCGGGAGGCCTGCCGGGTTGCCCTGGAGGCCGATGTCGAAGCCCATGGCGCCTATTACGGCGTGGTGCTCAACGCCGGCCTGACCCGCGACGGCGCCTTCCCGGCCCTCAGCGAAGAGGACTGGGACCAGGTGCTGCGCACCAACCTCGACGGTTTCTACAATGTCCTGCACCCGGTGATGATGCCCATGATCCGCCGCCGCGCAGCCGGGCGTATCGTCTGCATCACCTCGGTCTCGGGGCTGATCGGCAACCGTGGCCAGGTCAACTACAGCGCCTCCAAGGCCGGCGTGATCGGCGCCGCCAAGGCCCTGGCCATCGAGCTGGGCAAGCGCAAGATCACCGTCAACTGCGTGGCCCCGGGGCTGATCGACACCGCCATGCTGGATGAAAACGTGCCGGTGGAAGAACTGCTGAAAATGATTCCCGCGCAGCGCATGGGCACCCCGGAAGAGGTGGCCGGCGCGGTGAATTTCCTGATGTCCGCCGAAGCGTCCTACATCACTCGCCAGGTGCTGTCGGTGAACGGGGGCCTGTGCTGATGAAACGTGTGGTCGTCACCGGCATGGCCGGCATCACCTCCCTGGGCAGCGACTGGGCCAGCATCGCCGAGCGCTTTGCCGCCAACCGCAGCGGCATCCGGCGCATGGACGAGTGGGACAGGTTCAGCGAACTCAACACCCGCCTGGCCGGCCCCATCGATGACTTCCAGGTGCCCGGGCACTGGACCCGCAAGCAGCTGCGCAGCATGGGCCGGGTTTCGCGCCTGGCCGTGGGCGCCGCCGAGCAGGCCCTGGCCGACGCTGGGCTGCTGGGCGACCCGTCGATCAAGGACGGGCGCATGGGCGTGGCCTGTGGTTCTTCCACCGGCAGCACCGACGAGATCAAGGCCTTCGGCAACATGCTGCTCAACTCGGTGGCCGAGGGGCTCAACGCCAACTCCTACGTGCGCATGATGCCCCACACCACCGCCGCCAATATCAGCATCTTCTTCGGCCTGACCGGGCGCCTGATCCCTACCTCCAGCGCCTGCACCAGCGGTAGCCAGGGCATCGGCTACGCCTATGAGGCGATCAAGTTCGGCCGCCTGCCGCTGATGCTCGCCGGCGGCGCCGAGGAACTGTGCCCCACCGAAGCCATGGTGTTCGACGCGCTGTATGCCACCAGCCTGAAGAACGATGCGCCGCACACCAGCCCGCGCCCCTACGACAGCGGCCGTGACGGCCTGGTGATCGGCGAAGGTGGCGGCATGCTGGTGCTCGAGGAGCTGGAGCACGCCCTGGCCCGTGGCGCGCGCATCCACGCGGAAATCGTCGGCTTCGGCAGCAACGCCGACGGCCAGCACACCACCCGCCCCGAACAGAGCACCATGCGCCGGGCCATGGAGCTGGCGCTGGAGGATGGGGCCCTGGCCCCGGAGGCCATCGGCTACGTCAACGGCCATGGCACCGCCACCGAGCAAGGCGACATCGCCGAGACCCTGGCCACCAGCAGCCTGTTCGGCAGCCGCATGCCCATCAGTTCGCAGAAGAGTTTCCTCGGCCACACCCTGGGCGCCTGCGGCGCGCTGGAATCCTGGTTCAGCATCGAGATGCTCAACCGCGACCTCTATGTGCACACCTGCAACCTGGATCAGGTCGACCCCCGCTGCGGCGAGCTGGACTACCTGCAGGGAGGCTTTCGCGCCATGAGCCACGAATACGTGATGAACAACAACTTTGCCTTTGGCGGCGTCAACACCTCGTTGATCTTCCGCCGCTGGTCCTGATGCCTCACCTCACTGGAGAAATGGAATGTCTTCCCTGTTTCGCGCCACCCTCATCGTCCTTGCCCTGCTGAGCGTCACCGCCTGTACCAGCAAGCGCATGTACACCCCCAACCGGGTGCTCCCGGCCACCATCCAGGCCGACCAGGAGCAGGTCAAGCAGGCGATCCTGAAGAACCTCGTAGCCCGCAAGTGGACCGTGCAGCGCATCAGCCCGGAGCTGATCCAGGCCGAGATCACCGTGCGTCAACAGTTCCACGCGGAGATCGATATCCAGTACTCCGCCAGCTACTACAAGATCGTCTACCGCGACAGCCGCGACATGGACTACAAGGACGGCAAGATCCACAAGAACTACATCCGCTGGGTGCGCCTGCTGGACAAGGGAATCCTGCGCGAACTGCGGGACAACCAGAACGAGCGGGCCGCGCAACAGCTGTCGGATGCCGCGGCCAAGAGCTTCCCGGCCGCACAATGAGCCCTTCCCTGTGACCCCGGTCACAGGGCTGCTTCACCCCCTTTGATGTCATGGAGAATGCGATGCGTTTGAAGACACTGGCGGCCACCGCCACCCTGCTGCTGTGCACCCTGCCCGGCGTCAGCCAGGCCCGCGATACCACCCTGTACCTGCCCTTCGACAAGGTGGTGGCCGAGGCCATCAGCACCGGCAAGATCGACGGCAGCGTGAAGTTCTACCTGGCGGGCAACAAGCCGGCCGGCAAGGTCAGCGTGCTGAGCCCCGGCGCCGTGACCAACAAGAAGACCAATGCCTTCGGCAAGGCCGACCAGGTGGCCTGCGAGTGGGCCTTGCAGTCGGCACTGATCACCCTGCATGAAGCTGCGAAGAAAGTCGGCGCCAACGCCGTGACCGACATTGCCAGCTTCTACAAGAGCCACGAGCGCAAGGACGCCACCACCTATGAGTGCCATGCCGGCGCCATCATGGCTGGTGTAGCGCTGCGCGGGGATCTGTCCAAGGTCCAGTGACCTGCGACTGACAACGCAAAGGGCGCCTGGGGCGCCCTTTGCGTTTCCGGGATTTTCCGAAAGCGCGCCAATCGCCGTCTACACTCGCAACAGCAGGCCGGGTGACCGCCGCCTGCGGGAGCCAAGTGGCGCGATCGGGCATCGGCCGGCGTGACAGTGGCGCCCCTTTCACGTCCGTCAAGGAGCCGACCATGCAAGTGAAAGCACTGATTGCCCTGGCCCTGCTAACGACCCTGAGCCCCGCCAGCCAGGCCACCAACCTGATGTACATGCCCTTCGAGAAAGTCGTGGCCGACGCCGAGCGCGCCGGGCGCCTGGATGGCAGCGTGAGCTTCCATCTGGCCGGCAACCCACTTCCGCCAGTGCTCCAGGTGCGGCTCACCGAAGTCACCACCAACAAGAAGACCAACGCTTTCAACAAGAGCGATATCGCCGCCTGCGAATGGGCCCTGCAGTCGGCCCTGATCACCCTGCAAGCCGCAGCCAAGCGGGTCGGCGCCAACGCAGTGACCAATATCGTCAGCTACTACAAGCACCACGTGCGCAAGGACCTCAACACCTACGAATGCCATGCCGGGGTACTGATGGCCGGAGTGGCCCTGCGCGGCGACCTAGTGAACCTGCAGGCCCCGGTGCGGCCCAACAGCCCCTCAGGGCGTAGCCCCGGTCTTGCGCGTCAGTAGCTCGACAAAGGCCTTGGCCATGGGCGAAGCCTGATCCTTGCGCTGCACCAGCCACACCGCCGACATCGCCGCCGGGTCCAGCAGGCGGCGATAGACCACGCCGTCGATGCGCATGCGCTGGTAGGACGCCGGCAGCACCGACACCCCCAACCCCGCCGCCACCAGGCCAATGATGGTCATGGCTTCCGCCGCCTCCTGAGCGAAATGCGGGGTAAAGCCGGCATCCCGGGACAGGCTCAGCAACTGCGCATACAGGCCGCTGCCATAGCTGCGGGGGAAAAACACAAAGGGCTCATGGGCCAGCTCCGCCAGGTGCAGCCCCTCTTCGCTGCCACTGGCCAGCGGGTGCTTGGAACTGAGCACCGCCACCAGCGGCTCGCGCAGCAGCTCCACCACCGACAGCGAATCCGGCAGGGGCAAGGGCCGCATGATGCCGACCTGGATCGCCTGGTCCACCAGGGCCTCGGCCACCTGGGTGCTGCTCATTTCCTTGAGCTTGAGGTGTACCGCGGGAAAGCGCTGGCGAAAGGCGAAGATCGCCTGGGGAATGGTCGAATTGAAGGGCGCCGACGAGGTGAAGCCGATCTTCAGTTCCCCCAGCTCGCCCAGCTGCGCACGCCGCGCCACGTCCGCCGCCTTGTCCACCTGGGCCAGTACCAGCCGCGCCTCTTCCAGGAACAGGCGCCCGGCCTCGCTGAGCTCGACCCGACGATTGGTGCGTTCGAACAGGCGCGCCCCCACCTCCTGCTCCAGCGCCTGGATCTGCTGGCTCAGGGGCGGTTGGGAGATGCCCAGCACCTGGGCTGCACGGCCAAAATGCAGTTCTTCGGCGACAGCGATGAAGTAGCGCAGGTGACGCAGTTCCATGAGGGCCTCATTAAGTCTTAAAACCTATCAAACAGGTCGAACAATATATTGGAAAGAATCATTAGCCAGCTATATGCTTTTTCCATTGCCTGACCGGCTGCGTTCCCCCGAGGTCCCCCGTGAAATCCGCTGTTGCCGCTGTTGCCCCCTCCGCCCACGAACCCCCTGCCACGCCCCTGGACGAGGTGGTCGCCCAGCTCAACGAGGCCTACATCGAAAAAGGCACGCCGATGTTCATGCGCACCGTGCTGGCGCTGTTCTCCGGCGGTTTTGCCACCTTCGCCCTGCTGTATTGCGTACAGCCGATGATGCCGCTGCTGTCCCGGGACTTTTCCATCAATGCCGCCCAGAGCAGCCTGATCCTCTCGGTCGCCACCGGCATGCTGGCCATCGGGTTGTTGATCACCGGGCCGGTTTCCGACCGCATCGGTCGCAAGCCGGTGATGGTCGCCGCCTTGCTGGCCGCCGCCCTGTGCACCATCGCCAGTGCGCTGATGCCGAGCTGGCACGGGGTGCTGCTGATGCGCGCGCTGGTGGGCCTGTCCCTGAGCGGGCTGGCAGCGGTGGCCATGACTTACCTGAGCGAGGAGATCCACCCCCAGCACATCGGCCTGGCCATGGGCCTGTACATCGGTGGCAACGCCATCGGCGGCATGAGCGGGCGACTGATCACCGGGGTGCTGATCGACTTCGTCAGCTGGCACACGGCGATGCTGGTGATCGGCGGCCTGGCACTGATCGCTGCCGCGGTGTTCTGGCGCATCCTTCCCGAATCGCGCAATTTCCGTCCCCGTTCGCTGCACCCGCGCAGCCTGCTGGACGGCTTTGCCATGCACTTTCGCGATGCCGGCCTGCCCTGGCTGTTCCTCGAAGGTTTCCTGCTGATGGGGGCATTCGTCACCCTGTTCAACTACATCGGCTACCGCCTGCTGGCCGAGCCCTATCAACTGAGCCAGGCCTGGGTCGGGATGCTGTCGGTGGTGTACCTCTCGGGCATCTACAGCTCGGCGAAGATCGGCGCCCTGGCCGACCAGCTGGGCCGGCGCCGGGTGCTCTGGGGCACCATCGTGCTGATGCTGGCGGGGATCGCCCTGACCCTGCTGACCCCGCTGTCCCTGGTGCTGATCGGCATGCTGCTGTTCACCTTCGGCTTCTTCGGTGCCCACTCGGTGGCCAGCAGCTGGATCGGCCGTCGCGCCACCAAGGCCAAGGGCCAGGCGTCGTCGCTGTACCTGTTCAGCTACTACGCCGGCTCGAGCATTGCCGGCACCGCCGGCGGGGTGTTCTGGCACCTGGCGGGTTGGAACGGCATCGGCCTGTTTATCGGCGCCTTGCTGATCGGAGCCCTGTTGATCGCCATGAAACTCGCCAAACTCCCCCCTTTGTAGGAGCAGGCTTGCCGGCGAAGTGCTCCGCCAGGCAGGCGCAGGTCTTGAGGGCCCTCTCGCCAGCAAGCTGGCTCCTACACCGAGCGAATCTGGCTGGCCGCCCCCTGTAGGAGCTGGCTTGCCAGCGAAGGCGTGCGC
>NZ_JANUEC010000008.1:0-20366 GCF_024810175.1 Pseudomonas sp. BIGb0176
AACCACCTGATCCCATCCCGAACTCAGAAGTGAAACGATGCATCGCCGATGGTAGTGTGGGGTTTCCCCATGTGAGAGTAGGTCATCGTCAAGATCAAATTCCAAAACCCCTGTCTGCTCACGCAGACAGGGGTTTTGTTTTTGTGCGCTATAAAGCCTGTGCTGTGTGGCAGAAGCAGATTGCAGGGTGGATTCAGGGCTTCATCAGCATCGAGTAAGCAGTCATCAAGACCACATTTGTTTGCCTCTTACGCCCTGTTCTTACGCATCTTGCTGCTTCTACGGGCGATTAACTTACGCCACCAGATATAGATGCCGGTCAGTGCCAGCACGGCAATCAGAACGCCCAATAGAGCAATGATCACCTGCCCCGTGGTACCGATGATCCTGCCTCCATGTATGGGCAGTTGCAGTCGGTAGAAGCGCTCTCCGAGGGTGCCTTGCCCCGCTATCTCCTGCCCCAGCAAGCGCCCATCCGTACCGTGGAAGAACAGCCAGGACTTACCATGGGCTTGGCTGTCATGCCGACCAAAACCTGCTCCATAGAAGTTGTATTCAAAGCTGTAATACAACTCACCAATCGTCTCCTTCAAGCCCAGCCGCTGCCCCTCTTCCAGAGCCCGTTCATAGGCCTGTTGATAAGTCAGCCGGGTTATCCCCAGCTCTGCCGCCGGTACTCGTCCCCGAGCTTCATAGACGCTGGGTTCGATGGACGAGAGCAATGACACCACGGGTTTGAACACCTGGCTCGGCAGGTTCATGGCTACGCTACTGATGGCGATCGGCAGCAGGAGCAGCCATAACCACAAGCCTGCGGCGCGATGCAGGTCGAAGTTGAGCCGATAGGCATGGCCGCCCTTGATCTTCCAGGCCGTGGCCCACTTGCGCCAGAACGGCCGTCCACGAGGCAGGGTCAGCAGCAAGGCAACAAAACAGTCGATGACCCAGGCAATGGCCACCAGCCCCATCAACCATAGCCCCCAATTGCCGGGCAGGCTCAGGTTGTAGTGGAACTCCAGCAGAAAAGGCACCAGGTTCTGCCGCTGGAAGCAGCAGGCGCCCCAAAAGCGCTGCCCCTGCTGATGGGCTGTAACCGGGTCCAAGTAAAATACTTGATTGCGCTCGGTATACGGTTGGCCGGTGGCCGGGTCGGTGCGTGGCACCGCTGCCAGCAGCGCGGCATGCCCGGCTTCTTGTGGATATTCCATGTACCAGACCTGCAGCCTCGGGTGCTCGGCCTGAACGCTATCCACCAGTGCGCCGGGGGCCAGCACCGGCCCCTTGCCAGGCGTGTGATAGAACTCGGGGTTGAGCCACTCATCCAGCTCGTGATGAAAGGCCAGGACACTCCCGGTCAGCCCGGCCAGCAGCAGGAACACTGCGGTGGCCAGGCCCATGTAGCGGTGCAATAGAACCAGAATGGCGCGCATGACATTTTTCCGTAGAGACGACAAAGCCAGCGGCTGCTGACAGGCGCTGGCTTTGTTGGCGTCAACCTAGATCAGAACTGGTAGCTTACCGTGGCGGCGACATTGCGCTCTTCGCCCAGGTAGCAGTAGCTCAAGCTTGCACAGGAGGCGACGTAGGATTCGTTGGTCAGGTTGTTGGCATTGAGCCGTACATCCACTCCCTTGAGGCCCAGCTTGCCCAGGTCATAGCCGATGGAGGCATCGAAGAGCGTGTAGGCCGGTACCTTCATGGTGTTCTCGGCATCGGCCCAGCTGTAGCCCACATAGCGCACACCGCCGCCCAGGCGCAGGCCATCCAGCGTCGCGCTGTAGAACTTGTAGTCGGCCCACAGCGACGCCATCTGCCGCGGTGCCTGAGTAGGCGAGTTGCCCTTGTTCTCGATGAGGTTGGTGGCGCTGCTCAGGGTGCTGGTCATCGACTTCGAATACTGGATGTCGGTGAAGGTATAGCTGCCCAGCAGTTTCAGGTTGTCGGTCAGCTGCATGTGGGCTTCCAGCTCCAGCCCCTGGGAGCGAACAGCACCCACCGCACGATAGAAGTTTTCCTGGGGCAGCTTCGACGCCAGGTTCTCCTGGTCGATGCGGAACAACGAGGCAGTGAACAAGTTGTCCGTACCTGGTGGCTGATATTTCAGCCCGACTTCCCATTGAGTGCCGTCGGTAGGTGGCAGCGGATTGCCTGCGCTGTCTGCGTAGGAGTTGGGGTTGAATGACTCGGAATAGCTGACGTAAGGCGCCAGACCGTTATCGAACAGATAGAGCGCGCCCGCACGCCCAGTGAGCTTGGTGCGTTTGTCGCTGATTTCGGTGCCCAGTGGGCGCTGGGCTTCAGCCAGGCGGTTTTCATCCGAGGTTTCCACCCAGTCCTGGCGCAGCCCGAGAGAGAAGCGCCATTTGTCCAGCTCGATCAGGTCCTGCAAGTACACGCCGGTCTGTTCCAGGCGCCGCAAATAGCTGGTGTGGCTGTAGTAGTTGATCGTCGAGTTGCCATAGACCGGGTTGAACGCATTGATCGGTTGCAGCGTTCCCTGGTCCCAGTCGACCACGGTCTTGCGCCGTTGATAGTCGGCTCCCAGCAGTAAGGTGTGCTTGACCTCGCCAGTGAGGAATTCGGCCTGCAGCATGTTATCGACGATGAAGGAGTGGAGCTTCTCATCTCCACCCGAGTAATAGCGGTTCAGGTCATTGCTGGCGGCATTGGTCCAGCCATAGGCATAGACCTGGTCGAGCTTCACCTTGGAGTCCAGGTAGCGGAAGTTCTGGCGGGCGGTGAAGGTGTCGTTGAAACGATGCTCGAACTGATAGCCGAAGGACTGTTGATCGCGCTTGTAGCCATCCACGCCCGGCTCGCCCTCGAAGAAATGCTCGGAAATGCGCTGGCCATTGCGCTGGTTCAGGGTGCCGTTGGCCGGCATGCCGCCGTGGTAGCCGCCATCGGGGTCATTCTGCAAATAGGCCTGGAGCGTCAGGGAGGTGTCTTCACTGAAGTCGATACTCAGGGTCGGCGACAGGGCGAAGCGTTTTTCCTTCGCGTGGTCGAACTGAGTGTCGGACTTGTCCGTCAGGCCGATCAACCGATAGGCAACGCGCTTGTCGTCATCGAGCGGGCCGCTGAAGTCGAACCCCAGGCCCTGTTTGCCCTGGGTGCCCACGGTTGCCTGAATCTGGTGATAGGGCTCGTAGAGAGGCTTTTTGCTGGTCAGGGCCACCAGGCCGCCAGGGGAACTGCGGCCATAAAGCACCGATGAGGGGCCCTTGAGAATATCCACCCGTTCGAGGAAGTAGGGGTCGACCTGCATGCTGCTGTAGGTGCCGCTGTCACCCATGGACTTGAGGCCATCGAGGTAGATGTTGTCCACCGAACCATCGTTGAAGCCGCGCATCGCTACATAGTCGTAGCGATGGGTGGCGCCATAGGGATTGGTCAGCACGCCGGGGGTGTAGCGCATGGTCTGGGCGACGGTTTGCGCGCCCTGGTCGTCGATCTGTTCACGAGTGACCACCGAGACGCTTTGCGAGGTCTCCAGCAACGCGGTACTGGTCTTGGTGGCGATCTGACTGTGCGTCGCGTTGTAGCCCTCCATGCTGCCCAATGCGTTGCCCAGGGCGAAGCCCTTGACCTCAGTGGCGGGCAGGGTCAGGGCGCTGCCCTGGGGCAGGGGCCGCAGTACGTAGTTGCCGCCGTCCTGGCTGACCGCCTCCAGTCCCGAACCCCGCAGCAGCTGGTTCAGGCCTTGGGGAATGGAGTAGTCGCCCTGGAGCCCGGGGGACTGCCTGCCCTGGGTCAGGGCCGGGGTGGTGGACAGGGTGATCCCGGCCTGCCGGGCGAACTGGTTGAGGGCATCGCCGAGGTTGCCCGGGGCCACGCTGTAGCTGTGACGCGGGGCATCAACAGCGCTAGCGGCGGCCAGCACTTGGGGCGCCACTGTGCCGAGGCCGATGCTGGAGCACAGCAGGGCGGCGCGGATGGCTTGGCGCAAGGGGCGGGCGCAGGGAGAGCTTGGGCGGGTGTCGCGCAGAGTCATGGTAGGTTCCGTTGAAGTCGCAGGAAGCAGATTGAAGTGCTTACTGACTAAGCCGGACGTCCTGGCAAAACCCGCCAAAAAAAATCACCCCAGTGAATTTCAAGCCACTGGCCCCAAGGTCACCCACCAACGGGTGCGGTAGCGCAACTGCACTGGCAGGGTCTGGGGCAGGATGGCCAGCAACTTGTCGGTGTCTTCCAGGCGGAACACACCTGAAAGGCGCAGATTGCCAACCGCTGCCGAGCAGCCCAGATAGCCATGGCGATAGCGGCCGACCTCCTGGAGGAAGTCGTCCAGGCGCATGTTGCGCGTAACGATCAGGCCATCGGCCCAGGCGCCGACGTCCATCGCCAGGGGGGCCGCAGGTTCGGCCAGGCCATGGCTGATCTGATAGCTCTGACCTGCTTCCACCCGGGCGCTACGGCCGTCGGCGGTGTGCGGCGCATGAATGGCCACGCTGCCGTGGGTCACGCTCAGGCGCGTGCAGCGATCCTCCACGCGCACCACGAAGCGGGCGTCGAAGCCTTCCAGCAGGGCGTGGCGGCTCTCCACCAGCAGCGGGCGGGCAGGGCCGTGATCGGCTCCACAGGACACCATGATCTCGCCCCGGCGCAGTTTGATCAGGCGCTGTTCGGCATTGAAGTTGAGGTCCGCCGCGCTGTCGGTATTGAGTTCCAGGCGGGTGCCATCGGGCAACTGGAAGCCCCGCTGCTCGCCGACGGCGGTGGCAAAGTCTGCGTTCCATTGTTGCCAGCCCAGCAGATCCTTGCCGACCCAGGCACTGGAGCCCAGGAGCAGGGCGCCACTGAGCAGTTTCAGGGCCTGGCGCCGGCCCAGGCGCTGACTGCTGTGTTCCAGGGTATGCAAGGCCACCTGAGCCCCCGGCACTGAACGCAGGTTGGCCGTGAGTTCCTGCTGCAACGATTGCACCCGCTGCCAGGCCAGTTCGTGCTCCTGGTGCGCCGCCCGCCACAGATCGCACTGTTGCTGCAGCTTGGGGTTGGCACCGTTGTTGCGCAGGCGCAGCAACCAGTTGATTGCTTGCTTGACCACCAGGTGATCGGGATTGGGCTTGAGCGGCAGGCTGGCGGGAAAGTTATCCACAGGCTTCAGCTCTCGTAGCGCAGCAGGTAGCAATGGTAGAGCGCCTGGGCGACATAACGCTCGACGGTACGCAGGGATAGGCCCATCTGCTGAGCAATCTGCTTGTGGGTAAGTTCCTCGCACTGAGCCAGGAGAAAAGCCTGACGTACTTTCGGCTTCAGCCCTTCAAGCATCCGCGCAATGCTTTCCAGCAGCTCCAGAATCAACGCCCGAGCTTCAGCGCCGGGTGTTTCGGCTTCGGGCAAGTGAGCGATGGTTTCCAGATAGGCACGTTCGATTTCCTCGCGGCGCCAGTGATCGATTACCAGCCCCCGGGCGATGGTGCGTAAAAAAGCCCGGGGGGCCTTGAGTTCCAGACGTTCAGTTTTCTGCAGCAGGCGTACGAAGGTGTCCTGAGCCAGGTCGGCAGCATCCGCGGCATTGCCCAGGCGCTGGCGCAGCCAGCGGTTGAGCCAGCCATGGTGATGGCTGTAGAGCGTCTGTACGGCGAACTCGGGTGATGACATGGACGCGGACTGCCTGAGTGTCACTAATGATAATTAGTCGCATTGTCATTGAGGCTTTATCGATTTGGCAATAAGCAGCGCACTGTCGGTCATCTGAAAATGTGCCACGGATGCTCTGGAACACCGTTCGGCGGGATTAGGTAAATTCAGGCGAGTAATTCAGAAAAATCTCTAAGGGTTCGCAGATTCTTGCCGAAAGACTGATAAGACATGCGTGCACCAAAGTAGAGCGGTCAGAGAACATCGCCTGCGCTGTTACATGGAATGTTGCATTACGGACGCATCCCCACTTTCGGCATAAGAAGTCCCATGAAATGAATCTCAAGTTCAGCCATAAAATCCTTTTGGCCGCCTCCGGCGTAGTGGTTCTGGCTTTTGCGTTGTTCACCTTGTACAACGACTACCTGCAGCGAAACACCATCCGACAGAACCTCGAATCCTCTATCCAGCAGGCCGGTGAGCTCACCTCCAGCAGTGTGCAGAACTGGATGAGCGGGCGGATCCTGGTGCTCGAGAACCTCGCGCAGAACGTTGCTCACCAAGGTCAGAACGCAGATTTCCCAGGGCTGGTGGACCAACCGGCCTTTACCTCGAACTTCCAGTTCACCTACGTCGGCCAGGCCAACGGCACCTTCACCCAGCGCCCTGACGCGAAGATGCCCGACGGCTACGACCCGCGTCAGCGCCCCTGGTACAAGCAGGCCGTCGCCGCCGACAAGACCATGCTGACCCCGCCCTACATGGCGGCTGTCGGTGGCCTGGTGGTGACCATCGCCATGCCGGTGAAAAAGCAGGGTGAACTGCTGGGCGTGGTTGGTGGCGACCTGAGCCTGGAAACCCTGGTGAAGATCATCAACTCGGTGGATTTCGGTGGCCTGGGCCACGCCTTCCTGGTCAGTGCCGACGGTCAGGTGATCGTCAGCCCGGACAAGGACCAGGTGATGAAGAACCTCAAGGACATCTACCCCGGCGCCAACGTACGGATCGAAAACGGCAACCAGGAAGTGGTCCTGAACAAACAGGAGCGCATCCTCTCCTTCACCCCGGTGACCGGCTTGCCGAATGCCGAGTGGTACATCGGTCTGTCCATCGACAAGGACAAGGCCTACGCACCGCTGAGCCAATTCCGTACTTCCGCCTTGATCGCGATGTTTATCGCCGTGGCGGTGATCGCCGTACTGCTGACCCTGCTGATCCAGGTGTTGATGCGCCCACTGATCACCATGGGCCGTGCGATGCAGGACATCGCCCAGGGCGAGGGCGACCTGACCCGGCGCCTGGTGGTGGAGAGCAAGGACGAATTCGGCGAACTGGGCAGCTCGTTCAACCAGTTCGTCGAGCGGATCCATGCCTCGATTTCCGAAGTGTCCTCGGCCACCCGCCAGGTACACGACCTGTCCCAGCGCGTGATGGCTTCGTCCAACGCTTCGATCATCGGTTCCGACGAGCAGAGCGCCCGCACCAACAGCGTGGCCGCCGCGATCAACGAACTGGGGGCCGCAACCCAGGAAATCGCCCGTAACGCCGCCGATGCCTCGCAGCACGCCAGTGGCGCCAGCGAACAGGCCGACGACGGTCGCCAAGTGGTGGAACAGACCATCCAGGCCATGACCGAGCTGTCGCAGAAGATCAGCCTGTCCTGCACCCAGATCGAGACCCTGAACGCCAGCACCGACAACATCGGGCACATTCTCGACGTGATCAAGGGCATCTCCCAGCAGACCAACTTGCTGGCCCTCAACGCGGCCATCGAAGCGGCCCGTGCCGGCGAAGCCGGTCGTGGCTTCGCCGTGGTGGCCGACGAGGTGCGCAACCTGGCTCATCGTACCCAGGAGTCGGCGGAAGAGATCCACAAGATGATCACCTCCTTGCAGGTCGGCTCCCGTGAAGCGGTGTCGACCATGAACGCCAGCCAGGCGTCCAGCGAAGAGAGCGTCGAAGTGGCCAACCAGGCCGGTGCGCGGCTGGTCAGCGTGACTCAGCGGATCGGCGAGATCGATGGCATGAACCAGTCGGTGGCGGCGGCGACCGAAGAGCAGACGGCCGTGGTGGAGACCCTCAATGTCGACATCAACCAGATCAACCTGCTGAACCAGCAGGGCGTGGCCAACCTCAACGAAACCCTGAAGGATTGCGATGCCCTGTCGCAGCAGGCCAGCCGCCTGAAGCAGCTGGTGGACAGCTTCAAGATCTGAGGTTTCGCGTCACTTTCAAGCCCGCTCCCGCCTCACGGCAGGGCGGGCTTTTTCATGGGTACCGATCAGGCCGGGTGGTCGCCCAGCAGCCCCAGGTGAGTATTGATCACCTGCAACAGGCGCTGGCGCTGGGACTTGATGAAGAAGTGATTGCCGGCCACTTCGATCAGCTCGAACTCGCGGCCGGTGAACTCGCGCCAGTTGAGCATGAGGTTGGCCGTGGCCAGCGGGTCCTCGCTGCCGTAGAAGGCCGTCAACGGCACATCCAGGCAACCGCTGGAGGTGTCGTACCAGGTTTCGAAAAGCTTCAGGCCGTTGCGCAGCAGGCGTTCGTAGGATTGCAGGTCGTTCTGCCCGCGGGGCATCTCCAGGGGGCTGGCGCCGAGGGTCAGGATCGCCTCGCGAAACGCGGCGATGGGCAGGGAGTGGAGCAAGGGCCGGCGCGGCAGGCTATCCGGGCTGCGACAGCCGGAGACGAACAGGTGGCGGGTCTGCTGGGGAAAGCGTTCCTGGGCATGCTTGCTGGTCTCGTAGGCCAGCAGCGCGCCCAGGCCGTGGCCGAACAGCGCATGGGGCTCGCCGAGCCAGGGGTCGAGGGCGGTGAAGGTGTTTTCCAGCAGGCTGGGCCAGTTGTCGCAGGGCGCTTCGTCACGGCGCGGACCGTGCCCCGGCAGGTTGAGCACCACCAGCTCGATATGATCGGCCAGGCCACTGGACCAGACCCGCATTTGCTCGGCTGCCGCCCCGGCCTGGGGAAAGCAGATCAGGCGGATCCGGGTGGCTTGCCCGGGTTTGATCACCAGCGTCCATTGTCGGGTGTCGGTGTACACAGCTTTTCCTTAAGCAAGTGGGCCGGCACTGCGCCGGCCAGAGGCAGCCTGAAGAGGGCGTCGCAGTCTGCGGATGGTTTCTAACATAGTGCCTGTCGTCCGTGAAGGCACGTGTGTGCCGGGCCGGGCGGGCGGTTGCTGTCGGTCGCCGGAACGCGGCTTGCGGCTATGCTCTGAATGTTTCGCGCCGGCTCTTTTCCGGCGGCTGGTGATTGTAAGGTGCCATTGTTTTTTGCCGGGCCAGCCTTCACCATCAGCCGATTTACGACAGCTCCCATGGACGCATTGCATTGGCGGCACGTTTAGCTCTTTCTCGGACCCTGCGCTGGTTCTGCGCGGCATTGCTGCTGGCCGGCGCACTGCTGGGCAGCCTGCACGCCGACTGGGATTTCTCCCTGATCAGCCGCCGTGCCACGGCGCTCTACGGTCCGCTGGGCGAAGGGCAGCCGCGCATCGATGCCTGGCAGCACCTGCTGGCCACGCAAAAGCAGGTGCCCGAGCGCGAACAGTTGAAGGTGGTCAACCTGTTCTTCAACAAGAACATGCGCTACGTGGAAGACATCGACCTGTGGCACCAGGTGGATTATTGGGAAACGCCGATCGAGGCATTGTGGAAGGGCGCCGGCGATTGCGAGGACTACGCGATCGCCAAGTATTTCAGCCTGCGCCACCTCGGGGTTTCCAGTGACAAACTGCGCATCACCTACGTCAAGGCCCTGCGCCAGAACCGTGCGCACATGGTCTTGACCTACTATTCCAGCCCGGAGGCCATGCCTCTGGTGCTCGACAGCCTGGAAGACTCGATCCGCCCGGCCAGCGAGCGTACCGACCTGTTGCCGGTGTACTCCTTCAATGCCGAGGGTCTGTGGCTACCGGGGGCCAAAGGCAACAAGCGGGTGGGCGACACCAAGCGCCTGTCCCGTTGGCAGGACGTGTTGAAAAAAATGCAGGCCGAAGGTTTTCCGGTCGAGACGACTAACTAGGAGCACGAGCTCAGATGTCTTTGTTCAAACAACTGTTGATCGCAATCTGTGTGTTCCTGGTGGTCGCCTTCAGCGGCAGCTTCATGGTCAGCCTGGAAAGCTCGCGCACCCAGTATGTCAATCAGCTGCGCTCCCATGCCCAGGATGCCGCCACTGCCCTGGCGCTGTCGCTGACGCCGAACATCGACGACCCGGCGATGGTCGAGCTGATGGTCAGCTCGATCTTCGACAGTGGCTACTACGCCAGTATCCGGGTGGTGGACCTGGCCACCGACAAGACCCTTGTCGAGCGCAGCGGCATCCCGGAAGTCGGCAACGTGCCCCAGTGGTTTGTCAGCCTGATCGGCCTGGAACCGGCGGGTGGCGATGCCATCGTCAGCCGCGGCTGGGAACAGGCGGCTCGGGTCGAGGTGCTCAGCCACCCGATGTTCGCCGTGGCCAAGCTCTGGCAAAGTGCCCTGGGCAGCCTGGGCTGGCTGTTGATCTGCGGTGCGGTGAGCGCGGTGCTCGGCGCCCTGCTGCTGCGGCGCCAGCTCAAGCCGTTGGACTACATGGTCCAGCAGTCCCACGCCATTGCCCGTCGTGAATTCCTCAGCCTGCCGCAATTGCCCCGGACTCCGGAGCTGCGGCGGGTGGTGCAGGCCATGAACCAGATGGTCGAGAAGCTCAAGGCGCTGTTCCAGGAGCAGGCCGAGCGCAGCGAGAAACTGCGCACCGAGTCCTATCAGGACAGCCTGACCGGGCTGGCCAACCGGCGTTATTTCGAAATGCAGCTGCACGCCCGCGTAAGCAACCCCGAGCAGGCCAGTTCCGGCTACCTGTTGCTGTTGCGGGTCAAGGACCTGGCCGGGCTGAACCAGCGCCTGGGCGGCCAGCGTACCGACCAGTTGCTCAAGGCGGTGGGTGAACAACTGCTGCGCGAGTGCGACAAGTACCCGGAAACCCACAACCTGGTCACCCGGGTCCGTGGTGGCGAGTTCGCGGTGCTGGCGCCGGGGCTGGTGCGTGAGGAAGCCATCCAGCTGGCCCAGAGCCTGGACAGTGCCCTGGGCAACCTGCACGCCACCGGCGCCACCGATGTTGCCTCAGTGGCCTCCATCGGCCTGGCGGCGTTTGCTCACGGTGATTCGCCGCAAGCGGTGCTGAGCCTCGGCGACCAGGCCCTGGCCCAGGCCGAAGCCCAGGGTGACACCAGCTGGGCCTGCCTCGATCAAGGCGCCAGTGCCCAGGTTGGGGATGACCACCATGCCTGGCACCGGCTGTTGGACCGGGCGCTGTCGGAGCAGCACTTCCAGCTGTACTTCCAGCCGGTGGTGGCCGCTCGGGACACCCACCTGGTGCTGCACTACAAAGTGCTGTCGCGGCTGCTGGATGAACAGGGCCAGACCATTCCGGCCGGGCGTTTCCTGCCGTGGCTGGAGCGTTTCGGCTGGACCTCGCGCCTGGATCTGCTGATGCTCGAACAGGTGCTGAGACAGATGGCGAGCCACGAAGACTGCCTGGCGCTGAACCTGTCGGCGGCGACCCTGGCGGACCCGCACGCCCTGAATCGGGTGTTCGAGATCCTGCGCCAGCATTCCGACCTGGGCCCGCGCCTGACCCTGGAGATCGGTGAAGAGCAATTACCCGAGCAGGCCATGCTGGAACAGCTGACCCGGCGCCTGCGCGAGCTGGGTTTCTCCCTCAGCCTGCAACGCTTCGGTGGGCGCTTCAGCATGATCGGCAACCTGGCGCGCCTGGGGCTGGCGTACCTGAAGATCGATGGCAGCTACATCCGCGACATCGATCAGGAAAGCGACAAGCGCCTGTTTATCGAAGCCATCCAGCGCGCGGCCCACAGCATCGACCTGCCGCTGATTGCCGAACGGGTCGAGACCGAGGGCGAGCTGCAGGTGATTCGCGAGATGGGCTTGTACGGGGTGCAGGGCCAGCTGTTCGGCGAGCCGGCTCCCTGGGGTTGAAACCGCTTTCGCCGGCAAGCCGGCTCCTACAGTAGGAGTCGGCTGGCGAAAAGGGTTCAGATCAATCCGGTTTCATCGTCATTGATCAACCGGCTCAAACCGCCCAGCGCCTCGCGGGCCTGGGTGCGATCCATCAGCTTGGCCTGGGCCGCGGCCGGCAGGTCGGTGATGCGGATCACGCCCTTGAGGGTCAGGAGCTGGATCAGGTCGTCCAGCACCCGGATCATTTCCAGGTCGCTTTGCTTGAGTTGCTTGAGACTGACTTCCACCGCCTCGTTGGCGTACCAGGTCTGGATCTCGTGGTGGTCGGCGGGCAGCGTCTCGGTGGCCTCGGCGTAAGCGGCGGCTTCCACGCGAATCAGCTGGCCCTGTGCATCGCGTTGCACGTAGAACATGGCGAATCCCTCAGGCATGTGTTTCCGGCGTCAGGCAGGCAGCAGCATAGGCCAACGCAGCATTCAGAGCGCGAGTATGCGGTGCGCCGCGGCGCTCGTCACGCCGCGGGCTGCCTGCCGGGGCCCGGCGACCACCCCGGGGGTGGCCGCTAGGGACCGGTCAGCTGTTGTTGTGATCGATCTTGATGGTCGGGTCGCTGCCGGCGATCAACGAATTGATGTTGGCGTTGGACCAGTTGTTGCCTTCCAGCTTGATCGTCACGTCGGCGTTGGCCAGGCCCCCGGCGGCGTTGAGCTTGCCCTCGGAGCTGACCTGCAGGGTCGAGACCCCGTCCACGGTGGTGATCTTGAGGAAGTTGTCGATGGTGCTGGCGCTCTCGCCCTGCAGCAAGTCACGCAGGTCGATGCGGTCGCCTTCGCTGGCCTTGAAGTCCTTGATCACGTCGTTGCCGGTGTCGCCGGCCTTCCAGACGAAGGTGTCGGCACCCGAACCGCCGATCAGGATATCGTTGCCCTGGCCACCGATCAGGGTGTCGTTGCCGGTCCCCCCCAGCAGGATGTCATTGCCCTTGCCGCCGTCCAGCAGGTCGTTGCCGCCCTGGCCGAAGAGAATGTCATTGCCGGCACCGCCCAGCAGAGTGTCGTTGCCGTCGTGGCTGCCAGACACATCGAACTCGGTGTAGTGCTCGGTGATGTACTGGTGCACGTTGCTGGTGGTGACCTTGCTCACGTCGACCCCGGTCTGCTTGGCCACATAGGCCTGCATGGCCTGGTAGCCCTCGCCTGCGACGCCGTTGAAGCTCACCAGGTCGCCGAACAGGATGTCGTTGCCGTCGCCGCCGCTGACCTTGTCGGCCCCCGGCATGGTCGCTTCGGTGTGGCCGATGATCGAGTTGGCCAGGTCGTTCGGGTCGATGTTGGTCTGCGGCTTGCCGTCGCTGTCGTAAGGCTTGAGGTCGTTGAGGCTGACACCACTGTTGATGCCGATGGCTTCGACGTTCGACAGGCCGCTGAGCAGGGCAAAGCCGCTGTTGGAGTTGGTGGTGGTGTAGTAGTCGGTGCTGCTGCCGGAGCCGGCCAGGTTCGACAGCTCGTAGGTACCGTCGCCCTGGGCGTGCAGGGTGCCCAGGGTCTTGCTGCTCCAGCCCCAGCCATTGTTGGTCTGCAGGATCGTCGTGCCGTCGCTGGCGACGCTCAGGTAGTGAGAGTTGTCGAGGTACTTGCCGAAGGTATCCCCCAGCTTGTAGTTGCTGGTGGTCACCACATCGTCGAGGCGCACGTTGCCGTACAGCGTCGGGTTGGTCTGCTCGCCGCTCTGGTAGTAGGTCGGCTTACCGTCGGTGATGAAGTAGGTCAGGTTGGTGGCGTTGCTGTTGCCGGTGGCCTGGCTGCTCTGGAAGAAGTTGGCCGTGGCCTTGAACACGTCTTCGTAGTTGGTACCGCCGCCGGACGTCATCGAGTCCAGCACCGCCTTGAGCTGGGCCAGGGCGGTCGGGTCGTTGAGGTTAACCGACACCGACTTGTTGACCTGGGTATCGAAGTCGGCGAGGAAGATGTTCACCGTCCCCGAGCTGCTGCCGCCGATGCTGTTCTTCAGGGTATTGAACACCGAGGTCAGGGAGTTCTTGGCCGCGGTGATCGAGGCGCTGCTCATGCTGCCCGAGCTGTCCACCATGAAGGCGATGTTGTAGTTGGTGCCCGGGACCACGGTCAGGCCTCCGATGTCGGCAACCACGATGTCGTTGCCATCGGTGCCGGTAACGGTGTCGTCGCCGGAGGTGGCGACCACCGAGTTGTAGACCGCCGGGTAGACCTTGACCGGGATCTGCGCCGAAGTGCTGGCAGAGCCGCCCAGGGACTCGGTGGAGGTCGAGGTCACGTTCAGGTTGAAGGTGCCGTTGTAGTACGGCGGCGGCGTGACCGTCAGGTTGCCCAGGTTCCAGCCGGTGACGTTGGCTTCACCGGAAGTCGCGGTGGCGGTGAAGGTGTGCCCGGCGCCATCGCTGAGCACCGAGCCTGCCGGAATGCCGCTGATCTTCACGCTGAGGGTTTCCGAGCCGTCGGTATCGGTCAGGCCGGTGGTGATCTTCGACAGATGCACGCTGCCGCCTTCGCCGCCCTCGTTGAGCTTGTAGCCGTCGTAGTAGCCTTCGCCGTTGGTGCCGTGCAGGTCGGACACCGAGACTCCGGCGTTGGTCAGGTCGGTGACGCCGGTGTACAGCGGCACGCCGGCGTTGCTCAGGTCCACCGCAGCCCCGCCGTTGACCGAGAGGTTGACGTCGTAGGAGCCCGGGCCGCTCTGGTTGTGGTGGTAGATATCGATGGTGTAGTAGCCGCTGGTGGTCGGGGTGAAAGTACCGTTGAGGTTACCGCCCGCGCCCCAGGTGGTGCTGGCCACGTTCTTGCCGCCGATGGTCACCAGCAGGCTGTCGTCGCCGGTGCCGGAGAAGGTATAGGCCTTGCCTGCTTCCAGGTAGATCAGGCCTGAGGTCTTCGACGCGGTGCCCGGCGTGATGTTGCCGTCGGACTGGACGTTGGTCGCCAGGCTGCTGCTGTTGGGTGTGCCGGCAGCGTCGATCACCGATTTCAGAGTGCTGGCGGAAGCGCCGCTGCCGTCGGTGCCAAGGCCGCTGAGGTTGGTCCAGACTTCCTTGAGCAGGCCCACCGAATTCACGCTGTTGCCGGCCACGCTCAGGGTCGGTGCATCGGCTACCGGGGTGATGTCGACGGTCACCGTGCCGGTGTTGCCCAGGGCCTGGCCGTCGGTTGGCTGGAACTTGATCTGGGCGTAATCGGCCTGCTGGTTGCCCACGCCGTTGCCGCCGTAGCCATTGGTTCCGGATTCGTTGGCGTCCGGTGTGAAGCGCAGTTTTCCGGCATCGATATCGGCCTTGCTGAAGGTCTGGTTGTTGGCCACATCCTTCCAGGTCGAACCGTCCAGGTATTGCAGTTTGCCGTCGCTGGGCAGTTGGGTGATCTTCACGCCGAGGCTGGACGCCGGGCTGTCGACGTCGCTGACGCCGAAGTTCGACCAGGTCAGTGCCAGCGGGGTGTCTTCGTTGCCGGTCACGGCGCCGCCAGTGGCAGTTGGGGCGTCGTTCACCGCCACCACGTTGACCGTGGTAGTGGCGACGTTGGAGTAGTTGCCGCCGTCGGTCACGGTCACGGTGATGGTCCGTGGCGTGGTGCTCGGGTCTTCACTGTTGTTGGTGAAGGTGATGTTCTTGATCTGCTGCATGTAGTCGGCCAGCGTCGCGCTGCCCGACAGGGTCAGGGTGATCGAACCGTCCTTGCTGTTGGCATTGATGGTGATGCCGTTGACGCTGTTGCCCAGGTTCAGCGAGTCCCCCGGCTGGCGGTTGGTCAGCACGATGGTGGCGCCGGTGAGCAGGGTGCTGTCCGGGTCGGTGATGCTCAGGTCGGTGTCGGCGATCGACACGCCGGGGCCTGTGGTGCCTTCGGTGAAGGTGACCTTGTAGTCGGCCCCGGTAGCACCGCTGGAGTTGTTGGCATCCAGGTCGATGACCGGCGGAGCGTCGTTATCGATGATCGAGGTAGTGACGCTGTTGTTGCTGCCCACCACCAGGTTCTCGAAGTTGCCGCCAGTGGCCGAGTCGATCTTGACCGTGAAATTCTCGGTGCCTTCGGTGATCTTGTCGTCAATGGTGGCGACGTTGAAGGTGGCGCTGCTGGCGCCGGCCGGGATCTTCACGGTGTACACGCCGCTGAAGTCCGAACCGTCGGTGGCGGTGCCGCTGTAGCTGATCTTCAGGGTGACTTCGGTCTGCGCCGGGTGAGTCAGGCTCACGGTGTAGCTGGCGGTCTGGCCTTCGGTGACCGAGGCGCTGCCGCTGATACCCACCGAAGTGGTGTCCAGTGTATCGGTGACGTTGGTCACCGCTGGCGTGGTGTCCGTGACCAGCTTCTCGAAGTTGCCGCCAGTGGCGTTGGTGATGGTGGCGTTGACCTTGCCTGCGTCGATGTAGACGTCGTCTGCCGGCGCCGCAACGGTGACCGTCCCGGTGGTTTTTCCGGCCTCGATATGGATCACCGAACCGTTGGACAGGGTCACGGTCACCGGAGTACCGGCGGCGTTGGTCAGTGTGGCGGTGTAGGTGATCTGGCCGCCCTCAGCGACGGTGCCAGTGGCAGTCAGGCTGACGCTGGTGGTGTCGACGGTATCGGTCACGGTGGTGCTGACCGGAGTCTTGTCGGCGACCAGGTTCTCGTAGTTACCGCCGCTGACATTGGTGATGGAGTTGGTCAGCGGGGTATGGCCGACCAGCACATCGTTAGGCGCACTGATGCTTACCGAACCAGTGGTTTCGCCGACCGGGATGGTGATCTTCTCGCCATTGGCCAGGGTCACGACTACAGGTGAGCCGGTCACTGGAGCAGTGACGGTAGCGGTGTAGGTGACGTTGCCACCTTCGGCCGCCGAAGGCGTGGCCTTGAGCGACACGGTGGAGTTGTCGATGGTATCGGTAACGTCAGTCACGGCCGGCGTGGTGTTCGGCACCAGCTTCTCGAAATTGCCGCCCTCGGCCTTGGTGATGGTGGCTTCGACCTTGCCGGCGTCCTTGTACACGTCATCGGCTGGAGCCGCGACGGTGGTGGTGCCGGTAGTGGCGCCGGCGGCGATGGTGATTACCGCGCCGTTGCTCAGGGTCACGGTCACCGGAGTGCCGGCGGCGTTGGTCAATGTGGCGGTGTAGATGATCTGGCCGCCTTCAGCGACGGTGCCAGTGGCAGTCAGGCTGACGCTGGTGGTGTCGACGGTGTCGGTCACGGTGGTGCTGACCGGAGTCTTGTCGGCGATCAGGTTCTCGTAGTTACCGCCGCTGACATTGGTGATGGAGTTGGTCAGCGGGGTATGGCCGACCAGCACATCGTTAGGCGCACTGATGCTTACCGAACCAGTGGTTTCGCCGACCGGGATGGTGATCTTCTCGCCATTGGCCAGGGTCACGACTACAGGTGAGCCGGTCACTGGAGCAGTGACGGTAGCGGTGTAGGTGACGTTGCCACCTTCGGCCGCCGAAGGCGTGGCCTTGAGCGACACGGTGGAGTTGTCGATGGTATCGGTAACGTCAGTCACGGCCGGCGTGGTGTTCGGCACCAGCTTCTCGAAATTGCCGCCCTCGGCCTTGGTGATGGTGGCTTCGACCTTGCCGGCGTCCTTGTACACGTCATCGGCTGGAGCCGCGACGGTGGTGGTGCCGGTAGTGGCGCCGGCGGCGATGGTGATTACCGCGCCGTTGCTCAGAGTCACGGTCACCGGAGTGCCGGCGGCGTTGGTCAGGGTGGCGGTGTAGGTGATCTGGCCACCTTCAGCGACGGTGCCAGTGGCAGTCAGGCTGACGCTGGTGGTGTCGACCGTATCGGTCACGGTGGTGCTGACCGGAGTCTTGTCGGCGACCAGATTCTCGTAGTTACCACCGCTGACATTGGTGATGGAGTTGGTCAGTGGAGTGTTGCCGACCAGTACATCGTTAGGCGCCGTGATGCTTACCGAACCGGTAGTTTCACCGACCGGGATGGTGATCTTCTCGCCATTGGCCAGGGTAACCACCACTGGCGAACCGGTCACTGGAGCGGTGACGGTGGCGGTGTAAGTGACATTGCCGCCTTCGGCCGCCGAAGGCGTGGCCTTGAGCGATACGGTGGAGTTGTCGATGGTGTCGGTCACATCGGTGACGGCTGGCGCTGGATTGGTCTCAAGGTGCTCGAAATTGCCACCCTCCGCCTTGGTAATGGTGGCTTCGACCTTGCCCGCATCTTTGTAGACGTCATCGGCCGGAGCGGCGACGGTCGCTGTGCCCGAGGTAGCACCAGCAGCGATAGTGATCACTGCACCGTTGCTCAGGGTCACGGTCACTGGCGTGCCAGCGGCATTGGTCAGGGTTGCGGTGTAAACGATGGAGCCGCCTTCGGCCACGGACTCGGTAGCACTCAGGCTCAGAGTGGTGGTGTCCGGAGTATCGGTGACCGAAGTCTCGGCTGGCTTGTCGCTAACTTCCAGCTTCTCGTAGTTACCGCCGTCCGCCTTGGTAATGGTGGTGCTCAGGGAGCTGCCGCCCGCCAACGCATCGTTTGGAGCGGTGAAATTCACGCTACCGGAGGATTCGCCCACTGGGATGGTAATGGTCTGTCCGTTAGACAGAGTCACCACCACAGGCGAGCCGGTTACCGGAGCAGTGACCGAAGCGGTGTAAACAACAATGCCACCCTCAGCCACGCTCGGCGTGGCAGTCAGGGAAACGGTGCTGGTGTCGATGGTGTCAGTGACATCAGTCACAGCTGGAGTCGGGTTGGTCTCCAGGTGCTCGAAATTGCCACCTTCAGCCTTGGTAATCGTTGCCTCGACTTTGCCGGCGTCTTTGTAGACGTCGTCAGCCGGAGCGGCGACGGTGGCAGTACCGGAAGTAGCGCCAGCGGCGATGGTGATCACCGCGCCGTTAGAGAGCGTGACAGTAACAGGTGTACCCGCAGCATTGGTCAGGGTCGCGGTGTAGACAATCAAACCACCTTCAGCCACAGACTCAGTAGCCGAGAGGCTCAGGGTGGTCGTGTCTGGTGTGTCAGTTACCGAGGTTTCAGCCGGCTTGTCGCTGACCTCCAGCTTCTCGTAGTTACCACCGTCGGCTTTGGTAATGGTGGTGCTGAGCGAACTGCCACCAGCCAGAGCATCGTTGGGCGCGGTGAAGTTCACGCTGGCGGACGACTCACCCACCGGGATGGTGATGGTCTGTCCGTTAGACAGAGTGACGACCACTGGTGAGCCAGTCACTGGTGCTGTCACCGAAGCGGTGTAAACAACAATGCCACCCTCAGCCACGCTCGGCGTGGCAGTCAGGGAAACGGTGCTGGTGTCGATGGTGTCAGTAACGTCGGTGACTGCTGGAGCTGGATTGGTTTCCAGGTGCTCGAAGTTGCCGCCTTCGGCCTTGGTAATAGTCGCTTCGACCTTGCCGGCGTCTTTGTAGACGTCATCAGCTGGCGCGGCGACAGTTGCCGTGCCCGAAGTGGCACCGGCAGCAATCGTGATTACGGCACCGTTACTCAAGGTCACGGTGACCGGAGTACCGGCAGCGTTGGTCAGGGTTGCGGTGTAGACGATGGAACCGCCCTCGGCCACGGACTCGGTAGCGCTCAGGCTCAGGGTAGTGGTGTCCGGGGTATCGGTCACGCTGGTTTCAGCCGGCTTGTCGCTGATTTCCAGCTTCTCGTAGTTACCACCGTCGGCTTTGGTAATGGTCGTGCTGAGCGAACTGCCGCCCGCCAACGCATCGTTTGGTGCGGTGAAATTCACGCTGCCAGACGACTCACCCACCGGGATGGTGATGGTCTGGCCGTTGGACAGAGTGACGACTACCGGCGAACCGGTCACTGGCGCTGTCACCGACGCGGTGTAAACAACAATGCCACCCTCAGCCACGCTTGGTGTAGCGGTCAGACTGACAGTCGACGTGTCGATCGTGTCAGTGACATCAGTCACCGCTGGCGCTGGATTTGTCTCCAGGTGCTCGAAGTTGCCACCCTCGGCTTTGGTGATCGTTGCCTCGACCTTGCCGGCGTCCTTGTAGACGTCATCGGCTGGCGCGGCGACAGTTGCCGTGCCCGAAGTGGCACCGGCAGCAATAGTGATCACGGCACCGTTACTCAAGGTCACGGTGACCGGAGTACCGGCAGCGTTGGTCAGGGTTGCGGTGTAGATGATCGAACCACCTTCAGCCACAGACTCAGTAGCCGAGAGGCTCAGGGTTGTAGTGTCCGGGGTATCGGTGACGGAGGTTTCAGCGGGCTTGTCGCTGACCTCTAGCTTCTCGTAATTACCGCCATCCGCCTTGGTAATGGTGGTGCTCAGGGAGCTACCGCCAGCGAGGGCATCGTTTGGCGCGGTGAAGTTCACGCTGGCGGACGACTCACCCACCGGAATGGTGATGGTCTGACCGTTGGATAGGGTCACTACGACCGGCGAGCCGGTTACTGGCGCTGTCACCGACGCGGTGTAAACAACAATGCCACCCTCAGCCACGCTTGGAGTTGCGGTCAGGCTGACGGTCGACGTATCGATGGTATCGGTAACATCGGTGACGGCTGGAGTCGGGTTGGTCTCCAGGTTCTCGAAGTTGCCGCCTTCGGCCTTGGTAATGGTGGCTTCGACTTTACCGGCGTCTTTGTACACGTCGTCAGCCGGAGCGGCAACGGTGGCAGTACCGGAAGTAGCGCCTGCGGCGATGGTGATTACCGCGCCGTTGCTCAGGGTCACAGTGACCGGAGTACCAGCGGCATTGGTCAATGTGGCGGTGTAGACGATGGAACCGCCCTCGGCCACGGACTCAGTAGCCGAGAGGCTCAGAGTGGTGGTGTCCGGGGTATCGGTGACGGAGGTTTC
>NZ_JANUEC010000009.1:0-5515 GCF_024810175.1 Pseudomonas sp. BIGb0176
GGTGTTGACAGCAGCGTGTAACGCTGTAGAATTCGCCTCCCGCTAACGAGAGATCGGAAGCGCAAGTGGTTGAAGTTAAAAAGGAAACTTTGAAAACTTCTTAAAAAAATCACTTGACAGCAAATGAGGCTGCTGTAGAATGCGCGCCTCGGTTGAGACGAAAGATCTTAACCAACCGCTCTTTAACAACTGAATCAAGCAATTCGTGTGGGTGCTTGTGGAGTCAGACTGATAGTCAAAAAGATTATCAGCATCACAAGTTACTCCGCGAGAAATCAAAGATGTAACCAACGATTGCTGAGCCAAGTTTAGGGTTTTCTCAAAACCCAAAGATGTTTGAACTGAAGAGTTTGATCATGGCTCAGATTGAACGCTGGCGGCAGGCCTAACACATGCAAGTCGAGCGGCAGCACGGGTACTTGTACCTGGTGGCGAGCGGCGGACGGGTGAGTAATGCCTAGGAATCTGCCTAGTAGTGGGGGATAACGTCCGGAAACGGGCGCTAATACCGCATACGTCCTACGGGAGAAAGTGGGGGATCTTCGGACCTCACGCTATTAGATGAGCCTAGGTCGGATTAGCTAGTTGGTGAGGTAATGGCTCACCAAGGCGACGATCCGTAACTGGTCTGAGAGGATGATCAGTCACACTGGAACTGAGACACGGTCCAGACTCCTACGGGAGGCAGCAGTGGGGAATATTGGACAATGGGCGAAAGCCTGATCCAGCCATGCCGCGTGTGTGAAGAAGGTCTTCGGATTGTAAAGCACTTTAAGTTGGGAGGAAGGGCAGTTACCTAATACGTGATTGTTTTGACGTTACCGACAGAATAAGCACCGGCTAACTCTGTGCCAGCAGCCGCGGTAATACAGAGGGTGCAAGCGTTAATCGGAATTACTGGGCGTAAAGCGCGCGTAGGTGGTTTGTTAAGTTGGATGTGAAAGCCCCGGGCTCAACCTGGGAACTGCATCCAAAACTGGCAAGCTAGAGTATGGTAGAGGGTGGTGGAATTTCCTGTGTAGCGGTGAAATGCGTAGATATAGGAAGGAACACCAGTGGCGAAGGCGACCACCTGGACTGATACTGACACTGAGGTGCGAAAGCGTGGGGAGCAAACAGGATTAGATACCCTGGTAGTCCACGCCGTAAACGATGTCAACTAGCCGTTGGGAGCCTTGAGCTCTTAGTGGCGCAGCTAACGCATTAAGTTGACCGCCTGGGGAGTACGGCCGCAAGGTTAAAACTCAAATGAATTGACGGGGGCCCGCACAAGCGGTGGAGCATGTGGTTTAATTCGAAGCAACGCGAAGAACCTTACCAGGCCTTGACATCCAATGAACTTTCTAGAGATAGATTGGTGCCTTCGGGAACATTGAGACAGGTGCTGCATGGCTGTCGTCAGCTCGTGTCGTGAGATGTTGGGTTAAGTCCCGTAACGAGCGCAACCCTTGTCCTTAGTTACCAGCACGTTATGGTGGGCACTCTAAGGAGACTGCCGGTGACAAACCGGAGGAAGGTGGGGATGACGTCAAGTCATCATGGCCCTTACGGCCTGGGCTACACACGTGCTACAATGGTCGGTACAAAGGGTTGCCAAGCCGCGAGGTGGAGCTAATCCCATAAAACCGATCGTAGTCCGGATCGCAGTCTGCAACTCGACTGCGTGAAGTCGGAATCGCTAGTAATCGCGAATCAGAATGTCGCGGTGAATACGTTCCCGGGCCTTGTACACACCGCCCGTCACACCATGGGAGTGGGTTGCACCAGAAGTAGCTAGTCTAACCTTCGGGAGGACGGTTACCACGGTGTGATTCATGACTGGGGTGAAGTCGTAACAAGGTAGCCGTAGGGGAACCTGCGGCTGGATCACCTCCTTAATCGACGACATCAGCTGCTTCATAAGCTCCCACACGAATTGCTTGATTCATTGAAGAAGACGATAGAAGCAGCTTTAAGCTCCAAGCTGATAGCTCCAAGCTAACAGTTACAAGCTCGAAATTGGGTCTGTAGCTCAGTTGGTTAGAGCGCACCCCTGATAAGGGTGAGGTCGGCAGTTCGAATCTGCCCAGACCCACCAATTTTGTTATGGGGCCATAGCTCAGCTGGGAGAGCGCCTGCCTTGCACGCAGGAGGTCAGCGGTTCGATCCCGCTTGGCTCCACCATAAACTGCTTCTGAAAGCTTAGAAATGAGCATTCACTTTGAATGTTGATTTCTAGTCTTTTGATTAGATCGTTCTTTAAAAATTTGGGTATGTGATAGAAAGATAGACTGAACGTTACTTTCACTGGTAACGGATCAGGCTAAGGTAAAATTTGTGAGTTCTCTTTTAATTAAGAATGCAAATTTTCGGCGAATGTCGTCTTCATAGTATAACCAGATTGCTTGGGGTTATATGGTCAAGTGAAGAAGCGCATACGGTGGATGCCTTGGCAGTCAGAGGCGATGAAAGACGTGGTAGCCTGCGATAAGCTTCGGGGAGTCGGCAAACAGACTTTGATCCGGAGATCTCTGAATGGGGGAACCCAGCCATCATAAGATGGTTATCTTGTACTGAATACATAGGTGCAAGAGGCGAACCAGGGGAACTGAAACATCTAAGTACCCTGAGGAAAAGAAATCAACCGAGATTCCCTTAGTAGTGGCGAGCGAACGGGGACTAGCCCTTAAGTGGCTTTGAGATTAGCGGAACGCTCTGGAAAGTGCGGCCATAGTGGGTGATAGCCCTGTACGCGAAAATCTCTTAGTCATGAAATCGAGTAGGACGGGGCACGAGAAACCTTGTCTGAATATGGGGGGACCATCCTCCAAGGCTAAATACTACTGACTGACCGATAGTGAACTAGTACCGTGAGGGAAAGGCGAAAAGAACCCCGGAGAGGGGAGTGAAATAGATCCTGAAACCGTATGCGTACAAGCAGTGGGAGCAGACTTTGTTCTGTGACTGCGTACCTTTTGTATAATGGGTCAGCGACTTATTTTCAGTGGCAAGCTTAACCGAATAGGGGAGGCGTAGCGAAAGCGAGTCTTAATAGGGCGTCTAGTCGCTGGGAATAGACCCGAAACCGGGCGATCTATCCATGGGCAGGTTGAAGGTTAGGTAACACTGACTGGAGGACCGAACCGACTACCGTTGAAAAGTTAGCGGATGACCTGTGGATCGGAGTGAAAGGCTAATCAAGCTCGGAGATAGCTGGTTCTCCTCGAAAGCTATTTAGGTAGCGCCTCATGTATCACTGTAGGGGGTAGAGCACTGTTTCGGCTAGGGGGTCATCCCGACTTACCAAACCGATGCAAACTCCGAATACCTACAAGTGCCGAGCATGGGAGACACACGGCGGGTGCTAACGTCCGTCGTGAAAAGGGAAACAACCCAGACCGTCAGCTAAGGTCCCAAAGTTATGGTTAAGTGGGAAACGATGTGGGAAGGCTTAGACAGCTAGGAGGTTGGCTTAGAAGCAGCCACCCTTTAAAGAAAGCGTAATAGCTCACTAGTCGAGTCGGCCTGCGCGGAAGATGTAACGGGGCTCAAACCATACACCGAAGCTACGGGTATCACGTAAGTGATGCGGTAGAGGAGCGTTCTGTAAGCCTGTGAAGGTGAGTTGAGAAGCTTGCTGGAGGTATCAGAAGTGCGAATGCTGACATGAGTAACGACAATGGGTGTGAAAAACACCCACGCCGAAAGACCAAGGTTTCCTGCGCAACGTTAATCGACGCAGGGTTAGTCGGTCCCTAAGGCGAGGCTGAAAAGCGTAGTCGATGGAAAACAGGTTAATATTCCTGTACTTCTAGTTATTGCGATGGAGGGACGGAGAAGGCTAGGCCAGCTTGGCGTTGGTTGTCCAAGTTTAAGGTGGTAGGCTGGAATCTTAGGTAAATCCGGGGTTCTAAGGCCGAGAGCTGATGACGAGTTACCTTTTAGGTGACGAAGTGGTTGATGCCATGCTTCCAAGAAAAGCTTCTAAGCTTCAGATAACTAGGAACCGTACCCCAAACCGACACAGGTGGTTGGGTAGAGAATACCAAGGCGCTTGAGAGAACTCGGGTGAAGGAACTAGGCAAAATGGCACCGTAACTTCGGGAGAAGGTGCGCCGGTGAGGGTGAAGGACTTGCTCCGTAAGCTCATGCCGGTCGAAGATACCAGGCCGCTGCGACTGTTTATTAAAAACACAGCACTCTGCAAACACGAAAGTGGACGTATAGGGTGTGACGCCTGCCCGGTGCCGGAAGGTTAATTGATGGGGTTAGCTAACGCGAAGCTCTTGATCGAAGCCCCGGTAAACGGCGGCCGTAACTATAACGGTCCTAAGGTAGCGAAATTCCTTGTCGGGTAAGTTCCGACCTGCACGAATGGCGTAACGATGGCGGCGCTGTCTCCACCCGAGACTCAGTGAAATTGAAATCGCTGTGAAGATGCAGTGTATCCGCGGCTAGACGGAAAGACCCCGTGAACCTTTACTATAGCTTTGCACTGGACTTTGAATTTGCTTGTGTAGGATAGGTGGGAGGCTTTGAAGCGTGAACGCCAGTTTGCGTGGAGCCATCCTTGAAATACCACCCTGGCAACTTTGAGGTTCTAACTCAGGTCCGTTATCCGGATCGAGGACAGTGTATGGTGGGTAGTTTGACTGGGGCGGTCTCCTCCTAAAGAGTAACGGAGGAGTACGAAGGTGCGCTCAGACCGGTCGGAAATCGGTCGTAGAGTATAAAGGCAAAAGCGCGCTTGACTGCGAGACAGACACGTCGAGCAGGTACGAAAGTAGGTCTTAGTGATCCGGTGGTTCTGTATGGAAGGGCCATCGCTCAACGGATAAAAGGTACTCCGGGGATAACAGGCTGATACCGCCCAAGAGTTCATATCGACGGCGGTGTTTGGCACCTCGATGTCGGCTCATCACATCCTGGGGCTGAAGCCGGTCCCAAGGGTATGGCTGTTCGCCATTTAAAGTGGTACGCGAGCTGGGTTTAGAACGTCGTGAGACAGTTCGGTCCCTATCTGCCGTGGACGTTTGAGATTTGAGAGGGGCTGCTCCTAGTACGAGAGGACCGGAGTGGACGAACCTCTGGTGTTCCGGTTGTCACGCCAGTGGCATTGCCGGGTAGCTATGTTCGGAAAAGATAACCGCTGAAAGCATCTAAGCGGGAAACTTGCCTCAAGATGAGATCTCACTGGAACCTTGAGTTCCCTAAAGGGCCGTCGAAGACTACGACGTTGATAGGTTGGGTGTGTAAGCGCTGTGAGGCGTTGAGCTAACCAATACTAATTGCCCGTGAGGCTTGACCATATAACACCCAAGCAATTTGCTTAAGAAGCGAGTTGCGGTGTGTGAAGACGATACAAACCGAAAGTTTGCGAACACACAAAGCTATTACATACCCATTCGCTGGCACGTTGCACAAGCAACGGACTGGCTACCGAATTTCTTGACGACCATAGAGCGTTGGAACCACCTGATCCCATCCCGAACTCAGAAGTGAAACGATGCATCGCCGATGGTAGTGTGGGGTTTCC
>NZ_JANUEC010000010.1:0-1055 GCF_024810175.1 Pseudomonas sp. BIGb0176
GTGGCGGTGTAGACGATGGAACCGCCCTCGGCCACGGACTCAGTAGCCGAGAGGCTCAGAGTGGTGGTGTCCGGGGTATCGGTGACGGAGGTTTCAGCGGGCTTGTCGCTGACTTCCAGTTTTTCGTAGTTGCCACCGTCGGCTTTGGTAATGGTCGTGCTGAGCGAACTGCCCCCAGCCAGAGCGTCGTTTGGCGCGGTGAAGTTGACGCTGGCGGACGACTCGCCCACCGGAATGGTGATGATCTGTCCGTTGGACAGAGTGACCACGACCGGCGAGCCGGTTACTGGCGCGGTCACCGACGCGGTGTAAACAACAATGCCACCCTCAGCCACGCTTGGAGTTGCGGTCAGACTGACAGTCGACGTATCGATCGTGTCAGTGACATCAGTCACCGCCGGGGCTGGATTGGTCTCCAGGTTCTCGAAGTTACCGCCTTCGGCCTTGGTAATGGTGGCTTCGACTTTACCGGCGTCTTTGTACACATCGTCAGCCGGAGCGGCGACGGTGGCAGTACCGGAAGTGGCACCGGCGGCGATGGTGATTACCGCGCCATTGCTCAGGGTCACAGTGACCGGAGTGCCAGCTGCATTGGTCAATGTGGCGGTGTAGACGATGGAGCCGCCTTCGGCCACGGACTCAGTAGCCGAGAGGCTCAGAGTTGTAGTGTCAGGAGTATCGGTGACCGAGGTTTCAGCCGGCTTGTCGCTGACTTCCAGTTTTTCGTAGTTGCCACCGTCGGCTTTGGTAATGGTCGTGCTGAGCGAACTGCCCCCAGCCAGAGCGTCGTTTGGCGCGGTGAAGTTGACGCTGGCGGACGACTCACCCACTGGAATGGTGATGGTCTGACCGTTGGACAGAGTCACCACGACCGGGGAACCAGTCACGGGAGCGGTGACCGACGCGGTGTAAACAACAATGCCACCCTCAGCCACGCTTGGTGTTGCGGTCAGGCTGACCGTCGAAGTATCGATGGTATCGGTAACATCGGTGACGGCTGGAGCCGGGTTGGTCTCCAGGTTCTCGAAGTTGCCACCCTCGGCTTTGGTAATAGT